>CAVZZZ010000004.1:0-714762 GCA_963780045.1 uncultured Planctomycetia bacterium | reverse complement strand
ACAGGTGTGTCAAAAATGTTCAGGGAAGGATTAGTCTGCGACCGGGCGGCCGAGGCGATTCCCGCCGCAAGCGCGATCGCGATGTTGAAGTGTTCTATAGCCATTGGCTGCTCCTTGGACAACGAAAACGCAACTACCGATTCGGCTTCGGCTCCGGTCGTCTTCGGAAGCCACGCGACCGAGCTTCCTTGAGCGGCTGAAGGCCAATCAGCCGACCGCTTAGCGGCAGTTGGTCGATCTCGACAACCTCATGGTCTAATTACTGGTACCGCCTAGGCGTTTCCGGCGTATCAACAGCAGCGTGCCGGCCGCGACGAGGAGCGCCAGCGCACCGGGTTCGGGAACCGCTGAGACTTGGGCTGCCGTGTCGGTGCGATTGGTTTGCGTGAAACCGCCGCGCCGAAGAATGCCGACAAGCCGGAACCGACGTACAGGTTCGTCCCGTCCTGGATGGCCTCGTTTTCGGCCGCGATCAGCGTGCCGTCGGCGACCGTCGTTCCGCCGCTGTAGCTGTTGGAACCGCTCAACTCCAAGATTCCCCCGGCGGCATTCAAGATCAATGCCTTGCCGGCGCCATTGTCGGTGATCGTGCCGGTGGGGCCGAATTCCAGCGTACCGCTGCCGGACACCGTGAGATTGTCGGCCAGCACCAGCGGCGCGTTGATAACCGAGGGCGCCGAGGCGTTGGCCGCGATCGACGCGCCGTTGCCGGCGTTGTTCAGCGTCAGCGTGCCGCCCGCGGCGGCAAGCTTGTAAGCGGTCGTGCCCGAAAAGGCAACCGCGGCGAGGCTGGGCGAAACGTCGAGATTGACGGTCGTTGCCGAGCCGGCGCCGCTGCCGAACTTCGCCACGTCGGAGTGCGTCCAGGAGGGATTGAGTCCCGGGGCCACCGGGGCGCCGCCGGCGACGGTATCGGTCCAGCCGCCAGTCGACCAGCTTCCTCCGGACGGCCCGGACCAGTTCATGCTGCCGGACGTGACGCTGATCGTGTAGGCCGCCGTGACCGTCGCCGACGAGGACAGTTCGGGAGTGACGTTCAGCGTGAAATTGCCGCTGCCGGAACCAACGGTCGCTGTTCCCGTGAAGTTCCGCGTAAAGGCGGCCGAGGACGTAATGCTATTCGGACTGCCGGCGAGCGTGACTCCATTGGCATCCGCACCGCCGCTGTAGGCCGCCACGCTGGCGCTTTCGGTGTCGTTGAGGCTGCCGCTGCCGCCGCCGGGATAGCTGTAGCCGAAGGTGACCGGCGCGCTGATCGCATCGCCCGCATGGTAGCTTCCTTGCCACGTTCCCGGCAAGGCGGTCACGGCCGGCGCGTTGACCGTGCGTTTCGAAACCACCGTGCCGCTCACAGCCACGTCGATCGGGCCTTGCTGGTTGCCGGTCGGCGGCGGGCCGGCCGTGCCGGTTGGCCCAGTGCCGCTGTTGCCCGTGTTCTGGATCACCACCGTGTCGCTGTGCGCGCCAAGCCCAACGCCAAGCCCGACATTGACGGTCCAGTTCTGCGAGGCGGTGATGTAACCGGGCCCCGAAGAGGTTGCCGACGTGATCGTAGCTCCTTGCAAACCGCCGGTAAACACCGCGGCCGTGGCCCCGGTGCTGGTCGTGCCGCCGGAAAGACCCACGGTTACGGGCAGCGTGCCAACGGCCGTCGATAGCACGCGGCCGAAGCCTAAAGCGCTGGTCGAAGGGACGAGCATCGACGTGTTGGGCACGGGAGCAATCTCCAACTCGTTCGCTTGGTATTCCAACTGGTAGCCGGTCGAATTGGAGCCGTCGACGGTGAACGAGAGGAAGGCGTCGCTGCCGGGGTTGGCGTGCGATCCGTAGGCGATCAGCTCCTCGGTCGTGCCCAGCGTGTAGTTGGAGACGTTCAGCGTGCCGTCGCCGAACGTGGCCGCATTGAGGGACGTCAACAGGTTGCCCACGCTCACGTTCAAAGTGCCGGCTGGGCCGATAGTCAGCGACTTGACGGTCTGCGGTCCCGCGGTGACAACCAAGCTGCCACCGCCGACGAACATGTCGGAGTTGGACGACAGCGTGTTGGGGTTCGCGGCGCTGAGCACGCCGCCGCTGACGGTCGTCGGCCCGAAGTAGGTGTTTGCGCCGCCGAGGACGAGCAAGCCGGGGCCGGCCTGGCTCAAGGCGAGGCTGCTCGCCGCCGAAGTGGACACTGTGCCGATCGCGCCGGAAATCGTCAAACTGCTTCCAGCGGCTTGCGTGAAGTTGGCGGCGCTGACGAGCGTTACGGGCGATGCGATCGCGTGATTGCCGGCCAGGACCGCGATCGTGGCGGTGCCGGCGCCGGCATCCAAATTGAGCGTACCGCCGGTTCCTTGTGCGACGGTGTACTTTGCCGTGGTACTAAACGTCAGGCTGCTGACATGGGGCGACGCGCCGTTAAGAGAAACTGTCGCCGAGCCGGCACTCAGCGCGGCCCCGAAGAGGGCCGTATCGCCCGCGCTCAGCGCACCGTCGATTCCCGGCACGCCGCCCAGCGTCGTCCACTTGCTGAAATCGGTCCACGAGCCGCCGCCGTTGGTGTTCCACACGCCCTGGCCGGAGTACACGTTGCCCGTCACGCTGATCGTCTGGCTGCCCAGCGCCGTCAGGCCCAGGCCGCTGCTGCCGGTCCCGTCGGAAACGAAGTTCACCGTCACGTTGCCGCTTTGGGGGCCGGCCGCGCTGGTAACCATTGCCAGCGACATCGCGTTGCTGCTTCCGCCGGACGCCAGCAGGCCAATGGACCCGCTGGAGAGGAGTCCGCCGCCGACGCTGCCGAAGCTGGCGTCCAGCGATTCGCTCCAACCGTCGTTGACCGCGGTGTTGGCGATGATCAACGCCTGCTGCGGCGCCGTCGCTCCGATGTGGACGTTGCCCAAGCTGATCGGACCAGTCGTGCTGGGCGCGGCCAGGCGGTAGACGTTGCCCGTCGCGCTGATCGTCTGGCTGCCGAGCGACGTCAAGCCCAGGCCGCTGCTGCCGGTCCCGTCCGATGTGAAGTTGACGGACACGTTGCCGCCTTGGTGGCCGGCGGCGCTGGTGACCATCGCCAGCGACATCGCCGTACTGCTTCCGCCGGATGTCAAAAGGCCGACGGACCCGCTGGAGAGCAGTCCGCCGGCGACGCTGCCGAAGCCGGCGTCCAGCGACTCGCTCCATCCATCGCTGGCCGCGGTATTGGCAATGACGAGCGCTTGTGCCGCGGTTGAGCCAAGGTGGACGTTGCCGAAGCTTATCGGACCGAGCGCGCTGGCCGCGGCCAGGCGATAGGCGTTGCCCGTCACGCTGATCGTCTGGCTGCCCAAGGACGTCAAGCCCAGGCCGCTGCTGCCGGTCCCGTCCGATGTGAAGTTGACGGTCACATTGCCGCCTTGGGGACCGACCGCGCTGGCGGCCAGCGACATGGCCGCGCTGCTGCCGCCGGAGGCCAAAAGGCTGACGGACCCATTGGCGACCAGCCCGCTGGCGACGCTGCCGAAGCTCGCGTCCAGCGCTTCGCTAAAGCCGTCGTTGGTCGCCGTGTTGGCGACAATCAATGCTTGGGCGCGCCGACGTGGACGTTGCCCAAGCTGATCGGGGCGAGCGCGCCGGCGCCGCCAGGCGATACACGTTCCCCGTCACGCTGACGGTCTGGCTGGCGAGCGCGGTCAAGCCCAGGCCGCTGCTGCCGGTCCCGTCCGAAATGAAGCTGAGGGTCACATTGCCGCCTTGGTGGCCGGCGGCGCTGGTGACCATCGCCAGCGACATCGCGTTGCTGCTGCCGCCGGAGGCCAAGAGGCCGACGGAACCGCTGGAAACCAGTCCGCCGGCGACGCTGCCGAAGCTCGCGTCCAGCGCTTCGCTCCAGCCGTCGTTGGCGGCGGTGTTGGAGACGATCAACGCCTGTTGCGGCGCCGTCGCGCCGACGTGGACGTTGCCGAAGCTTATCGGAGCGAGCGCGCCGGCGCGGCCAGGCGGTACACGGTCCCCGTCACGCCGATCGTCTGGCTGTTAAGCGACGTCAAGCCCAGGCCGCTGGTGCCGGTCCCGTCCGACGTGAAGTTGACGGTCACAGTGCCGGCTTGAGGCCCGGCGGCGCTGGTGGTCAGCGACATGGCCGCGCTGCTGCCGCCGGAGGCCAAAAGGCTGACGGACCCGTTGGCGGCCAATCCGCCGCTTGCGCTGCCGAAGCTGGCGTCCAGCGCTTCGCTCCAGCCGTCGTTGGCCGCCGTGTTGGCGACGATCAACGCCGCGTTCGCCCCGACGTGGACCGTGCCGAAGCTTATCGGAGCGAGCGTGCCGGGGGCGGCCAGCCGATAGACATTGCCCGTCACGCCGAACGTCTGGCTGTTAAGCGACGTCAAGCCCAAGCCGCTGGTGCCGGTCCCGTCCGAAGTGAAGTTGAGGGTCACACTGCCGCTTTGCGAGCCGACGGCGCTGGTAGACATTGCCAGCGACATCGCCGCACTGCTGCCGCCCGACGCCAGCAGGGCGATCGACCCGCTGGGAACTAGTGCGCCGGAGACGCTGCCGAAGCTGGCGTCCAGCGACTCGCTAAAGTTGTCGTTGGCGGCGGTGTTGGCCACGATCAAGGCTCCGGTGCCCGCCGACCCGAGGTGCATGTTGAAGGTTGTCGGTCCTAGCGCGGGCGCGGCCAGCCGGTAAACGTTGCCGGCCGTAATACCAACGATTTGCGCGGTCAAGCTGGTCGTCCCCAGGCCGCTGGTGCCCGTGCCGTCGCTAGTCAGCGTTACGAAAACCGTGCCGCTCTCGGCGCCTGCGCTGGCCGTGTTGATGCCAACCTGCAACGAGCTGCTGTCGCTCGCTCCCGCGCCGATGAGCCCCGTCGATCCGCTGACAATCAGGCCGGAAGAATGCACGCCGAAACTGGCATCGAGTCCTTCGGAGTAGCCGTCGTTGGCCGCCGTGTTGCTTACCGTGAGAACCTGCGGCGCAACGCTGTCGCCGACGTGGTAGTTGCCGTTGAAAGTCAATCCGGCGATAGTGCCGGGCGCGGCCAGGCGGTAAACCGTTACCGTGGTTGAGCCGCTGCCGCTGAGGAACGGCGTGCCGGTGGCGACCATGTTCAGCACCGAGACGGCGGAGGGCGTGATGGTGAAGCTGCCCGCCGTGTTGCTGCTGAACGTCTTGGTTCCCGACGTGCTGTGGCCGACCGCGGCTGTGCCGGTGCCCAGCGGCAAGTTGCCGCCGCTGAGCGTCCCGCCGGACGCTGTCAGGCCGAAACCGCCGTAGCTGAGCGAATCCGAAGTCGTGCTGCTGCTGCCCGTGTTGGTCAGCGACCCGGTTATGGTTGTCGACGCGAAGGTGCTGGCCGAGGCGACGTGGATATTCACCGCCGCTGGCGACGCGGTGAGGCTGTAACTGGTCGAGGTGATGCCGAAACCTGCCAGGGCGGGCACCAGCAGGTTGGCAATCGGCGAACCGAGACCCGTGGCCAGGCTGTAGCCCCCGGTTGACGAAAAGCTGGCATTCCCCGTGGGACTGATGTTTCCGGACGTGATGTTGTTGAAATCGCTGCTAGGGGCAAGGTAGAGGGCGGAGAGGGTCTGCGTTCCGGCCAGCGTGGGGTGGCCCGCGGCGGCGCGCATGCCGTCGGCGTCGGCGATCAGACCGGCAAACAAGGGAGAGGAGAGGCTCGTGCCCCCGACGCCGGTTTCCCAGCCGGGTGTGGCCGGATCGTAGATGTACACGCCGGTAATGGGATCTGCCAGCAGGGAAACGTCGGGTTCGGTGCGCTTCGTTCGCCGCGCCGAGAACGCCGCCGTTGATGCTCCCGTAAGTCGTTTGCCAGCTTGGCTTGGGTTCGTAGGCGCTCGTTCCCCCGCCGCCGCCCCACTGGTAACTGCTGTTCCAACCCCAGGCCGTCTCATGGTTATAAGAGCTGTTGGTATTCAGGTAGAGGCTGGTGCCGCCTACGGCGATAACGTTCTTTGACGTGGCCGGATATCCGCTTGCTTGTTACCCGGACTTTCGTTGATATCGCCCTCGTCGCCCGTCGAGGAGGTAAACGTGATGTTCACGCCGGCCGTGGCCTTCGTGCCGGGCGTAGTGAAGTAAGTCGAATCGTTGCTCGTTTCCCCGCTGGATTCGGGGCCTGACCAACTCATGGTTACCACCGAAACATTCGGATTGTTCCGGGCCGCGTTGAGTGCGGCATAGAGATTCGTGTTGGAATTGTTAGCGGCTTCGTAGAGAATGATATTGGCCAGCGGGGCCATTGCATGGACGTAATCGATGTCGAGAGATTCCTCGCCGTTCCAATCTGAATCCGAACTGATTCCGCTAAGACTCGTTCCGCCGCTCTGGTTGAGCACGGTGAAGGTCGGTCCGGTGCCGGAGGCACTCATCGCCGGCAACGACCAAAGGCCATTGTAGCCGGCGGAGAAAGTGTTCAGCCCCGAGAGCGCGTTGTTGAGGTTGTAGGCGTCGATGATGGCAATCGTTTGCCCGCGCCAGCATTCGCCTTCGCCGAGCTCCCGAGGCCGCCCTGCAGCGTGGCCAGCCCGTAGGCTTGCTCGACTTGCGTAGGGTAAAACGATGGTTGGCCGTTGGCGTTCGCCGGCCGCACGGAACGCGACTCGCCCGGAAGCTGCGGCCCAATCAACTGCAGGTGAGCGGTGAACCAGTCCGGCGGCGTTACGGGAACGCCATAGATGTAAGGCGTGGGAATAGTTTGCGACCGGGCGGCCGACGCCATTCCTGCCACGATCGCGATCGCGATGCCAAATCGTCTGAACGCCATTTGCGCTCCCCCCCGCTGAGATGTTTATCGCAAACCGCCTTCGATAGCCCGACTGAGGACAGCCGCGTTTTCGCTTATTCTAGCGGAATATTGGAAGAATGGCAAGCGATTTGCGGCGCGGACGTTATCTTGCCTGCTGTTTTGTGCTGGGCCCGATCGCGACTGGAACTTGGCTCGCTGGAACTTGTCGTTCGCAAAGGAGTAGTCCACCAGGATGATGTTCATGGCGGCGTCGAGTTTGGTACCCCCCCACTGGTCCATCTTGTCTTGCCATAGCGAGACATCGGCTGCCATCTGCCAAGGACCACCTCGACCGGTCAGGATTGGCCTCGCACGTGCGTGAGGCTCTACCTACTATATCGCTCGAGATGGAGAAACCACGCAATGGGCAACTATCACAGGAACCATCACCGCCTCTCTACGATCCTAACTTTCGGAGTTTTCAACATGGTTGCCAGCGTCGGCAGAATGCATATCGTTTGCGCGTGCCGCACAGATTTGGCGTGATAGCAACCGGAAAGATTCCCCCTGAAGCGCAAGGGCTTCCTATACTTGCGCAGTTTTGAGGGCGCCGGCCCGGACTTCGGGCGGCGGCTCGTGAATTCCGCATCGGCAATGCCGAGTCTTTTAACCAGTGAGGAGCGTAGTTATGTCAAATGCAACGATTTCCGATAAGGGCCTGAGTGGCGCGTCGACAACTTGCCAAGCACGGAGCGCGCGTTCAACCGCCTCGGGGAAGTGTGTTCCGCAATGCACGATGAAGGTGGAGAAGTGCCGTGACGGCATGAAGATCACCTGCACCTGCCAGGACGAGCAGGGAGCGGCCACTTTGCAGGACGCGTGCAAGGCGCTGTCCGGCGGCAAGCTGAGCTTCTGCTGCACTGCCAACGGCGCGGTGGTTTGCCAGTGCAACCTGTGCATTTGCGAGTGCGCCTGCACCGCGACCGCCAACGGCGTGTGCTTCACATGCACCGGCAGCGAGAAAAACTGCTGCGGTATGATCGAAGCCTGCTGCAATTGCGTCTGCGCTTGTACCAAGGCGGGCTGCGAATGCTGCGTTTGCCTCGACGACGCGACCGTTTGCTGCTGCGAGTCTTGCTGATTTGCCGATGCGCCTCCGGCGCGTCACTTGGCCTCTACGTACTGCCCCGGCAAACGCCGGGGCAGTTGTGTTTTGTCAATTCAATCGCGCACAAATCCGCCCCACCGCTGACGTACTGGCATTTCTTCGCCGCAAATCGTAGAATTGTTAGACTTAATCGCCAACAATATCAGTTATTCAAACCCGCAATTCCCGCTGTAGCCATGCCCACCCTCCCCCGCACGATGTTCGAGAAGATCTGGGACAACCACGTCGTGCATGCCAAGCGCGGCAAACAGACCATCCTGTACATCGACCTGCATCTCGTCCATGAGGTTACCAGCCCCCAGGCGTTCGAGGGCCTGCGGCTAGCCGGGCGGAAGGTGCGTCGGCCGGAAAGGACCGTCGCCACGGTCGATCACAATGTGCCGACCACCAGCCGCGCGCTGCCGATCGCCGACGAAATCTCCCGCCAGCAGATCGACACCCTCCGGAACAACTGCCGCGACTTCGACATCCGTTTGTACGACCTGAATGACCGCAACCAGGGCATCGTCCACGTCATCGGGCCGGAGCTGGGGCTGACGCAGCCGGGCATGACGATCGTCTGCGGTGACAGCCACACGGCCACGCACGGCGCCTTCGGCGCGTTGGCCTTCGGCATCGGCACCAGTGAAGTCGAGCACGTCCTGGCCACGCAGACGCTCTTGCAGCAGAAGCCGCAGACGATGGAGCTTCGCGTCGACGGCCGCCTGCCGCCCGGCGTCACCGCCAAGGACATGATCCTCTGGCTCATCGGCCAGATCTCAACCAGCGGCGGCACGGGCTACTGCATCGAATACACCGGCTCGGCGGTCTGCGCCTTGAGCATGGAGGAACGGATGACCGTCTGCAACATGACGATTGAGGCGGGCGCCCGCAGCGGGCTGATCGCGCCGGACGAGAAGACGCTGGACTATCTCCGCGGCCGGCCTTTCGCGCCGAAGGATTTCGACGCAGCCGTGGAGCATTGGAAGAAACTGCCGAGCGATCCGGGCGTCGACTACGACCGCACCGAGGTCTTCCACGCCGCTGACATCGAGCCGCAGGTCACGTGGGGCACGAATCCCGGACAGGTAACCGGCGTTTGCGGCAAGGTGCCCGATCCGGACGAGTTTCGCAATCCGACCGACCGCAAGGCGGCGGCGGCCGCCTTGGAGTACATGAACCTGAAGCCACACACGCCAATTACGGAGGTGCCGGTCGAATGCGTGTTCATCGGCTCATGTACCAACGGCCGCATCGAAGATCTGCGGACGGCCGCCGCTGTTGCCCGCGGGCATCGCGTGGCCGACGGCGTACATGCCTTGGTCGTGCCGGGCAGCCAGAACGTCAAGCGGCAGGCGGAGGCCGAGGGGCTGGACAAGGTTTTCCAGGCCGCCGGCTTCGAGTGGCGCGAGGCGGGCTGCAGCATGTGCCTGGCGATGAATCCCGACAAGCTCGCGCCGGGCGAGCGCTGTGCCTCGACCAGCAACCGCAATTTCGAGGGGCGGCAAGGCAAAGGCGGGCGGACGCACCTCGTTTCCGCCTCAATGGCCGCCGCCGCGGCGGTTAAAGGGCATTTCGTTGATACGAGAAGCTGGGAGTACAAGTAGTTTTCAGTGTTCAGTTTTCAGTGTTCCGCACGGGCTGGGCACTGAACACTGAAAACTGAAAACTGAAAACTATCATGCGTGCCTTCACCCAACACTCCGGCCTGGTCCTGCCGATGGACCGCTCGAACGTCGATACGGACCAGATCATCCCCAAGCAGTTCCTCAAACGGATCGAGCGCACGGGCTTCGGCAAGTTTCTCTTCTTCGATTGGCGGTTTCTGGACGACGGCACGCCGAATCCGACCTTTGAGTTGAACCGCCCGGAGTACGCCGGGGCGAGCGTGCTCTTGACGCGGCAGAACTTCGGTTGCGGATCCAGCCGCGAGCATGCGCCGTGGGCATTGGAGGACTACGGTTTCCGCGTGCTCTTGGCCCCCAGCTTCGCCGACATCTTCTACAACAACTGCTTCAAGAACGGCATGTTGCCGATCCGCCTGGACGAAAACCAGATCGACGACCTTTTCCAGCGTGCCGCCGTGCATCCGGGCTATCAGTTGGCGGTCGACCTGGAAACCTGTACCGTGACGGACGATTACGGGCTATCGCTGAAATTCGAGATCGACGAATCCCGTCGGCAGACCCTTTTGCTCGGCCTGGACGACATCGCCACGACGCTGCAGCACGAGGAGAAGATCGCGGCGTACGAGGCGGCAGGAGGGATTGGATAAACGTTTAGGGATCACTTCGTAGTTTGCAAAGACGAGTGCAATGACGCCGCCTTGCAAATGATGCAAGAACGTGGCGAATCGCTCAACCTGAGTATAGACATGTACAGCGAGGTGCTTGGGAACTTGGCCAAGCCAAAGAGTTGACTTCTGCTATAGTAATGTCAAGCGGGTCTACGATGAGGAATCGCTTACGAGTTCCCGATTCCGGGGAGAAAGTCAATCGTGTCAACAGCCACCATAACTCTTGAAGTCGATCCGGAAAGTGCTCGGGCGTTTACCACAGCGTCTGAGGAGGATCGTCAGAAGTTGCAGCTACTGCTTAACCTCCGGCTACGCGAGCTCATCACCCATCCCGCGCACTCCTTGAAGGAGGTGATGGATGAGATCGGGCGAAACGCCGAGTCAAGAGGTTTAACTCCCGAGATCCTCGATTCCCTTCTGCACGACGTGTCATAATGCGGACCGTGATTGACACCGGCGTCGCTGTGAGTGCCGTCTTGGTTCCCCGCAGCGTGCCGAGGCTAGCAGTCGATGCGGCCACAATTCGCGGCAAGCTGCTGGTTTCGGCAGCGACGGTTGCCGAAGTGGACGAAGTGTTGCGGCGGCCAAAGTTCGACAAGTATGTCTCGCCGGAGGAGCGATTGGAGTTTCTCGCCGCACTCGTGCAGTCGGCGGAAAAGATTAACGTGACCGAGGTTATTACTGTTTGCCGCGACAGCGACGATAACAAGTTTCTCGAGTTGGCAGTCACCGGCACGGCAAGCCATATCATAACCGGCGACCAGGACCTCCTCGTGCTTAACCCGTTTCGGGGTATTGCCATCCTCACGCCAGAGGCGTTTCTCACACAGTTGGATGCCTGACTGAAAGACCAAGATTCGGCGGGAGCTAAAGCGGTTTTGCGCCCCGAGAATCTCCCCACGCTCCGATTTTGGCAATTTCTTTGGTTTTTTTGAGGGGATGGCGGTCTATACCGGCATATCCATCGGGAGGATTCACCAACCACCGAGAGGACCAAAATCATGTCGAGCTTGCCCAATCCCAAACTGAGGCTGCCACTGGCCGCGATCTGTCTCCTGGCGGCGACCGCCCCGGCGTTCGCCTTGGACATCAATTTGACGTTCAACCTCTCCGGCAGCTTGAGCGTAACCGACTTCGGCGCCAATACTAACAGCTTTACCAGCGCCGTGGCCTACGCGGCGCAGACATTCGACAACGATATTACCGACCCCATCACAATCAATATCCTGGTGAATGGTGCCACGGGCACAAGCACTTTCGGCGCGAGCCATAATAACGTTCAGGGGTATTTCACTTATAACCAGATACTCAACGCCCTTGCCACCAACGCCACACAACCGGCACAACTGATCGCGGTCCTGAATCTGCCCGCGACCGATCCAAGCCCTGGCGGCCCGAATACTTGGGTTGTGCCCAATGGCGAAGCCAAGGCCTTGGGGCTGCTTTCGGCCAGCAATACCGGCAACGACGGGTCGGTCACTTTCGGGGCGGGTTACAACTGGGCATTCAATCCGAACAATCGCGCCGTTCAAGGGGAATATGATTTCATCGGCGTTGCGTACCACGAGCTTTCTGAAGCCATGGGCCGAACTTGGGGGCTTGGCGGCAATTTCGGCAACGGGTTACCAAGTTATGAGCCCAACGACCTTTTTCGCTACGACGGGGGCACGAATACGCGCGAC
Source organism: uncultured Planctomycetia bacterium (assembly GCA_963780045.1). GTDB lineage: Bacteria > Planctomycetota > Planctomycetia > Pirellulales > Thermoguttaceae > JANXQG01. Next base: position 702,931 of record CAVZZZ010000004.1, on the reverse strand, counting down.
ATGACCAACAACACGAACGTTTGGTTCTCCTTCAACGGCGGCAATACCGACCTCAATTCCTACAACTACGCCTTCAAGAACAGCTCTGGCACGGACACGGAGGACCCTGATGACTGGGGCGTCGGCGTCGCGAACCAAAACTACCAGAACTCCTTGACCAATGACGCTTTCAACGCATACAGTGCTGGCGGCGTCGTCAATACCCTTTCGTCCGTCGACCTGACCCTCATGAACGTGTTGGGGTTCCATCTCAGTTCCGCGGCCATGAGCGGCGGGACCTGGGCTCGCAACGGAAGCGGAAGCTGGAGCGACGCTAGCTACTGGAATTACCCCGTCGTCCCCAGCGGTATCACCGTCTACTTTGGCGGCGTGCCCGTTAATCCTACTGCCCCGATCACCGTGACCCTGGACGGGAACCAGTCAGCCGCAGCGCTGGTGTTCAACGTCAACCAATTCGCCGACGGCTACGCGCTGGCCCAAGGCACCGGCGGCACGCTGAGACTGGGGACGCCGTCCGGAGGCTCAATCTCCGTGGTCGCCGGCAACCACCTAATTTCGGCGCCGGTGACGCTGGAAGGCCCGCTGACGGTGAACGTCGCCGATGGGTTCGGGCTGCTCGTCTCCGGCGCTGAGCGAGGCAAACGCGGGCACTTCTCTCACGTTCAATGGCCCCGGCACGCTGGTACTCGCCGGATCGAACGGTTACACGGGTGCCACGCTCATCGCCGGCGGCATTCTCACCCTGGCCAATGCCAACGCCTTGGCGGGCGGCGGCAATATCGAGTTCGCGGGCGGAACGCTGCAATACACCGCCAGCAACACGCGGGACTATTCCAGTCGAATCTTCATCAGCAGCGCACCGGTGCAGATCGACACCAACGGCCAAAACGTGACATTTGCCAGCGGCCTGAGTAATTTCATCTTTGACGGGTTGGTGAAGGACGGAGCCGGCACGCTGACGCTTGCCGCGGTCAACAGCTATCTCGGCGGCACGACGATCAATGGCGGAGTGCTGCAGGCCGAAAACAACTCGGCGCTGGCGCGGGAACCACCTCCTTGGCGGTCAATAGTGGCACGTTGGACGTACACGGCTATTCCGTGAACGTCGGCGCCATCAGCGGAGTAGGGACGATCGACAACTTGTCCGGCGACGGCACTTTGACCATTGGCAATGGCAACGCGTCCAGCGCGTTTTCCGGCGCCATGCAGAACAGCGCCGGCCAGCTATCGCTCGTCAAAGTGGGCGTCGGAACGATCGCCATCACAGGTAACATCGCCTTGTCGGGCAGCGTTACCGTGAACGGCGGTTCCCTCGCTCAGTCGGCAGGCGCTGTACGGGCGCCAATACTCGTCGCCAACAGCGGCGGGGCGTATAACCTCAGCGAGCAGGCGACGCTTTCCACGAATACTGACTACATCGGCTACTCCGGCGATGGCAGCTTCACGCAGTCGGGCGGAACGCACACGGTTTCGTCCGCTCTGGACCTCGGATACGGCAGTGGCAGCACCGGGTCGTACAACCTCAACGGCGGCGTTCTCACCTGCTCAGGCAACCAATACGTCGGCGACGCCGGCTCGGGAAGTTTCAACCAGTCGGGGGGGATATTCAACGCCGTGAACCTCTATCTCGCCTACCGTCCCGGTTCCAACGGAAGCTACAACCTCAGCGGCACGGGAACACTCAACATCCCAACTGCCGGCGTCTTGAACGTCGGCTATTCCGGTTCGGCCAGCTTTGTGCAATCCGGGGCGCCGTCAACTTGGGCCCCAACGCGCTCCTCAATGTGGGCTTCAATCCGGGCTCCGGCGGCGCCTACTTCCTTAACGCGGGAGCGCTCGAAGACCAGGGGAGCGAGAACATCGGCGAATTTGCCGCGGGGAGCTTCGCGCAGGCTGGCGGATTCAACGATACGTTTGAACTTTACGTTGGCAACTCGGCCAACGGCGGAGCTTATTCGCTCAGCGGTCAGGGTGTTCTGACGACCACGGGATCCGCGTTCATCGGCGCCTTTGGACCGGGGAGCTTCACGCAGTCCGGCGGGACCCACAACGCCGGGAGCATCTTTCTCGGCTATGCCAATTCCACTACCAGCGGGACCTACACGCTCAGCAGCGGAGCGATCAACAGCTCCAGTCAGTATGTCGGCAACCTCGGACAGGGCTACTTCACGCAGAGCGGAGGCGTCAACAACGCCGGGCTGCTGACGCTCGGCCGCTACAACACTTCCAGCGGGACGTACGCGCTCAATGGCGGCACGCTCAACTGTTCCCAGATCACCGGCGGGCAAGGCGCCAGCACGTTCTACTTCAACGGCGGCGTGCTTGTTCCAAGCGCGTCTAGCGGCAGTTTCATGAGCGGCCTGACCGCGGCTTACGTCGAGTATGACGGGGCGCTCATCAACACCAACGGGCAGAACATCACGATTTCCCAACCGCTGTTGAACGGCAGCGGCGGCGGCTCCTTGGAAAAGTCCGGGGCGGGCGCATTGACGCTCACCGCCGCCAACACGTTTACCAATGGCGCGATCCTCTATGGCGGCACGCTCGTGGCCGCCAATACCTCGGGTTCCGCGCTGGGCAGCGGTCCCTTGCTCCCCGAGGGCGGCGTCCTGGCCGCTGGACCGGCCGGCGGCACGCTCCAGGGCAGCGTGCTGGGCGGCGGGTTCTCCTCGTACATTATCGCCCCGGGCGCCGACCTCGCTGCCGGGCAGTACGCCACGCTGAACCTCCTCGGCGGGCTGACAACCAACGTCTATACGACGCTCAAGTACGACCTCAACCTGAACACCTCGATCGGCACCGGCAACAACGGCAGGCCCGTCTATGGGGGCGATCTTGTGAATCTGGGAGGCTCTACCCTAACCATCAGCGGCGGCAACAACCAGGGAGGTCAGATCACCTTTAGCGTGAATCCGACGCAGCCGGGCGATTACCGGCTGATTTACGACGCGGGCGGCAACCCCAACCTGAGCGCCTTCAATCTGCCCAGCCAGAGCGGCATGGCCTACGTCTTGTCGACGGCGGTCGATCCCGGCTACATCGACCTCATCGCCGCGGCCGCCGGCGTGGGCGCCAGCGGGGGAACGTGGACCTCGCCGACCACTGGAAGCTGGACCACCGGCGCCAACTGGTCCACCAACCCGCAGATACCCAGCAGCGGCACGGTCTACTTTTCCGCCGCGATACGCACGGTCTTCGTCACCTTGGACGGCGGCCAGTCGGCCGGGGCGCTGGTGTTCGGCGCCACCAGCGCCAACAGCTACACGCTGGAGCAAGGCTCGGGCGGAGCGTTGAGCCTGGGAACGCCGGCCGGGGCCGCGATCACCGTCACGGGTGGAGTTCAGAACATTTCCGCGCCGCTGGTGCTGCAAGGGAACCTGACTGCCAGCGTAGTCAGCGGCTCGACGTTGCAACTCTCCGGCGCGGTCAGTCAATCGACTTCGGGGCTCGGCCTCACTCTCAATGGGCCGGGCCTGCTGAGCTTCAGCGGCACCGGCGCCTATGGCGGCGATACCACAGTCAATTCGGGCACGCTGCAGGTCAATGCCGGCGGCGCACTGCCGGCCAATAACGAGTACATCGGCACCGGCGCCGCCGCGGCTTACGTCGTCCAAAACGGCGGGGTCAACACGGTCACCGCGGGCGGCAACCTGCAGGGTCTGATCCTTGGATACGGCTTCGGCAACGCTTACTACAATCTCAACGGCGGCCTGCTCAACGCGGCAAACGAATTCATCAGCTACTCCGGACTGGCAACCTTCACACAGACGGGCGGGACCAACCAGGCCGGCTATCTCTCCGTGGGAACGTACTTTAACGGCAACTATTATCTCAGCGGCGGCCTGCTTTCCGCCAACGTCGAAGACATCAACGACAACGCCCGGAATGGCGCGTTTACCCAGTCGGGCGGGACCAACCTCGTCGCCACCAATCTGACGGTTGGCAACCTTGGCGGCGGCAGCTACTACCTCTCCGCAGGCGTGCTCTCCGCCGCCAACGCCTACATCGGCTACAACAGCAGCGGCGCGGTTTATCATTCCGGAGGCAATGCCTCGTTCTCCACCGCTTTGTACGTGGGCTACCAGGTGAGCAACTACGGATCGTACTACTATCTCAGCGGCAGCGGGCAGCTAAGCGCGCCCAACGAATACGTCGGCTACGGCGGGACCGGCACGTTTACTCAGACCGGCGGAACGAATTCCCTGACCGGCGGCAACTTGTACCTGGGCTTTAATTCCGGCGCCAACGGTACGTACACAATGTCCGGCGGCGCGCTGGATCCGGTTAACGAGTACGTGGGCGTAAATGGCACAGGCATCTTCTACCAGTATGGCGGAGTGAACACGATTACCAACGTGAGCGTCAACGGCGGGTACTTCCTCCTCAGCGCGGGGCTGCTGCAAGGGACCGGCGGCGGCACGATTGGCGTCGTCGACGGCGGGTTTCAAGTGCCCGGCACGCTGGACCTCAGCCAATTCGTCGCCGTTTCGGCCGGCACCGGCGCGCTGCTGGACCTCTCCGGCAACGTTTTCAATACCAGCGGCGCATCGCTTTCTGTGGGCTCCGATTCCCTGTTGATTGTTCAGCCGGGCTTTAATCCGGCCAACTATTCGAGCTATTCCAACCAAGGTCTGTTGCACACCTTAGGAACGACGTTGACCGTCTCCGCCGGCACGGGATTCGGCGGCTGGGGGACGATTGCCGATCCGTTCAACTGCCAGGGGACGATCACCGCCACGCCCGGCGGTTGGATCAATCTCAACAACGGCCTGTCGCTGGCCGATCCGGGACAAGTCAACTTAGGCACAGGAACGGTGATCGTCAATGACACCAACTTTTCCGGCATGACGGGCGGGGCGCTTACGGCCAGCCTGATGGTCGTCGGCTCCAACGGTACGGGCAGCTTTCCGCAGTCGTACGGAATCAGTGCGCTCTCCTCTTTGTATCTGGGTTACATCTCTGGCGACAGCGGGACGTATCAGTTGAGTGGCACTGCCCAGCTTTCCATAGGCTACGAAATCGTCGGCCTCGCGGGCAGCGGCACGTTCACGCAGACGGGCGGGACGCATGCGGTCAGCTATCTGTACTTGGCCGAAAACCACGGTTCCGCGGGGACCTACAACCTCACCGGCGGCTTGCTCAGCCTTTCCTACTTAAACCAAGGCAGCGGGAGCGCGGCCTTCAATTTCGGCGGCGGCACGTTGCAGGCGGCGGCGCCCTTGACGATCTCCATGCCGATTACGCTCAGCGTTTCGGGAAGCAACGGTACCTTCGACACCAACGGCAACGCCCTGACGCTGAATGGTCCGCTTTCCGGTCCCGGCGGGCTGATCGCCGCAGGCTCGGGCACGATGACGCTGGGAATCTCCAACAGCTACACGGGCACGACGCTGGTTTGCAACGGCACGCTGCAGTTGGGCGACTCCAACGCGCTTTCGGGCAGCACGTTTGACACCTCCGGCAGCGGTGCCTTGAGCTTTGAGGCGGGCATTGGCGGCTTTGCCTTCGGCGGCCTGCAAGGCTCCGGCAGCCTGCTACTGACCGACGGCTTCAGCACCGACGTGGCCCTGGCCGTCGGCGGCAATAATGCCGACACGACGTTTTCCGGCAGCCTGAGCGACAGCAACAGCGGCGGCAGCCTTACGAAGGTCGGCTCGGGCACGCTGGTCCTCAGCGGCACGAACACTTACGGCGGCAGTACGACGGTACTTGACGGCACGCTCGTCGTTACCAACAATGAAGGTCTTGCCGACGGTTTGAACGTGGCCGTCGGCGACCCGGCATTGTTGTCGATGTTCGGCAGCGTCGTAGCAGCCGACCAAGCAGGTGCGGAAGAGAATCCGACGGGGCGGGCACCGCTCGGTACGAGTGGTCGGCTTGCGGGTCCTGGTACTACGACCGCGGTGCCGGAGCCGGGCACGCTGGCGTTGCTGGCGGCAAGCGGACTGCTGACAGCGGGCTATCGCTTGAGACGGAAAACGCGGCTGCATGAGTACCGGCTGCGAGTTGTCGTCACGGAATGAATTGCATCGCGACCAAGGCCCGTTCTCATCGTAACATCGAGAAACGAAAGGACCGAAGTCGTGTGGAAGCTGCGCGATCTAAAGCTATTCCTGTTTCTGGGTACGATGTTTCTTCTTGCGGCCACCGCGCCGGCGCCTGCTATGGACATCGTTCTGACGTTCAACTCGAGCGTGTCCGACTTCGGCGCCAATACCAACAGCATGACCAGCGCGGTGGCCTTTGTGGCCCAGCAATACGACAGCCTCTTTACCGACAACGTCACGGTCGGCATCACGGTGAAAGGCGCGACGGGGACGAGCACATTCGGCGGAAGTTCGACCGATTTTTCCGGGGAGTATAGCTATACCCAGGTTTACAACGCGCTGAGCACCAATGCCACGCAGCCGGCGCAGCAGATCGCGCTTGCCAACCTGCCGGCGACCGATCCGAGTCCCGGCGGTCCAAGTCCTTACTACGTTCCAACCGCCGAAGCAGCCGCATTGGGACTGCTCTCGCAAAGCAATACGTATTCCGTCGGCGCGGTCACATTTGGGGCGGGCTACAGTTGGAGTTTCAACCCGAACAACCGCGCAGTTTCAGGGGAGTATGATTTCATCGGCACCGTCGAGCACGAGATGTCCGAAGTTCTCGGCCGTAATTGGGGACTTGGCAACGGGGTTGGCGGTCGCGGCGGCGGTTACTATTTGCCATTCGACCTTTTCCGCTACGACGGGGGCACGAACACGCGCGACATGACCAGCAACGCCAACGTTTGGTTCTCCATCAACGGCGGAACAACCGACCTGCTGCCGTTCAACCAGGACAACGGCGGCAGCGACACGGAGGATCCTGACGACTGGGGCGTTGGCGTGACGAAAAGCGCCCTGACCAACGACGCTTATAACGCTTACAGCCGCTCGGGGGTCGTGAATGGCATCTCGCCCACCGATCTTTTGGTTATGAACGTGCTGGGCTATCACCTCAGTGCCGCCGCCATGAGCGGCGGGACCTGGGCGGGCAACGCTAGCGGAAGCTGGACCGTCGCCAGCAACTGGTCCTATCCAATCATTCCCACCAGCGGCACCGTTTCATTTGCCGGCGTGCCCGTAAATCCCAACTCCCCGATCACCGTGACGCTGGACGGGAACCAGTCGGCCGGAGCGCTCGTGTTCAACACGTCCGGCACCGTCGGCTACACGTTGGCGCAGGGAGCCAGCGGGGCATTGACCTTGGGCACGTCCAACGGGGCTTCCATCACCGTCAGCGGCGGTCCGCAGGTCATTTCCGCGCCCATGCTCTTGGAAGGCAACCTGGCAGTGAATGTCGCAAGCGGGGGCTCGCTGCAACTCTCGGGCGTCCTCAGCGCGGCCTCGACCGGGACCGGGCTGAGCTTCACTGGGCCGGGCCCGTTGATCTTCACCGGGCAGGGGACCTATAGCGGCAATACGACGGTCAATTCGGGCAGTTTGCAAGTCAACGCCGGCGGCCAACTGCCGGCCGCCAGCGAATATATCGGCACCGGCGCCACCGCCGCTTACTTGGTACAGAACGGCGGAACCAATACCGTTTCCAACGGCGGGAACCTGCAGGGCCTGATCGTCGGATACGGCAGCGGCAGCGCCTTCTACAACCTCAACGGCGGCCTGCTGAATTCGGCCAACGAGTTTATCAGTTGGAGCGGAGCAGCCACCTTCACGCAGACCGGCGGCACTAACCAGGCCGGTTATCTTTCCGTGGGCACATACTACAACGGCAGCTACGCTCTCATGGGCGGGCTAGTCACCGCCTCCAACGAGGACATCAACGACAGCGCTCACAACGGCACGTTTACGCAGTCGGGTGGCACTAACGCGGTCGCCGGCAATCTGATCGTCGGCTATCTCGACGGCGGTTCGTACCACATCTCCGCCGGCGCGCTTTCCGCCGCCAACGCCTACATCGGCTACAACAGCAGCGGCACGGTTTATCACTCCGGCGGCAGCGTATCGTTTTCCACCGCTTTGTATCTGGGATACAACTTTGCCAGCATCGGATCGTACAACCTCAGCGGCAGCGGGCGCCTCAGCGCGCCCAACGAATACATCGGCTACTACGGCATGGGCACGATTACGCAGACGGGCGGAACGAATTCAGTGTCCGGCGGCAATTTGTATTTGGGTTCCTATCCGGGAAGCAGCGGAACGTACAACATGTCCGGAGGACTGCTGGACCCGCTTACCGAGTTCATCGGCGGCGGGGGAAATGGCATGTTCGTACAGAGCGGTGGGACGAACGTGGTAACCAACCTTAGCGTCAGCGGCGGCTACTATCCGCTCAGTGCCGGCGTGCTCGATGGCGCGGGCGGCGGCACGTTGTCGGTCGTCAACGGCGGTTTCCAAACCTTGGGCGGCGTCTTGGACTGTAGCGCCTTCGCGGCGGTAGTGACCGGCACGGGCGCGATGCTGGACCTCTCCGGCAACGTGCTCAATACCGGCGGAGCGTCGCTTTCCGTAGGCTCCAATTCGCTCTTGATCGTGCCGCAGGGCTTTAATTCGGCCAACTACGCGAGCTATTCCAATTCCGGCCTCACGCATACCTTAGGCTCGACTTTGAGCGTCTCGTCCGGCACGGGATTCGGCGGTTGGGGCACGATCGCCGATCCGGTCAACTGCCAGGGTACAATCACCGCTACGCCCGGCGGCTGGATCAATCTCAACAACGGCCTGTCGCTGGCCGACCCGGGAGAAGTTAGCCTGGGCACTGGCACGGTGGTCATCAATGACACCAACTTTTCCGGCATGACCGGCGGATCGCTGACGGCCAGCCTGATGGTCGTCGGCTCCAACGGCGCCGGCAGCTTCGCGCAGTCCGGCGGCAGCAGCACGCTAACCAATCTCTATCTGGGCTACAACGGCAACGACAGCGGCACCTATCTGCTCAGCGGCGGCCAGCTCACCGTAGGCGGCTACGAGTACGTCGGCCTCTTCGGGAGCGGCGCATTCACGCAGACCGGCGGGACCAACGCGGTCAGCACCTTGTACCTTGCCGAAATCTTTGGCGCCGCGGGGACCTACAATCTCAATGGCGGATTGCTGAGCCTCGCGGCCCTCGACGAGCGCAGCGGGACGGCGGACTTCAACATCGGCGGCGGCACGTTCCAGGCCGCGTCGCCGTTTGCGACGAGCGTGCCGATCACGCTCAGTACATCGGGCGGCAACGCCATCTTCGATACCAACGGCAACGCCTTGGCGCTCGCCGGCCCGCTGTCCGGGCCCGGCGGGCTGATCGTTGCCGGCTCGGGCACGTTGACGCTGGGTGTCTCCAACAACTACACGGGCGCGACACTCGTCTCCAACGGCACGCTGCTGCTGGGCGATTCCAACGCTCTATCGGGCAGCACATTTGACAGCTCCGGCAGCGGCGCGCTCATCTTCCAGGAAGGCATCGGCGGCTTCGCCTTCGGCGGCCTGCAAGGTTCCGGCGGCCTGCTTTTGACCGACGCCGCCAGCGCCGACGTGGCCCTGACCGTGGGCGGCAATAACGGTAACACAACGTTCTCCGGCAACCTGTGCGATACCAACGGCGGCGGCAGCCTGATGAAGGTCGGCACGGGCACGCTAGTCCTTACCGGCACGAATACCTACGGCGGCGGCACGTTCGTCGAAGGCGGCAGGCTGATCGTTACCAGCAATGAGGGGCTTGCCGACGGTTCGAGCTTGACTGTCGGCAACCCAACATTGCTGGCGTTGTTCGGCGGCGTCTTACCCGCCAATCGCGTGGGCGCGGGAGGGAATTCGGCGGAGGCCGGCACCACAAACGCCGTGCCGGAGCCGTCAGCCCCGGCCCTCGCGGCTGCGGGGGTCATTCTGTTGGCGGGCTGGCGCCTTAAGAGCCGCTAGACGGCCGTTCTGTTTTATGCCGGCTGGCTCCAGAACCCTATGAACGGTCTCTGGGCTTAATAGGATGCGATGATTCACCGCAACCGACGCGGAATTCTCCGCGCCCCGAACTCCACGGTTTGACGGCTATTCATAGAGAGGACGAGCACGGGCCAAACCAAGCTCGTCCGCGCGGCCCGGCGCGTTCCGGGAATTGGTTGCCGGATCATTTCCGGCGTAGTTTTCTTTTTTTAGGAGTTTTGCGATGGCTAGATTCTCTTTCTCCGGTCCTACGCGCAATCGTGGACAAATCGTGACAGCCTTGATGGCTGTTGTTGGTGTTTTCGCGTGCGCTGCTTCTGCGCTGGCCGGTGGCGGCCGGGTTCTCCCGCCCGATGCAACGCCCCACGGCTATTCTCTGTGGGACGCGGCGGTGGAAACCGCCATTTACAATGTTGGGGAAAGCCTCGGAGATAACGACCCTCACCCCAACGTCCCCTTCGAGGTCCTCAACGACGATGCAACGGTGAAGCCGGGCACGGTACTGTACGTGCCGGTCTTCTTCACGGACAACGCGCCGCCCCTTGCCGTCTCGCCGTTCCCGAAGGATATCGACGACGAGGAGGTGGATGACGACTACCTTCTGGACACCGCCGACGCCGACACGGGCGCCGATATCGAGGCCTTCATCGTGCAGGTGGATGGCAAGACCACGGTCCTTTGCGATGACTATGCCGTCGGAGTGAAGACCGCAAAGCTGCCGGATGGCGGCAACCGTTACATCGCTTCCGCGGCATTTATTACTCCGCTCTCCAAAGGATCGCACACGGTTTCGATCGGGGGTGTCATCGATGGCGAGCCCGTCGTCTTCGTTTCCTATACCGTCACCGTCAAACCCTAATCGTTTCCTGGCGGTAACAAACCCAAGCGTCACGGAAGAATCGTTTGCGTCTGATGCCTTCCTCGACAAGCGGTTGGCATCAGGCGTTGGTTTCTAGACGGGCGCTGCCACCGCCAAGAGGCAGTAAAGTGGACACAGCCACCGCGCGGCCACCCAGATAGGTTATATACTTTTCGCCATGACAGGCATACAGTTGGATTGTCTTTTAACCGGTATGCTGTTTCCTAGGCGGGCTATTCTCGGGAGATCAGCCGTGAGCGATCAAGTTGAGATGTCGGAAGAGGCCTTGGTCCGTTTTCGGAAATACTTGCTTTTGCTAGCCCGATTGCAACTCGGTAACCAGTTGCAAGCGAAGTTCGATCCGTCGGATATCGTTCAGCAAACTCTCTTGGACGCCTATCGCCAGAGGGCCCAGTACCGCGGTCGGAGCAGTGCGGAAATGGCGGCTTGGCTGCGGCAGATGCTCGCCTGCAATCTGGCCGACGCGGTTCGGGCGTTTGGGAGGGCGAAACGCAACGCCGTCCGCGAACGCTCGTTGGAAGCGTGCCTGGACGAATCCTCCGCGCAACTGGCCAACTGGCTTGCCGCGGAACAATCCAGCCCCAGCCAGCAGGCCGACCGGGCTGAGCGAGCCGTATGCCTGGCCGAGGCGCTGGCCACGTTGCCCGACGCGCAGCGCGAGGCATTGGTCTTGCGGCATTTCGAGGGCCTCTCGCTGGCGGACATCAGCCGAAATCTCGGACGCAGCCCCGCCGCCGTTGCCGGGCTGTTAAAGCGAGGACTCCGGGAATTGCGAAAGCAGCTTGGCGAAGTGAGATAAGTTATGGTGGAAGATTCGAGTGGTTCAAGTGATCGGGAACAACAGCTAAACGAGATACTCCGCGCGTACTTGGAGGCAGTCGATGCCGGAAACCCGCCCGACCGCCAGGAGTGGCTGCGGCAGTACCCGGAATTCGCCGCCGAGCTGGAGCTGTTCTTGGCCGACTACGAGCAGGTGGACCGCATAGCGGAACCGCTTCGGCCGGCGGCGGCTGCGGCCGCCATGCGGTCGGAGGGCATCATTGGCGATGCCCAGGCCACGATCGGCGTGGGCCGGGTGGCCGGTGTCTCGGTTGGCGCCACCATCCGCTATTTTGGCGACTACGAACTATTGGAAGAGATCGCCCGCGGCGGCATGGGCGTGGTCTACAAGGCCCGGCAGATCTCCTTGAATCGCATCGTCGCCGTCAAGATGATCCTCGCAGGGAACTTTGCCACCAGGGCCGACCACGACCGATTTCATGCCGAAGCACAGGCCGCGGCCCTGTTGGACCATCCCAACATCGTGCCGATCTACGAAGTGGGCGAGTACGAAGGACAGCATTACTTCTCGATGGGTTACGTGGACGGTCAGAGCCTGGCCGCGCGGCTGGCCGAGGGACCGCTGCCGCCGAAGGAAGCCGCGACAATGGTAGCCACCGTGGCTGAAGCGGTGGAGTATGCCCATCGGCAAGGGGTTATCCATCGCGACATCAAGCCGTCCAACGTACTGCTGGATTGCCAGGGCCGGCCACGGGTGACCGACTTCGGGCTGGCCAAGCGCGTCGACAGCGGGAGCGACTTGACGGCCACCGGGCAGGTGTTGGGCACGCCCAGCTACATGCCGCCCGAACAGGCGGCCGGACAGATCAACGCGGTCGGTCCGGCGGCGGACATTTATGCCCTGGGCGCGCTGCTCTACACCTTGCTTGCGACGCGTCCGCCGTTCCAGGCGGCCACATCCTTCGAGACCTTGCAGCAAGTGATCGATCAAGAGCCGGTGGCTTTGCGGCAGCTCAACGCAGCGGTGCCGCGCGACTTGGAAACGATCGTGCTGAAGTGCCTGGAGAAATCGGTCCCGCGCCGGTACTCGACCGCGCAGGCCTTGACCGACGACTTGCGGCGTTATCTTGACGGCCGGCCGATCCTGGCCCGGCCCGTAGGGCGGTGGGAGCGAACCTGGCGATGGTGCCGGCGGCAGCCGGTAGTGGCATGCCTGATCGCGGCGGTGGCTTTGACGCTCGTCGCGGGCATCATCGTGTCATCGTGGTTTGCCATGGTCGCCGAAGCAAAGCGAGCCGAGGCGGAGAAGCAACAGCACCGTGCCGAGGCGGGGGAGAAGCTGGCGGATGACCGGCTCGGCCAGGTCGAAGAAGAAAAACAGAGGGCTGAGGACGAGAAACAGATTGCGCAGGAAGTGCGCACGTTCCTGCAATACAAACTCTTGGGTCAGGCTGACACCGTGGTTCAGGCCAACGTGCTGGTGAACGCGGGTGATTCGGCTTCGGAGGCAAAGTTCAATCCTACGATCCGCGAACTGCTCGATCGCGCAGCGCGCGAATTCGTCCCCGACAAGATCGAGGCCAGCTTTCCCAAACAGCCGCTTGTGCAAGCCGAACTGCTGAAGACGGTCGGCGACACCTACTATGGCGTGGGGGAGTACGATTTGGCGGTAGCATACCTGGCCCGCACCGCCGAGATGCGGAAAGCCGCTCTCGGTGTCAATCATTCCGCAACCCTCTTGACGCTTACGCCCTGGCCCGAGCGTATGAAAAAGCCGGAAAAGGACCGCAAGCTATCGAACTCTATCAACAAGTCCGCGACGCGCAGGTGAAGACGCTGGGAAGTGATCACCACGACACCCTCGCCACGGTCCATAATCTGGCGCGGGCCTACCTGGCGGCCGGAAAGGTGTCGCTGGCGATTGAATCGTTCGAACAGGTCTATGCCGCTTGGGCAAAACAGTTGGGCCCCGATAACTATGACACACTTGTTGCGCACGACAACCTGGCCTCGGCGTACTTTCAAGCTGGGAGACTCGCAGAAGCCACTTCGCTCTTCCAGCAGGGGTACGACGCCTGGATGAAGAAGGTGGGCGTCGATCACCCCAATACTATAACAGAGCTGCACAACCTGGCCTTTGCCAACTACGCCGCCGGAAAGTTGCCCAAAGCGATCAACCTGTTCGAGCAAGTCCGCAAGGCCCGCGTGAAAAAACTGGGCGCCGATCACCCCGACACGCTCGGCACAATTGAATGCCTGGCCGCCGCCTACCAAGGTGTCGGAAGGTTGTCGGAAGCTATTGAACTTCTCGAGCAGGTCCACGACGCCGAAGTGAAGAAGCTGGGGGCCAATCATCCCTATACTCTCGAGACGATCAGCAATCTGGCCAAAGCGTACATGGCGGCCGGCAAGCTGCCACAAGCGATCAAACTGTACGAGCAAGCGCACGACGCCAAGGTGAAAAAACTTGGGGCCGATCACTTCCGCACGCTCGCCACGGCCAATAACCTGGCCACGGCCTATTTGACGGTCGGGCGGGTCGCGGAAGCTGTCCAACTCTACCAGCAGGTGCTCGACGCCAAGACTAAGGTCATGGGTGCCGATCACCCCGAAACTCTCACAACGCTCGGCAACCTGGCAAAGGCCTACCAGATGGCCGGCAAGCTGCCGCAAGCCTTGCCTTTGTTTGAAGAAGCCGCTTGCGGAATTGAGAAACGGAACTTCCAGCACCCATATGCGGGCTTGATTATTTCCAACGCCATTGGGGCCTATGAGGCCGCCGGGCAGTTCCCTAAGGCCGAGGCCTGGCGGCGCAAATGGCTGCCGGTTGTAAAGCAAAATGCCGGCGCCGGCTCGCCCGCCTACGCGGGAGAACTGGCGAGCCTGGGCCTGAATCTGCTTCAGCAGAAGAAGTACACCGAGGCCGAGCCGGTTCTTCGCGAAGGCTTGGAGCTGCGCGAAGAACTCATCGCCAAGAAGCAGGCCTCGCTTTGGCAAATCGCCAGCGTAAAGTCCACACTCGGCGAAGCGTTTTTGGGGGAGGGAAAGACCGCCGAGGCGGGAGTGCTTCTCGCGGTCGGTTACGACGGCCTTAAAAAGGACGAGAAACTGATTCCCGGCGACACGCGCAGCGTTGCCATGAGAGACGCGATTCAGCGCCTAATTGATCTCGCCACGGCCACGCACAAGCCCGACGACGTGAAGAAATGGCAGGCAGAGCTGGCGAAGTATCCGGCCGATAAGCCGGCGGAGAAAAAGTGAACGCAGGAGGTCGGCAGCAGCGGAAGTCCGACGCACAAGGTCCGCAATTTGGGTGTCGCCCGGAACGGGCTTGACCGAACGTAACTCGTTATACCGCAAGGACTTCCGAACCATGCTCGCTTCCGGCTCGTTTTTTCGCCCAGCATCGCGCGGTTTGACGGCTATTACTGTAGACAGCCTCGAGGAGCGCACCGATCCCAGGAACCCCGAAACCGCGCAGAATTTGCGGAGCGAACCCATGAATCTCAGAACCACGGTTTCGATATTGTTGCTACTGGTCGCCAGCCGGCAAGCGCAGGCGACGATTTACGAATGGGCCATTTCCGGAGGTTCGGTCGTCCAATCCACGACTCCGTGTCCGGATGGGGCCGGCGTTTCCGCGGCGCCAAACGCCTACCTCAGCGGCCGGAACCTCACACAGGCGTATTTGATCGACGCGGATCTGAGTTACTCCAGCCTTTCTTATGGAACAACGCTGACCAATGCCGACCTGGCAGGGGCAAACCTGACGAACTCCTTTTGTTTCGACGTGATACTCTCCAACGCCAACCTTACAAACGCCAATCTGACCGGGGCCTACATGGAATACGGCACGGTGGTCAATGCCACCCTGACAGGCGCCATAGTCGCCGGGGCCGACTTCTCGAACACAAACCTCACCCCCTCTCAACTCTACACTACGGCCAGTTATCGGGCTGGGAATCTGCAGGGCATCGGCCTTGCATACGACAATCTGTCAGGTTGGAACCTTTCCAACTAGGACATGTCCAATGCCAGCCTGTATCATTCCACACTGACCAACGCCAGCCTGGCCGGGGCCACGGTGGCTGGCGCCAACTTCGGCTCTACGAACCTCACCACGTCGCAACTTTACAGCACGGCCAGTTATCAGGACAAGAATCTCCAGGGTATCCGCCTTTGGTACACTAACCTGCCAGGCGCGGACTTTTCCGGCCAGAACATGACGGGCGCTCTCCTTACTGCCGGGACCTTAACGGGGGCCAGCTTCAAGTCCGCCAATCTTTCCTCCGCTTACTTTTCCTACGCCAATCTGACCGGCGCCAACTTCGCGTCCGCGAACCTCTCCTCCGGTACGCTGGCCAGCGCCAATCTGAGCAACGCCGACCTGAGCAACGCTAATCTCAGTTCCGGCAGCCTGACGTATGCAACGCTGACTAATGCCAACTTGGCTGGGGCTAACATTGCCGGCGCCGATTTCTCCAACACCACGCTTACATCCTCCCAGTTTTACAGCACGGCCAGCTACCAGTCGGGAAGCCTTCACGGCATCGGGCTCGGTGGCGTCAATATGGCTGGCTGGAACTTCTCCGGCCTAGACCTGAGCAACGCCAACCTGACCGGCGCCAACCTGACCGGCGCCAACCTGAGCAACGCTGATTTGAACGGCGCCATTTTAGATGGCAACCTGACGAACGCCGATATCACGGGGGCCAGCGTGGCTGGCGCGGCCTTCGGCACTTCGAACCTGACGGCGTCGCAACTTTACAGCACCGCCAGCTACAAGGCGCGATACCTCGCAGGCATGGACTTCAGCAACGATGATCTGACGGGCTGGAACCTCGCGGGACAGAACTTGACAAATAGCGTGTTTCAAAGCTCGACATTCAACGGCGCCAATCTCAATGCCGCCGATCTCCGCGGCGCGTACGATCCCGATGGAAATGGAACGTTCTACGGCTACGGCGCCAGCCTCGTCAACGCCATTGATGAAAACGGCACGATCCAGGGACTGAACCTCAGCGGCACGAATCTCTCGCTGACCATCCACGACTATTCCGCTCCCGCGCCGATCCCGATCCACGTTAGCGGCGGAATGGCCGTTGCCATCGGCGGGACGCTGCAAATGGTCTTTGACGGCCCGAATTGGGGATCAACGATCTCCTTTGACCCAGGAATCCCGGTCACTCTGGGCGGCGTTCTGCAATTAAACTTGGCGGTCGGGCTAAACCCGACGGGCCTGCTGGGCCAAAGCCTCCCGCTGTTCGATTGGACGGGCGTCAGCCCGACCGGGCAGTTCGCAAGCATCGCCAGCAACTTGCCCACGCGCTATACGTGGGACGCCTCGGCCCTCTATTTCCTCGGCCAAATTGATCTGACGGTCTCCGGCAGCGCGCTTGCCGGGCAGTGGGCCGCCAACGGCGGCGGGACGTGGAGCAGCGCCGCCGATTGGAGCGGCGGCAACGTGCCGGGCGCTCCCCAAGACACGGCGCTTTTCGGCCTGGCGCTCAGCGGTGGCACGGCCACAGTGACGCTGGACAGCGTCGTCAGCCTTGCCAGCCTCACCTTCAGCCCCAGCGGCGGGGCATCCTACGTGATCATCCCCGCGGTCAGCCTCGGGGGCGTCGCCTACAGCCCCAGCGCCGGCGGGGCCTGGATAATCACCCCGGCGTCGTCCAATTACCTGGTCTTGTCGAGCACGGCGGCGCTGGCCGCGATCAACAATGCCGCGGGTGACAATACGATTGCCGCGCCCATCAACTTGGAAAGCAACCTTAGTGTGAGCACCACGACAAGCAGCATTCTGACGATTGATGGCGACGTCAGCGAGTCAGGCGGGAGCCGATCTTTGACGCTGACCGGCGGTGGCGAGCTGGTGTTGAGCGGATCGAACAGCTATTCGGGCGGCACCATCGTCGAAGCCGGCACGCTGATCGTAACGAATAACGAGGGACTCGCCGACGGATCGAGCTTGACCGTCGGCGACCCCGCATTGCTGGCGTTGTTCGGCAGCGTCCTACCCGCCGATCGCGCGGGCGCGGAGGCGAATTCGGCGGAGCGCCCGCTTGCGGGTCCCGGTACTACAAACGCCGTGCCGGAACCATCGGCGTTGATATTGCTCGCCGCGGCCGCCGTTGCGCCTACGCGCAAGGCGCATTCTTCGGAGGCGGGTGGCGCCTTGACCCGCGCGCCGCTTCTGCATAGCATACTGATGCCCCTTGAGTTGGCTGGGATCGCTGTAAGCTATAATTGTTTATGGCAATTTCGCTTGCCAAAGACCAGGGACCGGGCAATAAAACTCTTCCACACGTAGGAGCCAATCTTTATGCTGCTACACGACATTTTGGCGGTGAAAGGAACCGCCGTCTTCACCACCTCGCCGCAAACGACGCTGGCCGACGTCGTGCGCCAGATGTGCGATCACAAAGTCGGCTCGATGCTCGTCTGCGAGCGCGACGTCAATCTTGGCGAGCGGCTGGTCGGCATCATCACCGAGCGGGATATGCTCCGCTGTTTTGCCGCCGGCCGGTGCGACCTGACGGCAATGGTCGTCGCCGAAGTAATGACCACCGACGTGGTCACGGCCGAGCCGGGCGATTCCGTAACGGAGTTGATGGGCGTGATGACCACGCACCGCATCCGCCACGTGCCCGTAATGAACGACCGGCGGCTGGTGGGCATGGTCTCCATCGGAGACCTGCTGAAGGCGCAACACGACAACCTGGTCGCCGAGAACCAGTTCATGCGGGAGTATATCCAGAGCTGATTACCGCTTGATCGCGGGCGTCGGCTGCGGTTCGTCGGGCGCTTGCGGCAGCGGCAACGGGGCCGCGTATCCGCTTGTGGGTCCGGGCACCGTCGCGTAGCGATGGTCGGCGGTGCGCTGATCGTCGGGAGAGGAGTCGTTGCTGTTGTCGGTCAGCGCCGGTCCCTGGTGCGGATTGTCGGCGTAGAAGCGGGTCGTCTCTTCGCGGACAAGCCGCGTGCCGGCCGACTTGCAATGCACTTCCGCGCGGAAGACGAGATTGCCGGCAAGTTCGGCCTTGGCCTTCACGGTCAGCACCAGTTCGCTGGCCGGAGCGATCGCCGCAATCGGATCGAAGACGACCTGGCCCGGCGTGACGTGGTTGGATTGTCCCGCGGCGGAAAGAGGCTCGACGCCGTGGGAGAAATACGCGAGCACGTCAACGTTCTCGGCCGCCTTCGTCCCTCGATTGCGGATGTGCAGTTCATAGACTGTCTCTGTGCCGACCGGCACCGGGCCGTCCGGCTCTTTGATCTCCAGGCGGAGATCGGCCGTGGCCTCCACGCGAGTGACCGCGGCGGTCGTCGCCGCCAGGTCGTCCTCGGCCGTCGAGTCGATCTGTACGCGGTTCAGGCCGGAAAGGGCCAAGGCGCATTTCAATTGCAGCGTGCGGCGTTCGCCCGGCTCAAGCCGGTCGAGCGTCCATTGGACACGTCCGGCGACGGAATCTGCGACCGCCCCGTCGCTGCCGGCGATGAACTTCGTGCCCGTGGGCAGCTTGGCCGTGATCTTGACGGTCCGCGCCGCGGCGTCGCCCGGATTGCGGACGACGACGGTGTATCCGGCGGGCGTGCCGACAAACTGCACGGCGGGTCCGTCGACTTCCACTTGCAGCGCGCCGCGGTGGACGAGCACGCGTTCCGCCAGATCGGCGTGCGCGCCGCCCTCGCCGTTGGCTTCCACGCGAATGGTGACCTTGCCCGACTGCCGGGCGGTCAGCTCGACTTCGATCGTCCGCTGGTCGCCGGCGGGGATAGTGCCGAGGCGGTGCGTCACCGGCTGAGCATCGCCGCCGGACAGCGGCATGAGTGTCAGCACGACGTTTTCGGCAGGCCCGTTGCCGCCGTTGCCCAGCTTGAGCTGGTAGAGCTCCTTCTTGCCGAAGAGAACTTCCCGCGACCGTCCAGCCGCATGGAAAGCTTCGGCTCTTGGACCTCAATCAGGGCCTGCGAGGCCGCCTGCTTGAAGTCCCAGTGTACGGCCAGCTCAAACGGCTTGCTTTGGCGGGGGACGATCTTCAGCGTCAGTTTTTCCTTGGAATGCCCCTCGATCCGCCGAAGCAGCCAACGGCAGGGGGCGCTATGGTCCGGGGCCGCCCCGGCGATCTCGCCCGTACTCGCCGACGCGCCGGCCACTTCGGCCCAATCGGGCAGGCCGACGGTGACTTGGACCTCCTCGGCTGCCTGCTCGCCGGAGTTTTGCAGAATGACCTCGTACGCCGCCTCCTTGCCGACCGCGATCTTCCGCGGACCGATCGTCTCCACACTGATCTGCGGGCTCTTGTGATCGATCAACACGCTCGGCTCCTGCGCGACCTCAGCGGCAGGAGTGGTCGGCGGAAGCCGCTGTGGCTCGCTGCGCGGGCGGTATTCGGACACAGGCTGCGGCTCGCGGGCGGGCGGTTGCGCGGCGACCGGGTACCCGCTTGCGGGTGGCGGTGCCGAAAGCGGATCGTCCAGCGAGGGCGGCGTGGGCAATGCGCTGGCGGTTCTCGGACGGGTCTCCGTGGTCGGCGCGGCGCGGAAAGGTCGTTCCGCGCGACAGTCGGAGTTTCGGGCGCCGCGGTAACCGCGTCCACCGCATCGCTAAACGGCGAGTCGCGGTACTGTTTCAGGCGTTCGTACATCGGCAGGCTGCTCGGATTGGCGCCACCGGCTAAGCTTCCGGCCGAAGTTTGAGGGGGATTGGCGGCAGCAGCGCCGCTCCATTGGAACGAGTAGTTGCCGCTGGTGACCGTGCGCTTGGTCGTCGAACCGGCCGGACGAGTCAAGATTTCATCGGCATCCCCAATAGTATCCGACGGCGGCTCGGCCAAGGGCGGCGGCGCTGGAGTGGGCGACTGGGCCGGCGTTGGCGTGTGCTGCCCCTGGCCATTGGCCGTGGAATAGTTCGGCACGGAGTAGACGGGGTTGTTGTTGTGCTGCAGCGGATGCGATTGCTGCCGATTGCTGTCGTCGCTGAACATGTCGGCGAAGAGGCCGCCAAAGGGACGAAATGTGCCCGATGAGTCCTGTGCGGAAGCAATTCGGGCCAGCCCTAACAGGCAGATTGCAATGCTCGCAGTGTTTAATGTCTTACACATGGTGATCTCACCTTCGATGCTGCATGATGGCCGAATATCCCACCACTCGTTGGGCGTACCCCGAACGTGTGGGCGACGCGGCCGTGCCGTGCCGACCCGCGGGAAATCCAAGTCTCCCTCGTCATCCCTATCGGACGCGGCGAATTTCCGGGTTTAGTCAACTTTGCCGGATTGCGCGATTTTCCCGATTAGCTGACGAACTGCTCTTCCTGCTCGTCGCTGTGGGTGCTAATCTCGCCGGCGTCCTCCAGGCGGCGGACGACGTCGACGATCTGCTGCTGCACCTGCTCGACGGCCGAGAGCTTCACCGGGCCAAGATAGTCCATTTCTTCGCGGAGCATGTCGGCCGCTCGCTTCGACATGTTCGAGAGGATCTTTTCTTTCAACTCCGGGCTGGCTCCCTTTAGCGCCATCGCCCATTGCGAGTTGTCGACGTTCTTCAAGAGCGTCTGGATTTCCTTGTTGCCGAAATTGTTGATGTCGTCAAAGACGAACATCAGGCGGCGGATTTCTTCCACCAGCTCGGCGTCTTCCCGTGCCAGGTTCTCCAGCAGGCTGCGCTCCGTGGCGCGGTCGATGACGTTGAGCATGTTGGCCACGTTCGGCACGCCGCCCGCCTTCTCGAACTGCTGGCTGACGACGCTCGACATGCGGTTCTCCAGGCCGCGCTCGACTTCCTTGATGATCTCCGGGCTGGTCTGGCCCATCGTCGCCACGCGGCGGATGACGGAGAGCTGCCGGTCGGCGGGCAGGCCCTTGATGATCTCCGCCGCCTGCTGCGGCTGCAAGTGCGAGAGGATCAGGGCGATCGTCTGCGGGTGTTCGTCCATGATGAACGTCAGCAGATTCTGATGATCGACCTTCTGCAAAAAGCCGAAAGGTAACGCCTCAATCGATTGGCGGACGTTGTCGAGCGTCTGACCGGCGCTCTTGCCCAGCGCCTTCTCCACGAGCGTCTTGGCCACCTCCAGGCCGCCCGCCCGGATCGACATGCTGGAAGGATTGGCCCCGGCGAACTCTTGGATGACGTTCTCCTGCTCATCGCCGGTGACGGTGCCCAGCTTGGCGATCTCGATGGAAACCGCCTCAACCTGCTTGGGCTCGAGCTTGCTCATTAGTTGCGCTGCCAGATCGTCCGGCAGGCTCATCAACAAAACGGCGGCTTTGCGAACGTCCTGCGGCATGGCGGAACTGGCGCCGTGCTTGCACGGTCGGCTTGCGGGTCGCGGCGAGAAAGAACCTCGCCTCTTCCACCATTATCGGCCCGGAAGCTGGGTAAACTTTGACGAAAGTAACGCAAGGTGCGCGTCATCGACGGCCCCGATTCGCCGCAGTTCGTCGGAATCCTGCGAGATCTCGTAGCGCAGGACGGCTTCGATCTCCGAGGCTGAAACGCCCGGATACTGCGAGCGGTCGAATTCCGTCCGCGCCTCGGCCCCGTGGATCACCAGCACGGCAAATCCCCGCTCCAAGAAACTCTTGAGAAGCCGCGCCGCCTGCGCTCCTCCGCCGCCCCGGCGAAATCCTCCTGAAAGGTCACGATGGGAATGGAAAAAGACTCTTCCTTCTTGTCTACACTTACGTTGCCCAGCTCGGTGATGACGACGCCGATGCGGTCGGGCCGGCAATCGTCGGGCACGTCGTCGTGGTCCCGCCAGTAGCAATCGTACTGCCGGCAGATTTCTGGCCGCCGGTCATGAATCGCGCAGCCGCCGGGACAGGAATGACGACACCACGCTCCGGCCGGTTTTTCCAAGACAGGCACGGGAAACAGCTTGCAGCACAACTGGCATTCGCCGCAGGGACGCATGGGAGATTCAATCTCCGAACAGCACCATCGCCACGTTCTGGGCCTGTGCAGCGCCGAGCGGTGCGCCGTAGTGCCGACAGACCTTGCGCACGCTGGCCGTGAGCGCGGCACTGACCTCGCTCTCCAACGCCTGGCGCAGCGCGTCGGAATCCAACACCATGTCGATCGTCTTCCGCTCCGTGTCGTCCAACTCGATTTTCTCGCCGTCGTCGTTGCAACAGTGGTCATCGTGGACGCGCCCGCGCGGGTGATGCTCGTGCGGCTTTTGTTTGGCGGGTCGGCGGGCCGGCTTGCCGTCGGCTCGCCGGGCGGATGATTTCGCAGGTCGGGTTTTGGTCTTGGCCATAATGATCTCGGAAGTAATGTGGAGTACGGTTTGCCCTTCGCACGTCTGATTGGGAAGAGTGATTCTAAGGCACCCGATGCGCGGTGTGCAAGTGAAAGGCTCGCCAGGCGGTTGGCGGAGATCGCATTAAGGCCCGTGCGCAAGCGATGATTTGGCATTTCCGCGACTCTGTTGTTCCACGCGCTCGCGCTTCGGGCTTCAATGCGGTCTTCCGTTCGCCTTGCAATCCCGCGGCATCGGCCGTATATTACCCATCTGCACAACCCCGACCCTAGTCTAGAACTTTACTGAGGATAAAGATGCCCGCGCTCGTGCCCGTCCACGGAGGTCTTGCCGAACCCGTCTGCCGCACCGTGCCCAGCGACAAAATCGCCGGTTTTATGGCCCGCGCGAAAACGCTCACTGCGGTGCCGGTCTCGGACGCCGATCTTTCCACGGTCTATCGCCTCGGAGACGGCGCTCTGAGCCCGCTGGTAGGCCCAATGGACTCCAAGACCTATCATCGCGTGCTCGACGAATCGGTGATCGAGCACAACGGCAAACTCTATGCCTGGACGATCCCGCTGGCCTTCCCGGTAACCGCCGAATTGGCCGCGCGGCTCAAACCCGGCCAGGAAGTCGCGCTGGTCAACAGTGCCGGCGAGATCGTGGCCACGTTGGAGCTCAGCGACGTCTATCCTTGGGACAAGACCTGCTACTTGAAGTCGGTCTACCTCACCGATCGCACCGACCACCCCGGCGGAGACATGGTGCTCAAGGGTGACGCAGACGAAACGCACTTGCTGGGCGGCACGATCCACGTCCTGCCGCAACCCAAGCACCCGCAATTCGGCAAGTACGTGCTTCCGCCGCGCGAAGTCCGCAAGCTGTTCGAGAGCAAGGGCTGGAACCGCGTCGTCGCTTTCCAGACCCGCAATCCGCTGCACCGCGCCCACGAGTATGCCCTGGTCTACGGCCTGGAATCGCTGCTTCGTGCCGGGCACAACGCCGGCGCGGTGCTGAACCCGCTCATCGGCGAAACCAAGGGCGACGACGTCGACGCCGAGGTCCGCATGCAGACCTACGAAGCGTTGATCGGCAACCGTTCGCTGGGCGACGGCGACAGCGACACGAAGCTTTGGCACACGCGCGGCGAAAAGCTGCCCGACCGCGTGCTACTGCTCGGCATGGACATCAAGATGTTCTACGGCGGCCCGAAGGAGGCCGTGATGCACTCCATCTACCGGCAGAACTTCGGCTTCACCGACATCGTCATCGGTCGCAAACATGCGGACGCCCCCTACCACGACGGCAAAGCGATCTGGGGCGACTTCGACGCCCAGGAGATTTTCAGCCAGCTCAAGGGCGACTTGAAGATCAAGCCGCTGAAGGTCGGTTTCGCGGCCTACTACGATTCGATCGGGCGGGTCGATCTGATGGACGGTCATCCCGACGAAAAGCCCGTCTTCATTTCCGGCAAGGACGTCCGCAAGGCGCTCATCGAAGGCAGGCAAGTCGATCCGCGCATCATGCGCGAGAGCACCGCGGCGATCCTGCACGAGGCGATGAAGGGCAAAGCGTAGCGTGGTGGCAGGAATTCGCGACCATCATGATTCGCTTGTCCAAGAGGCTTAGGGAATTCTTCCATCGGGCGCGCGGTCGGCTTGTACAACTGGATCTGACGCCATACGAGCGGATTCTTGCGGAGATACAGGCGCGAGACCTTGCCGCCGAGACGGATGAGACTCTGAAAGAGACGTCGGCAGACCTCGCGGCGCGCGTGGGGCAGGGAGTATGCCTGGACAAGCTGCTCGTCGAAGCATTCGCTCTGGTGCGAGAGTCCGCTTGGCGCGTCCTGGCCATGCGTCCCTTCGACGAGCAAGTGCTCGCCGCAATTGCAATGCACCAAGGCAAATTGGCCGAGATGCAGACGGGGGAAGGCAAGACGCTGGCCGCGGTTCTGCCAGCCTGTTTGAACGCCCTGGGCGGCCGTGGGGTACACGTGCTGACGTTCAACGACTATCTGGCCCGCCGGGACGCGCTCTGGATGGGCCCTCTCTACCGTTTCCTGGGACTTACCATCGGGGCCGTTCAACAGGGAACGGATCCCTGCGAGCGAAGAAAAGCGTACGCCTGCGACGTGACCTATGTTACCGCTAAAGAAGCGGGGTTCGATTACCTGCGCGATCATCTCTGTATGTCGAGGGAGGACCTTGTCCATCGGCAGTTTCACTATGCAATCGTCGACGAAGCGGATTCCATCCTGATCGATGAGGCGCGCGTGCCCCTGGTGATCGCCGGCATCGCGGAAGCCCGCCGGCTCGATCCCTACCGGGCCGCTGAGATGGTGCGCGGACTAGACGCGAAGCGGGATTTCCAGACGGACGAGTTTGAACGCAACGTTCATTTTACCGATTCGGGCCTCGATCGCCTCGAATCACACTTGTCCTGCGGCGATCTGCACGCGGAAGAGAACCTCGATCTTCTGACCGAACTGAACCTGGCCCTGCACGCCGAGGTCCTCTTGCGTCGCGAAGTGGATTACATTGTCCGCGAAAAGCAGATCGAATTGGTCGACGAATTCACTGGGCGCGTGGCGGAAAACCGCCGCTGGCCCGACGGACTGCAGGCCGCGGTGGAAGCCAAGGAAGGCGTTCCTTTGCGGCCGCAAGGCACGATCCGAGGCTCCATTAGTCTGCAACACTTCCTCCGTCTCTATCCCAAAATCTGCGGCATGACGGCCACGGCCCAAGCAGCGGCCGAGGAGTTCCATGAGTTTTACGGCTTGACTGTCGTGGTGGTTCCTCCCCATCGAGCCTGCGTGCGCAGCGACGAGGAAGACATCGTTTTCACGCACAAGGAGGCGAAGCACGCGGCTTTGGCGGAGGAGATTGCTCGCGCGCAGCGAGTGGGTCAGCCGGTTCTCGTCGGCACCGCCAGTGTCGCCGAATCGGAAGACCTGGCAGCCCGGCTTGCGGCGGAAGGACTGGCATGTCGAGTGCTCAATGCCCGAAACGACGAACAGGAAGCGGCGATTGTCGCTCAGGCGGCTTTGCCGGGAGCAGTGACCATCTCGACCAACATGGCCGGACGAGGGACAGACATCAAGCTTGGCGGCGATCGGCCGCCGGAGCGTGAAGCGGTGGCGGCGCTGGGCGGGCTGTACGTGATTGGCACGAACCGCCACGAAAGCCGGCGGATCGACGATCAACTGCGAGGCCGATCGGGCCGCCAGGGTGACCCTGGCTGCTCGCGGTTCTTCATCAGCCTGGATGACGACCTTATGGTACGCTACGGCATACACAACGTGCTTCCGCGGCGCTGCCGGGACCTGCGGCAGGACGAGCCGCTCGCCGATCCGGCTGTCGTTCGCG
Source organism: uncultured Planctomycetia bacterium (assembly GCA_963780045.1). Taxonomy (GTDB): domain Bacteria; phylum Planctomycetota; class Planctomycetia; order Pirellulales; family Thermoguttaceae; genus JANXQG01. Next base: position 676,753 of record CAVZZZ010000004.1, on the reverse strand, counting down.
CGATAGCGAAGTCACAGCGGTTCATTGAAAGCCAAACCTTCGAAATCCGTCGCACGCTGTGGAGGTATGCCTCGCTGCTGGAAGAACAGTGGAAGGCGGTCCATCGGCGGCGTCAGGCGGTCCTTCTGGACGAATCCCCCTTGCGCCTCCTGGCAAGCCGTGCCGCGGATCGTTACCAAGAGCTCCGAATTGCCGTCGGCGACCAAATCTTGGCACACGTGGAGAAGCAGATCACGTTGTTTCACATCGACCGGAGTTGGGCCGAGCACTTGGTCCGCATGGCCGACATCCGCGAGAATATCTACCTGCTCGTGCTCGGCGCGAACTGCGATCCCTTGGACGAGTTTCACAAGATGGCGGGCCGCGAGTTTGCCGACCTTCCGCAACGGACTGACCAGCGAATTGTGGAGACATTCAATTCCGCGGAGATTACGCCCAACGGGATCGACTTGGAAAAAGAAGGACTTACCGGCCCGGCATCCACCTGGACGTACCTGATCAACGACAATCCGGCCGGCGACGTGATCCAGCGGCTGCTCCGCGGCCTGAAGCGAGGTCTAATCAACGATGCCTCCCGCGCCTGAGGTTTGGCAAAAAGGGACCTACGGCGGATCGTAACCGCCCGGATTCCACGGGTTGCAGCGGCAAATTCGCCACACACCGCGGCACGCGCCGCGAATCGCGCCGTACTTCCGCACCGCGGCGATGAAGTACGCACTGCACGAAGGCTCAAAGCGGCAATGCCGGCCCAAGATCGGGCTAAGCGTCCATTGGTAGAAGCGCACCAGTCCGATAAGTATCCATGCGGGGATCTGGACTACCGCTCGTGTTATCGTGCTTAGCCAACTGCCGTGCATACGAGAATTGTACCTGGGAGTGACAGAAAAATCGTTGACGGAGAAAGTGCCGAGTGAAACCGGCGAGTAGCGAATGAAAAAGTCGATTGAGCTAACACGCCATATTTCTGTCAATCATTTTTCTGTCATTAAGATTGTTCGGAACTCCTTCGCTGCCGTCACCGGATCGTTTCCCTCGATGACGGCCCCGCTTACGGCAACTCGTGTGAAGCCTGCGGCCAGCACTTGCCCGATATTCTTTTGCGTGATGCCGCCGATAGCATAAGCCGGCAGCCGGATCTCGGCCGCGACGGCCCGTAGGAACTCCACGCCGGGAAACTGCTCGAACCGCTTCGTGCCGGAAGGAAAGGTCGGCCCGGCGCCGATGTAGTTCGCGCCGTCGAGCACTGCCTGCCGCGCCTGCTCAATGCTGTGCGTCGATACGCCGATGAGAGGCCCTGGCCCAACGACCGTCCGCACGTCTTTTACCGACAGTTCGTCCTGCCCGACGTGGACTCCATCGGCACGGACCAGCGCCGCCACGTCTGGACGATCATTGATGATGAGGATCGTTGCCGTGCCTTGGGTCAACCGTCGCAAACGCCGGGCACGGTCGATCAGTTCCCTGTCCGGGAGTCGCTTATCGCGCAACTGGATCGCGTCCACGCCGCCCTTGATCAGCCGCTGGGCCATTCGCTCGAAGTCATCGACCGACGGCCGCCCATCCAGAAGGACGTAAAGCCGTGCGCTAGCCAGTCTCTCAAGCCCGGCACAGGTTGCATCGATGGCCCGCTGTAGAGTGTAGGTCCGATAGCGAATCCGACCAACTGCCTGCCCAACAGTAGGGTCAAATAATTTCCCGAATTCCTCGAGCGTCCGCAGGCTTTCCTGGAGGCGGAGGAAGTTTGCTGTGACAACTTCCGTCGCGGTTTCGCGCGTGAACTCGGAGGCCGTGTGGACCGTAGTGCCCACATCGGCCTGTGTGTCGCGTGCCGCCAGCCGCTGATTCCAGGGTATTGGCGACAAGGCTGCCGCCAGATCGTGGCGAAGGCGCTTCAGGCACTCCGTTAAATGCACGTCGTCCAGGGCCAAGCGGACCCAATCTTCGACGACGCGCAGCCCTTCGCGGCCGCGATTGGCGGCCGCGTCGAGAATTCGCAACGTGGCGGTTCGGTCGATGGCGTGCTGATTATTCATGTTTTACCGGCGGCTACTATAACCTTGATTCAACTAGTTTTCAAAGCTACAATTCGGAGGCTGTTCGGCGCCGCAGTGGCGCGGGTAGCAAGGAAGGTGCCCGGAGGCGAACAACCCCATGCGCAGGATGCCGTGGACGGCCTATTTTTGGCCGGGATTACCGCAGTTGGCCCGAGATGGAAACTGGGCCGCTTTGGCCGTGGCCGTCGCGGCGGCCGCGCTGCTGAATGCGGTGCTTTTGGGCACTTGCGTCTGGACCGAAATTGTTGCGCCGGGGCCGCGTATAATTTGTTGGGTGTTCCTAGGCTTGGCTTGGAGCGGCGCGATCGGTTTTTGGACCTTCAATGACCGGCAACGGGCGACGGCCCTGGCAAAGACTGACGGCGGCAAGAGTTTTGAGGAGGCACTCGCGGAATACCTGAAAGGAAACTGGTTTGAAGCGGAACGAAGATTGAGCTTCCTGTTGCGTCGCGACGAGCACGACCTGGAGGCGAGGCTGCTTTTGGCCACGCTCCTGCGGCACACCAAGCGGCTGGACGAAGCGACGAGCCAGCTCAACCTGCTGGCCAGATTGGACGGCGCCCCGCGCTGGGCACTGGAAATCCGGCGCGAGGGCGAGTTGCTCGCGGAAGCCCGCCGGCATACGATTACTACCGAGAGTACGGAACAGAAGATCAAAGGAAATAACTAATGTACGAGAGATTCACCGACCGCGCCCGCAAAGTCATGCAACTGGCGAACCAAGAGGCTCAGCGGTTCAATCACGAATACATCGGCACTGAGCATATCCTGTTGGGCCTCATCAAGGAAGGCAGCGGTGTCGCTGCCAACGTGCTGAAGAATCTGGAGGTGGACCTCCGCAAAATCCGCCTCGAAGTGGAAAAGCTCGTCCAGAGCGGCCCGGACATGGTCACGATGGGCAAGCTCCCGCAGACGCCGTGCGCCAAGAAAGTAATCGAATACTCGATGGAAGAGGCCCGTAACTTGGGCCACAACTATGTCGGCACGGAGCACATCCTGCTGGGGCTGTTGCGCGAGCAGGAAGGCGTCGCCGCGCAGGTGCTCATGAACCTCGGCCTGAAGCTGGAAGAGGTCCGCGAGGAAGTGCTGAGCCTCTTGGGCCACGGCATGGAAGGCGAAGGCTCCGAGCGGGCCGGCGTCGGCGCAGCCGCCGGTGGCGGTTCGTCGGGCGGCGGCGAGGGACCGCAGCGCTCCGGCAAGTCGAAAACGCCCGCCTTGGACAGCTTTGGCCGCGACTTGACTGAACTCGCCCGACAAGGAAAACTCGATCCCGTCATCGGTCGCGAGAAGGAAATCGAGCGGACCATGCAAATCCTCAGCCGCCGCACGAAGAACAACCCCGTCCTGCTGGGCGAGGCGGGCGTCGGCAAGACGGCCATCGTCGAAGGCTTCGCGCAGCGGGTTATCAATGGCGACGTGCCCGAACTGCTGGCCGACCGCCGCATCGTGGTGCTGGACCTGGCGATGATGGTCGCCGGCACGAAGTACCGCGGCCAGTTCGAGGAGCGCATCAAGGCTGTGATGAACGAGGTCCGCCGCGCGAAGAACACGATCCTCTTTATCGACGAGCTCCACACCCTGGTGGGCGCGGGCGGCGCGGAGGGCGCGATCGACGCTTCCAACGTGCTCAAGCCGGCCCTTTCCCGCGGCGAAATCCAGTGCATCGGCGCCACGACGCTGGACGAATACCGCAAGTACATCGAGAAGGACAGCGCTTTGGACCGCCGCTTCCAGGTGGTCATCGTCGAGCCTTCCAGCAAGCCGGAAACGGTGGAGATCCTTAAGGGCCTCCGCGACCGCTACGAGACGCACCACCACGTGCAGATCACCGACGACGCGGTGGAGGCGGCCGTCGAGCTTTCCAGCCGCTACATCACCGGCCGCTGCCTGCCCGACAAGGCGATCGACGTGATCGACGAGGCGGGCGCGCGCGTTCACTTGAAGTCGATGACCCGTCCGCCCGACCTGAAGGAGATCGACGACGAGGTCGAGAACCTCAACCGCGAGAAGGAAGAGGCGGTCGCCAACCAGGACTTCGAAAAGGCCGCCGCCCTGCGCGACCAGGCCGACAAGCTCAAGAAGAAGAAGCAGATGATCACGCACGAGTGGCGGGAGAAGTCCCGCGCCACCGACGGTGTGGTCGACGAAGACGTCATCGCCGAAGTCGTGTCCAAAATCACCGGCATCCCGCTGGTGCGGATGTCGACCGAGGACTCGATGCGGCTGATGAAGATGGAAAGCGAACTGCACCATCGGGTCGTCAGCCAGGACGAGGCGATCAAATCGATCTCCAAGGCCGTCCGCCGCAGCCGCAGCGGGCTGAAAGACCCCAAGCGGCCCACCGGCTGCTTCATCTTCGCCGGGCCGACGGGCGTCGGCAAAACGCTATTGGCCAAGGCGCTGGCCGAGTTCATGTTCGGTGACGAAGACGCGCTCATCCATATCGACATGAGCGAGTACATGGAGAAACACAACGTCAGCCGCCTGATCGGCGCCCCGCCGGGCTACGTCGGATTCGAGGAAGGCGGCCAGTTGACCGAGAAAATCCGCCGCCGGCCGTATGCCGTCGTGCTCTTGGACGAAATCGAAAAGGCACACCCGGACGTCTTCAACATGCTGTTGCAGATCATGGAAGAGGGCCGCTTGACGGACAGCTTCGGCCGCAACGTCGACTTCCGCAACACGATCCTCATCATGACCACCAACGCCGGCGCGGAGGCGATCAAGAACGAAGCAACGTTCGGCTTCCAGAAGGGCGACGACGACTCGTCCTACGAAAGCATGAAAACCCGCGTGCAGGAACAGATCGAAAAGGTCTTCCGGCCTGAATTCCTCGGCCGCGTCGACGACACGATCGTCTTCCGGCACCTCTCGAAGGAGAATCTGAAGGACGTCATTGAGATGGAGGTTGCCAAGGTCCGCGAGCGGCTCAAGGAGCGCGGTTTGGCGCTTGTGCTGACCGACGACTCCAAGGACCTGATCGTCAAGAAGGGCATGCAAGGACCTCGATTTCGGCGCCCGCCCGTTGCGCCGCGCGATTGAGAACATGGTGGAGGACCCGCTCTCCGAGGAACTGCTCAAGGGCGAGTTCAACGGCATGGACACGATCACCGTCGAGGTGGTCGAGGTCGCCGAGAAGAAGCAGTTGAAGTTCATCGGCTCGGCGCAGAACGCGCCCGAGCAGCCCGCAACGGTACGGGCCGGTGCGGCGGCCGCGCCGACGGTGTGATCCACCCAGTTTCGACCGAAAAATCAGAGACAGAAAGATGAGGCATGCCCTCGTTTTTCTGTCCCTTTCATTTTTCTGTCGGATCGTTTTTGTCTGAGCGATTTATGGCCGACGATTTGCGAACCGGACGGCTAAGGCTCTCGTTTACCTTCCCGCCTCTCCCAACAGCTTCTCCAGCCTCCGCGCCAACTCCGGCGTAAGTCCATCCAGCATCTCTCGCCCGACAAGCCCGACTTCGATCATGTCGGTCAGGTGGACCCGGTCGCGGTCGCGGTTGGAAAGCAGCTTCATCCTCACGAGGCCGGCGAGCGAGACAGCGGGCAATCCGGGAGAAAGTTCCTGCCGCTCCTCAATCGGCGGCGAAGGCAATTCGTATTCCGCGCGGACCTTCTCGCCGGCCCAGACGATATGCACCGCGTGCCGCGGATTGGGATCGTCGCGATCCAAGAACATGCCTACTCCCAAGAGCTCGAAATAGTCCATGTCCGCCGCCAGCGCCGCGGCGCGCGCCTGCGGCAAATCGGCGCGGTCCAGGAGAATGTCCACGTCCTTGGTCGTCCGCACCGCCGCCGGATCGCGGGTCGATACCCAGAGCACGACCGCCTGGCCGCCCACGAGGGCAAAAGGCACGTCGCGTTCCGCCAGCGCCGCGCAAATCCGCTTCATCCGCGCGGCAACGTCGTCCATCGCCATCGTATAAGCCTTCCACAGGTCGGTCGTTGTATTCATCGGCGGAATCTCATATGCCGTTGTACCGCTATCTTGTTCTATTCTAGCTAACCGCTAAGCTGGCTGCTACGGAGAGTAAAACTATGGACGCCATCCCCTTGATCCAACGTCTTCATCAGCATCGCATCTGGGCAACGAACAATCTCCTCGATGCCGCCGAGCAACTCAGCACCGAGAAAGCGGACACCGAGAAGCTGCACGCGGATTTCGAGATCGGCCAGGGTTCCGTCTGGAAGTCGCTCGCGCACATGCAAGCGGCCGAATACTTGTGGCTGGAAACGCTGCTGGGCAACGAGACGGCCCTCTTTCCAGGCAACCTGCCGGGCAAGCTGCCTGGCAACCAGCAGGGCGAAGGCGGCATCAAGGATTTTGCCGACTTGCGCCGGAAATGGTCCGCGCTGGACAAACGGTGGGCCGAATACCTGGCGGGCCTCGCGCCGGCGGCGCTGGACGAGACCATCTACCGCACGCGGCGGACCGGCGACCACGAGCAGCAGCTTCGCCTGCCGCCGCCGCGACGCTTTGCTGCACGTCTGCACCCACGCGCATTACACGACCGCCCAGGTGGTCAACATGCTGCGACACTGCGGCGTCGAAAAACTGCCGCCGGTCATGCTGATCGCGATGGCGATGATGGAGGCAGGGTGAACCAAAGGCGTCGGCCGGCAACCATTAAGCCGATAGCGACGATGGAATCCACTTAGTGCGTTGCACAGTCGTCGGGAAAAGCCGCAGTCGCAACGTGGTTACTTCCGCTCGATCTTCCGCGCAAAACTTTAGCTCTTGACTGGGGTTTAGTCAGGTGGGTTCTGAGTGTCGGCTGGTCAAAGAAGGTGCCGCGCTCCCCTTTTCGAGATATCCGAATCGCGGAAGAATGTCCGATGAATCGACGACCGTTTGCCGTACTCGTTGGCGCGATTGTCCTTTGCCCCTGCTTGCAACCATTGTTTGCCGTGGCGGCCGATGAAGGGCCGTTGCGCATCGTGCCGCAAATCGGTTGGGCCGATCGGGGGATCGCTTCGCCCGACGGCTCGTTGCTGATAGCAGGACTGGAGACGTACCCGTCGCGCTCGCTTCGCCTTGTAAGCAAAGCGGGGTCGCTGTTGTGGACGATTCCGCTGCGCAACCCGCCGACGCCGCTTTCTCTCCGGACGGCAAATGGCTGGCCGCTTGCGGCGCTGAAGAAGGACTGCTCTTGGACCTGAAGAATGCCAAGCTCAAGTACTTCCAGGCCCTGTGCGGCTCGCTGATCGCCTTTACGCCTGACAGCCGCAAGCTAATTGTCGTCCGCCGCGGGCCTTCGCGCCGCGCCGAAGGAAGCAGTGGAAAGCGGCTTATTTGTCTTCGACACCGGTGCCCGGCAACTCGCCCGGCTTCCCGTCGCGATGGAAGCGCCGTATTCGCTGGAGATTTCGGCCGACGGCAAGACGGCCCATATCCGCGGCGCACACGGCAATCCGGCCATGCACGTCCCGCGCATGGGCCAGGCCGAAGAAACAATTAACCTCGATACGGGCAAGACCGAGCGCGACTGGGGGCCCGTCGGCCGCGGCTGGATCGGCCGCGGCAAGGACCCGCGCCTCGTTCTCATGCCCGACGCCACGCGCAACTGCGAAGCGGCGGTCCGCGGGAACTTTATTGGAACGAGTCTTCCGGCTTGTGCGCGCTCGACGTGTTTACGGTGTGGGACATCCGCGGCGGGCGGCTCCTGCGGGATTTCCGGCCGCACTACCCGGCGAGCGTCTACGGCTTCTCCAGCCGCGACACGCTCCTTGCGATGTTTTGGCAGGACGGCCGCGAGCGGCTCGTGCAGGTGAACATGCGATCGGGCAAGCAGTCGCCCACGGCAATCGCCGCGCCGCTGGCCCAAGCGGCGCCCGATGGAAAGAGCATCCTCGTCGCACCCGGCCCGGCTGTGACCGCTAACGGCCAACTGGAACTTTATCGCGTGCCGCCTGACGAACCGATCTACCAACAAAGCGGCGATCTCGGCGCATGGAGCACGGCCGCCTGGTCGCGCGACGGCCGATTCCTGGCCTGCTCGGCGGCGCAGCAGGGCGTTCCCTGCGTCAGGCTGATTTCCACCGCCGACGGCCGGTACGTCGAGGTCCCGTTGGCGGACTTCGTCGCCGCGCACGCAAAACAGATCGACGCTCCGCCGCGCGTCTGGCGGCTTGCCCTGGACGATTCGGGCGGCCGGCTTGCGGTGGCGATGGCCGGTCCCGATCGCGGGCTGGTCGGCGTTGCCAGTCGGAAGACGCGCGCCATTGAGACGGTGCTGGAGGGCCTGCCCAATCTGGTCAATGCCCTGCTATTCGTCGGCCGCGATCGGCTGTTGACGGGCAGCAGCAGCGGGCGCGTGCAACTTTGGGACCTAGCAGCCCGCCGCCCGCTCTGGACGGCCGAAACGAAGGAGCAGGTCGTGCAATTCGGCTACGTGCCGGGCAGCCCGAACGTCGTCTGCTGCAATCTTTACCGTAGCGGCGTGGTGCTGCGGCTGGAAGACGGGAAAGCCGTCTACAAGTCTCCGCCGCTGCGCGGCAGCGACAGCGACGTTACTCTTCCCTGGACGCAGCCGCAGTTGTTCGGCCGCGGCCAATGGGCGCTGGAGATGGACGTCGAGTCGATGCAGCTCCGGCTAGTGGAGCTTGCCACGGGCCGCGTCGCCCTCACTTACTGCGGGCTGAGTGAAGGCCAGTGGATCGCCTTCACGCCCGCCGGCGATTGGGACGGCTCGGAGAAGGCCCAGCAGTGGGTTCAGTTCTGCTCGGGCCTCCGCCCTGTCTCGCCGGACGAGGCGGAAAAGCGGCGCAGTCGCGCGGCGATCGAGGCCGTGTTGACGCGGGTGTTTCCGGACCGAAAGCAACGCCCCTGACGGCGTTCCCGCAATGCTCTGTGCTCGCGCCGCCGGGCGCTAGTCGAGTGGTGGTTCGCCGTCGAAAGAGCGCTCGTTTCGTGGATCGAGGCGGCCCTCGCCCTGCTTAGCGCTTCGGCCGCGCGGCGCGGGCTCTTTCGGTGCGGTACGGCTCGATTTGGAAGTATGGGAATGATCTTTCGAGGCGTCGATTTGGGCCTGGAAGACCATGGCTTGGTGTTGTAAGCCTTCAAGTTTTCTGGTTCGATTCGTTCAATTCACCTTCCAGCTTGGCGCGCTCCATCGGCGTAAGCGACGATCCGTTGTGTTCAAGGTTGTACGAGAGCTCATCGCGATGCTGACTTTCGATCGCGATGCTGGCCTTTTGCTGCATGAGCATGGAACTACTGAGCCCGCTCGGCGGCGCCGTTTCGTTTCTTGGAGCAGTCTGCGCAAGCGGAGAAGTGCCTTTCTGGTCCATCAACCAGCGGATAGCCGCCGCGGATGGCGATGTCTGCACGGACGAAGAACTGCCGCTGTCGTCCATCCAAACGTTCGGCGGCATTAAGGGGCCGCCGCTCGGCGTTGGACCCAGGCCTTGCGTCGCGGGCTCGGGAGAACGCATCCGGCCGGCCCGTTCGACCTGGTAGCCCACGTACGATCCGTCGTTGTCCCACGACTGGCTGGTGACGCCGTTGTTCGTTGAGCCGTGATATCGGTATCGCATTAGCGCGGGAAGCACGTTCACCTTGACGACGCCCGTTTCGCCTGCTTGCAGCGCCCCGGCGTGAACGGCGGCTGTGGCCAGCGACGAATCGCTGGTATAGGCGTCGGTGCCCCAGACAGCGCCGCCTGTGCTGCCGGTGACGCGGAAGTAGAACGACTGGCCGGCGGATTGCGAGTAGCTGGTGAGCGTGCCGGGATCGAGCAGAACCTCGCATGCCCGAGTTGCTTTTTGCCCGCGAATAGTTGTGTCTTCGAGCCAGATGACACTGCGCAGTGCAGCGCCACGTAGCCGCCTCCGGAGTTCCAGTCCTGGCTGGTGACGCCGTGTCGCATCGATCCCGGATATTCGTTGAGCGCCGGCTCGACGCAGACCTGGATGGTGCCATGCTCGCCTCGCTGGAGGAGTCCGCTATGTACGGCGGCTGCGGCCAGCGAGGAATCGTCGGTATACGGATTGCTGCCCCAGACGCTGCCGTCGGACGAGCCGGTTACGTTGAAATAGAGCGTTTGGCCGACGGAGCGACGGAACAAGTCGGGCGAAGCCTCGCTCACTGGATGAAAGGGAGTCTCCGTACGCGGAGATTTGCCGGGCGCCGCATTGCCGTATTCGTAGCCGTCGCGGAGAACGCGAGTCGCCGCTCGTCGCGCCACCGCGAGCGTCGATTGAAACGTTAGCGTGACGTAGTTGCCGCCGGCGTTGTTCCAATCGCTGCTGGTGACGCCGTTGCGACTCGATCCGAGATAGAACGGAATGCCTTTCTTAACGTTCATGAATACGTAACCTGATTGGCCTGCTTGCAGTGCGCCTGCGTGTACGGCCGCTGCGCCGAGCGAGGAATCGTGGGTATACTGGTCGGTTCCCCAAAGGTTGGCATTCACTTGTCCCGTGATTTGGAAGAGGAACGTGGAGCCGACGAATTTGTCAAGCGTGACGTTGTTTTCATTCTCGACAGGGTAAACGGTGACGCCGCCAGGCGCCGTGCCGGTGTAGTCGTGGCACGCTTGAAACGCCCCTGCTGGAGCGGCTTCGATCTTCAGGCTCACGTAGGGACCCGCGTTGTCCCACGGCTGGCTGGTGACGCCGTGTTGCGAGAACCCGGCGTACTTCTTCTTGGCGGGACAAATGGTCACCTTGATCATCCCCCGCTCGCCCGGCTTCAAGACGCCGAACTGCACGGCGGCCGTGGCCAGCGACGAATCGTCCGTAACTACTTCGCTATCGCCCCACACTGCTCCGAACGTTGAGCCGCTAACTTCAACCAATAGCACCTTGCCCATCGAGTTGCGAAATGGAGTCATCGACAAGGGGTTGCTGTCGGCGTCGGAAGGCGCAAGCGTGCTGGGGGCCACCGTTGTCCCGTGGCCCGGAAATTCCGGCGTTGCCGTCGGAGCCCTCGTAATACCCGGATAGAAACCGGGCATTCCGCGAGGAGGGCGGATGGCCGGCATTCCACCAGGCGGGCCCATGCCCACGACCGCCGGCGGGACGACAGATTGCCCGGCGGTTGCCATTTTCGACTTGATGATCCGCAATTGGTCGCGTATCGCCACCGCTTCGTCGAGCCTTGCTTGCCGGGTGTAATCGTCCTGCAGCGCCTGCAACGATTTGATCAGCGAATCGCGCTCTTCGGCCACCTGGCGATCGATTTCCGCTTGCAGCAGCGCCGATTTCTTCTGGTAGCCGTCGAGCAATGCCTGGGCGTCGCTCGGCAGCCCTGCTACTTGCGGAACCGGTTCCACGGCCACGGCCGCACGGCCGGCCCACAGCGCGGCCGCAGCCGTCAGGAGCAGAATAGCCCAGCGCGCTGCCGGGCGAACCTGGCAGCGCTTAAGGCCCTTGCAGTCCTGCACGCTGGCTAGCCGGGCGCCGAGTTGCGAGGTCCGCAGCACGGCCAGTCCAAGCGAAAGCCCGCGGCGGCTGGTCAACCGCGTGGCCATTTCCAAGAGCGTTTCCACGTAATCTTGGCGGCGGCCCAGATGATGCACCGCAAAGCCGTCACAAATCCGCTCGCGGACCAGCGCGATCCGCCGGCCGGCGCACCAGACCAGCGGATGGAACCACAATACGGCGTCGACGACTCGCTCCAGCAGTTGCCATCCACAATCGCCGCGGACGATGTGCGCCAGCTCGTGGGCCAAAATCGCGTCGCGCTTTGCGCTGCGGCCGACTCGATCAAGTCGGTCGGCACAATAATCGCCGGGCGGCGGAATCCGATAACGATCGGCACGGTGACGTCGCCGCCGTGCCGCAACTCGACCTCGCGCTTCAAGCCGCAGCGGGTCCGCCAAGCGGCTAGCTGTTCGAGCCAATCATTGGCGCTCACCGCTTGCGATCGCCGCCGCAAGCGCGAAACCGCCAAGAGCGAGACGATCAGTCGCAGCCCAAGCATGGCAGTGCCCGCGAGGTAGAGCGCGGCGACGACGGGCACGAGCCACGGTTGCATGGCGGTGGCCCAGCCGCGCAATGTTGACCAGCGCGAGACCGTCGCGGGAGCAGGAGAGGGGGACTGTCCCGATTTTTGTGTCAGCAAAAATGGGACTGTCCCCTTTGCCGCCACGGGTGGGGCCGAGGCAGCTTGCGCGGGCGAGTTGCGAGCGGCCGGTTCTTCCGTCGCCTCGTCAAACGCGACATCTGTCGTCGCGTCCGAGTCCGGTTGTAGAAGCGGCGTCCCGCCGCTTTCTTCAAGCGGCAGGATACCGCTTCTACGGCTGTCAGGCAGACTATTGGGCATCGCAGCCGGCGACAGGTCAGTTGCAGGCGCAACGTTAGCAGCAACGGCGGCAGTTGCAGCAACCCGTTTTGCCGGCAGCACAAGACATGCAATCGGCAACAGCGCCAGAAGCACCAGGGCCGCGTTCCATGTGACCGAACAGGCCAGCGGCCAGCGGCGGTGCAAGAGGAAATCCAACACCAGCGCCGCGGCGAGAACCGCAGTCGCCTTCAGCAGCAATTCACCGCCGACGCCGGCGGCCGACGCGAAACCAGTATCGTACACGCGTGTCAGGAATGTCATGACGGGTCTCCCTTGGAGGGTTGCGAGGGATATTCTTCTTGAACACGGCCATCTATTCGAACTGTCTACCCAGCTCGTCGGCCTCATTATGCTATTGTGAAAGATACTTGTCCTTCAACTTTTCGATTTCGGCCAGCGAGAGCCGCTCGTCTTCCAGCAGACGCAAGACGAGTTCGTTGGCGGAGCCGCCGAAGAAGCGGTCGATCAGCCGCCTCGCGGCCGTGTGCTGGGCGTCCTTCTTGGCGACGATGGGCACGTAAACCGCCGGCTGCCGCCCGCGGATGCGGACGTAGCGTTTGACCTTCAGCACGCGGAGCAGCGTCCGCACGGTCGAATCGTGCGGCCCGTCGGCCAGCCGCTGGCGAACCTGCTCGGCGGTGGCTTCACCCAACTCCCAGAGGACGTCCATGATCTGGGCTTCGCGTTCGGTCAACATTTCCGCAGGACGACGGGGCACGGGAAATCTCCTGGGCCGAAATCCGTTAATTGATTAACGTCATTCTATCCCTTCGCTGCAAGGCCGTCAAGGACAATTCGTTAATTGTTTAACCGAATTCAGGGATTTCCCGTCCTACCGTATCCGCTTTCCCCGCAAACCGTGGTTGCGGCCGCCAAAGAGCCCTATTTCGAAAACGAGTTCGCCACCTTGGTATCGGAGAGCTTGGTACAAGTATGGGGAGGAGCAATATGCAAACGACCCAACAAGTGTGCCGTTTCGACTGACGCGAAAGGGCCTTGAAGCAGAAATCGCCAAAGGCGTCCTTCGCGACAGTTATGGTAAGATCATGGACCCGCGAGCTTCCATGTGTGGTGGTGGAACGGCGGCGCGGGTGGCGCATTCACGGAACTCCGCATCGACTGCGGGAATTCCTGCGACTGGATGACGAATCTGTGCATGCTGGATCCGCCGGCCCTCGGCAAGCCCTTCAGGAAGGTCGTTCGGGCGGAAACCATGAGAATGATCTGCGAGATCATCGTTCGCGCGTGGCAGCCCGATTACGGTTTCGTCAGCAGCTATCAGTTCCGCGAACAAAACGCGCTTTTCCGTCCCGGACCAGAGCCAGGCTGGATTGTCTATCTCGCGAACGACTACTTCGGCCCATTGCCGAAACTCCCAAAGTCTGCCAAGGGGACGGCAAGATGAGGAAGGGAACGCTAATTAACACTAATTACCACTAATGGAGATTAGTGTTAATCAGCGGTAAACACTGCACATTGAACATTGGACATTGAACATTTCGACGCTTCCCCCTCCCTTCCCACTTACCACCCGCCACTTCCCACTGGAAAGGTTGAGCCGGGAGTATATAGCGGAGCATGTAGCGCTGCCGACTCCCCGACCTTGTCTTTGCCCCGTAGCCGCGTAGAATGCCAGTGCTGGAGGTTCGCGACGCACGTGAGCGCGACCCTCCGGTGAATTCGTCGGAAGACCAGTTAGAGAGCACCCCGGCCGTACCGAGGGGCTCGTTAGAAAGTAAGCCGACGTGGCGGAAGGCCTTAGGGTGTTCCGCCACGTCGGCTTTTTTTACCCGAAAGGAAGTGCCAAAATGTCGGAGAATCTTATCAAACTCGCTCCCGAAACCGTCGCCTATGCTGACCGCGCAACGCACAAGCTGGTGGTGGAATTCGCCATCCCCGGTGCACCCACGGAAACCATTGATGTCAAGATTCTGGGAGACAGCATCCACATGACCGCGCCCGCCAGGGACGTCGAGTATGTCGCCGCGCTGGCTTTGGCCTGGGAGGTGAAACCTGACAAAGCTGAAGCGGTCTACGAGCACGGACTGCTCCGCATCGAAGTGCCCTTCAAGGACCCGATGGAGGATGCCGTGACGGTCGCCATCAAGACGGCCGGCGCGGAGACCAAGCCCGCGGCAATCTCAGTTCAAGGGACCCCGCCGGCGGTTGGGCGCGGCGGCAGCAAGCCGCTGGCTGCCGAACCGGCCCTACGCGCACTGAGGCACGCCAGCGCAGGATTCCAAGGCAAGAGCCCACTGCGCTCTATGGCCCACCATGCCGTCACCGCGATCGGCGCGATGGCCAGTCAGGCCGCCAGTCACGTTGGCACGAAAGCCGACGAGCTGACGGCCAGCGCGGGCGCCAGCATCCAGGGACTGGGCGACAGGCTCGGAAAGATCGCTCCGCAAACGGGCGCCTTGGGAAGCGCATCGCAAGCGGTTGCGCAGAGCGTCAAGGAAGGCGGCAAATACATCGAGGACGCCAAGCTTAGCGGCGTTACCGAGAACATCGCCCAGATGATCCGGCGGCACCCCATCCCCGCCGTCCTCATCGGGATTGGCTTGGGCTGGTTCGCGTACCGCAAACTTAAGGGTTAGATGATGTTCGCACGTGAGACACTACGGCAACGCGGAGCACCAGGAGAAAGTTTTCGCTGAATGATTTCGAGGCGTGCCGAACGGATCGATGCTGAATTGCAACCATGCGACCAGCAGCACGTCAGTTCGGACCCGATGAATCCGCCGATTCGAACGAGTCGGCGGAAGGCGGAAGCATGTTGCTTGCGCCGGAAGGTCCGGGCATCTCGTAGAGAAAGAGTTTTGTCATGTCCACAGCCCATGATGACCCGAACCCTGCCTCCCAAGGCGCAGTCGTCCACAACCAGCAGCGGAGCTCGCAGACGTTCGACGGCAAGATCGTCAGCTTGACCGGCGACAAGTTGGTGATGAAGAATCACGAGGGGAAGGAATGCTCCCACACGTTGGCCAAGGATGCCAAGCTGACCCGCGATGGAACGCGGTGCAATGCAGCCGATCTGAAGGTCGGCAGCCGAAGCCGCTGCACGACCAAGAAGGACGACCGGAACGTTGTGACGGGCATCGAGTCGCTCGAAAAGCACGCCGAGTTCGCCAAGCACACTACTTGAGGACGATCGCCGTCAAGCAACTGCTTGCAGCGCGCGCCGGGTGCTGTACTCGAATCAGCACCCCGCGGGCTGCGGCAATCACGTGCCATGCTGGTATTCCGCCAATCATGGCCCAACCGTTCGCGAATTCACCTGTTAACCAATGAGGAATCGAATCATGTCCGAGAAAAATACCGCTATCGCTCTTTTTGAAACTCACAACCAAGCCGAGGACGCCATTCGCGAGCTCCAGGAGCACGGCTTCGACATGAAGAAGCTGTCGATCGTCGGCAAGGATTACCACACGGATGAGCACGTCGTCGGATATTACAACACGGGCGACCGTATGATGTACTGGGGGAAACTCGGCGCGTTCTGGGGTGGCCTGTGGGGAATGCTCTTTGGTTCGGCGTTCTTCGTCGTGCCGGGCGTTGGTCCGCTGCTGGTGGCTGGACCGCTCGTAATGTGGATCGTCGGCGCTGGAAACCGCCGCTGTGATGGGCGGGCTCAGCGTCCTCGGCGCGGGACTGTACAGCATCGGGATTCCCAAAAACAGCATCGTGAAATACGAGACCGAGGTTAAGAACGGCAGGCTTCTCCTGGTCGCCCACGGAACAGCCGACGAGGTGGAACGGGCCAGGGACCTCCTGCATCAGTCCGGAGTGAAGACAACCGCGGTCCATGCCGAACCAGTCGCCGTGGGCGTATAACCTCAGGCGCCACTTTCGCCGTAGTGCTTTTGCCCTGCAGGGCGTTACGGCGTGTAATCACGATGCAAGCGGTCATAACCAAATCGGGGATTAAGACTCCACGCTCAACGCCATCAACCGCGACGGGTCTCGATGCGGAGTCTGCTTTGGGGCCCGTGAATACCGCGACGGGTCTAACGAGCGACGAAGCCGGCAGTCGGCTGAAGCAGTTCGGTCCCAATGCGGTGCCGGACACGACTCAGAATCCAATTCGCAGGGCACTGGGAAAACTCTGGGCGCCGGTTCCCTGGATGCTCGAAGCCGCGATCGTGCTTTTGGACGATCCACGGCGAGTATGCCGGGGCCGCGATCATCGCGGGCCTGCTGGTGTTTAACGCCGCGCTCGGATTCTTTCAGGAGGGGCGCGCCCAGGCAACACTTGCCGCGTTGAAGTCGCGGCTGGCGCTCACGGCGACGGTCCGGCGGAATGGCGTCTGGACGAATCTGCCCGCCGCCGAATTGGCGCCTGGCGACATCGTGAAGCTGTCGCTCGGCGACGTGATTGCCGCCGACGTGCGACTGGTCGAGGGATCGGTACAGGTTGACCAGTCCATGCTCACCGGCGAATCCATCCCCATCGAAGCCGGCCCGAACTTCCAAACTTACGCGGGAGCGATGATCCGCCGAGGCGAGGCAGTCGCGGAGGTGACAGCGACCGGAACGCGCACGAAGTTCGGCCGTACCGCGGAACTTGTGCTCAAGGCGCATGTCGTAAGTTCCCAGCAAAAGGCCGTGCTGCGCGTGGTCCGCAATCTCGCGATGTTCAACGGCGCCCTCATCGTCGTCCTGGTGGCCTATGCTTGGGTCCACGCCATGCCGCTCGCCGAGATTATTTCCCTCGTCCTCACGGCGGTTCTGGCCTCGATCCCCGTAGCGCTGCCGGCAACTTTTACTCTTGCGGCGGCGGTCGGCGCGCGGTCTCTGGCATGCCAAGGCGTTCTTCCGACGCGCCTCTCCGCCGTGGATGAGGCGGCATCCATTGATGTCCTGTGCGCGGACAAGACGGGCACCCTCACGCGCAATGAGCTGAAGGTGACCATTGTCCGTCCACTGTCCGGCTTCGACGAAGCTCACGTCCTGGGCTTAGCTGCGCTGGCGGGTTCGGACGCCGGGCAGGATGCCGTCGACGCCGCCATTCGTTCCGCCGCCGCGGGCAAGAGTCCCTCCGATCTGCCGAAACGGACGACGTTCGTACCCTTCGATCCGGCGACGAAGATGTCCGAGGCGACGGCGGTCGATCCGAGCGGCGGCAATCTGAGTATCGTGAAGGGGGCCTTTGCCGTGGTCGCCGGCCTCGCCCAACCCTCACCGGCGGCTTCCGCGGCGGCAAACGACCTTGAATCGCAAGGCTTCAGGGTCCTGGCGGTCGCTGTCGGTCCGCCGTCGGCGCGAAAGCTTGCGGGACTTGTCGCGCTCAGCGACCCGCCGCGGGCGGACTCCGCCGCGCTCGTCGCGGAGCTGCGCGGTTGGGCGTGCGGACCGTGATGGTAACCGGCGACGCGCCGGCAACCGCGGCAATCGTGGCTCGCGCGGTGGGGCTTGAGGGAACGGTCTGTCCAGCGGGGCCGATACAGGGCAATGTTCGCCCGCGGGATTTCGCGGTTTTCGCCGGCGTCCTGCCGGAGGGCAAGTACGACCTCGTCAAGGAGTTCCAGAAGGATGGCCATACCGTCGGCATGTGCGGCGACGGCGCCAACGACGCTCCGGCGCTCCGTCAAGCGCAGATGGGGATCGCGGTGTCGACGGCGACCGACGTCGCCAAGTCGGCAGCCGGCATTGTGCTGACTGAACCAGGACTCGGCGGCATTGTTGCCTCGGTCAAGGAAGGTCGGGTGACGTTCCAGCGCATCCTGACCTATACGCTCAACTCCGTAAACAAGAAGGTCATCCAGGTACTCTTCCTGGCGGTCGGCCTGATCATGACCGGGCATGCGGTGCTCACTCCGATGTTGATGGTCATCATTATGATTACCGGCGACTTCCTGGGAATGTCCTTAACCACGGACCGTGTGCGACCATCTCCGTTGCCCAACGCCTGGCGAATCGGCAGATTGACGATCGCGGGCGTCTTTATGGGAATCGCGGAACTTGTTTTTTGCAGCGCCGTCTTGGCTATCGGCGAATTCGGCATGGAATTCAAGATCGGAGCTTTGCAAACCCTGGCCTTTGTCGTGATCGTGTTCGGTAATCAGGCGACAACCTATGCCATTCGTGAACGCCGGCATCTGTGGTCCTCTCACCCCAGTTTATGGCTCGGTGTGTCGTCGGTAGCCGATATCCTGATCGCTTCGACGTTGGCCATCGGGGGAATCTTTATGATGCCTCTGCCCGTTTTCGTCGCGGCCGGCACGCTGGTTGCAGCGGTCGTCTTCGCATTGGTCGTGGATGCGGCCAAAGTGCCGGTATTTGGGCGGCTTGGGATCGCCTGATCACCGATCAACCTTGCCAGAGAGAAAAAAATGGCGCAAGTCGGCACATCCGAGCCGGATTTACAAACGCCCATGCTCGCGGCTAATCTGCCCGTGCGCGGAAGGAGCCCGGATGCATCGAAAGCAGGGGATGCCAAAACGCCTTCCGCGCGGACGCTCCGTGGTTTGGACTGGTTGAATTTCTTTCTCGCCGACGTCGAGACGGGGATCGGTCCGTTTCTCGCCATCTACCTCGCGGGATATGGGTGGGATGAGCAACGCGTGGGAATCGCGCTGACCATCGGCGGAATCGCTGGAATCCTGACCCAGACCCCGGCGGGCGCGCTGGTCGACCGCCTCCGGTCCAAGCGCGCTCTGATTGCGGCGGGGACCGTCGCGCTTGCGGCGGGGGCCTTGCTGATCGCTTTTATGCCAGCCTTTTGGCCGGTGATGTTGGCACAAATCTTGATTGGCGGCACGTCGAGCATCTTCATTCCGGCCATCTGTGCCATTTCTCTGGGGATCGTGGGGCATCGGTTGTTCGATCGCCGCCAGGGACGCAACCAGGCATTCAACTCGGCCGGCAATGTGGCAGCCGCCATTTCCATGGGCCTGCTGGGCTACTACGTTTCCAACCGCAGCATTTTTTTCTTTGTGTTGGCCAGTACTGTCCCGACCATCCTGACGCTTCTCACGATTCGCCCTGCTGAGATCGATTACGAGTTGGCGCGGGCGCGGCAGAAGGAAACGAAGATGCCAAACCGGTGAGAACGTACGCACTGCTCAAGGATCGGCCACTGCTCATTTTTCTCATCTGCGCCGTGATGTTCCATTTTGCCAACGCCGCGATGCTGCCGCTCTTGGGCGAGATGCTCGCCAAGGGCCAGGGTCGAAGTTCGATGATGTTCATGTCGGCGTGCGTGGTGACCACGCAATTCGTCATCACGTTGCTTGCTTCCTGGTCGGGGCGGAAAGCGGGGGCGTGGGGCAGAAAGCCGCTGCTGCTCTTGGCGTTCGGGGTACTGCCGGTTCGCGCCGTTCTCTACACGCTCACCACCAACACCGCCGCGCTGATCGCAATCCAGATCCTGGATGGCGTGGGGGTAGGGATATTCGGGGTTGTCTCGGTCCTGGTGATTGCCGACCTCACGCGGGGCACGGGCCGCTTCAATCTTACCCTGGGGGCCATCAGCACGGCAGTCGGCATCGGCGCGTCACTCAGCCAGGTCATCGCGGGTTCCATCGTGCATCACTTTGGCTCCAACGTGGGCTTTATCTTCCTTGCCGCGGTCGCGTCGGCCGCGCTTGGCATCCTTTACTTCTTCATGCCGGAGACACACAATAAGGAATTCGTGAATCCAACCGTAGGAGCACCATCCTCATGAGCACCATCCTTCTGCTGGTTCTGTCGAATGTCTTCATGACATTCGCCTGGTACGGGCACTTGAAATACGGTCACGAGTGGCCGCTATGGAAAGCAATCCTGGTCTCCTGGGCGATCGCGCTCTTGGAATACTGCCTGGCGGTGCCGGCAAACCGCCTCGGTTACGGCCAGTTCTCAGGGTTCCAGCTCAAGATCATTCAAGAGGTCGTCACGCTCCTCGTCTTCATCGTATTCGCGATCACGTTTCTGAGGGAGAAAGTTGCGTGGAATTATCTCGTGGCCTTTGTGTTTCTCGGAATTGCCGCGTTCTTCGCCTTTGCGTTCAAGGCGCCCGGATCGGCTGCCTGAACGATGGGGTGCGAAGGCATGAACCTGTCGCGAAGCAATCCCTGCTTCCTCTTCACGTCGCGGAGAATTGGCGATTCGACTAGGAGACTTCCTCGCAGATGACGGCGCTGAATATCACGGTGCATGCCTCAACACCTTGATACCGTGGAAAAAAGCAATAGGCCTTGCCTTTGCTCGCTTGTGACATATAATGATGGTGTCGGAAGAATCGCGGCCCACTTGACCGCGGCTTTTCAGTGAATTTGTCGGATGACTAAGTGAAGAGCGCCTCGGCCGTACCGGGGGGCTTGTTAGTGAGTAAGCCGACGTGGCGGAACACCTTTTGGGTGTTCCGCCACGTCGGCTTTTTTTGTTCTTGGCGACAAGAGATGTTCGCAACCATTCCTAACATGAAAGGCACTTTATCCATGCGAAGTATTTTGACGATGGCAGGGCTCGCTGTCGCGTTGGCCGCGTTGGCCGTTGCCCAAGGACCACAGAAGACTGTTTCGGGAGACTCGCCGGCCAAGCCCGGCACGGCAACCGCCGACCCAGGCCCCGCGCATCCGCAGGACGAGCAGTCGATCCGGCTCGTCGGCGAGGCGTTTGCCCAAGGACCACAGAAGACCGCATCGGGAGACTCGCCGGCCAAGCCCGGCACGGCAATCGCCGCCGCCGGCCGCGCGCATCCGCAGGACGAGCAGTCGATCCGGCTCGCCGCCGAGGCGTTTGCCAAGGCGTACAACGCGGGCGACGCCAAGAAGATCGGCCAACTGTTCGTAGCGGACGGAGAGGTCGTCAGTGAAGAAGGCCAATCGACTCAGGGGCGTGAAGCGATCGAGAAAGTCTTCGCCGAATCCTTCAAGGAGCATCCCAAGACCCGCATGGATCTCGCCATCGGGTCCATTCGGTTCATCGGTACGGACATGGCCGTCGAAGAGGGGATGGCGACCGTGACGCATGCCCCCGACGAACCCGCCCAGCGCAGCCCCTACTTGGTGACCTACGCCAAACAGGACGGCAGATGGCTCACGGCCAGCGCTCGGGACCTTTCCGATGACACCCCGACGCCCGAGGAGCAGCTCAAGCAACTCCAATGGATGATCGGCGAGTGGGTGGACGAAAGCCCGGAAGCCCTGGTGATGACCTCTTACCGCTGGACGGACAACCACCGCTATATCCTGGGCGAATTCAAGGTCCAAGTCGGCGGCCGTCCGGTGATGACCGGCACCCAGCGCATCGGCTGGGATCCCTTGGCCAAGAAGATCCGCTCTTGGGTCTTCGACTCCGAAGGCGGGTTTGGTGAAGGGATTTGGACCCCAGAGGGCAACCAATGGATCGTGAAAAGGACCGGGGTGACGCGTGACGGGAAGATGGCTTCGGCGACCAACATCATCACCCGAGTGTGCAAGGACCGAATGACGTGGCAACAGCGGGACCGCATCGTCGGCGGGGAGAAGACGCCTGACATCGCGGAAATCCCGATCGCGCGAAGCCACCCGCGCCTCAGGTCAGCCGCGGCACCGTCACCGCCAACGCGGAAACCCCAATCACACGCAAGCCAGCCCTGGCCAAGTAACATGCCAGCTTCACATCTTTGTCTGCATAGACCGGAGAAATATCAATGATTACGAAATTGAAAACAATCGCAGCCTTCGCGCTGGCCGTTGTGTTATCGGCGGGCTTGGCCATGGCGGGCCGGGGCGGCGGCGGAGGCGGGGGAGGCCACGGTGGCGGCGGGGGCGGAGGCCATGCTGGTGGCGGCGGAGGTGGAGGCGGATTCCACGGTGCAGGCGGCGGTGGCGGATACCATGCGCCTTCTTTCAGCACTCCGCATCAGAACTTCGACACATCGCGTCCCGCCGAGACGGGCGCGCTTCGGCCGTCGTCGCAGGATTTCGGGGCCAACCGCGCGGGCACCGGCGAGCGGCCAGGATTTGCCAACACACCCAATTGGGACAACCGACTGACCGCTGGAAATCGGGAGAACATCGAAAATCGTGCCAATACCGGGAACCGAGCCTACGTCGCAAACCGGCCGATCAATGGCAACAACTTCGATCACTCGAACAATTTCGGCGGACAAAGGCAATCCAATTGGAACGGCGGCAATTTCAACCGCGGCAACTGGTACCACGGCTATTGGAACGGCAATTGGAACAACGGTTGGAATAATTATCGGCCGCTGGGCTGGTGGGGCGGCGCATACTGGGCCGGCGCCGCCCTTTCGGCGGTTCCCTGGTACTGGGGATATTATCCATACTACAACCCCTACTACGGCGGATCGTACGTCGCCGGCAGCGCCTATGACTACTCGCAGCCGATCGTGGCGGCACCTATGGCCGTCTCGCGGCCCGGCGCTCCAGCGGGTCTGACCGCCGAGCAACAGGCGACGCCCTTGTTCGATGCGGCACGGAACGCATTTATGCAGGGCGACTACAAGACCGCACTGGCCCAGGTGGATCAGGCCATTGCGCAGGTGCCCAATGAAACCGTGCTTCACGAGTTCCGCGGCCTGGCGCTCTTCGCACTGTGCCGTTACAAGGAAGCCGCTGCCGCCGACTACGCCGTGCTGTCCGCCGGCCCCGGCTGGGATTGGACGACGCTGAGCGCACTCTACCCGAACGTGGACGTCTACACGGCGCAACTCCGCGCCTTGGAGCAGTACGCACAATCGCATCCAGCCGCATCTGACGCGAAATTTTTGCTGGCTGAAAACTATCTGACTTGCGGCTACACCGATGCCGCCGCGGCACAGCTAAAAGCAGTCGTGCAACTGGATCCCAAGGACCAATTGTCCGCTCAACTGCTCAGTAGCATTTCCGCACCGAATACTGCCGAGCCGGCCGTACCCAGCCAACCTGCAGCGCCTGCGAAGCCGGCGGGCACCATGTACTCATGGTCGGCATCGAGCCTCGTGGGAAACTGGACCGCGACGCGCGCGGACAGCACCACGATCAAACTGGCCCTGGCCGGCGACGGGAAATTCACCTGGTCGCTGGACCATAATGGCAAACCGCAACAGTTCAGCGGCACGTATACCGTCGCCGACAACCTCCTGGTGCTCAAGCAGGGCGACAATCCCATGATGGTCGGCCAGGTCGCCGCACTTGCCAGCGACCGATTCAACTTCAAGCTGGCGGGAGATAATCCCGGCGACCCCGGCCTGACCTTCGTGCGATAATCATCAAACCGTTTTTGGAGCTGAAAATCATGTGGACGATCTATATTGCAATTGGCCTGGCGGGCGTCCTGGTGCTGGTCGCCTTGTACCTGTTGAGCTGCATCCGGATTCTGAATGAATACCAGCGCGGCGTGATCTTCCGCCTGGGCCGGGTCATGCCCGCGCCCAAGGGACCGGGGCTGATCATGGTCTTCGCGCCCGTCGATCGCATGATGCGGATCGACCTGCGGACCATCACCCGCGTCATCGAGCCCCAGGACATCATCACCCGCGACAACGTTTCGGTGCGCGTCAACGCCGTGCTCTATTTCCGCGTCGTCGATCCGATGCGGTCCGTTCTGGAGGTGGCCGACTTCCTCTTCGCCACCTCCCAGGTCGCCTTGACGACCTTGCGCAGCACGCTGGGCCAGGCGGAACTCGACGACCTCTTGACGGAGCGGGACAAAGTGAACCGCCGCTTGCAGGAAATCATCGACGGGCACACCGAGCCGTGGGGAGTGAAGGTCTCCGTCGTGGAGGTCAAGGACGTGGACCTGCCCGAGCCGATGAAACGGTCCATGGCGCATCAGGCGGAGGCCGAACGCGACCGCCGCGCGAAGGTCATCAACGCGGAGGGCGAATTCCAGGCCGCGGACAAACTCCGGCAGGCCGCGCAGATCATGACGCCCTATCCCATGGCGATGCAGATGCGCTACCTCCAGGCCCTCGCGGAAGTAGCCTCGGAGAAGAACTCCACCATCATCTTCCCTTTGCCGCTGGAGCTGTTGGCGCCGTTCCTGAAAATCGGCCGCGACGGCGCGAGCTCCGCCGCGCTGCCGGCTGAGCGGCCCGATGAGGCGTTACTGAGGACAAATGACCCTTGCCAATCCAGTCAAGCCACCGGGCCAAGACCCACATTGGCGCCGCTGGGCGGCAACGGCCGTTAGCGTACATTTCTCGTGAAGCCCTATCATTCCAGGTGGTAAGGCCGGCTATGAGACGAAATGAATCCACGACTACGGCGGTCGACCCCATTTGCGGAATGACGGTTGACGAAGCGTCCGCACTTCGCGCCGGGCGCGACGGCCGGACATTCTATTTTTGTGGCAACCAATGCCCGCGGACCTTTCTGTCGACTTCCGCCGCCTTAAAGCAGGAAAAGAAACCACAGGGCAAATCCATTTACACATGCCCGATGCATCCGGAAGTCCAGCAGAACCATCCGGGCGATTGCCCCAAGTGCGGCATGGTGTTGGAACCGAAGACGGTGACGGCTGACGAGAAATACACCGAACTGCATGACATGACCAGGCGATTCTGGATCGGCGCTGCGCTGACGCTGCCGGTGTTTGTCCTGGCGATGGCGCATATGATTCCGGCACTCGCCAGGCAGTCCTGGGTGGATAGCCAGGCTTTGCGCTGGATGCAATTCGCGTTCGCCACTCCGGTTGTCTGGTGGGCAGGCTGGCCGTTATTGTACCGCGGCTGGCACTCCATCACGACGCGTCACTTGAACATGTTCACGCTCATCTCCATTGGCGTGGGCGCGGCATTCGTCTTTCAGCGCCGTGGCGATGCTCACGCCCGAGCTGTTCCCGTCCACGATGCAACACGAGGGCAGGGTCGCCGTCTACTTCGAGTCCGCGGCGGCGATCGTTGTGCTGGTGCTGCTTGGCCAGGTACTCGAACTCCGTGCCCGCACCCGCACGGGCAGCGCTATTAAAGCGTTGCTAAACCTCGCGCCGCCCACGGCGCGACAGGTGGCGTCGGGAGGCGATCGTGAAGTCCCGCTCGACCAAGTGAAAGTCGGCGACTGGCTGCGCGTGGTTCCAGGTGACAAGGTGCCCGTTGATGGCGCGGTGGTCGAAGGCCGCTCCAGCGTGGAAGAGTCCATGATCACCGGCGAACCGCTCCCGGTGGAAAAGACCGTCGGCGACAAGGTGACGGGCGGCACCATCAATGGCCCCGGCAGTTTCGTCATGCGCGCCGAACGGGTCGGTCGCGACACATTGCTCGGGCAGATCGTGAGCATGGTGGCCGACGCCCAGCGCAGCCGCGCGCCATTCAAAGTCTCGCCGACAAGGTCGCGGGCATCTTCGTGCCGACGGTGTTGGTCGTTTCGGTTCTCACCTTCATCATCTGGATGTGGCTTGGGCCGGAGCCAAGGCTCGCGCACGCCATTGTCAACGCCGTCGCCGTCCTCATCATTGCCTGCCCGTGCGCCCTTGGCCTGGCCACTCCCATGTCCATCGTGGTCGGCGTCGGACAGGGCGCACAGGAAGGCGTGCTCGTGAAAAACGCGGAGGCGCTCGAACGGTTGGAGAAGGTCACCACGCTGGTCGTGGACAAGACGGGCACTCTCACCGAGGGCAAACCCAAGCTCATCAATGTCTTGCCGGCCGGCGGTTTCGACACGACGGAGTTCCTGCGTCTCGCCGCCTCGCTGGAGCAAAACAGCGAACACCCGCTCGCTGCCGCGATTGTGCGGGCGCGAAGGACCAAGGTATCGTTTTCGAGGCCGTGAAAGACTTCCGTTCGGTGACGGCGGGCGGTGTTCTCGGCACCGTCGCCGGTCGCGCAGTGATGATCGGCAAACCGGATTTCCTGCGGAACGAAAAGATTATCGGTCTGGAGCCGCTGAAAGCGTCGGCCGCAAGACTTCAGGAAGACGGCAGGTCCGCCGTGTTTGTCGCCATTGACGGCAAGCCGGCCGGAATTCTCGCCGTCGCCGACCCGATCAAATCTACCACCCCCGAAGCCGTCCGTGAACTCCACGCGCTCGGGTTGAAGCTCGTCATGCTCACAGGCGACAACCGCCGCACTGCCGCCGCGGTGGCCAGGCAACTCGGGCTTGATGCGGTGGACGCGGAGATCGAGCCCGCCGGAAAAGTCGCCCGTCTCAGGAGGCTGCGCACGGAAGGTGAACATGTTGCGATGGCCGGCGACGGAATCAACGACGCACCCGCGCTGAGTGAAGCGGAAGTCGGCATAGCCATGGGCACCGGCGCCGACGTGGCCATGCAAAGCGCGGGCATCACCCTCGTGCGAGGCGACCTCCGCGACGTTGTCAAAGCCATCCGCCTTAGCCGCGCCACCATGTGGAACATTCGACAGAACCTGTTCTTCGCTTTTCTCTACAACGCCTTGGGCATTCCGGTGGCGGCGGGAGCACTCTACCCGTTCTTCGGCTTGCTGCTCAGCCCGATCATCGCCGGCGCCGCGATGAGCCTGAGTTCCGTCTCGGTCATCGGCAATGCCTTGCGGCTGCGGAAAGTGAAATTGTAAAAGGAGAATTGAAATGAGCACTGTTACAAAAGAAAGAAATCGAGTTGCGAAGGTCGTCGTCGCGGAAGCGGAGACGATGGACAAAACGGGTATGCCGTTGTCGCCCGATCTCTTGCGAAA
This sequence comes from uncultured Planctomycetia bacterium, assembly GCA_963780045.1. Classification (GTDB taxonomy): domain Bacteria; phylum Planctomycetota; class Planctomycetia; order Pirellulales; family Thermoguttaceae; genus JANXQG01. The sequence goes on along the minus strand of CAVZZZ010000004.1, from coordinate 649,848 downwards.
GATGAACGCCTATTGGCGGGCCGCGAATTATCTCTCGGTCGGCCAGATTTATCTCTACGACAATCCGCTCCTCAAGGAACCGCTGAAGCTGTCGCACGTCAAGCCGCTGGTGGTCGGCCATTGGGGCACCACGCCGGGGCAGAACTTCATCTACGTGCATCTGAACCGGGTCATCAAGAAGCACGACCTGGACATGCTCTACATCGCCGGTCCCGGACACGGCGGCCCGGCGATCGTGGGCAATGTTTATCTCGAAGGCGCCTGGAGCGAGGTTTATCCGGACGTCACCCAGGACGAAGCCGGGCTGAAAAAGCTGTTCAAGCAATTCTCCTTTCCCGGCGGGATTTCCAGCCACGTCGCCCCCACCACGCCGGGATCGATTCACGAAGGCGGCGAACTGGGCTACTCGCTCAGCCACGCCTTCGGGGCCGCGCTCGATAATCCCGACCTGATCGTCGCCTGCGTCGTCGGCGACGGTGAAGCGGAAACCGGCCCCCTCGCGACCGCCTGGCAGTCCAACAAGTTCCTCAATCCGGTCAACGACGGCGCCGTGCTGCCGATCCTGCACCTCAACGGCTACAAAATCAGCAACCCAACTGTCCTGGCACGCATCGAGCATGAGGAACTGGAGCAGTTCCTGCGCGGCTGCGGCTGGACTCCCTACTTCGTGGAGGGCGACGATCCGGAAAAGATGCACCAGCTCATGGCCGGCACGCTGAACAAGGCCATCGAGGACATCCGGCACATCCAACGCAATGCGCGGCGCAAGAATGACCTCACGCGGCCGCGCTGGCCCATGATCGTCCTCAAGTCGCCCAAGGGTTGGACGGGACCCAAAACCGTCGACGGCCTGCCGGTCGAGGGCACGTTCCGCGCACATCAGGTGCCGCTGCTGGTCGATTCCGAGCATCCCGGCCACGTCCAGCAGCTTGAAAGCTGGATGAAAAGCTACCGCCCGGAAGAACTGTTCGATGCCGGCGGCCGGCTCCTGCCGGAACTGGCCGAACTGGCGCCCCAGGGCGAACGCCGCATGGGCGCCAATCCGCACGCCAACGGCGGAATCCTCCTACGCGATCTGCGCATGCCGGACTTCCGCGCCCATGCGGTCAACGTGCCTTCGCCCGGCGCGGTGCAAGGCCAAGACACGCTCGTGTTGGGAAAATTCCTCCGCGACGTGGCCGCGCTCAATCAAGACCAGCATAATTTCCGCGTCTTCGGTCCCGACGAGACGCTCTCGAACCTCTTCGGCGCGGTCTTCGAGGTCACCGACCGGCAATGGGAAGCCCGGCAAGTGCCCAACGACGAGTTCCTCGCGCCCGCCGGCCGTGTGCTCGACTCGATGCTCAGCGAGCATCAATGCGAAGGCTGGCTGGAAGGTTATCTGCTCACCGGGCGGCACGGCCTCTTCAACAGCTACGAGGCCTTCATTCGCATCGTCGATTCGATGTTCAGCCAGCACGCCAAATGGCTGAAGGTCACGTCGGAACTGCCCTGGCGGCGGAAGATCGCCTCGCTCAACTACCTGCTCGCCTCCCACGTCTGGCAGCAGGACCACAACGGCTTCACGCACCAGGACCCCGGCTTCCTCGACCACGTGATCAACAAGAAGGCCGATATCGTCCGCGTCTATCTGCCGCCCGATGCCAACTGCCTGCTCTCGGTCTTCGATCACTGCCTCCGCAGCCGGCATTACGTGAACGTGGTGGTGGCGGGCAAGCACGCCCTGCCGCAGTGGCTGACCATGGACGCGGCTGTCGTGCATTGCACGGAAGGCATCGGCATCTGGCAATGGGCCAGCAACGATCAAGGCGCCGAGCCGGACGTGGTCATGGCCTGCTGCGGCGATACGCCCACGCTGGAAATCCTGGCGGCCGTTTCCATTCTTCGCCGGCACCTGCCGGAGCTGAAAATCCGCGTGATCAACGTCGTCGATCTGATGAAGCTGCAATCGGCGAGCGAGCACCCGCACGGGCTGAGCGAGACGGATTACGATTCGCTCTTCACCCGCGACAAGCACATTGTCTTCGCCTTTCACGGCTATCCCTGGCTGGTGCATCGGCTGACCTACCGCCGCGCCAACCGCAACCTGCACGTCCGCGGCTACAAGGAAGAGGGCACGATCACGACGGCCTTCGACATGCGGGTGCAGAACGACCTCGACCGCTTTCATTTGGTGCAAGACGTGGTCGATCGGCTGCCGCGGCTAGGCTCGCAAGGGGCGTACCTCAAGCAGCAGATGCAGGACAAGCTCATCGAGCACAAGCTTCATATTGACAAGCACGGCCAGGACTTGGCGGAAATCCGCGACTGGAAGTGGGGCGACTGAATGCAAGCAACGCGCCGCCCTCCCACCGCTTCGCGCTTTCGTCGTGTCGCATTTTCGCGAGCCGCTTTTTCCGTTGCCAAGAACCGGCAACCGTCGCCTTCTGGCCGCATCGGGAACACTAATTACCGCTAATCCGCGTCTGACTTAGTATAGGCGACGAGAAACCGTAGGGTGCCCTCCTTGGTTTCGAACTCCGTGGGCCGACTCTCGCCGCTGAGGTCGTAACAGACCCGCAACGTGTCGCCGTCCCGTTCGTAGATGGCCAGAATCGTCTTGCCCTTGTTCGGGCCGTCGGTGCCGGTAATGTCCATTTCCATTGGCGTCGCCGCCGGATTCAGCTTGACGGTCCCCTGATCGACCGCCTTCCCGACGGTTGCCGTGTACTTGTCGTCCTTGACCACCAGCTTGATGGTCTTGCGGACTTCGTCAGGGAACATCTTCCCTCCGAGTTCGGCCGTGGAAGGCAGCCAGGCGCCCTGAATGGCGTCGCTGTCCTTAGCGCTGCCGCTACCGCTCATAACATCTCCTCTTATCTTGCCTTCCCCATTTTCCTTTCAAAAAAGGAACGGGGACCGCCTTCTTCGCTTATCGGCAGCGGGGGCGGGCGGTTTTCAGCCCAATGCCCGCCCGGCAGGAGACAGGACGGAAAAATGGGAGGAAAGGAAGATGCGGGAAACGAGCATGGGCGGATATTAACAGAAAAATGGATTGACAGAAAAATGCGGGAAAAGGCGGATCGGAAGCGAGGAAAACGGGCCGCAGGCGACTCAAGCGGGAGGTAGGAAGGAGGAACCGCGAATCACACGAATCCTATCGGGGTGATTCGTGTAATTCGTGCTATTCGTGGTTCTCGCCCGGTCTTAGCCCCATCTTCCTTCGCTGAGGCCCGTCGAGGTCCGGTTGTAGCGGTGCGCCGACCTGCCCGCGCGCACGTGTTGTACGCAAAAACCATTTTCACGCGGGCGCAATGCGCTTATTCACGGGCATTTTGCCTACGTGAAGGCAAGTTGTGCGCGTGAAAACGCACGTTGCGCGAGCGCGCGCAAGTTGCGCGCGCGAATGGAAATTGCCCGCGACCGTTGCACATTTGCGCGATCGAAGGAACCCGAGAAACGATGGTTTGTAACGGTGAGACGATCGGTTGTAACGGTGAGCCGAGCGGCGGAAACGGTAAAACGACGGCGGGAAACGGGCGGCCGAGAGGGGGAAAGCGGGAGCGAGCGGTGCCGGTTTCCGGGCCATAGTTTAGGCTACAACCGCGCCACAATCACCGTCAGCGGACGACCAATTCCCAATGTTGGTCTCTTGCCCCGCCGCAAATTCAGCTTACCATATAGGAAACCCTCTCGCCCTGGAGTCTCCAATCATGCCCACCGCCAAAAAGCCCGCTTCATCCAAAAAATTCCCCCGCCGCCGCTTCCTTGCGGCCACGTCCGCCGCCGCCGCAACCGCCGCCATGGGCCCGGCGTTTGCCCGTTCTGACGACAAATCGGGCAACCGCAAGCCGATTCTAGGCACGGGCGACTACACTTACGAGGCCACGCATAACTGGGGCACCTTGCCCAAGCACATCCATTGGGGCGATACCCACGGCGTCGTGTTCGACGAAGCGGGCCTAGTCTATTTCACCCACCAGTCGGGCGCCAAGGAGCCGATGGACGCCATCGCCGTCTTCGACAAGACAGGCCGCTTCATCCGCTCCTTCGGCAAGGAGTTCCACGGCGGCGGGCACGGGCTGGCCATCCGCAAGGAAGGCAAGGAGCAGTTCCTCTACATGTGCGACATCAAGAACTGCAAAGTGGCCAAGCTCTCGCTGGACGGCCAGATCGTCTGGAGCATGGGCACGCCGAAGGAACCGGGCGTCTACACCGACAAAAAGATTTATAAGGCCACCAACATCGCCTTCGCTCCGGACGGTGGCTTTTACGTCGGCGACGGCTACGGATCGAGTTACGTCCACCAATACAACAAGGACGCCAAATGGGTCCGCACCTGGGGCGGGCAGGGCAGCGCCGCCGGCAAGCTGAGCTGCCCGCACGGGCTCTGGTGGGACGACCGGCCCGGCCGCACGCCGTCGCTGGTCGTCGCCGACCGGGCCAACTCGCGGCTGCAATACTTCACGCGCGACGGAAAACACATCTCGTTCACCAAGGGCCTGCCCGCGCCGTGCTACTTCAGCATCCGCGGCGAAACGCTGCTAGTTCCCGACCTCGACTGCCGCGTGTCGCTCTTGGACAAGGAGAACAAGCCGATTGTCCACTTGGGCTACGACCCGGCGTGGACCAAGCTCGTGAAGAGCGATCGCGGCCTCTTGCGCGGCAAGCCGCAGTTGTGGCAGCCCGGCCGCTTCGTCCATCCGCACCACGCCGCCTTCGACGCCGGCGGCAACATCTACGTCGTCGAATGGGTGCCGATCGGACGGATCACGTTCCTGCGGCACGTGGCATGAACGCCGAATACGACGATCTCGGCTTTGCTGCCAGCCGACTCGTCCTTGTCAATGATCGGCCGCCACGGTCCGACGGCGAGTTTGTCGTCTACTGGATGACCACCGCACGGCGGACTGCATGGAACTTCGCCCTGCAGCGAGCGGTCGAATGGGCCGTCCGGTTGAAGCGTCCGCTGGCGATCTTGGAAGTCTTGGCCTGCGGCGGCCGTTGGGACTGCGACCGTTTCCACCGCTATACGCTTGACGGCATGGCGGACAACGCCCGACAACTTGCCCGACGTGCGGTACACTATTATCCCTACGTCGAACCGAAGCCGGGCGAGGCCCGGAAACTGTTCCGCGCCTGCGCGGAGCGAGCTTGCCTGATCGTAACGGACGACTATCCAATCGCGCTGCCCGCGGCGCAGACGGTCGATGCGCGAGCGAAGGCGCGGATCGAAGCAGTCGATAGCAATGGCCTGCTGCCGATGCGTGCGGCCGACAAGGCGTTTTCCACGGCGCGGGCCTTTCGCCGCTTTGCACAACTCAACTTGCGCGAGTACCTCTTCGATTCCCCGCTGCTTGACCCGCTCGCCGGGCGACGGCTGCCGCGGTTGTCGTCGCTTCCTGTGGAGATCGCGCGGCGCTGGCCGGCCGCGGATTTCAGCCGGCCGGCCGGCGGAGGCGACCTCGCGAGCCTGCCGATCGATCATGACGTATGCCCGGTAACCCTGTCGGGCGGTTCCAACGCGGCCCGAAAGGCATGGCAACTGTACTTGCGGGGCAAGCTGTCTCGCTACGCCGAGGACCGCAATCAGCCTGAATCGGACGGCAGCAGCGGCCTTTCGTCATATCTGCACTTCGGGCACATTTCAGTACACGAAATCATGCACGATCTTCTCGAAGCGGAGCATTGGCACCCCGGTCGGTTGCCGGAGCGGCCCAACGGCAAGAGCGAGGGATGGTGGCAGTTGAGCGCCGGTGCGGAGGCGTTTGTCGACCAGGTCGTCACCTGGCGCGAGCTTGGCTTCAACGCCTGCCAATGGCTGCCGCAATACGACGCCTACGAATCGCTGCCCGACTGGGCACAAGCGACGTTTGCCAGGCACGCTCGCGATAAGCGGCCGGAAGTTTACACGCTGAACGAACTTGCCGCCGCGTCAACGCACGACCCGCTCTGGAACGCGGCGCAGCGGCAACTGCTCGCCGAAGGGCGAATCCACAACTACTTGCGGATGCTCTGGGGCAAGAAAGTGTTGCAATGGTCGTCCGCGCCGCGGCAAGCATGGGAGACACTTGTCGAATTGAACAACCGCTTCGCCCTAGACGGACAGGACCCGAATTCCTACACGGGCATCGCCTGGATCTTCGGTCGCTACGACCGCCCGTGGGCGCCCGAGCGTCCGATTTTCGGCCACATTCGTTACATGAGCAGCGAAAACACAGCACGAAAGCTGCGCGTGAAGGGCTACGTGCAAAGGTACGCGCCCGTTTCGCCTACGAGGTTCGTGCCGATTGAACGATCGGGTGGCACGCTCTGAGCTTCAAGCGAAGGGCGTGATTGCCGAGGTTCCCACGCCCTTCGCTCGAAGCTCAGGACGTGCCACCCCCCGCTTGCTCACCTCGCGACGTGCGTCTGCAATGTCAAGCAGGCCATTGCGGTGCCCAGGTCGACTGAGGCCGTGTCGGGCCAGGAGCCGTCCTTGCTCTGCTGGGCAAGGAGCTTCTCCTTGACCGCGGCCGCCCACGGTTCCCATTGGTCGGCGCCGGCATGGTTCATCACTCGTGCCGCGTAGTAGTGGCCGTAGAAGTAGAAAACCTCCGGCTGGCCTACCGTTTCGGCGGCGGGGAACTTGGCTACGTAGGCAAGTCCCTTTCGGACGCTATCGCTGTCGCCCTCGCCGGCCCGATAGAGCGCCGCCACGGCCGCCGCCGAGCGTGCGAAACCGCTCGTGCCACCCACGAGGACATAGCGGAAGCCGCCGTCGGCATTCTGGCTTTGCTTGATGTAGCCGATCGCGCGTCCAATCGCTTCCTTCGGCACGTCCGCGCCGGCCTCGCGGGCGGCAAGCAGGGCAATGAGCTGCGTGACCGTGACCGACAAATCGGCGTCTTCCGGTTTGGGCAGGTAGCGCCAACCGCCCTCTTTGTTCTGCGACTTCACACTGAGTTCCACGGCCCGTTGCAGCTTCTGCTTGATATCGTCCGTCGGCGTCGCCCTTTGGCAGTCGGCAATGAACGCCAAGGCGAAGGCGTGGCCGTACATCGGCGCCGGTTCCTGCTTGTCCTCGGAAATGATAAAGCCGTCGGCTTGCACGCGGCCAAGCAGGTAGTCCAGGCACTTGGACAACTCCCGGCCGTAGGGTCCTTCGCCCGGCTTGCTGCGGGCGGCCATCATCGCGCGGCCGACCCAGGCTGTCGCGGCGACGTGGCCGCGGTGGGCATCGACGCCGTAGGAGCCGTTTTCGTGCTGGCGCGCGGCGAGATAGGCCAAGGCCCGCTGGACGGCCTTGGCCGATGCGTCGTCCGTTTCGGCCGCGCGGCTCAGGCTGGCAATGCCGAAGCCCAACTGTGCGCCGCATAGGACCGCCACTGCGGGCAGCGTCCGCCAGTACCCGATAAACTTTCCGATCGTCCGTGCTTCCGTTTCCATGACAAACCCTCCTAAGCAAGAGTAATGGTTAAGAACGCCTGTAATTCTAAGGAGACTTCCGGCGGGGAACAGTGGCGCGCCTTGATTGTGTCTGCCGCCAAACCGCGGTAGGATGGATTGCCTCGATTGCCGACCGTCCGATCCGCCTTTCATTGCTGGACCAACTATGAGAACCCCTTCTGCCACCGCACTTGCCGTCACCTGTCTCTTCACAACTACGTTGGCCGTCCGTGGCGCAGAGACGCAGGCGAACCTCGCTCTTGTTGCCACGGCCACCACGTCCTACGTCTCGCCGCACGAGACGATCCACGGGCTGAACAGCGGCTTCGATCCGCGGAATTCCAACGATAAACGGCACGGCGCCTACGGCAACTGGCCGCAAAAGGGCACGCAATGGGTCGAATACTCGTGGAGCAAGCCGATCCATACGGGCCGCGTGGAGGTCTATTGGTTCGACGACCACCGCGGCATCCGCCTGCCGCGGGCGTGCCGCCTGCTCTACGCAGACGGCGAGAACCTCGTTCCGGTCAAGAACGCCAAGGGCCAGGGGCTGAAAGCCAACCAGTACAGTACAACCACCTTCGAGGACGTGCATACCGCGCGGCTCCGCCTGGAAATGGATTCCAGCGGCGAATCGACGGGCATTCTCCAGTGGCGGGTGATCGACGCCGGCGACTCGCCCGACTTTCCGCCGCAAGTCATTGCCGGACCCGATCGGGCCGTTGTCCTGCCGGGCAAGACGTGGCTCAGCGGCAGCGTCCGCGACGCACTTAAGCCCGGCCGCTCGGCAAAGCTGACTTGGAGCAAAGCATCCGGACCCGGCGACGTCACTTTCGAGGACCCGGCCGCCGCGGAGACCACAGCCGCGTTTTCCGCGCCCGGTCAATACGTGCTGAAGCTCGCAGCCGGCGAGGGCGATCTTCGCGGGGAAGACACGCTCCACGTCGATGTCGTTTCACCGCCGCCGGCAGAGCCGCTGCGGCCAGTTGCGATGTCCCGCTACACGGTCACGAGTCCGCTGTTGAAGGAGCGGCTTAAGCAGATCATCATTCATTGGATTCCGCACTGCTACGACAAGCTCTCCGAGCCCAACCTGCCCGAAGGCGGAATAGAGAACTTTGTGCAAGCTGGTAATAAACTGGCTGGACGGCCTTATACGCGGCGCCGCGGCTTAGTATTCGAAGACGCGTTCGTCCATAACACGGTCGAGTCGATGTGCTGGGCGCTTTTGTACGATCCGCAGGGCGACGCCGAGATCGTCGCCGCACAGGATGCCATTCGCAAGAAGCTCGACGACTGGATTCCCAAAATCCTTTCCGCCCAGCAGCCTGGCGGCTACCTGGAAACCATGCACACGCTGAACGGGGTGAAGCCGTGGTCCAACAGGGGCGACCACGAGGGCTACGCGAGCGGCTATTTCATCGAGGCGGCCATCGCGCATTACCAGGCCACCGGCAAGCGCGACGACCGCATGATCCGCGCTGCGCGGCGTATGGCAGATTTCTGGTACGACCACCTTGGGCCGCCGCCGAAGAAGGCATGGTATGACGGCCACGAAGAAATGGAGCAGGCTTTGATCCGGTTGGCGAACCTGGTTGATACGGAAGACGGCCAGGGCAAAGGCAAGAAGTATTGCGATCTGGCCAAATTCCTCATCGACAGCCGGCGCAACGGTCAGACGTACGACCAGAGCCAATTGCCGGTCGTGCATCAGTACGAGGCGGTCGGCCACGCGGTGCGGGCGGCCTATCTCTACACCGGCATGGCGGGCGTAGTCATGCGGGCGAACGACATTGATTATCAAAGCGCGTTGCTCTCGCTCTGGCAAAACACCGTCAACAAGCGCTACTACGTCACCGGCGGCATCGGCGGCGTGGCGGCGTGGGAGGGTTTCGGCCCCAATTACGATTTGCCAAACAACGCCTATTGCGAATCGTGCGCGAATTGCGGCCTCTTGTTCTTCGAGAACAAGATGAACGCCATTTGGCACGACGCCCGTTACGCCGATCTCTACGAGGATACCTACTACAATGCCATCCTTGGCGACGTAGACCTCCCGGCGACGAACTTCACCTATACCAACGAGCTCGATTCCAGCGAAAAGCGCTACCCGTGGCATCAATGTGCTTGCTGCGTCGGCAACATCCCGCGAACGCTTCTGGAGTTGCCGACGTGGATGTACAGCACCGGCAAGGATTCGATCTACGTCAATATGTATGCGGGCAGCAAGGTTTCAGTTGGCGAAGTGGCCGGGACGAAGGTCGAGATCGAGCAGCAAACGGACTATCCGCGGAGCGGGAAAGTGACACTCATCGTCCGCCCGGAGAAGGAAAAGGAGTTCTCGATGTACTTGCGAATCCCCACGCGAGACGAGAGTTTGCTTTACACGAACAGTCCGACACAGAAAGGTATGAACCCGCAGATAATAACTACGTTTAACGGAAGCTGGGAAACCGCCACAGTTAGGGAATTCGGAGGATTTCCCGGAAAGGACGGATACGCCGTGTTCTCGCGAAAGTGGCGGCAGGGTGACGTGTTCGAATTCGAGTTGCCCCTCGCGCCGCAGCGGACCAAGGCCGACGAGCATGTAGTCGCCGACCGCGGGCGCGTGGCTCTTCGCTACGGACCGTTGATCTATTGCATTGAGAGCGTGGACCAGAATGTTGACTCCATCCTGCCGCCTGATGCGCCGCTGACAACCCAGTGGCGGCCCGATCTCTTGGGCGGCGTGACGGTGATTCACAGCCACTTCGCCGACGGCAAGCCGATGCTGGCCATTCCCTACTACGCCCGCGCCAACCGCGGCGGACGGTTCGTGGTGTGGATTCGGGACAAGTAGAGAGCTACTCGTCGAGTTCAATCGCGGCCTGCGGGCATTGGTCGCGGGCGTCGCGGCAGACAGCCTCCTGCTCCGCGGGTATCGGATCGACTTTGACGTGGGCCTTGTCATTGATGCCCATCTCGAAGATCTTCGGCGCAACGTCGGGGCAAATGCCACAGCCGATGCAAAGGTCCAAATCGACGTGTGCTCTCATGGGGAGAAAACTCCTTTGGTGTGTTATGCACGCGGGTTCCCGCTGGCGGTCAGCGGCTAAAAGTCGCCCTCTTCTTCGGGCGGCGGGGCGGGCTTTTTCTTTTGCTTCGCCTTTTTCGGTTTGTCCGCTTGCTTCTGCTGGCTCGTGCCAGCATCGGCGCTGGTCGATTCGGCGGCCGCCTTCTTCGCCTCGGGCTTCTTGGCGTCTGGCTTCTTCGCCTCAGGATTTGGCTCGTCCGACTTCACTTCCACGCCATTGACCAGCGCCTCGCGCCACTTCTTGTTGGCCTTGTAGCTGTCCAACTCTTTCTTCAGTTCGTCTTTGCGGTCGGGTTCGTCCTTGCCCAAAGGCGAGACTTCCACCGCCATCGCGGAGTACTTCCGGGCCGAGGCAAAATCACCCGTCTCCGCACAGGCGGCGGCCAGCGTGCTGAGGATGTAGTCGGCCTTGTAGTGGGTCAACTTGCAGGCCTCGGTAGCCATGTCCAGCGCCCGGCGGCCGTCGCGGAGTGTCTCTTCCGGCGCGGTGGCCAAAACCCACGCGAAATTATTGAGAATACCGTAGTCGTGCGGCTGGAGCTTATATGCCTTCTCGTACTCGGCGACGGCTTCGGTGCGGCGGCCAAGATTCAGCAAGGCGTCCGCCCGGCCGCGGATCGCGCCAAGAATCAAGACGGGATCTTCCGGCCGTTCGGCCAGCACCTCATCGAAGGCGGTCATCGCCTTGTCGTACTGCTTGTCCGACTCGTAAACCATGCCGAGTTGCAGCGTCGTGGGCGCGTCCTTGGGGACGGCTTGGTGCAGCTTCAGCAGTTCCTCGATGGCCTTGTCGAACTTGTGCATGTCCGCCAGCAGCCCGGCGCTGCGCGGAGCAATTCGCGATTGCCCGGCACAAGCTCCAACATGCGATCGACGTCGGCAAGGGCCTTGGCGCTATCGCCCATGCGCTCGTACACCTCGGCGCGGCGCCGCAACAGGTCCACGTTCGAACCGTTGACGGCTATCGCCCGCGTGAGTTCCTCGACGGCCGCCTTGTAATTCAACTGAATGCCGTAGATTTCAGCCTTGGCCGCCAGCAGCTCGATATTGCCCGGCGCCAAGGTATGGGCCTTCTCTAGCGTAGCCAGGGCTTGCGGGTACTTCTTCAACTTGGCCAAGACCGCGGCCTTCAGTTGGTAGGTCGCCAGGTTGTCCGGCTCGGCGGCCAACGACTTGTCGAAATCGGCCAGCGACTTCTCCCAACTCTGGTCTTCGGCCATTGCCAGCCCGTGGGCACGCAGCAGCATAGCGTTGCCCGGCAGCAGTTTGATCGCTTCGTCGAGGTCCCCGATCCGCTGGCGGGTCGTCTTGCGGAGCGACGATCGCAGCAGCAGGGCTTTGGCCTTCATCGCCGCATCGTCGTCCGACAGCGCAACTGCCTGGTCGAGCGCTTGCAGGGCCTTGTCCGCATTGCCGCCGGGCAGCAGGTTCAGCCGGGCAACGGTGAACTGGGCCTGCGGCTGCTTGGGACTGATCTTGAGCGCCTTCTCCAGGTCGGCAAGCGCTTCGTCGCGATAGTCTTTCCAGGCGCTGCCTTGGAGACTAAGCCGCGGCAGCGGCGAGCCCTCATCGCCGAAGATCTTTGCCGCCGAGATACCGCCCCGCTGGGCAAGTGCCGAAGCCAACAGGTCGTTGGCGAATGCGGTATTGTTCTTGTCCAGCCCCTGCTTCAGCGCGCTGTCGCAGAGCTTGATCACGTCGGAAAGATCGCTGGAAGTGACGGCGCCGACCCTGAGTTCGGTGGCCTTGTCGAGATCGGCCTGACCTTGATTGGCGGCCCGCGCGACGGCCGGCAAGATTGCTAGGCTGAGCAAGATCAAGCCGGCGGCCGCGGCAAGCGGGCGGGTGAGTGGGAGGAATCTCATAACGGGTGCTCCGGGCGGGCGGGAATTGTTCGCAAACAATTATATAGCGAAAGGGCGAGCCTTGGGATACGGAAATTCGCGAGATAGAGCGGTCACGGCCGGGCAAGTTGGGCACTTGACCGGCGCTTAAAACGACAGAAAAGCGGCGACAATTTCCGCACCCCGCAGTGCTATGCTGCTCTCATTCCCGCTCGTGATGCTCGATAAACGGGAAATAGAGCTTGAACTTGAATTCCGGGCTGTTGTCCAGGTCGTGGCAAGACCAGCAATTCTGTTTGGGCGAATTCGGGTTGGACGCTTCCTCTTCCGAAAGCCGAACCGACTTGCGGAAACCAATCTGTTGGTCCTTCGTGCCGTGGTTCTCCGCCCAGACGTGCCGCTCGCCGGGACCGTGGCAGTCCTCGCAGCCGACATTGATCAGTTTGGGAGTCTCCTTGCGGCTGAGATAGCCGCTCTCGTAAGGATAGTACTTCTGCGGGTTCCAGCCGACGACGTGGCAACTGACGCACTCCGGATCGAACTCCCGCGGCGGATTGGCTTTCAAGAGCACGCTGAATGCCTCGCTGTGCGGCGTCTTCTTCCAAATTTTGTACGATGCCTCATGGCACGTCTGGCAGGTATCGCTGCCCACGTACTTGCCATTGATGCCGGCAAGCGGGCCAGGCAGCGGGCGAATGCCTAGTCCGGCGAAGCCCATCTGCTCGAGCTGCCCTTGGTAGGCGGCCATCAAGGCGGTCATTTCCGGCGCCGACTTGAAGCGCGAGTCGAGCGTCACGCGCTGGTCAGCGCATCGGCCGCTGCGGATCGTCGTAGAGAGCGATCACGATCGCGTACATCCCCTTCTCGCCCACCTCGATCAGCTTCGTGCCGTCCGGCGGATTGACCACTTGGGGCTGCGCGGGCGGTTCCGCGCCGCCGTCGGAGCAGACGATCAGGTTGAAGTCAGGATACTTTTTGGCCAGCGCGACGGCCTCGGCGCTGGTTCGAGTGCGCCAACAAGACCAGGTAGTTGGCCCGTTTCTTCAGCAGCGGCACGGCCTCGTCCAACAGCACATCCGGGCTGGCAGGCCCTTTGCCCGGGCCGAGCATAACCAGGTTCTTGTTGGCCGCAAGCTGCTTTTGGTAGGTCTCGCCGAGGATCGCGGTGACGCCGATCGTCTTTGAGCCGGCGTTGATCAATTGCGACCGCGGCAGCATCGTCTCGTCGAAAGTGAACAGCCCGACGTTGCCGCAGACGAACATGGTCTTGGCGTTGGCAGCGGGCGGCATGACCTGGGAGAGAACTTCCTCCGTGGGCAGCTTGAGATCGGAGAGGCCCAGCGCGGCGGAGTTGTAGCTCATCGAGTTCATGCCGTTAACGGCGATCTGGAACTTGATTTCGGCCTGTTTGCCGAAACCTTTGGCCGTGCCGCCGACGTCCATGCCCACGACCGGCCAGTGGAACTTGGGATCCTCGCGGAGCATCTTGAAGAGCGTGTAACGGCGGCTCATGCCGCCTTTCATGCGCTCAAGTCCCGCGCAGCCGCACGGCTCCAGATAGCCATCCTGGTTTCCGGTAATCACCAGTGCCAGCTTCGGCCGAGGCCACGGAGTCTTGTCCGGCAGGTCGACGAAGATCGGACCGTTTTCCTTGATCGGATCGAACGGAATGCCGCTATTCTTGTTGGTCCGCGGGCCGGGGCGAGCCGTGCCCGCGGTGTGTGCGGGCGGTTGCGGAGCAGCGGGCGACGTTGCGGGCGAACCTTCCGGCCGCACGGGAATTGCCACCTTCAACTCCGAGCCCGATGATTCGGCCGGCGATCCGTAGGGTACGGTAGGAATCGGTCCGCCGGAAGTGGACGGAGCGGCCGACGGCGGGTCTTGAGGCGGCCCGGCAACTGGGGGCGATGTACCGTTGCGCAGCGGGTTGCCGTCGTCGACTGGCGCGGCAGAACTGGCGAGGATGACCCGATCGGGCGAATGCGGGTCCGCGGCTGGCGAGATATTCTTGGAGATCCGGCCAAAGCCGGTACTACGAGCGCCGGTATCGCCAGCGCTGCGCCAGCCGGGACCGGTACGACAGCGTAGCGTTCGTCTTCCTCGGGCGTCGTTTTCGCGGCGACTCGCCCGGCTGTTGGTTGCGCGGGCGCAAGCGGCGCTGAAGGGTTGCCTCGCCCAGTGTTGTGCGAAGTCGCCTTTTCGAGCGATTGCGCCTTGTTGTCTGTTTGCGCTTCTGACCGGCTCGACTGTTGCCGATTCGATTCGCCACAGCCGGCAAGCAAGACGGCGACGGCGAGCAAGCCAACCCACCGGGCCATTGCGCCGGCCGCGGTTGCACTTTCATATACGTTGAAGGATGCCTTCCGTGAACGCACTTGCATCGCTAGTGTTCCTTTCCACCTTCGATCGCGAAACGAACGCGGATTCGCACCTGGTGAACATCGGCGCTCGTCGTGTCAATCGTAATCTCGCCCGCCTTGCCGCCGTCGGTGCCCGCATCCATATAGCTCGCCTGCGTACTCCGCGCAGGGATGTCGATGGTCAATGGCGTCTTGGCGAGCTTCCCATCCGCCAAGACCGTCGTTTCGCCAAGCGTCACCTTCAAGAATTCCGGCACCACGTGGACCACGTTGTAGCGGATGTTCTTCGCGTCCGCGCCTCGCGCGAAAAGAAGCAGTTGCCGCTGGACCGCCGTCCCGGCCTTTACCGGGCCGATCGTCAGCACGCCGATGTCGTCGTCCCAACCGCTGCCGGCAATCGACACATCCTTGCCCATCGAGCCGAATACCGGCAACTCGACTTCCGGCATTGACTCGACATTCGTTTTCAAAACGATTTTCTGCTGAAACCTGCCCGGCGGCAAGCCCGGTTTTGCCGTAACTTTGATAAGCGCTCCGCTGGTAGCACGGGTCGGCTGCGACAAGTCTTCGCGGGTTAGCGGGCGAGTTTGGACGTCGAAGAACTTTGCCAGATCCCGATCGCTGAAATCGTGTCCCGTGATCTCCAGCGCGTGATTGGTCAGGTTGCACAAGATGCGGGCTTCGTGCGTAACGGGCTGGTTCCCGACAATCTGACCGAAGTTGATCTCCTCCGGATCGACTCGCAACTGCTGAGTGAATTCGCCCCGAATCGTCAGGACCACCTCGCGGTGACTTGAATCATTGGTATTGATGGTCACGCTTTGTTTGAAGGGCCCGGAGTGGAGCTTCGATTTCCAAGTTACGTGGACCGTCGTTGATTGGCCGGGCTGAATCGTGGAATCCTTGATTTCGCCCACAGTGCAGCGGCAGGTGCTGGCGCCGCGGGTAAGCGTGAGCGGGGTCGATCCATTGTTGGTAAACTTGAAATCGTGGCTGCCGTCCTTGGTGTAATCCATGTCGCCGAAGTCGTAGGCCTCGGAGTCGACTTCAACTTTCGCGTTACCGGCAGGAACCTCCGTGTGTCGCGCGGAGGACCGCCGTGCCCGTTCCCAACGACAGCCCAAGAATGATCGCGACGACACTTACAATAACGGCGCTTCTCATGATCGACCGACCCGACGTTTGTCCCGACTCGCTTTTCATGTTTGCATTTTAGCGTGTTACCTTGGGCGGTGCCATTGGGAAGTTTGGCAATCTGCCCCGTAATAGCGCCGGCGCGTTACAATTCTCGTCATGCCGCTCTCCCTCCCGCCGCTACCCGATTTGTCCGCGGTTTTGGACGACCTGATCCGCCAGGTGCCGCCCGGTTATGTGACGACGCCGGGCCGGTTGGCCTCGGCGCTGGGTGATCCTATCGCCGCCCGCTGGATCGGCCACTACCTGCTTCACCACGACCACCGCGCCGATTGCCGCTGCCATAGGGTAGTCCGGGCGGGCGGCGTATTGGGGCCATACCCGTGCGGCGGCGACGAGAAGGGCCGGCGGCTGGATGTGGAAGGCGTCACCGTTCGCGATGGCCGCGTGGATAGCGAAAACCACGATTTTGACGGCTTCGCGTGTGATCGCCCTCTGCAAAAACTGGCACGGTTCCAGAATCGCGTGGCCAATAAGGTCACTTTTCGCCGGCGGCGAGGCGTGCCGCGGTACGTCGGTGGCGTGGACGTTTCGTACCGCGGCGCAATCGAAGGAGTGGCTGCCTATGCGCTCGTTGACACGGCCGCGGGCAACCTTGTCTGGTCCACGACAATCCAACGACCCGTGCCGTTTCCGTTTATCACGTCTTATTTGACCTTCCGCGAATTGCCGCTGCTTGCCGAGCTGATTGAAGAAGTTCGTGCCCAGGGCCGGTTGGCGCCAGTGGTCCTGGTGGACGGCACCGGCGTGCTCCATCCCCGCCGCGCAGGCATCGCCACCAACCTGGGCGTTGTTACCGGATTAGCGACCATCGGCGTGACGAAGAAGCTGCTCTGCGGCCAGGTTGATATTAGGGGATTACAGCAGTTGGAATCGCGGCCAGTCGTGTTGGACGACATGCCGGTTGGCGCGGCAATCCGGCCCGCGTCGGGCAGCCTTCGCCCGCTGTTCGTCTCACCGGGCAGCGGCATTGATCTGGTCTCGGCAGAGCGGATTGTTCGGGCAGTTTTGGCGGGCAAGCGATTGCCGCTGCCCGTGTATTGGGCCGACCGCCTCAGCCGGCAACATGCTAAATCCTTGCGACAGATATGAGTTTCTGCGACAATGGCAACAAAGCCGAGAAACGACCAGATCATGGCACAATCCGACCGCCAGCCCGAAGGCCCGCTGGAAATTGCCATTACCGGCGACCTGACCGACAACCAGACCGACCTGTGCGACAAGCTGCTTTCCGTCGAGCCGGGCGGCGAATGCGTGCTTTATTTCGATTCGCCAGGCGGAAGCCCGTATTGCGGGATGGCACTGACCTCGCTGATCGTGCTCCGCGGCCTGCGGGCGACCGGCATCGTGGCGGGGGAGTGCTCGTCGGCCGCGCTTTGGCCGTTTGCGGCCTGCTCGCGGCGGCTGGTAACGGCGTACTCTGTCTGCCTGTTCCACCACATGAAATGGCAAAGCGAGGAAAACGTCGGGCTGGTGGAAGCGGCCGAATGGGCTCGGCATTTCGGCATCCTGGAACAAGACATGGACGCCTTGTTGGGCCGCTTGTTTGGTGTCACGTCCGAGAAGATCGCGCAGTGGACACACGCCGGCCGCTACGTCAGCGGCCCTGAGTTGGCAGCGGCCGGCATGGCCGAACTGGTGGAGATGCGGTCGCTTGAGCTTCATCGCGCCGCTGGCGGCCATGCCAACCCGAAGCGCAAGCGAGGGTCGTAACATTGTGCCACGTGGTCCGTCTCTCCCGCAAGGCGATGGCCGGCGAATTCGAGATTTGCCTGCCGATGGCTATCGCCGGCGAGGCGAGTGCCGCGGCGTTGCGGGCGTTGGACCTGATCCAATCGTTGGAACGGCAGTTGTCGTACTTCCGACCCGACAGTGAGATATCACAAATCAATCGCACGGCCGAGGCGCGGCAGGTCGCGGTCGAGCCGCGGCTGTTCGGCCTGTTGCAGTTGGCGATGCGCGTCTGGCAAGAGAGCAGCGGCGCCTACGACCTCACGGCGGCGCCGCTCTGGGAGGCTTGGGGCTTCGCCCGGCGTGAAGGCGCGATACCGCCGGCGGAGCAAATTGCCGCTGCCAAGGCCCAGGTTGGCGGGCAGTGGATGGAGTTGGACCAGCGGCGAGGCACGATCCGCTTTCACCGTCCCGGCTTGCGGCTCAACTTGGGCAGCATCGGCAAAGGCTACGCCGTCGATCGCGCCGTCGAGCTGCTGGAGGCCGAAGGGCTGACCGATTTCCTCGTTCACGGCGGATACAGCAGCGTCGCCGCGCGGGGCTTTGTAGGTCCCTCTTGCCGAGAGGGACAATCGCCGCCGCAGGGCGAAGACGCCGCCTCGTGCGATGATGCCGTGCGGACAAGTCCTTTCCGGCAGAAAGGACCTACTGTGCCCTGGACGATTGGCGTCAAAGACCCGCTCCGCGCCGACGTTCGCGTAGGGCAGATCGAGCTGCACGATCGCGGGCTGGGCACCTCCGGCGCGCAGCACCAATCGTTCCGCCATCGCGGGAAACGCTATGGGCATATTCTCGACCCGCGGACCGGCTGGCCCGCGGAAGGCGTGCTTGCCGTTTCGGTCGTCGCCCCGACCGCGGCCGAGGCCGACGCCCTGTCAACCGCGTCTTACGTCCTCGGCCCCGATTGGGCGCTCGATTATTGCCGGCGGCATCCGTCGATCGCCGCGATAGTGTTCTGCCCCGTCGAGGGCAACCGCTGGGAAATGCATAATAGCGGCGTGGAACTGGTAAGGGAGGAGAAAGAACAGGCGTAAGGTGCCAACGCCTGCAAAAAATCGGACGGATCGGACGGATCGGTCGGATCCGACCGATCCGTCCGATCCGCCTGCATTGCCGTTTCCGCGCACCGCAGGATAAAATAAAGGTATGAAGCATTCAACCTTTCAGGGACGCCTGACGCTCGCCTGCATTGCGGCAACAACCCTCTGGGCGGTGCCGCTCTCCGCCGCGGAGCGGCCGATGCAGTCGCAATTGTTCCGCGCGTGGATCGTCGGCCGCGCCGACTTCGCGCTGTCGGGCGGACGGATCGTCAATAACCACAATGGCGGCTGGGTTTTTCCCACCGGCGCAATCCGTGTCCGACAACGAAGTCCGCGAGAAGATCAACTACAACGGCAACGGCACATCCGGCTCGGTCACATACAGTTACCTGCACACCAAGAGCGGCGCCGACAACCGCAAGGACGTTGACCTCGACTTCGGCCTGGAGTTCAGCTCGGACGGCCGCTTCCTGCTCCGCTACCGCGACAACGACCAGCCGCAGGGCTGCTTCGAGTTGACGCAAGTCCCCGGTCAGCCGGTCCGACTGTCGCTGCCGCCGGCGATGCCTCCTAAGACGTCGCCGGCGCGGGGTGAGTCCGTCCAATCACTGACGGATGAAAAGCCCCGCGTGGTGGAATCGCCCACTGTATGGCACCTGCTGCTGGTCCACGGAGACGAGTGCGGCAAGGGTCTTCTGCCGCGGCTGGAAGCCTTGCGGCCCGATTGGCGAATCGCCGCCACGCTGGCCGCCGCGGAGGACGAACTGGTCAAACTGGCCGCGACCGCCGAAAGGCCCGACCGCCGGCAATGGGCCGAGTGGGTTAAGCAGCTTGGCGATCCTCTATGTACCCGTCGCGAACGGGCGGAGCGCAAACTTCGCGAGGCCGGGCCCGCAGTCCTGGCATTTCTCAACCGGCAGAGCATGGGCCTTTTGGATGCCGAGCAGCAGCTTCGCATCCGCCGCGTCGTCCGCGTGCTTTCCACACAGCAAGGCGAAGACACGCCGGAGAACATCGCCGCCCTATTGATCGGCGATCCTCATGTCTGGCTGACGTTGCTTTCGGCGCAGCGATGAAACCGTACGCCGCGCGGCCGTCAAGCAGTTGGAATTGGCATTGAACGGCCCGGTCAACCTTGATCCCAAGGCCGACCCCGCGACCCAGGCCAAGGCCCGCGAAGAGCTCGCCAAGCGGATCGATAAACTCGCGGCTGAAACGGCTTCCAAAGAGAAGTGAGAAACGGAGAGGCGCAACATCTCCCCTTCTCCTCCTCTCCCTTTCTCCCCTTCTCCCCAACTCCACGTCTCCGGCGTTACAATAGCCTCATGCCCTATCGCACGTTGGCCGATTTTCTGGACGACTTGGGCCGCGCCGGCGAGCTGGCCGCGGTCGATGCCGAGGTCGATCCTTGTCTGGAGGTCGCGGAAATCACCCGCCGCACCGCCCGGCGAAACGGCCCGGCGCTATTGTTTCGCAATGTCCGCGGGCACGACATTCCGCTTTTGACGAACCTCTTCGGTACTGAATCGCGCATTCTTGCCGCGTTCGGCGCCGAGTCGCTCGAAGAAGCCACCGCCCGCATTGATCGCGCGCTCAATTCCGGCGGCGGCGATGGCTGGCTCGATCGCTTGCGCTTCGGCGGCAAAGGCGGTGCGGCAGCGAGCTATGCGCCGACGAAGGTCAAGTCGGCGGCTTGCCAGCAGGTAGTGCGGCTGGGGAGCGACATCAATTTGATGGAACTGCCGCTGCCTGAGCGCGGTTATAACAAGACGCCAACTATCCATTCCGCGGTAATGGTCTCTGCGGAGCCAGAGACGCACACACAAGTCTTTTTGCACGGCGACGTACAAATCACCGGGCGAGATACCGCCATCGTCAATTGGTTGGATATAATCGACCCCTCGCGGCTGGCAAGGAGGTATCACGCCCTCGACGGAAAAATGCCAGTAACAATTGTGGTCGGTGGCGATCCGACGCCTCAGCTTGCGGCGGCTGCCCCGCTGCCATCAGCCGCAGATCCGCTAGGCTTGGCGGGACTCTTGCGAGAGAGCCCGCTCGATGCGGTTGCCTGTCGCACCACCGACCTATTCGTACCTGCCGAAGCCGATTTCATAATCGAAGGTTGGGTTGATCCTGCCGAACATGGTATTCCGGGGAGGATGACAGAGTTTCCTCGCGGACGTTACTACGTCGGAGAAGGCCAAGATGTATTGCATGTGACGGCTTTGACACATCGCGCCAACCATGTTCTGCCGACGGTGATACCGGAAGAGGCCGGCGGCGAGTGTTGCGTTCGCAATCGACTCATGGCACGAGCGTTCTTACCCTACCTAAGACAACAGATTCCGGAACTGGTCGATTTTGATCTACCGTATTCCGGCGGCGCTCGGCTTTTGGCGGTGCTGGCATTTGAAAAGGCGTATCCACTGCATGCGCCAGGTTGCGACGGTGGCTTGGGGCATTCGTCCGTTCCAGTTTGCGCGGTTGCTGGTCCTGATTGACGCGGATATGGACGTTTGCGACACAGAACACATAGTCGCAACGATTATCAATAAAGCGCATTGGGCGGACATCTTCGCGATGGACAGCATTCGTGGTCCGATGGGCTTTCCCCACCGGCGCGTGGCTATCGATGCGACGCGCGATCTCGCTGGCAGAAAGCGCGCAGTTCCTCAGACGCCTGATCCGGCAACCGTAAACCTCGTAACCAACCGTTGGCCCGAATACGGTCTCGGCCCGGAGTCTGAGCCATGAGCGGTAGCACAGAGAACTCGGCGTGCGGCGTCGACAAATCCTCCGAGCGTGTGCGGCGGATGTTCGGCTCGATCGCCGGGCGCTACGACCTGCTGAATCACCTGCTCTCGCTGGGCATCGATCGTTACTGGCGGCGGCGGACGGTGCGGCTCGTGCCGCCAAAGCCGGACGCCGGCCCGATCCTGGATGTCTGCACCGGCACCGGCGATCTCGCGTTGGCCTACTGGAAGGCCAGCGGCGTGACGGCCCAAATCGTGGCCACCGATTTCTGCCCGCCAATGTTGGAAATCGCCCGACAGAAGGCCCGCCGCGCGGCAGCCGATCAGCATATCACTTGGCTCGAGGCCGATACCCAACAATTGCCGCTGGAGACCGACACGTACCAGATCGTCTGCGTGGCCTTCGGGCTGCGGAACGTAAGCGACACGGACCGCGGGCTGGCGGAGATGGTCCGCGTCTGCCGTCCCGGCGGGCGCGTGGCCGTACTGGAGTTCTCCATGCCGACGCTCTGGCCGCTTTCCGCCCTCTATCGCCTCTACTTCCGCCACGTCCTGCCGCGCGTCGGGCAGGCGTTGGCGAAAAACGACCAATCGGCTTATAATTACCTTCCCGCCAGCGTCTCGCAGTTCCCGCAGGGCGAGGAGTTGGCCGCGCGGATGCGTGCCACCGGGCTCTCGCAAGTCACGTTCCGCCGCTTTACGCTCGGAATCGCCACGCTGTACGTGGGGCAGAAACTGTAGGGAACGCTCTCTGCGGCGTTCCACGGAAACGGAATGCCGCGGAGGGCATTCCCTACAGAGCAGACAAGATCTTTACTCCATGAAGAAAAACATCGTTGTCGGCGTCACGGGGGCCAGCGGCGCGGTTTACGCCACGCGGCTGCTGGAAGTCCTCCACGCGGCTGGCTGCGACATCCATCTGGTCATCAGCCCGGCGGCGCAGACGGTCTTCAAGCAGGAGCTGGACCTGACCGTCAATCTCGACGACTTCTCGCCCTCGATGCTCATGCTGGACATCGGCGGCAAGCCCAAGGACCGCAAGCTGCAATCGCTCCGCGAGCTTTCGGGCGTTTCCAGCGAAGAGAGCAACGTGCTGGCGGCGGCTTCCGGCGACGAAGGCAAGCTGATCTACTACCACTATCGCGACTACATGAGCGCGATCGCCAGCGGCTCGTTCCTCACCGACGGCATGGTAATCTGCCCCTGTTCCAGCGGCACCTTGAGCGCGATCGTCCACGGCACCAGCGCCAACCTCATTCACCGCGCCGCCGAGGTCCACTTCAAAGAGCGCCGCAAGCTGGTCCTCGTGCCGCGGGAAACGCCGCTTTCGATGATCGTGCTGGAGAACATGAAGCGCGCCGCCGAGTACGGCGCGGTGATCCTGCCCGCCATGCCCGGCTTCTATCACGGCGTGAAGACGATCCGCGACCTGATCGACTTCGTCGTTTCGCGGATATTGGACCAGCTTGGGATACCCAATTCGCTGATCCAGCGGTGGGGAGAGATGGGGGACTAAGAATTGCACCGAGCACATATCCCCGATTGCGGATACAGGGTTTGGCGGGGTAGAATCTGAAATATGAGATTCGAGATTTGAAATCTGAGATCTCGGATTTCAAAATCTAACGATTCAAACCGCATTCCATAAGCCCGTAATCAAATGGTTATCCAATGAAATACGACCGCTTCGAGGACCTGCCAGTCTGGAAAACGGCCATCGACTTGGCCGAAAACGTGTACTTGTTGACACAGCACCCTTTCTACCGGCAGGCGGGCGACTTGCGCGATCAGATGCGACGCGCATCGCTTTCGGTCTCGAACAACATCGCGGAAGGATTCGAACGAGGCACGACCTCCGAATTGCTTTCTTTCCTTTATATCGCGCGGGAGCGCCGGTGAAAACCGCTCTATTCTGCGCTTTTGCTTGCGCCTCCTGGATCGCGACGCCGCGCCCGCGCTCTCGCCGTCTGAAATCTCAAATCTGAAATCTCAAATCTCAGATCTCATTCCGATGGCCGAATCGTGCTCTCGCCAAATCCGCGCGTGGGCCGATAGTCTGCAGAACAGCGAGATCAAAGGCCAGCGGCATCTGAATGAGCACGTGAGGGGCGCCTACGACGCTGGGCGACGGCGAGTTGACTTTCAAGAGCGGATGCGCGAGCAATTCCGTCATGCTCATCCAGAGTTGTTTCGCACTGCGGACAGCGGGTCGTAAGGGATGGTCGGATGTTCCGCCGCCTCCGCCACCTCCTGGAGATGATCCGCTTCAGCCACACGCTCTTCGCGCTGCCCTTTGCGCTTTTGGCGGCGGCGATGGCTTGGGCGCTGAATCTTCGCGAATCGCCGCCGCGGCCGTTCCGCTGGATCGATTTGGTGGGCATCCTTATTTGCATGGCCACCGCCCGCAGCGCGGCGATGGCCTTCAATCGCCTGGCCGACCGCCGTATCAATGCCTTGAACCCGCGGACCAAAATGCGGCACCTGCCCGCGGGCTTGCTCAGCGTGGGCGGAGTATCGACGTTTACGATAGTTTGCTCGCTCGGTTTCGTCGCGGCCACGCTCCTCTTTCTGCCCAACTGGATACCGCTTGCCGCGTCCGTGCCGGTGCTCTTGTTCCTCTTTGGCTACAGTTACGCGAAGCGATTCACCGCGCTGTCGCACCTCTGGCTCGGCGTGGCGCTGGCCTTGGCGCCTTCGGCGGCGTGGGTCGTGCTCAGGGCGGATGTGGCCTGGGCGCCGCTGGTGCTCAGCGCGGCCGTCGCGCTGTGGGTGGCCGGGTTCGACATTATCTATTCCTGCCAGGACTACGCCTTCGATGTTTCCATGCAACTTTATAGCGTGCCGGCCAAGCTGGGCATTGCCGGCGCTGCGGTTGGCGGCTGCCTGTCACGCCGCAATGCTCGTTCTGCTGGCCATTCTGCCCTGGTTTTATCCACTTTTCGGCACGATTTATTTTGCGGGCGTAGCGGCCATCACGCTGCTGCTGGTTTATGAGCATTGGCTCGTTCGGCCCGACGACCTAAGCCGCGTGAATCGGGCCTTTTTCCACGTAAACGCAGTGGTAAGTGTCGGTTTGCTCGTGCTGGGGTTGGTGGAGTTGTTGCGATAAGCCCTTTGGGGGGCCAAACACACGCGCGAAGAGCAAGCCAAATAGTTGACATTCCCTTCGCACCCGTCTATCTTGAACCCTATCCGAACGCCGTCACGCCGCCTCCCGGCGATGCCTGCCATTGGCTTCGGCCCACGAACAACCACGCCTCGCTTCCCTGGTCCGCTGCGTTGCGGGCGAGCGTATTCTTCTTGTGCTTCACGAAAGGAAGGACATTCCATGAAACAACAAGCCAATCGGCGAGACTTTCTCAAGACGGCCGCCGGCGCGGTGGCCGTACCCTATTTGATTCCCGGCGCCGCGCTCGGCGCCGACGGCCGTGAGGCGCCCAGCAACCGCATCGTTATGGGCGGCATCGGCATCGGCAACCAAGGCTCCGGCAACCAAGGCGCATTCGTAGGCCGCGGCGATGTCCAATACGTGGCCGCCTGCGACGTCAACGAGCAACACCTCAAGGCCGCGCTCGATCGGGTCAACAAGCACTACCGCAACAAGGCTTGCAAGCCCTACCACGATTTTCGCGACTTGTTGGCCCGCACCGATATCGACGCCGTCCACGTGGCTACGCCCGATCACTGGCATATCCAGATCGTCGTCGAGGCTTGCCGGCACGGCAAGGACGTTTATTGCCAGAAGCCCGAGACGCGCACGCTCCGCGAAGGCCCGATCGTCGTCGCGGCCGCGCGGCGCTACAGCCGCGTGGTGTCCGGCGGCAGCCAGCGGGTTTTGGAAGATTACCGAAAGACAGTCGATTCCTGCTGGAGCGGTGAGTTGGGGCCGATCAAGTCGATCAACGTGAATGTCGGCCCGTTGCCGGAGCTTTGCTATCTGCCGGGCGAGCCGATCCCTGAGGGCTTCGACTGGGACATGTGGCTCGGTCCCGCGCCTTGGGCGCCGTATCACCCGTATCGTTGCAGCGGCAGCTACAACATCAATGGTTCCTGCTGGCGATCGTACTCCGACTATTCGGGCGGCGGCATGACCGATTGGGGCGCGCACCATTTCGGCGGCGCCGTCTTCGCCATCGACTGCCGCGAGCTGCAACCGGCGGAAGTCACCTACCATAAAGAAGATGGCAAGGAGTGGCTCAGCTATCGTTATTCCAATGGAATCGAGTTGACGCACAATCGGCCGGGCTATGGCAACCTCCAAGTCGATGGCACGCCGGGCAAAACGAAGGAGCCCAAGACGGTCCCGACGTACAAGGGCCACGGCGGAATCTACGGCGATTTCCTCTATTGCGTCAAGAACCGTGCAGAGAAGCCCTTCCGCGACATCGAGTTGGCCGTCAACACGATTTCCGTTGCGCACCTGGGCAATACCGCTTACCAGCTCAAGCGCTCGCTGAAGTGGGACGCCACGAAGTGCGAGTTCCCCGGCGACGAGGAGGCGAACCGTTTCGTCGATCGCGCCCGCCGTGAGCCGTGGACGCTGTAAACTGTTTTAAGTTTTCAGTGTTCAGTTTTCAGTTAAGCAGGCTGAACATTGGTTCTCACCCGACCATCAAGACACCTACAATCAATAAGAGTTTGCCATGCCAGAACGAACATTGAAGCAATCGGCAATTGCCGCGGACGAGCAGAAGCCCCGCAAGAAAAAGTCGGCGGCAAAGAAGCCCGCCGTTTATACGACCGTGTACCACGGCGCCCGGACCCGGCTGCCTTGGACAAGTCCTTCGAGAACCTGAAAACATTCGACTGGGGCGCCGACATCCCCAAGTTCCACGAGCTATTGGGTGCGATCGAAGACGCTATCCCGGCAAGCCACGGTGACGTGGCCGTGCGAAAGGACCTTGAAACCAGGCTCGCCGTCGCGTTGCGCACCGGGGCATCGCGGGCCGCCAAGGACTACGTCTGCCGGAAGCTCACGGTCATCGGCACGGCTTCCTCGGTGCCGGCGCTGGCCGCGGTACTGCCGAACCCGGAGCTTTCGCACATGGCCCGCTATGCCTTGGAACGGATTCCGGCCCCGGAAGCCGCCGAGGCACTGCGCGAGGCGCTAGCCAAGACCAGCGGCCCGGAAAAGGCCGGCATCGCCGGGTCGTTGGGCGCTCGCCGCGACCGGGAGAGCGTCTCCGACCTTTCCTCGCTATTGAGCGATAGCGATGAGCTGGTTGCGCTAGCAGCGGCTACCGCGCTGGGCGACATCGGCACGGTCGAGTCGGCCAAGGCCCTGCAAGACGCGGCGCCGTCCGCCGATGCAGTCAAGATGCGCGTCGCCGACGCGCAATTGACGGCCGCGGAAAGGCTTTTGGCCGCCGGCGACCGGGCAGGCGCAAGAAGGTCTACACCTCGCTGATCACCAGCCCAGCGAAAAGCGTCAAGCTGGCCGCCACCCGCGGAATGTTGATGGCCGCCGGGAAGGGAACCGGGAAGAGCTAAGAGAGTCGAAGGCCGGAACAAGCGCAGCGAAGTTCCGGCACAATCGTAATCGCACCCGGCGGATGCCCGAACTGCGCTGCGCTTGTTCCGGCCTACGCAGCACTGAGCACAACGCGCGACCATGCATTGCAAATTCGTCTTCGCTTGGCAACTGCTGGTCTTGGCGCCACTGCTCGTCCCTGTTGCTCGCGCCGACGACGCGGTGCAAACGGTCATCAATTTGGTTTCCGACAAGGACAAGGACGTTCGCGCGATCGGGCTGGAGCAAATTCGCGACGAGGCGAAGGGCGCGGAAGCAACGCGGCGCTTCGCCGCCCTATTGCCTAAGCTTCCGCCGGATGCCCAAGTTGGGCTGTTGGGAGCGCTGGCCGGCCGCGGCGACGCGTCGGCCAAGTCCACGGTGCTCGATATGATCAAGGATTCGCAAGGCGACGTCCGCGCGGCCGCGATCCTGCGGCCTCGGCTCGCTGGGCGACAAGAGCGACGTGCCGCGCCTCGCCGCGCTTCTGGGCGAAACCAAGAGCCCGACTGATGCCGTAGACGCCCTCACGCGGCTAAAGGGCGGCGAAGTCAACGCGGCGCTGTGCGCCGAATTAAGAACCGCCGCGCCTCCGGTGCGGGTCGCTTTAGTGAAGCTGTTGGTCGCGCGGCACGCGCTGGAGGCCGTGCCGACTTTCTTGGCAGCCTCCAAGGACAGGGACGCTAAGGTCCGCGCGGCCGCGCTCGATGCACTGGGCAAGTTGGCCGGGCCGGAGTTGATCGCCAAGCTGGCCCGCGAGATTCTCGACGCCAAAGACGAGAAGTCTCGCGAGGAGGCGGAGATTGCGCTGGCCACAATCGCGCGCCGCGATCCGAAGATCCCCGATCCAGCGTTGCCGCTGTTGATCGTCATGACCAAAATAAACGACGGCGAATCTAATAAACGACTGCTTCCCGCACTGGGACGGATCGGCGGACCGTCGGCCAGGGAAGCCGTCGAGGTCGCGTTGAGTGGTAGCCCGGGAACCGTTCGGCGTAACGCGGTGATTGCCCTGTGCAACTGGCCTGATGGCAGCGTTTCACCGCTGCTGTTGGAAACGATTCGGTCAACGGAGGACACGGCGGAGCGAAAGATGCTTGTCGACGCCCTGATCCGCGTCGCGCCGCTGCCCGATGGCCGCTCGGACGCCGAACGTCTGGCCATGCTCAAGAAGGCGATGGAACTGTGCTCCACCGACGAACAGCGTGCGACGGTCATCAAGCGTGCCCGCGCGATCCGCTCGTTGGAAACCTTTCGTTTCGTCGCGCCCTACTTGGACCGGCCCAAGTTTGCGCAAGTCGCCTGCGAGACTGTCGTCGAGTTGGCCCATCACAAGGAACTGCGGCAGCCCAACAAGGCCGAGTTCAACAAGGCCCTGGACAAAGTGGTTCTGTTGAGCAAAGACCCCGAAGTAATCTTGCGGGCGAAGCACTATCTGAAGGACGAAACCTGGGTGGAGAAGCAGATCAAAGGGAAGTAAGAAGAAAGCAGGGACGCCTGGGCGAGACCAGGCGCCCCTGAAATCGGACGCCTCAGTTCCTCGCGCGGCCGAGGCCAAGCAGCGTGACGCGTTGCCAACAGGTGAGGTGGACCCACCACGGTTCAGGCGCAAGTATCGCCGGGCCGTGCGTCTTGCAGCTAACGTGCTACGCTGGGCCGAGCGACAGATTCTGCCGCCCGGCAAGTATAAGGGGACTCCGTAATTGACCCTGCAGTTTATCCTATCGTGGTTTCGCCGCAGGTGTCATTCTTGACCGAAAGAACATGCGAAGTCTCCGGGCGAACGATCCGCGTGGAAAGCGCGAGTAGTTCGGCGATTGCGGCTTCGATCTCGTCGTATTGCCGGTCCTTGGCCATTGTTTCCAGGCGCTTCGACGGCGTGGTGAGCGCGTCGAAGCCGGCGCTGCCGCCGGCGCCTTTGAGCCAATGGGCAAGGCGGCCCAACTCGTCAAGGTCGCCGCTTACGAAAGCGTCTTGCATGGCACGCAACTGCGCGTACAGCCGATCGACGAATTTCGCAACAATCTCGCATAAATCGGGGTCATCGCTGGGCAGTGTGGAGCAGATCGCGGTGGCCGCCCTCACCCCCTGCCCCTCTCCCAAAGGGAGAGGGGAGGATGTTGCTCGCCGCGCCCCGCCAGCCGTTCGTTGCTCCTCGTTCCCCGCCCTACTCCCCGCTTCCCCCCGGGGCACCTGCGCAGCGAGTCGGCTCCCTGCCGCTATGGCCGCGGCTACGGATCGCAAGAGCGAGTCAGCGTGGATCGGCTTGGTCATGAAGCCGGAGCAGCCGGCGGAAAGGCACTTTTGCTCGTCGCCGGCCATGGCGTGCGCGGTCAGCGCGATGATGGGCAGGTCGAGGCCGTGCTGACGGAGGGTCCGCGCGGCGGTGTAACCATCCATGACGGGCATTTGCATGTCCATGAGGATCAAGTCGAAGGAGCCGGCCAGCGCGGCATCGACGCCAAGCTTGCCGTTCTCAGCGGTTACGACTTCCAGTCCGGCGCGACGAAGGAGGAGGTCGATCAGCTTGCGGTTGGTGTCGCCGTCTTCAACTACCAGCACGCGGCCGGGCGGCATTTCGATCTTCGCCGACTGCGGCTGCCGCGAAGCGGACGTGACGATATCGCCGCGCGCCGGGCAAGCCAGTGGTGCGGCGCTTGACTTGCCCACCTCGACCGCGGCCGTGAAGACGGTCCCCTTGCCGACTTCGCTTTGCAGCGTAAGCGTCCCGCCCAGCGCCGCCACGATGCGGCGGCAGATGGCCAGGCCGAGGCCCGTGCCGCCGAATTCCCGCGTGACGGAGTTGTCGGCTTGCACGAAGGGATCGAAGATGTCTTCCCATTTCTCCCGCGGGATGCCGACGCCGGTGTCGATCACGTCGAAGACGAGGAAGGTGCGTTCAGTCGCGCCTGAGAAGGAGACAGCCTCGTTTTCGCACGCCGTAACGGGGACAGTCCCATTTTTCCCGATACAAGAATCGGGACAGTCCCCGGCGCGGGAATCGAGACAGTCCCAGCCGACGCACCTTCCGACGACGCGGACGGAACCTTCGGCGGTGAACTTGACCGCGTTGCTGACGAGGTTGACAAGCAACTGCCGCAGCCGCTGGGGATCGGTGGCGACCGTTTCGGGCACGCCCTTTTCCCAACGGTACTCCAGGCCAATACCCTTCTCGTTGGCGCGGACGCGAAGTACGGAGACGATGTCGGCGACGATCTGCTGCGGCGAGCAGCTCACGCGCTCGACTTGCATCCGCCCGGCTTCGATCTTGGAGAGGTCCAACACATCGTTGATCAACCCCAACAAGTGTTCGCCGCTGACGTGGATGAGGTCCAGGTACTCTTGCCGCTTGGAGGGATCGCCGTCGTCGCCGCCCATCCGCAGCAGGTCGGTGAATCCCAGCACGGCGTTCAGGGGCGTGCGGATCTCGTGGCTCATGTTGGCCAAGAACTCGCTCTTCGCCCGGTTGGCGGCCTCGGCGGCGTCGCGGGCATGCTCAAGTTCGGCCTGTGCCTTTTCCGCTTTCCAGGTCGTGAGGCAAAAGACCGCGTTCAGCGAGAGGATGAGGACCAGCATCGCCACGTGGTTGCCTACAATGCCGAAGCAGCAGAGCGTTAGCACGATGGCGCTGGCGGCCGACGCTACGACGCCGAACTTATTCTTGATGGAAAGGCAGTAAAGGCGAGGCATGGTCCGTATGTTGCGCCAGAAAACGTAAACTGTAATGCTCTGGAAGTTTACGTCCCGCAAGCACGCGGCGGTGCACGGCTGCCGCTTACGGCATTAGAGCCGACGCGCAGCCCATGCCAATTGTGCCGATTGTGCTGATTGGCATCTGCGTCGGTATTGCGCGTACATCCGGCTTTCGCCGCCGGCGATGGTCGAGATCGCCTGTCCCAGTCCCGAAAAGCAACCACTTCTTGGTCGGCGCAATCGAGACGTTTTCGGACAAATTGTGTGTTAGAGTTGTACGTACCCACTTGCAACTACCTTTGCAGAAAGCGCGGTGGAGAAGCACGCATGAGGATTTTGGTGGCGGACGACGACCCGACATGCCGGAAGATCGTGGCCCTGCGACTGAGGAAGCTAGGCCAGATTACGGTGGCCGAAGCGGCCGACGGCAACGAGGCCTGGTCCCTGCTCAAACACAATCACTACGACGGCGTGATTGTCGACTGGCAAATGCCCGGCCGCAGCGGTCTGGAAATTGTCCGCGAGATCCGCAAGGCGGGCGTGGAGATGCCGCTGTTGATGGTGACGGGCGAGTCGGAGAAGGAACGCGTGGTTGCGGCGATCCGGGCCGGCGTCACCGACTATCTGATCAAGCCCTTTGACCCCGCGGCGCTGCAGGCGAAGCTGGAGAAATTCGTCGCCTGGTTCGGGCCGAAGGAAGCCGCCGCGGAGTAAGCGTAGGCCGGAACAAGCACCGCGCAGTTCCGGCCTACGTTCTATTTCGCGGGGACAGCTTTAGCCGATTTGACAAACTTCGCCCCTTGGTTTACAATCCAAGCCGTGGTGGGTGCGCCGGAACCGCCCCCCGGTCGCTGACCTGATAGCGGCGTTCTTCGCGTCACCCACGATTGGACGAGGGTTCTCCCATGCCTCAAGCGATTGTCGATCCGGAAGAATTGCGTCGGTTCGCCCAGAGCCTGAAGAAATTCAGCAACGACGTGCAGGAGCGGGTCTCCTCGCTAGGCGCGCAAATGGTGGCCCTGGAGAGGACCTGGCGCGATCAGGAACAAAAGAAGTTCTCCGAGGAATTCGAGCAGCACATCCGCACGATCGCCCGCTTCGTAGAGGTCATCGAGCAACATATTCCTTATTTGCACCGCAAGGCCGACATCATCGACGAGTATCTGCAGCAGCGATAGGAGGGCTTCATGGGCCGGGCGAGACTAACGAGGATCGATGCCGTGGAGGAAATGGTCGCCGCGGTCGATGCCTTTCGCAACGAGGCGATCGCGGTGTTGGAGGGCCTCGACATGGACGTCCGCCGCGCGTTGGAATGGATCCACGACGATCGCCGTGTACATTGGGACCACGAAGTCCGCCGCGGCTGGGACCGCATCACGCAGGCCCGCATCCAGCTCCAGCAAGCCCGTACCATGCGCCGCGTCGGCGACCGCGACCCCGATTGCCCGGATGAAAAGAAGGCGCTGGACCGGGCGAAACGGCGGTTGGAGACTGCCCAGCAGAAGGTCGAGGCGGTGCGCAGCAGCGCCCGCGAGATTGACCAGGCCGTGAACGATTATCGCGGCGCCAAGACGCCGCTGGCGAGTTGGTTGGAATCAGACTCGCTCAAGGCCATCGCCGCCCTGCGGCGGATGATGGAAAACCTGGAAACGTATGTTGCCATGCAGGCGCCTAGCGGCACGGCGATTGGGCCCCCATCGCCAAGTGTGGAGGCGGCCAGTACGCAGTACTCAGTGCCCAGTGCAAGCGAGCGCCGACTACAAGCCGATAAGCAAGCGACAGATGAACCGGGTACTGTGTACTCTGTACCGAGTACCTGGCATGCCCGAACCGGAACTCGATGAACCACCGCAGGCTCGAAGCGAGCCGGTTGCATCGACGCCCGCCGGAGGTGCCTGATGAGACTTTGGGACCTCAACGGCGGCGCGGCCAAACTGGAATTGGCGCTGAAGACCTTTCACACGAAGGTCGCCGACATTGGCGAGGCATGGAACGACGAGGCTTACAAGCGGTTTGTCGAGACCTACCTGGAACCGATCGAGCCGCGGATGCAGACGCTATTGGACGCCATCCATCGCCTGGCCGAAGTGTTGAATACCGCCGAGCGGCAGTGCCGCGACGAACATGAGTACGGCGCCTATGACCGAGCCATTCTCTCCCGACGGACCGCAACTGCTTCTTACCGAGCTGTGCCGCCTGGCCGCGGAGCGCATTCCCGCGGAAGAGGCCATCGTCGGCGGCTTCAAGACTCGCAACGAGGCGGCCGAAAATGCGTACCAGGACGGCATGGAGTCGCTTACGGCGCGCTACCGAGCCGCGAAGGCGGCAGCCGAAGCCGAACTGCGGACTTTGCGGCAAGAGGCGCGGGAACGCTTCGACAGCGAACATAAGGCCGTCAAGGCCGAGTATGAAAACGCCAAGCGGGAAATCGCCGAGCGCTTCGAAAACGAGAAAGCGGCCGCCGAGCAGGAGATGCAAAACTCCCAGTGGGACGCCTCCACAATTGCCGAGGCGGCCAAGGGCGGCTCGGGCGTGCAGTTAAAGGAAATCCAGGCCCAGGTCGAATCCCGCTGGCAGGAGTTGCAATCGATCCATCGTCAGGCCGCGACGCTGCTGAACCGTTGGGGGCAATGGCGCGATTTCGCTGATCCTCAGCCCGTCACGCTGCTCTTGGAGCGGCATCCCATGCGCCGCTTTTGCCACGCCCTGGACCTTGCCCGCACGCAGTATCACGCGCTCAGCGGCCTCATCATGCCGCGGATGGTCCAGGGAATATGGCCGGTCGTCATTTTTGTTCTGCTGTGGGGCGTAGCGACGATTCCATGCGGTTTCTATTTCGGCTGGGGCGACACCTTGCACTGGCTGGTGGCCAGCGCCGTGCTGACGCCGTTTCTTTTCTTCGCAATCGGCATTCCGGTGTATATCCTTGCCGGGCGGCGCGCGGCCGACTGCTACTTGGCCCTGCGGCGGACGTTGCTGGAGGCGGGCGTCGATCGCGTCTCCACGCTGGAAACCGCCAAAACCGATTGCCAGCGGCTGCACGAGGCGATCGAGTCGCGGCAGAGGTCAGAGATCGGCCGGGCGAACGAGCGGCTCTTCGCGTCAATGGGCGCGAACCTTGCCCGACGCGAGCGCGATACCGCCGAGATCGAGGCCACTTACCCGCCGCGGCTGGCGGCGAACGCGGAGGCGCTGGACGAAGTCTTCCGCAAGGCCGACGCGAAATACCTCCCCTTGCTCCGCGAGCTGGAAAGCCGTTACAAGGCCGACTCGGCGGCGCTTCGCGAGAAGTACGAGCAGACACAGCAGGCAAGCAAGGCCCGGCACGATAGCGAGTGGAACGAAATGGCCGAACGCTGGACAAGCGGAGTTGCGCACTTTGCCGCCGGCACAGAAACGATCCGGGAAAGGTGTGATGACCTGTTCCCCGATTGGAGCGCGACGGACGCCGCTTCCTGGACGCCGCCGGAAATAACACCTGTCGCCATCCGCGTTGGCCAGATCAACGTGGAGTTGAGCAAGATTCGCGGCGGCATTCCGGATGACCCGCGGCTGAAGCCGCCCGCCACGGACTTCCCGCTGCCTCTCTTGCTGCCTTTGCCCGATCATTCGCTATTGATTTTTAAGTCGGGCGAAGCGGGCCGAGGCAAGGCGATCGAGTCGCTGCAGGCCGTCATGCTCCGCCTCCTCACCTCCATGCCGGCCGGCAAAATCCGCTTTACGATCTTCGACCCGGTCGGTCTGGGCGAGAACTTTTCCGCCTTCATGCACCTGGCCGATTTTGACGAGCAGCTCGTGTCCAGCCGCATCTGGACCGACTCCGACCATATCGAGCAGCGGTTGGCCGATTTGACGCAGCACATGGAGAACGTCATCCAGGTCTATCTCCGCAACGAGTTCGAGTCGATCCTTGACTACAACGCCTTCGCCGGCGAGATGGCTGAGCCGTTCCGAGTGCTGGTGATCGCCAACTTTCCGGCGAACTTCACGGAGACCGCCGTTGGGCGGTTGAAGAGCATCGTGGCCAGCGGGGCCCGCTGCGGCGTGTTCGTGATCATGGCCGTCGATTCCACACTCGCGGCTCCGCATAACGTCAAAGTCTCGGACCTCGACACCGGGGCGATGCTCCTCCGCTGGGAGAAGGGCCAGTTCGTTTGGAAGCACCCCGAATACGGTGCGGCCCCGGTCGCGCTGGACGCCCCGCCGCCGCCCGATCGTTTTACGGAGATCGTCCGCGCCGTGGGGCACGAGGTCCGCAACGCCGGCCGTGTCGAGGTGCCGTTCAGTTGCGTCATCCCTGTCGAAGACGATTGGTGGAAAGGTGACAGCCGCAGCGGCATCGAAGTCCCCCTCGGCCGCGCGGCGCGATGAAGCTGCAAAGCCTCGACCTGGGCCGCGGCACGTCCCAGCACGTGCTCATCTCCGGCAAGACAGGTTCGGGCAAGTCAACGCTTCTGCACGTGCTCATAACGAACGTGGCCCTGCGCTACAGCCCGGACGAAGTCGAACTCTACCTCGTGGACTTCAAGAAAGGCGTCGAATTCAAAGCCTATTCGCGGCACCAGTTGCCGCACGCGCGGGTGATCGCTATCGAAAGCGAGCGGGAATTCGGGCTGAGCGTGCTGCAACGGCTGGACGCCGAGCTGCGCGATCGCGGCAACCGCTTCCGCCGCCTGGGCGTGCAGGACCTCAAAGGTTTCCGCAATGCCCAGCCGGACGAAAAGCTCGCCCGCATCCTGCTGATGATCGACGAATTCCAGGAGTTGTTCGTCGAGGACGACCGCATCGCCCAGGAGGCCACGTTGCTGCTGGACCGCCTGGTGCGTCAAGGCCGCGCGTTCGGCATCCACGTGCTCTTGGGCTCGCAGACCCTCGGCGGTGCATACTCGTTGGCCCGCAGCACGATCGGGCAGATGGCGGTGCGCGTCGCCTTGCAATGCAGCGAGTCCGACGCACATTTAATCCTTAGCGAGGAGAACACCGCCGCACGGCTGCTGACTCGGCCCGGCGAAGCGATCTACAACGACGCGAACGGCCTATTCGAGGGCAATCATCCGTTTCAGATCGTATGGCTCTCGGACGACGAGCGCGACGATTACCTACGCCGCCTTTCGGACTTTACCTGCCGGCAGCAAGTCCGCCGCCCGCCGCCGATTGTGTTCGAGGGGAACGTGCCTGCCGATCCGGGCGAGAACCCGCACCTCCGCGACGACCTGGCCGCCGCATCGTGGCCGGAAAGCTGCGCAGAGCCGCTTTTCTGGCTCGGTTCTGCCGTGGCCATCAAGGGGCCGACGTCCGCCGTCTTCGCGCGGCAGGCCGGCAGCAACCTCCTTCTGGCCGGACATCGCGAAGAAGCCAGCCTAGGCGTTATGGCCACGGGGATGATCGGGCTGGCCTTGCAACATGCCGCCGCCGCGCGTCCGCTTTCGCATCCTCGACGGCACGCGGCCCGAGGCGCCTGAAGTGGGCTACTGGAAACGCGTCATCGAGGCCCTGCCGCACGACGCGGCGATCGGCGGCGTCCGCGAAGCGTCCGAAATGCTCGCCGAAATCGCGGCGGAACTTGCCCGGCGGCAGCAGGATGCCCAGGACGGCCTGCCGCCGATCTATCTGCTGATTTACAACCTCGGCCGCTTCCGCGATCTCCGCAAGGAGGACGACTATTCTTTCGGCCGCGAGGACGACAAGCCGGCCACGCCCGGCAAGATGTTCACGACTATTCTCCGCGACGGCCCGGCGTGCGGCATCCACACGATCGCATGGGCCGATTCTTACGCCACGGTCAACCGCCTCTTGGACCGGACGAGCCTGCGCGACTTTGACTTGCGCGTGCTCTTCCAGATGAACGCCACCGACAGCAGCAGCCTGATGGACTCGCCCGACGCCGGCCGGTTGGGTGTTCACCGGGCGATTTTCTACGACGGCGGCCACGGCCAGATGGAGAAGTTCCGGCCTTACAGCCTGCCCTCCGCGCAGTGGCTCGCCGAGGTCCAGCGGCAGTTGTTCCGCCGTTGCGAATCGAAGGCCAACGCGCGAGCGGGAGGCTAGACCAAGGCAGTTGCCCTTCCAGCGGTCGGGCCGTAGTGGCGCGTGATGGACGCCGTGACTTGCAGAGCATCTATGGTTTCCATTGCGCTAATCGGGGATTTTAATCCGGAAGTGACGGCCCATCGCGCCATTCCCCTGGCAATAGGACTAGCGGCCAAATCGCTGGGAACGACCGCCGGGTTTGTCTGGTTGCACACCCATCAACTCGCGAAGCAAGGTGTCAAAGCCCTGGCGAGCTACGACGGTATCTGGTGCGTTCCGGGCAGTCCCTACGCGAATACTAACGCGGCAATTGCGGCGATTCGCTTTGCCCGAGAAGAAGGTCGTGCCTTTCTCGGAACCTGCGGAGGCTTCCAACATGCGTTGTTAGAGTTTGCCCTAAACGTACTCGGCATGGCGGACGCAAGCCACGCGGAAATCGCTCCCGAAATCGAGAATCCGCTCATTTCTCCGCTGGCGTGCTCGCTAGTGGAGCAATCCGGCGAAATTGATCTACGCCGGATTCGAAAACGGCCAGAGCCTATGGGCGAACGCGCGTCACGGCGGAATACCATTGCCGTTACGGTCTTTCCCCGGCATTTGAGCGGGAGTTTAGCGCTTCCGCGCTTCGCCCTGTGGGATGGGACGCAAATGGCGAAGTACGAGTTGTCGAGCACGCACAGCATCCATTTTTTGTCGGCACGTTATTTCAGCCCGAGCGCGAGGCCCTGCGGCGACAGGTTCCGCCATTGGTGCGAGCCTTTCTGACGGCAGTATAAGAGGCTATCCGAAAAGTTTACTCGGGTTTTCGTGGGTTTCATGCGGCCGCCCGGTATTGGAAGGTGGGCTGCGGCTCAGGCGACAGCCGGCGGAGCATTAAAGGGATGTTGCTGATTTGAACCATTGCGGCACTCGATTCGATTCGTCGCTCGTAGTCTTTGCTATTGCGGCGACAACGGCCGTTCCACGCGTTCGTGCGCTCCACGACCCAGCGTTTCTTCAACGGCGTGAACCCCCGTGTTCCTTCCGCCGCATCTTTACCTCGATCCGCCAGTCCGGGCGTTCGTTTTTCAACCAAGCTTCCAACGCATGGTTGTGGTATTTGTTGTCGCCAAAGATTGCCGCCAACCGCGGGAAGGCTTCGGGTGTGATCTGGCCCAACAATGTCGGCGCAGCGACCCCATCGTCGACGCCGGCGCCGGTGATCAGCACGGCCACCAGGAGGCCCAGCGTATCCACCAGCAAATGCCGCTTCCGGCCCTTGATTTTCTTGCCCCCGTCGTAGCTCCGATCTTCGCCGCCAACCTCGGTGGTCTTCACCGATTGGCTGTCGATGCACATAGCACTGGGCGTGACTTCGCGGCCTTCCTTGGTACGGACCTGAACGCGCAGCGCATCGACGAACTTGGCCCATGTGCCGTCGTCGCGCCACTGCGCGAAGTATTCGTACACGGTGCTCTTAGGAAGCAGGTCATGAGGCAGCATGTCCCATTGGCAACCGGCGCGATTGAGGTACATAATCGTGTCGATAACCTCCCGCATGTTGACCACACGTGGCCGACCGCCGCGCTTGCTCGGCGGAACCAGCGGCTCGAGGATAGTCCATTGTGCGTCAGTCAAGTCGGTCGGGTAGGGCTTGCGTACAGGCGTATCCATGTGTGGACTCCTTGGTTTGGGAAAACGAAGGGCCACACAATACGTAATTCAGGTAGTTTGGAACAAGATCACTTTTCGGATAGCCTCTAAGTACCAACGGAGTTGTCCCAACGTCCTGAAAGGTACAGATGACAAGTATAGTGAGCAAGGAGCGTCGAGAGCAACTCCACCACATGTTTGACGAAGTGCTGGATTCGTTGCCGGTCAAGCTGGAAGAATTGAAGGAGGCTGAACAAAAACTGCATGCCGGATTGCAACGTTTGGCCAGCGCGAGCATGCAAGGTTGGGCGGAGACTGCCAGCACGGCATCACCGCCGCCACAGTGTCCTGGATGCGGAGCACCGATGCGGCATCGCGGACGGGTATCACGCACGCTGGTGACGCTGCACGGTACGATGGGTTTCGCTCGGCCACGACGGCGGTGCGACCGCTGCGAGCAGGAGCGTTACCCGCTTGATGAGCGATTGTGTTTTCAGACCCACGGCGTGAGTTGGTCAGTGGCAGCGAAGGTCTCACGTTTGGCGTCGCTGCTGCCGTCGTACGATCTGGCGCGGCAACTGTTGGCGGAGGACTACGGCATCGAACTGAGCAAGCATTCGATTGAACAGATCGTGCGTTCTGCGGGGGAGACGCTCCTGAAGAAAGACGACGCCGCGCGTGAAGCCTGTTTTGCCGCGATGAGCCAGGGCGGCCTGCGGGGAGCAAGAGAGGCAGCCATTCGCCCGGAAATCGTGGCGGTTTATGCGGATGGCACCATGATTCACAGCGAGGGAGACTGGCATGAAATCCGCGTCGGAAAAGCGATCGCGTGGGACTCCCGGGGAAATCAGTTGCGGCAGCGCAGCTTCGCTCGTTTTTTGCCTCTGGAGTCGTTCGGGCAACAGTTGTTTGTCGAAGCCCATGCTGTCGGCTACGGCGGCGCAAGGCAACGCGTGTTCTTGGGGGACGGCGCGCACTGGCTTTGGGAACTGGCAGCCTTGCACTTTCCCGAGGCAACGCGCGTGCTGGACTGGTATCATCTCAGCGAGAAGGTCCACGAAGCCTCCAACGCCGTTTTCGGCGAAGGAACGCAGCAGAGCAAGACGTGGTCCAAGTGCCGCCTGGACGAACTTTGGGCAGGGCAACATCAAGCGGCACGTCAGGCAGTGGCGGAATTGCGTCGGCATTCGCGTTCGAAGACCAAGCGGGAATCGCTGCGGAAGCTCGGCGTATACCTCAAGAATAATGCGGAGAGAATGGATTACCCTCGCTATCTCGCTGCCGGGCTACCTATCGGCAGCGGACCGGTGGAAGCAGCCTGCAAAACACTGGTTGGCGGACGCTGCAAACAGGCCGGAATGCGAAACTGGCGGTGCAACGGTGCGGAAGCTGTCCTCCGGCTTCGCGCGGCACAATTCGATGGCGAATTTAACCCCTTGTGGGATGCCCGCCTTTGCCCGGCCGCCTAAACTCGCCACAGCCTTTCAGCCGCACCCGGATGTGGTCATTTTAATGCGTATCCGGCGTATATTAGCGGAATCACTGAATTCGAGGTGGCCGACGAATAGTGGTTGCAATCACCCTGCCTTTTGCTCGTTCACCATCTCCTCCTGCCACCTCTGCAACAACTGCATCGCCGCCAGCGGTGTGAGGTTATTCAAGTCCAACTTCCGCAATTCGTCGGCAAACGGATGCTTCGCCGCGCCGAAGAGCGTGAGCTGGAGGTGCGTCTTTTTCTCGGCGGGACGCGGCCGGGCGATCTTGGCGCGGCCCTCGGCATCGAGGTGCTCCTCCTCCAATTGCGCAAGGATTTCCTTGCTGCGCTCGATCACCGCCCGCGGCACGCCGGCAAGCCGGGCGACGTGGATGCCGTAGCTCTTGTCGGCCGCGCCGGCGATGATCTTGTGCAGGAAGACCAACTCTTCTTGCCATTCGCGGACGGCCACGTTCAAGTTTTTTACGCCCGGCAGCGATTTCTCCAGGTCGGTGAGCTCGTGATAATGCGTGGCGAAAAGCGTGCGGCAGCCGACGTGCTCGTGCAGGTATTCAACCACGCTCCAGGCGAGCGAGATGCCGTCGTAGGTGCTCGTGCCGCGGCCGATCTCGTCCAGGATTACCAGGCTCCGCGGCGTGGCCGTGTTCAACATCCGCGCCGTCTCCGTCATCTCCACCATGAAGGTGCTCTGCCCGCGGGCCAGCTCGTCGCTGGCCCCCACGCGGGCGAAGATGCGGTCGGCCGCGCCGATCCGCGCTTCGCGGGCCGGCACGAAGCTGCCGATCTGGGCCATGAGCGTTATCAACGCCACTTGACGGATGTAGGTGCTCTTGCCGGCCATGTTCGGGCCGGTGATGAGCAGGATGCTTCCTTCCGCGCCGCCGCAAGTTACGTCGTTGGGCACGAAGGTCCCTTCCGGCTCGATTACGTCCAGCACGGGGTGCCGCCCGTCAATGATCTTCAATTCCGGTTCTTCAACGACCTGCGGCCGACAGTAGTTTCGCTGCCGGGCAAGCTCGGCCAAGGCCGTCAGCACGTCAAGCTCTGCCAGCACGTCGGCCGTGGCCTGCATCTGCCTCCTTGCCGCCGCCACCGCTTCGCGAAGCTGCAAGAACAGTTCGTGCTCCATCTCCTTCGACTTCTCGTCGGCCGTGAGCACCTTCTCCTCGTATTCCTTCAGTTCGGGCGTGATGTAGCGCTCGGCGTTTTTTACCGTCTGTTTGCGGATGTATTCTGCCGGTATCTTCTCGCGATGCGTGTTGGTGATCTCGATGTAGTAGCCGAAAACCTTGTTGAAGCCGACCTTGAGTGTGGAAATGCCCGTTCGGCGGCTTTCCTCGGCCTGATACTTTGCGATCCACTGCTTGCCGCCGCTTGCCAGCTCCCGCAGGGCGTCCAACGGCTGGTGGAACCTGTCACGGATGAAGCCGCCGTCGCGGCTGGATAATGGACAATCGTC
Organism: uncultured Planctomycetia bacterium; assembly: GCA_963780045.1. GTDB lineage: Bacteria > Planctomycetota > Planctomycetia > Pirellulales > Thermoguttaceae > JANXQG01. Next base: position 608,628 of record CAVZZZ010000004.1, on the reverse strand, counting down.
GGCCAGACCGACGTCGAGCCGGCTGCGGAGATCGGGGCAAAGGTCGATCGCCGCCTCCAATTGGTTCAAATGCTCGCTCTTGCGGGCGGTCAGCCGTGCCTTCAGCGCGGGCAACGCGCGGAGCGTGCGGCCGAGAAAGCTCAGGTCGCGCGGGCTTGCGCGGCCGGTCGTCACGCGGGACAAGAGCCGCTGCACGTCGTAGACCTTTCGCAGCGTCTCGCGGAGGTGATCGGCCAAAGCGCCGTCGTCCACTAGTTCGGCCACGGCCTCCTGCCGGCGATTGATGGCCGCCACGTCTATTAATGGATTGGCGAGCCATTCGGCCAGCATCCGCGCACCCATCGCGGTGACGGTGCGATCCAACACAGCCAAGAGCGAGCCTTCGCGGCGGCCTTCGCGGATCGTCCGTGTGATTTCCAGGCTGCGGCGGCTTGATTGGTCGATTTCCAAGGCCGTCGCGCTGCGGTAGGAAGCCAGGTGATCAACGTGCTCCAGCGAGGTCTTTTGCGTCTCGTTGAGATAGTCGATGATCGCGCCCGCCGCGCACAGCGCCTGGTCGTCGCCCGGCTCGTCAATGAAGCCAAAGCCCTCCAGGTTATTCGTACAAAAGTGCTTTAGCAGAGTTCTGCGGGCGGTCTCCAACGAGAAAGCCCAGCCGGGACGCCTTGTCACGAGCATCTTTTCGTCGAGATGCCGGGCCAGCGGCGGCCCATCTTCCGCGAGCAAGCACTCAGCCGGCCCGATCCGCGCAAGCTGGTCTTCCAATTGGGCCGCGGAAAAATGCGCCGCGGTGAAACGGCCGGTGGAGATTTCCACCCACGCCAGTCCGGCCGGATCGCCCGGCGCAATCGCGGCCAGATAGTTGCTCTCGCGGGGATCCAACAGGGCGTCGTCGGTTATCGTGCCGGGCGTGACGACGCGGGTGACTTCGCGCTTGACCAGTCCCTTGGCCAGCTTGGGGTCTTCCATCTGCTCGCAGACCGCCGCGCGGAAGCCGGCGGCGATGAGCTTGCCCAGGTAACTTTCCAACTGGTGGTACGGGAAGCCGGCCATCGGCGTGCCGTTATCGCCCTTGTCGCGCGAGGTAAGGGCCAAATTGAGCACTCGGGCAGCCGTCTTTGCGTCGTCGTGGAACAGCTCGTAGAAATCGCCCATGCGAAACAGCAGCAGAGCATCCGGGCAGGCCCGCTTCGCCGCTTCATACTGCTGCATCATGGGAGTGGTGGCGGGCGGCTGGCTCATGGCTAGGGCAACAACTCGACGGTCAGATTCGGGAAGTGGCTCAACCGCACGTCGTTCGTCAGGAAGCTGTGACATCCGGCTTCGATTGCGGCGCCCAGGTGCAAGGCGTCGGGCGTCTTGAAGCGATAACGTCCGCGGATTTCCGTCGCGCGATCCACCACCGCCGTGGACAAAGGCATCAAGAGTGCTACAGCCTGATCGAAGAACTTGTCGTACTCGTCGAGCAGCTTCTGATTTACTGCGGCAACCGCGTTGCTGCGGCATTCCAGTCGGGTCAGCTCGCTCGCTACAATCCGGTCGCCTGCTGCCGTTAGAGTGCTTATCCGTGAAGTAGCGCGCGGTCCGAACAGCAGGGGCTGCTCGATCAAGTAGATAACGATGTTGGAGTCGACGTAGATCAGCACCCGCACTTACTCCCGGCCAAGTCGTGCGGCGTCAAGCTCTCGCTGACGTTCCTCCCATTCTTCACGCATGGCGTCGATATCCGCGTCGATTTCCTCCTTGGTGCGTCCCTGCATTCCCAGCCTCTTGCGCTCTGCCCAGATTTCCTGGAGGACCTCCATGGCGATCGCGTTTTGATTTCGGGGTCAGTGCTTCGATTGTCACTCGCACCTCGCCCGGCGGCAATGCGACGGGCTGGTCGATCTGCAGCGTTCCATCGGAATTGAGCATGCCGTGAACGGTTATTTCTGCCATGACGTTGCTCTTGCGGGGCCTTATCCCAATTGCACCATTCTAGCGGACTCGGCGCCGACTATCAACTATTGCCGTGCGGGACAATGGGAGCACGCGGGCCGCCTTGGCGTCGTCGTGGAACAGCTCGTAGAAATCGCCCATGCGAAACAGCAGCAGGGCGTCCGGGCACGCCCGTTTCGCCGCTTCATACTGCTGCATCATGGGGGTAGTGGCGGACATAAACGATGTACTGATTCATCGGTCGCCGATCAAGGCGCCATCGCGTGACAACAGCTACTCAGGGTTGGGAAGCGTGTCGTTGGTTTTACCGGGCGGCAGTTCGATTCTTCCTGTGCCCTCGTTGAAATGGCCGCTGCGAATGATCCCGAGGTAGCTTGGCGCACGGATTGTGACCTCAATGTCGCCCTCAAACCCTTTCAAGTCTTCGAGATGGATGTGAAACGAATCGTCGTACGAAGCAGAATCGGCGCAAAGCAAGCACATCGCGGCCAACCGACGAAGCCCCTCCCGGCTTCCGCAGATGTTTAGAGCAGACCTCTTTTCACCCGTGTCAAAGTCCTCTCGTTCTGAATAGCGAAAGACAATTGTGGCGTCCGCGAATCCAATCGGGACCGGCTGTGGAACGCCCACGTTGGTGACCTCGTAGTCGAACTGGAAAACATAGGGAAAGGCGAGACGGATCTGCCAATCGTTGGCTCGCACGTCGTACTCCTTGGAGCAAAACTCCCTTGCTTCTTCTAGCGATCCAAATTCTCGTCGAAAAACGGTTTCTCGCTTGACGGACAAGTGATGGCGATTCACAAACAATTCGCAATTGAATTCCTCCTTGGGCCAATCAGCCGAGTAGTCGATCAGAACCTGGTACAATTCCTCGCCTGTTGACTTAGATTTTGCGACTGATTCACGCCACATATCATGGTCCCAGTCCGTGCCGCACAACCTGAGGATTTCAATGGTCCAGCTTGACATCGAAAACGCGGGCGTTGCCCGACGATGCACCTAATCCATGATCTTAGCAGGAGGCAATTGAGTGTGCGACGGGAGCATTGCATAATTTGTCATTATGATAACCGTTACCATTGACGTCGACGACGAGTTGTACGCCCGCGCCCAGCGGCTCGCCGAAGCCAGTAAAGTCAGCGTGTCGGAAATGCTGCAGCGAATGCTTCAGGTAGCGGCCGCGCCGCCGTTGGACCGTAGCAAGCTGCCGCCGCTTACCCGCAAAGCGCTGGGAATGTTATCACCTATGACCGACGAAGAGGTCAGACAGACCCTTGAGGACGAGATCATACGGAAGCACGGCTGACGCCTATTCGCCCACGTACGGCAGCAGTGCCATGTACCGCGCCCGCTTGATGGCGTCGGTCACGGCGTGCTGGCTGACGGCGGTGCAGCCGCTCTTGCGGCGGCTGATGATCTTTCCTTGGCGGTTGATGAGCTTCTTGAGCAAGTCGAGATTCTTGTAATCGACGTACATCGGCCGCGGGCGCTGTCCTTCGACAAACAGCGGGTCCTTCTTCTTGCCGCGGAGCTTCGCCTTGGGGCGGCGCTTGGCCATGCGGCCGGGGGGAATCTTGCGTGCCATGAGATACTAGTGCGTCGGGGACGGTTCGAGGGTCGCGTGGGGAAAACAGTTTAGTCTATCAGGTCGCTGCGGCAACGCAAGGTGGGGCCGGGCATTCCACCGCGAAAACCACAGGAAGAACAGCAGCACACCCACGGGATGCAATGTCTTGAGCCAGGGATTCAACTCCTCCACCCCTCTAATGGATGAAAGAACCGTAATCAGGTAGCTTGACGCTATTAGCGGCACTGCTCGGCCCCGCGCAATGGCGGCGACAAGCGCCCAACCCGTTAGCGGAGCGATGAGGCCGAACGTGTTCCGCTCGGTGCCCGGACCAAGAATTAGCTGCCAACTGGTCCACGCGGCAACCGCGAATAGGGCCATTCGGGACGGCGACAATCGCAGTCGCTCATGCAAACAGAGGCCCAGGACAAGCAATCCCGCGGCGAGCTGCGCAAGCACATAAAGCTGTAGATTGACTGACCCGATCAAAGTTTCCCAGACCGTCCAGGCGTCGCGATAACCGGGGTGGCGATTTGGGGACTGCCCGACGACGTGGTGATACCATTGTACGTACTGGTCGAGCGCCAATTGCGGCGATTTCACCAGCAGCGGCAGTGCGGCGACCGTCAGCAGCGCCAGCGGCAGCCGCCACCACAAGCGACGCGGCCAGCAGGCGGTCAACAGCAGCGCGCCGGCCAGCGGCCAGACCTTGACGTGTACGGCCGCCGAAAGCAGCACCGCCGCCAGCCACCAGCGCCGGTCCACCAGCGCGATGGCGGCGAAGGAGACAAGCGAGAAGACCAGCAAGTTCGTTTGACCGGAGTAGAGACAATGCGCGGCAGGAGGTAAAGCGGCGATTAGCACGCAGTTTCGAAGCAACGGCGTCGCTGTGACCGGAAAACTCCGGCGGCAGAGCGTGGACGTTGCCCAATGCGCGACGCCCACATTCAACAAGGCCCAAAGCACGGCTCCCACGCGATAGGGCATCCGCGCCAACGGCAAGATTGCCATAGCGAACGTCGGGCCGTAGCGATAGTCGCTGCCGAAGTAGAGGCGGTCGTAGACGTTTTCGCCGTTCCACCACGCCAGCGCCGCGCCGCGGAAAATGGGAAACGTGCTGTGGTTTTCCGGATCGAGCAGGCTCTTGACGGCGACGATCGCGGCCAGAGCGAGCCATAGGGCGATTGCGGCCGCCCGCACGGCACGATCGCGTTTGTCGGCAGGCGTTGGCGGTTGACTGGACATTTGCCGTTACGTTTTCAATCGTCCCAAACGACAGCCGGCGGCAATGAGCGTTTCTTCCAACTCGGCGGACACGACCAGCGCCAATTCGCGCGGACGGAGCCCCGCCAGCGGATCGCGCCAGGCATCGTTCGTATTCCTAACCTCGTCCGCTTCCAGCGCCGGATGCAAACCAATTTCGACGGCTGTAGCTCCGCGCGACGCCGCCAGCAGCGCGCGGATCGCCGCCGCCGTCGTCGTGCCGGCCGTCATTGTGCCGAAATAGACATCGGCAAACCGTGCTTTGACCTCCAGCATCGTGCGGCGGTAGCGACGTGCGTAGAACTTCTTCACCCCGCCCAAGATCCATTGCACCATGCCGACGCCGGGCCAGAGCAATGACTTTCGCCATGTCGGCTCCCAGGCGACGCGAGCCGCCGGGATGCTGAAACGCCGCATCAGCGATATCACCATCGGTCCGATCCGAGGCAACAGCTCGATATATTGATGCCCGTTTATGTGCGTCGGACGATGCCCGCGATCGAGCACGAACTGCGCCTGCGCGTTCAATTCTTCTTCCACGCGCTCAAGCGCCGATCGCGACACACGCCGCAGTCGCCGGAAGAGGCCAAAAATCCCTGGGAAAGCCCCGTTTTTGCGCAGCAGCTCGGCGGGATATCGCGATCCCGTCATCGGTCTGCCCTGCGTGAGGTTGAGGTGAACGCCCAGGTCAAAAGCCGCCTGCGGTTCGTCGTGCACGAGTCGCCGCCGCGAGGCCGACTGCAATCTTCCGCTGCATCGTCGAGATTCCAACTGCCGCCAGCAATCCAACGCCCGCGCGGCGTCGAGAGCGTTGCTCATAAGCGACGTGCTTGTCAACAGGCCCTCGTCGAAACCGCGGAGGATGCCGTCGGTAACGGCCGCGTTCATGCCGAAGTCGTCGGCGTGAAGGATGATTTGCCGGTTCCCGTTCGTAGTACCTGGCTTTAGCCGGAAGCAACATTTTCCGGCTAAAGCCGGTACTACGAGCGCTAGTTTCCGTAATTGCCGACATGCTCAGGCTGCCTTCGGACGATCGAGCGGCGCGGCCGGCAGGATGTCGTCGCGGACCGGCGGCAGATCCTGTAAACGCCTGTTGCGCTGCCAAAGTGCCAAGATGTCGCGGAGCATCGGCAGCGTGTGCCGACGCAAGGAGAGCGTCGAACCGTACTCCCGCACGAGATTGACCGCGATCCGCTGGTGGACCAGGCCGAGCCGCTGGGCAAGGAATACGACTTCGGCATCGAACGCGAAGCCGTCCAGCGTCTGTCGAGAGAAGATTTCGTGCGCCGCGCGGCGGCTGAAGGCCTTCAACCCGCACTGCGTGTCGGTGACCTCGCTGGAAACCAGCCGCCGGACGATCTCGCGAAAAAGCCGGGTGGCTAGCGTCCGCGAGAGCTTTCGCCGGGCAACGTGCGTCGATTGGGCCAGGTCGCGGGCGCCGAAAACAACCTGGCACTGCCGCGCGCGAATCAGATCGTACGCCTGGCGGAGCGAGTCAAGCTCGAAGGGCAAGTCGGCGTCGGTGAAGGCCATCACGCGCCCGGTGGCGCGAAGCATCGCATTGCGCACTGCGGCGCCCTTGCCGCGATTGGAAGGCAGCGAAACTGTCGTGAACCGGCTGCCCATCGACGCCGCCAACCTCGGCGTGCCGTCGCTGCTGCCGTCATCGGCCACCATGACGCGGTAGTCGATCGCCGAAGCATCGAGGAAACGCCGCACTTCGCCCAGCGTCCACGGCAACCGTTCTTCCTCGTTATAGGCCGGGATAATGAGCGAGAGTTCGTGGTCGGCCGCTCTCCATGCCGCTGGGACTTGGTTCGTCCCGTCGGCCGCTTGCGCAACGCGACGTAGATATTCAGTGCTAGCCATCGGCTTCCTTGCCCGGGATCGCTTGATTTGCTTGCCTTCATACCCGATTCGGCACGGCAAAGTAAAGATGAATTGGCTGACCGGGCAGGAAATGCGAAAATGGGATGGACAGGCAAACAGCGGAAGCTCAAGCAACAATTCGCCATTGTCGCACTGCACCGATTCGTCCGCGCACGGCCACTGCTCCAACATAGCCCAGGCACGGCTCGAAACACTCCAACTGCCACTGGGCCGCTTTGATCGCGTCGCCTTGAATGGAGAGCACGCGGGCAGGGCCGTCCATGGTCACGCAGAACTCGTCGAGCGGAAACGACAGCCCGCTGCCAACGGCCTTCAACCAGGCTTCCTTCCGCGTCCATCCCTGAAAGAAGACCGCCTCGCGGCGCTCGTCGAGGCATTGCCGCCATTGAGCGACTTCCTCCGGCGAAAAGAAGCGTTCCAGAAGGGCTTCCGCATTCGGCATCGAGCGAATCGCTTCTACGTCCACACCAATCTGACGGTCGCGCGTGACGGCGATAATCGCCAGGTTGCCAGAGTGCGATAAATTGAATTCCAGCCCGTGCCCATTCCACGGCGCGGTAAGTTCCGGCTTGCCGTGCGGCTGATGCGAGAGCGCGATTTCCGCGGGGTCGGCCTGTAGATAGCGACCCAACAGCGAGCGCAAGGCGCCGCGAGCGGCGATATAGCGCTCCCGCAGGCGGCCAGCGCGGAACCGCGCGGCACGGCTGCGCTCAGCCTCGGACAAGAGGCTTTCGCACCGCTGCAAGAAGTCGTCTCGCGGATCGAGCGGCACCGCCCATAGATGGACTTCTCCTTGCGGAAGATCGGTTTTCGCCGGTGGTTCGGGCCATTGCAGAATAGTCATGTCATTTGTCGAATTGTAACAAAAATCAGCTCGAAACTGCATCGAGTTGGTCATTCGATGATCACGCTGAGTAGAATGCTGCCAAAAAAGAGCGATTCTTCATGCCTCTCGCAAACGTCGAATACTCGGCACTGGATATGCTCAAAATCCTTGCGCTCTTCTCGGCAGGCCAAGCCCAAACGCTTGGCGGAGCGAGAAGTGCTCACAATAATGGAACGACTCGCTAGTTCGACTGACGCGGCAGGAATAAGCCAATGACTACCGACTCTTCGCCTCGGCGTTGCTTTAAGGTGGCTATTGTGGATGACCACCCCGTGGTTCGCCAGGGGCTGTGCCAGGCAGTGTCGCGCGAGGCCGATCTTCAAGTTTGTGCCGAGGCCTCTTCGATCGTCGAGACCTTGCAAAAACTAGATGGCGCATCTCCGGACGTCATGATCATCGACTTGTCGCTCGGCGGAGAGGACGGCATCGACCTGATCGACTATGCGAGATCGCGTGCCCCATCGGTCAAGATCTTAGTCTACTCCGCCCACGACGAAGAGACCTTTGCCGGGCGAGTCTTGCGGGCCGGCGGCTTAGGGTTCATCAACAAAAAAGAGCCGATTTCCAAAGTTGTCGAAGCGATTCGCCAGGTCCTCCGCGGCGAGGTATACCTTAGTCCGCAGATGACAAAGAGCCTACTGCATCGCGCCGCGCTAGGCAAAACGCTCGACGCGGAGCCGATGAGCACCCTTTCCGACCGCGAGCTTCAAGTTTTTCGCCTGATTGGCGAAGGATTGAGCACGGTCCAAATCGCCAACGTGCTGCAATTGAGTCCGAAAACGATCGAGTCGCATCGCAAGACGATCAAGCAGAAACTGAACATCGAAACGGGCAGTCAACTGAGCCGCCGCGCGTTCCAGTGGGTCATGGAAAAGCATTAGCATTACTCGCAGGCGCTTCCGCGGGGAAAGTCGACGCGCAGCTCGTTGACGACGCGGTGAATGCCCTTCAAGGAATGGCCGACGCTTTGCGCCAATTGCTTCAGGTAGTAGGTTGGCACCCGGCCGCGGAGGATAAGAACGCCCTCGTGCAATCGGCATTCGACATGCCTCAGGGGAAGATACGGCGACCGTTGGAAACGGTCCTGGATGTCGGTCTCGGATGCGATCCTGGTATCGTCTTCAAAGCCCATAATCTTGCAAATCAGGCGTTCGCGGTTTTGTGTCGCAGCCCTTACCATATTGTGAATATCCTTTCCCAAAGGCGGTTTTTCGTCATTAACACTAAGCAAATTGAGATAACTTCCGCCGCCGCATAACAGTATTCGGCGGGCCGCTTCTCCCGGCAAGCGGGACAAGGACTGATACTTCGGCCGGGAAAATCTTATTGCCATAAGGTTTTCCCGGATGGCGGCTTTGGGGATTTCGAGGATGGCATCTGTTCTGGGCCGCGGTAGAATCACGCAACAGTGGCGGGAAGTATTGACCAAGCGTCGAGAATTCCCGCTGGATTTGACCAAAAGTCTGCACGGAAGGAGATTATCATGCTTGTGCTAAGCCGAAAGTCTGGTGAAGCGATCGTTATTGCCGACAACATCACGGTGACCGTGCTGGGGGTCCAGGGTGGCCGAGTGAAGCTCGGCTTCTCAGCGCCGAGCGAGATGCCAATCCACCGGGAGGAGATCCGTGCGCGGATCGGCTGCCGGCAACGTGAAGCATTTGCCATTGCGGACATTGCATGAGCGGCGTAACGAATTAACCTGCGCATTTTTCAGTCCGCGCGTTCCACAACGAGGGTAGCACGTCCCGATCCGAAACACCCGGCTCAGGGCGTGCCAGTCGGCGGCGAAGCACAGGCCGCCGTCTCGGCAGCTTCCGGCACGAAGCGGCGCAGGGCCTCCGCCAGGCGGACAACTTCTACGTCCAAGGATTCCACTGCCGCGGAGGCACCGCAACGATCGCCCGCGCGGCTGAGAGTCTCGACCCGATCCAGCGCCGAGCTCGCAGCCGGCGCTCCGAGAAAAAGGACCGTTCCCTTGAACCAATGGGCTTTGTCCGCCAAGGCAGCCAGATCGCCGCGCGCAGCGGCGGAACGGATTTCCGGCAGGCGCTCCAGCACATCGTTAAAAAAGTATCCGACCATTTCCTGGAACAGTTTGAAGTTGCCATCGAGACGGACCATTGCCTGACGCAAGTTGAACGGCGCGGCGCCTTCGGCTGAAAACTGCCGGCTTTCGCCCGCCGAGCGGCTTTTATCTTCAGCCGGTGATGCATCTTCCGCGGGTGAGCCGACTTTGCCGGCCGAGCCCCATTGTTCGACTGCCGCGACCAGTTCCTCGCGCTTCACTGGCTTGCAAAGATAGCCGTCCATTCCGGCGGCCTGGCATCTCAGCCGATCGCTCGGCGTGGCATGTGCCGTCATGGCAATGATCGGCACGCGACCGACACGGGGAGCGGCGAGCAGGGAGCGGGTAGTAGCTGCATCCGCTCTCTGCTCCCTGCTCGTCTCTCGCTGGCGGATCGCCACGGTTGCGTCCAGGCCGTTCATAACCGGCATTTGCACGTCCATCAGGATTACGTCGTAGTGAACTTGTTCGGTGATGCGGAGCGCCTCTTTGCCGTTCTCGGCAATGTCGACGCGATGACCGCGGTCTCGCAAGATATAGTTGGCAACCTTTTGATTGGCGACGTTGTCTTCCACAAGCAGAACGCGCAGCGGCGCAACGCGACGTGGATGCGACTTCCGGCGCCGTGGCGTCGCTGGGAACGTCTTCCGCCAAAGGCAGCCGCACGGTGAAGATGAACGTAGTACCCGCTTGCGGCTGGCTCTCTAGGCGGATGTCTCCGCCCATGAGTTGCACGAGACTCTTGCAAATCGAAAGCCCCAGTCCCGAGCCTCCGTAGCGGTGCGCGATGGATACGTCTGCCTGCACGAAAGGCTGGAAGAGGTTTTCCAGGCTTTCCGGCGGGATGCCGATTCCCGTGTCCCGCACGGAGAATTCCAGGCAAGCTAATGTGGAAGCAGGAGGGGAGCGGGGTGAGGGGGGAGGGGAGATACTCGCCTCTTCCTTCACCCCTCTCCCTTCTCCCTTCTCCCCTCTCTCCGTGCCGCGTGTGGCCTGCCGTACGCGGATTTCCACGCCGCCGGTCTCTGTGAACTTGACGGCGTTCCCAGCCAAGTTGAACAGCACTTGTTGCAGGCGCATGCGGTCGCCTACAAGATGGTCCGGCACGTCCTCCTCCACGTGGCAGGAAAAGGCAAGCCCCTTCTCGCCGGTACGCACGGCAAAGGCGCGCGACATCGGGTCCAGCATTCGCCGCAAGCTGAACGGGGCTGCTTCCAGGGCCAGTTTGCCCGATTCGATTTTGGCCGAGTCCAACAGGTCGTTCAAGAGCGTTAAGAGCAGGTCGGCAGACTCCTTCGCCGTTTGCAGGCAGTCCTGGGCGACCGCGTCGGTCACTCGCGGGAGCGCGACGTCGATCATTCCCAAAATGGCGTTCATCGGCGTGCGCAGCTCGTGGCTGATGTTCGCCAGGAATTGGCTCTTTGCCTCGTTGGCGCTTTCGGCCGCCGCCTTGGCGACGTTGAGCTGTTCCACGGTGCGCTGGCGAGCGGCAACATCCTCGGCCTCCATTACCGCGCGGCGGACGGCCATGCCCAGCCGGGAAAGGCGGGTCTTCAATACGTAGTCGGTGGCGCCGCTTCGCAGCGTCTCGATTGCCCGCTCCTCACCCACCGCGCCGGTGACAAAAATAAACGGGCGCTGGGGGCACGCCTCGCGGCATATCGCCAGGGCCTCCATGCCGTCGAAAGTCGGCAGGGCGTAGTCCGCCAGGACCACGTCCGGTTGCCGGGCCAGCGCAGCGAGGAAATCCGCCCGGTTGTCCACGGCGATCAGCTCGGGACACATTCCCTCGTCCTCGAGGGTGTCTCGCACGATCCGGACGTCGGCCTGGTCATCCTCTAAATAGACGATTCGCAACGGTGAATTCATGGCTTGGTTTTCAGTTTTCAACGTTCAGTTTTCAGTGTTCAGCCAGTCAACTGAACACTGAACACTGAAAACTCTCTATTCGGTCTTCGGGCGAGGCAAGCTTCCGGCGGGAGGTTCGTTGAATATAACCCAATAGTGCGCAATGGCGTGCAGCGCGGCCGTGTCGGCCTCGAAGTCGATGGTCTTGACGACGTAACCGTTGGCGCCCAGCGCGTAGGCCCGTTGGCGGTCTCGCTGCTGGTTCGAGGCGCTCAACACGACCACGGGCAGGTATTTCGTGGCCTCCACAGTGCGGATCTGCTGCAGCACGTCGAACCCGTCCAGCAGCGGCAGCTTGACATCCAGGAGCACGACCGCCGGATAGCCCGGCGAACGGCCGAGGAAAGCGTTTTGCGATCGAAGAAAATCAATGGCCTGTTCACCATCGTTGACGACGGCCACCTGGTCCGCCAGGCCCAATTCCGCGAAAGCCGCAAGGATCAAAACGACGTCGCCGGGGTCGTCTTCAACCAGCAGGATCCGCGCCAGCGCAGGCGCCCCTGCGCCGGACTCTTGTAAAAGAGCGTTAGTCGTCGACATGGTCGTCCCCTCGCGGCAGAGAGAAGCTGATGGTAGCGCCTTGGCCCGGGGCCCCTTCCGCCCAAGTGCGGCCGCCGTGACGCTCGATGATCCTGCGAACGGTGGCCAGGCCGATGCCCGTGCCGTCGAATTCCGCCGTGCTGTGCAGCCGTTGAAAAACGCCGAACAACTTGTGGGCGTAGTGCGGATCGAAGCCGACGCCGTTGTCGCGCACGAACACGACGTGCTCGTTTTCCGCAGGCAGCGAGCCGATCTCAATGACCGCCGGATCGCGCGCCTGCGCGAATTTCACCGCGTTGTCGATCAGGTTGGCGAACACCTGCCGCAGCATGGCGGCATCGCCGTGGACCTCCGGCAGCGGACCGATCGTCCAGCGGATGTGGGGTGGGGAGCCGGAGACAGGAAGGCGGAGGGGAGAGGGGGGAGGGGGGAGGGGAAAACTCGTGTCTTCCGTTCTCCCCTTTTCCGTCTCCCGTCCCGCCTCTCCCTTCTCCCCTCTCCCTTCCAAGTTTTCCGCGTTGCCTGCCGCCGGCTCCCTGCTCCCCGCTTCCTGCTCCACGAGCGTCTGGTCCAACAGGCTGCGGAGGTTCACGTTCTGGTAATGCATCTCGGCGCGGCCGATGCGGGAGAACTCCAGCAGGTCGTCGATCAGTCGTCCCATCCGCGTTACCGACCTTTGAATCAGCGGCAGGTACTGCTGCAGCGCGTCGGGATTGGTCCTGTCACGATTGAGCATTTGCACCCGCCCCACGAACCCGGCCACCTGGCGGAGCGGCGCCCGCAAGTCGTGGCTCACGGAATAACTGAATGCCTCCAATGCCGAATTGGCGGCGGCCAGGTCGCTGACCTGCTGGGCAAGTCGCTCGTTGAGTTCGTGGATGCGGCGTTCCGCCTGGCAACGTTCGTCAATCTCGGCCTCCAGCGCCCTCGTCTTGCGGAACAGGTGGACGAACAGGGCAACCTTGGACCGCAGGATGGCCGGGTTGCACGGCTTGCTGAGATAATCCACCGCGCCGGCGCTGTAGCCCTGCATCACGTGCTCGTCTTCCTGGTAATAGGCGGTAAGGAAGATGATGGGGAGGTGCTGGGTTTTCTTCCGCTGTTTGATCAATTGCGCAAGCTCGATGCCGCTGGTCCCCGGCATGCGGATATCCAGCACCAGCACGGCGAAGTCGTCGGTAATGAGGGCCTTGAGGGCTTCGTCCGCGCTGGTAGCGCGAACGAGCCGGTAAAGCGGGTCCTGCAGCACGCTCTCCAGCACGTCGAGGTTCCGCCGCTCGTCGTCGACCAGCAGGATGTTGACCGGAAGTGCCGAATGTCGAATGTCGAACGTCGGAGGAATGTCGAGTGTCGAATGCCGAACGTCTCGATCATTCGGGTTTGGGATATCATTGGACATTTGAGTTTCGTCCCTCGTCATTCGCGCCTCGTCAGCGGTACAGCCAAACGCGCAGCAGCGAGAGCAATTGGTCGATGTTCACCGGCTTGGCGATATAGTCCGACGCGCCCGCCTCAAGGCACTTTTCGCGGTCGCCTTTCATGGCTTTGGCCGTCAGCGCAAGGATGGGCAGCGACCGCAGCCTCTGTTCTTTGCGGATTTCCCGCATGGTTTCATAACCGTCCATCTCGGGCATCATAATGTCCATCAGAACCACGTCGAGCTTCGGCGTGCTCTGGATCAGGTCGATCGCTTGCCGCCCGTTCGTGGCGGTCATGACCTGCATGTCCTGGTTCTCCAGGACGGTTGCCAAGGCGAAGATGTTGCGGGCGTCGTCGTCCACAACCAGCACGGTACGGCCGTGGAGGACTTCGTTGGAGCGGTGCAGCCGCTCCAGGAGATTCTGCTTCGCTTCGGGCAAGTCGGCGACAACGCGGTGCAGGAACAACGCCGTTTCGTCGAACAGGCGTTCCGGCGACTGGACGTCCTTGAGCACGACGCTCTTGGCCGCCGTCTTCAAGTGCTGCTCTTCGTCGAGCGTAAGCTCCTTGCCGGTGAATACGACGATCGGCACGTCGCGGAGGACCGGTTCTGCCTGGATCCGGTCCAAAAGCTCGAAGCCGTTCATGTCCGGCAGGCGCAAGTCGAGCACGCAACAGTCGAACGGCTGGTCCATGAGCATCCCCAAGGCCTCGCTACCCGTCCCAACCGCGGTGATCTCCAGGTCGGTGTGCGTCAAGAGTTCGACGATGCTGTCGCGCTCGATGGAGTTGTCCTCAACCACCAGGAGCCGCTTGACGTGCGGCACAACAAAGGCCTTGATGCGATCGAAGCACTGGTCCAGGGCCTCGGTGGTGACGGGCTTCACCAGGTACGAGAAGGCGCCGTGCGAGAGCCCGTGCTGGCGCTCCGCCTCCAACGAAATGATTTGCACGGGAATGTGCCGAGTGGCCGGATCGAGCTTGAGGTTGTTCAGCACCGTCCATCCGAGCATGTCCGGCAGGAAAATGTCCAGCGTCACAGCGGTCGGCAGGTATTGCCGGGCGAGAGTAAGCGCTTCCTGGCCGCGCATGGCGACAACGCCCTTGAAGCCTTTGTCGTGCGCCAGCCCCAGCAGGACGCGGGCATAATGCGGATCGTCCTCGACGATCAACAGCGCCAGGTTGCCTTCGTGGATGTCGTCGCGGTCGTCGGGGATCGTCGCCTCGCGCATCACGGGCACCACGGGCAGGGCGGGCTCGGCGACCGTCACCGCCGTGACTGCGGACCGCACCGTCGCCGTGGCTGGGCCGGTATAGCTCAGCGGCAAGTAGAGCGTAAACGTGCTGCCCTGTCCCGGCGCGCTGGCCAAGCGAATTTCGCCGCCCAAAAGCGTCGCCAACTCGCGGCTGATTGCCAGGCCGAGACCGGTGCCGCCAAAACGACGCGATGTAGACGCATCGGCTTGCTGGAACGCCTCAAAAATGATCTTTTGCTTTTCCGGGGCGATGCCGATGCCGGTGTCGGTGATGGCCAGCGAAATCACGTGACCGGCGCGGCTGAGCACGCGGTGGTCCGGACTCCAGCCGTCGGCGGCCATCTGGACGTGCATGGTGACGCTTCCCTGAGGAGTAAACTTGACCGCGTTGGAAACCAGGTTCTTGAGAATTTGCTGCAGGCGCTTGGGATCGGTGGTGAACCCGCGCGGCAGGTTGGGGTCGAACTCCATGTGCAAGGCCAGGTTCTTCGATTCGGCGACGTGGCGGAAGTTCCGATCCATCGTCTCGCGCAAGAGCGCGAAGCTGAGCTCCTCGACCTCCACAGTGACGGTGCCCGATTCGATCTTCGACAGGTCGAGAATGTCGTTGATGAGCATCAGCAGGTCGGAGCCGGCCGAATGGATGTTCCGCGCGAAATCGACTTGCTTGCCGGACAGATTGCCGGTGGCATTGTCGGACAACTGCTGGCCGAGGATGAGGATGGAGTTCAGCGGCGTGCGGAGCTCGTGCGACATGTTGGCCAAAAACTCCGACTTGTACTTCGAGGTAAGCGCCAATTCGGCGGCCTTTTCCTCCAGCGCCCGGCGGGCCTGTTCGACCTCGTTGTTCTTCCGCTCCACCTCCACGTTTTGCTCGGCGAGCTGGCGGGCCTTGGTGGCAAGTTCCTCGTTGGTCTGCTGCAGCTCCTTCTGCTGCGTCTGCAATTCGACGGTGAGTTGCTGGGACTGCTTCAAGAGGCCCTCCGTGCGCATCGTCGCCTCAATGGTGTTCAGCACCACGCCGATCGACTGCGTCAGTTGCTCCAGAAACGTCAGATACGTGGCCGGGAAGGTGCGCAGCGAGGCCAACTCGATGACGGCCTTGGTTTCTCCCTCGAACAAGGCGGGCAAGACCACGATGTTCTGCGGCGCGAGGCGCCCAAGCTCGATTCGATTTGGGTGTAATCCGGCGGCACCTCCGTAAGCAGGATGCGCTGCTTTTCCACGGCGCATTGGCCGACCAACCCCTCGCCCAGCGGAATGCGCTCGGGCTGATTGCGGCGGTGCGCGTAGGTGCCCAGCAGGCGCAGTGACGGCTTGTCCTCGACCGTTTCCACCTGGTATATCACGCCTTGCTGGGCGTTGACCAACGGAGCAAGTTCCGACAGCAGCGTGTGCCCGACAGTATAAAGATCGCGCTGGCCCTGGAGCATGCCGGCAAACTTGGCGAGGTTCGTTTTCAGCCAGTCCTGCTCCTGGTTGCGTTCCGTCGTAGCCCGCAAGTTCCCGATCATCGTGTTCACGTTGTCTTTCAGCTCCGCCACCTCGCCGCGGGCCTCGACCTGGATGGAGCGGGTCAAGTCTCCCTTGGTCACTGCCGTGGCCACTTCCGCGATGGCCCGGACCTGCGTGCTCAAGTTCGCGGCCAGCAAGTTGACGTTGCCGGTAAGGTCTTTCCAGGTGCCCGCCGCGCCGGGCACGGCCGCTTGTCCGCCGAGCCTTCCTTCGACGCCGACTTCGCGGGCGACGTTGGTAACCTGCTCCGCAAAGGTGGCCAAGGTATCGGTCATGTTATTGATCGTTTCGGCCAGCGCCGCTACCTCGCCCTTGGCTTCGACGATCAGCTTCTGCCGCAGGTTGCCGTTGGCCACTGCGGTGACCACCTTCACGATGCCGCGGACCTGGTCGGTAAGGTTGGCCGCCATGACGTTGACCGAGTCGGTGAGGTCTTTCCAGGTGCCGGCCACGCCGGGCACCTGCGCCTGACCGCCCAACTTGCCGTCGGTGCCCACTTCGCGCGCGACGCGGGTGACTTCCGCGGCGAAGCCGTTAAGCTGGTCGACCATCGTGTTGATCGTGTTCTTAAGCTCCAGGATTTCGCCCCGAGCGTCGACCGTGATTTTTCGCGAGAGGTCTCCTCGGGCCACGGCCGTGGTCACTTCCGCGATGTTGCGGACCTGGGCCGTGAGATTGGAGCCCATCGCGTTGACCGAGTCGGTGAGGTCCTTCCAGGTGCCTGCCACGCCCGGCACCACGCCCTGCACGCCCAGGCGTCCTTCGGTGCCCACTTCGCGGGCCACGCGCGTAACTTCCGAGGCGAAGCTGCGCAATTGCTCGACCATCGTGTTGATCGTTTCCTTCAATTGCAAGAGTTCGCCGCGAACGTCGACGGTGATCTTGCGCGAGAGGTTGCCGTTGGCAACCGCGATGGTGACTTCGGCAATATTCCGTACCTGGGCCGTAAGATTGGAGGCCATCGAGTTGACATTGTCCGTCAGGTCCTTCCAAGTGCCCGCCACGCCAGGCACGGCGGCCTGGCCTCCCAGCTTGCCCTCGCTGCCGACCTCTCTTGCCACGCGCGTGACCTCGGAGGAAAAAGCATTGAGCTGGTCAACCATCGTGTTGATCGTGTTCTTGAGTTCCAGGATTTCGCCCTTGGCGTCCGCCGTAATTTTGCGCGAGAGGTCCCCGCGGGCGACGGCCGTGGTCACCTCGGCGATATTGCGGACTTGGGCCGTCAGGTTGGAGGCCATCGAGTTCACCGAATCGGTAAGGTCCTTCCACGTGCCCGCCACGCCAGGCACGGCCCCTTGCCCGCCGAGCTTGCCGTCAGTGCCTACTTCGCGGGCCACGCGCGTCACCTCCGACGAAAAGGCGTTGAGCTGATCGACCATCGTATTGATCGTGTTTTTCAACTCCAGGATTTCTCCCTTGGCGTCGGCCGTGATCTTGCGTGAAAGGTTGCCGGAAGCCACCGCGGTGGTCACCTCGGCGATGTTGCGGACCTGGGCCGTCAGGTTCGACGCCATCGAGTTCACTGAGTCGGTGAGATCTTTCCACGTGCCCGCCACGCCGGGCACTTCCGCCTGTCCGCCCAGTCGCCCTTCCGTGCCCACTTCGCGGGCGACGCGCGTAACTTCGGAGGCGAAGCCGTTAAGCTGGTCAAGCATGATGTTGATCGTGTTTTTCAGCTCCAGGATTTCGCCCTTGGCGTCCGCCGTGATCTTGCGAGAGAGGTTTCCGCGGGCCACCGCCGTGGTCACCTCGGCGATGTTGCGGACTTGGGCGGTGAGGTTCGAGGCCATCGAGTTTACCGAGTCGGTGAGGTCTTTCCACGTGCCAGCCACCGCCGGCACCTGCGCCTGGCCGCCCAGTTTGCCGTCGGTGCCCACTTCGCGTGCCACGCGCGTGACTTCCGAAGAGAAGCCGTTTAGCTGGTCGACCATCGTATTGATCGTGTTCTTCAGCTCCAGGATTTCGCCCTTGGCGTCGGCGGTAATCGTACGCGAGAGGTCGCCGCGGGCCACCGCGGTGGTCACTTCCGCGATGTTGCGGACCTGGGCTGTAAGGTTCGAGGCCATTGCGTTGACCGAGTCAGTGAGGTCCTTCCAGGTGCCGGCCACGCCCGGCACCACGCCCTGCACGCCCAGGCGCCCTTCCGTGCCTACTTCGCGGGCCACGCGGGTGACTTCCGAGGCGAAGCTGCGCAACTGTTCGACCATCGTGTTGATCGTTTCCTTCAATTGCAGCAGTTCGCCGCGGACGTCGACGGTGATCTTGCGCGAGAGGTTGCCGCTGGCGACGGCGATGGTTACTTCGGCGATGTTGCGGACCTGGGCGGTAAGATTCGAGGCCATTGAATTGACGTTGTCGGTCAAGTCCTTCCACGTCCCCGCCACGCCGGAGACCTGCGCCTGCCCGCCGAGCTTGCCTTCGGTGCCTACCTCGCGGGCGACGCGGCTGACCTCGAAGGCGAAGGCGTTGAGCTGATCGACCATCGTATTGATGGTGTTCTTCAGCTCCAGAATTTCGCCCTTGGCGTCGGCGGTGATCTTGCGCGAAAGGTCGCCGCGGGCCACGGCGGTGGTTACTTCGGCGATGTTGCGGACTTGAGCGGTAAGGTTGGAGGCCATGGAATTGACGTTGTCGGTCAAGTCCTTCCACGTGCCCGCCACGCCCGGCACTTGCGCCTGGCCGCCCAGCTTGCCGTCGCTGCCCACTTCGCGGGCCACGCGCGTCACCTCCGAGGAAAAGGCGTTGAGCTGATCGACCATGGTGTTGATCGTGTTCTTCAACTCCAAGATTTCGCCTTTGGCGTCGGCGGTGATCTTGCGCGAAAGGTCGCCGCGGGCGACGGCGATTGTGACTTCGGCGATGTTGCGGACCTGATCCGTAAGATTGGACGCCATGGAGTTGACGTTGTCCGTCAGGCCCTTCCAAGTGCCTGCGACGCCGGGCACGTCCGCCTGGCCGCCCAGCTTGCCGTCGCTGCCCACTTCGCGGGCCACACGGCTGACTTCCGAGGCGAAGCCGTTGAGCTGGTCCACCATCGTATTGATCGTGTTCTTCAACGCCAGGATTTCGCCCTTGGCGTCGGCGGTGATTTTGCGCGAGAGGTCGCCGCGGGCCACGGCAGTAGTCACTTCCGCGATATTGCGGACCTGGGCCGTGAGGTTCGAGGCCATGTAATTGACGTTGTCCGTCAGGTCCTTCCATGTGCCGGCCACGCCGGGGACGGCCGCTTGGCCGCCCAGCTTGCCTTCGGTGCCCACTTCACGGGCGACGCGGCTGACTTCCGAGGCAAAACCGTTGAGCTGGTCCACCATCGTATTGATGGTGTTCTTTAGCTCCAGGATTTCGCCCTGCACGTCGACGGTGATTTTTCGAGAGAGGTCGCCCTTGGCCACCGCGGTGGTCACTTCGGCAATGCCGCGGACCTGCGTTGTGAGGTTGGCGGCCATCGAGTTCACCGAGTCCGTCAGGTCTTTCCAAGTGCCGGCCACGCCCGGCACAATGGCCTGGCCGCCGAGCTTGCCTTCCGTGCCCACCTCGCGGGCGACGCGGGTGACTTCCGAGGAGAACGATCGCAGCTGCTCGACCATGGAATTCATGGCTTCCTTGAGCTGCAGGATTTCGCCGCGGACGTCGACGGTGATCTTCTTGGACAAGTCGCCGTTGGCCACTGCAATCGTCACCTCCGCGATGCTGCGGACCTGATCGGTGAGATTGGAGGCCATCTGGTTGACGCTGTCGGTCAGGTCGCGCCAAACGCCCGTCACGCCTTGCACTTGGGCCTGTCCGCCCAACTTCCCGGCAGTGCCCACCTCGCGGGCCACGCGGGTAACCTCGGAAGTGAAGACGTAAAGCTGCTCGATCATGCGGTTAACAATCTTGGCCGAGCGAAGGAATTCGCCTTCCAGCGGGCGGCCGTCCACCTCCAGAACGATTGATTGTCCCAGGTCTCCCTTGGCCACCGCGCCGATGGCCCGCGTCACCTCGGCGGTCGGCCGGGCAAGGTCGGCGATGAGCGTATTGAGGGCCTGGATTTCATCCACCCACCCGCCGGTTACGCCGGGCACCGCCATTCGCTGCTCCAGCTTGCCTTCTTTGCCCACCATCCGGCACACGCGTGACGTCTCGTTCGCGCGCCGCTCGTTGAAGGCTAGAATTTCGTTGAAGGCATCGGCAATCTTGCCGTGCATGCCTACCCAGTCCACGGGCAGCCGCTTCGTGAAATCGCCATTGCGAAGCGCGACAAGAGCGAACAGGATTTGCCGGGTGAACGTATCTTCCTGAGGGGCTCCCTCTCCATTTCCGTTCCAAGACGGCGGGCTCTCCAAGGCAACAGCCGTCGTCTCCGACTGGTTCTCATCCATGACCGCGGACCCCGTTTCATTGTCTAGCAAATCGCTGCTCATAATGAATCCTTGTGGAAAATCGAGAGATTCGTGCATGTTTCCCGCGAAAAGCGCAGCGGTAGTGCGCGGCACGCCCCTCATCTTATCCCCCATTTCAGGATATTAGTATCAGGGATTTCCTGAGACTGCCGCTGCCCGCACGACGTGTCTAAGGCTGCGAATCAGGCTATTGATGCGGTAACTAAAATAACTAGCAGTTGATATCCAGAACTGTGGACTTCGATGCACTTTCGCTGCCACGGACTGCGCATTGGCGCAAGCAGCGCCTACGATCCGACAGTGTCTTCCTCCCGCAACGTCAACCGCTGCACTAGTTCTTCCCGCCCGGAAAGGAATTCAATGCCGATACGTACCGCCCAAAGCCGCCGGTTGCCGAGCCGGCCGCGATTGATTTTCACGAGGTCTTTTTGCGTGCAGACGATTGCTTCGACGTTCAGCCGCTGGGCGGCCGCGGCAAGGAATTCCAGATCGGCGCGGCGATACGGATGATGGTCGGGAAACTCGTGGAACTCGCGGACTTCGTAGCCGCAGGTAGCCAGCGTGTGGCGGAAACCGGCCGGATTGCCCAGCCCGCAAAAGGCTAGCACGGGCCGTCCGCGAAGCTCTGCCAGCGGCTGGCGTGCCACAGGCGGCTCGCCGGCGGCAGTTGAACTGCCGCCGGTCACAAGTTCGACCGGCGCATGGACCGTCTCGATCCAAAGCGCCGTGGGCGCGAGTTTCATGGCTCGGTCGCGCAGCGATTCGCGCTGCTTTTCCGTCAGCAGATCGGCCCGTGACAAGCCGATTACATCCGCGCGGGCGAGCCCTTCGACCGGCTCGCGGAGTGTGCCGCGGGGAAAGACGCGGCCGAAGCCGAACGGCTCCAAAGCGTCCAAGAGCACGACATCGAGGTCGCGGGCGATGCGGCGATGCTGGAAGGCGTCGTCCAGCACCAGGGCCTCGCAGCCGAACTCGTCGATCGCCCGCCGCGCGGCGGCGAGCCGGTCAGGATTTTGCACGTGCGGCACGCCCGGCAATTGCCAGGCGAGCTCCAGGGCCTCGTCGTTAGAACCGGTAGGATGCACCTTCGAGTCCGTCGCATGTTTGGAGACGGAGGCGGACGCCACGCGGAGCGTGCCTGCTACTCGGCCATATCCGCGGCTGACGATGCCGGCATTGATCTGCTGCCGAAGGAGCTGCTGGACGATCCACTGCACCATCGGCGTCTTGCCCGTGCCGCCAAGGGTGAGATTGCCGACGCTGATTACTGGGACTTCAACGCGATGGATTTGCTTCGCGCCGCGATCGTAGCGCCGGTTTCGCCAGCGGATGGCCCAGCAATAAGGCACTTCAGCGATGGCCAGCATACCGCGGCAACGTTGCCGCCGCGGCGCCTCGCCGCCGACCGCTAACCAAGTCGCGGAAACCGGAGGGCGAGAAGATGCCGGGCAAGCTTTTCGTAGCGGTTTTGCTCATCTTCGCGGCAATTGGCCGGTCGTGAATTGCAGGCTGCAGCGATTTCAGCGGCGCGGCGGCCACGGGGAGCCCGGCTGCACGAAGGGATCGTGCGGTTCCTTTGGTGTTTCCAGCTTCGGAAAGGAAGCATGCCAGCGCATTCGAGCAAAACCGCCGATCAGCAAGACGGCGCCCATGGCGCCGGTCAGCGCGCCGAGTTCCGTCCTACCCCAGGAGACGACTAAGAGTCCGAATCCGAGTATGATCGCGCCCATCGCCACGAGCAGCACGGCTTGCATCCAGCTTTGCGAGCGCGCGGCGGCCAGGATTCGAGTCTGGTTGCCCAAAAGCCTGTTCATGATCTTGACGCGGTCTTCACATTGTACCTCCTTGCACGCGAGGCCGTTTTCCAATTCCAAGGCGCATTCGCGGCACAGCCCCTTGCAGCACGACTTGCACATGCCGATGGAGGATCGGTCGGGATGATTGAAGCAATTCATCGAGGGGCTCCGCGTGAGTGAATTGGAGCATTATACAGAGCGATCCGCCGTGGCGGCACTTGCCGTCGTCGCGCCGCCGCCTTAGACTACGGTATCCATGCCGTTAGACCTTCCCATCCTCCAGACGCCGCCGCGCAACGGCAAGCCCCGCCGCGAGGACCTCAAGCCGGGCGAGTGCCTCTGCAGCTACTGCACGGCCAAGTGCTGTCAATACTTCGCCCTGCCGATGGACAAGCCGACGACCTGGCGGGAGTTCGATTACATGCGCTGGTTCCTCATGCACGAGAAGGCGAGCGTGTTCGTCGAAGACGGCGACTGGTATCTGCTCGTCCATACGCCCTGCCGCCATCTCCAGCCGGACAACCGCTGCGGCATCTACGAGACCCGCCCGAATATCTGCCGTGCTTATACTACGAAGAAGTGCGAGTACGAAGACACCTGGGTCTACGACCACTACTGGGAAACGCCGGAGCAGGTGATGGAATACGCAGAAGCCGTGTTGGGGCCGCGGCGGGGCGATAGTTTTCGCAGCCCGCGGCCGGTGTGCTGAAAACAGGCGGACTAACCTGTCAAAATGGCAGCGGTGCCGCTTTTTTTGGCCAATTGCGGCGCGGCAAACGGCACGAATTCTCACTTGCGGCGGCGCTGCCTCATATCGTAAGATATTATTGGGTCGGGACTTAGCGATGCGTCGATGAATCGCGAAGAATCGTCGTCAGATTTGGTATCCGAATTGCTCACCCCTATTCTTGGTGACACTTTTGCCTCGCCCACGTTGCCTAACTCACCTATTGCCATGCTTGCCGCCGAGCCATCCCTGCTGATTAGCGACGACGATCCCAGCTATCGGGAGACGTTGCACGGCGTTTTCGCGCCGCGGGGGTTTCGCGTCCATTTGGCGGGCGACGGCGAGGAGGCGCTGAGCATCGTCCGCACGCAGGAGATTCACTTGGCGCTGTTGGACATGCACATGCCGAAGCTCACCGGGCTGGAGACGCTGCGGCTGGTAAAGCAGTTCAAGGCCATGCTGCCGTGCATCCTCATGTCGGCCCAGTGGGACGACGTGCTCATGGAGCAGGCCCGGCTGGCACATGCCTTTTTGGTGCTGCCGAAAACGATCCCGCTACGGCAGATCACCGGGGCCGTCTGGCAGGCCCTGGAGCGGACCTATAGCTGGCGCATTGCGAACGAGTGACGCGCGGGCACGTACGCGACTAATGGTTGTCGGCACGTCGCGTCGTTCGTGGCGGATCGGCTGTCTTTACTTGATCATCGCCAAGCGCGCCTTTCTCGGCGATAAGCTTCATCAGACTTTCGACGGCGGTTGGATCGTTCAAGATCTGTGCGGCAAGCCGTCGGACTTCCGTGGCCGTGTACGGCTCGCGGGCGTACAGCTCGACGATCTGATTCGCGAGAATTCTTCGATCGTCCCACAATTCCTGCTCGAATTCGGCCGCGCTTCGCGCGGCCATCTGTTGGTCGTGGGTCTTCTTGACTTGCTCATATTCCGGGCTGCCTGGCGGTACGTCGTACATGCCGACCCCTGGCAACTGTGGCCTGTCATCCGGGATTGGGTATTTCTTCGCATCCTTCAGCCCTTCCAAATAGGGAACGACCGCCAACTTGCGAATCTCGGATAACGGCTTTCGGTCTTCTCGGGCCAAATGTTGGTTGCCAATCACCAGCGCATCGCCCAAGTAGATATAAAGCCTCAGACGTTGGGCGGGTTTGATCGGCAATTGAAGCGCCACGCCGCGCATTCTCGATGACTAACTCAGTATGGACCATGCCTGACTGCCCGTAAAGATCGGCGAGGTGATAGTATATCTGGCCCCGTTCCTCCGGGCTCTTGTGTTCTTTGAGAAGGTCTTCGCAGCGATGTCCCACCTCCTGAAACGGGGTGTTTTTGCCGTTTCGCATTCCGTCCAGATCGCGGAGTTCTGGGAGATCGTCATCGGCGCAAGCAAGATGTGCGCAACTCAATAGTATCGCATGCGTCAAGAAACCTAGGCTGAGGATAGTTGATCGCCTCATATGGCACCTCTTTCCTTTTGCGTGGTGCTTCAAAGTATACGCACCCGGCGCACACTCATCACCTGGCCTTGCCGTCGATTTGCCGCTCTAACTGTTGAATCTGGAACTCGGTGTTGCCGAACCGCTGGGGCCAAGTTTTCGCGCGGAGTTGCTTGTCCGTTTCCGCTGCGGCGGACCACTGCTTTTCATGTATCTGTGCGGCAGCGAGCCGCAAGAGGCCGGTCGGCTCCAGCGCACGCAGCCGCGTGACCTGTCGCCACTGCTCGATCGCCTCGGGCCAGCGGTTTTCGCTCTCGCGGATTTCGGCCAGCATCGTGTGGCTTTCGGCCTCGCTGGGCAGCATTTCGACGATCGACGTGTAGGCCCGTTCGGACTCGCCGTCTTCGTTTAGCTCGGCCAGGCGGCGGCCGAGGTCCTTGTAGAGGTTGATGTCGCGGCGGTCGAATTGCGCCTTGGCCAGCAGCTCGCGGATCGCGCCTTGTTTGTCTCCCTGCTTGTCGCAGCAGGCGACCAGCGCGTCGTAGATTTCGCCGTCATTGGGCTGCAACTGGCGCCGCCAAGCGAAGCTGCACGAGAGCCTTGTCGTACTGTCCGCGCTGGGTGTAGACCTGGCCCAGCGCCTTGCGGACGAAGGCGTTGTCGTCGCCGGTTTTGGCGGCCTGGGCGTCGAGCTCGCGGACGAGAGCGTCAAGCTGCTCGCTCTCGCAGCCGCGGAGGATGTTCCGCAGGGCTTCCAACGCCTGGGCGCGGTTTTGCACGTTGTTGCCCCAACTGACGATCGCGCCGCAGGCGGCATCCACCGCTTCGGTCAAGCGCTTCAAGCCGGCCAGTGCCTGGGCGTTGCCGCCGTAGTAGCCCGACAGCGTGCCGTCGCCAATGCCGCGGTTGGCCGCGGTCCGCTCGTGCAATGGGATCAGCTCTTTGTAGTACTTGACCGACTGCTCGAAAAGCTCGTCTTGCAAACAGGCCCCGGCGAGCATGGCCATCGGGCCTTCGCCCCAGCGGTCTTTCTGGTGGAAGTATTCGTCGCTCTGTTTGAGCAAGGCCAAGAGGTCGTCGTGGCGGTTGGTGCGGAAGTAGGCGTACATGAGCAAGCGGCGGTATTCGAGATTGTCCGGATGGGCCTCGACGAGCGCTTGCAGCAGGCCGATCGACTCGCCGAAGCGGCCGCGGTTGTGCAGATAATTGACGAGCTTCGCCTGCCCGTTTTCGTCCAGAACGTGCTCCTCTTGGGCGGCCTGGAGGATTTCGATCGCCCGGTCCATGCGGGCCTCGACCCAGAGGTAGTCGGCCACATTGCCGACGACCCCGCCGTTGCGCTTGTTCTCGGCGTAAACCTGCTCGGCGCAGCGGACGAAAGCGTCCTCGCGATCTGCCCAGTAATTCCAGTTGCCGCGATGCCAGATCCCGGTGCCATTGGCGCCGCGGCCCGTCAGTTGGCCGCGGAGGAATTCCAGCACCAGCTTCAGCAAGCGGTTGGAGAGCGGCCCGTCGAGCTTGCCCGCCTCGCGCCGCCAATTGGTCAATTGCCAACCGTGCGCGTTCCAGAAGTTCTGCTTGAGCTTCAGCCACGGCGGGCGCTGGTCGTGGCGCGCCACCAGGAAGTCGATGCCGTCGGCCGGCCCGCAGACCTGGTGCAGCCGCTCGGCAAGGTCGTTCTCGATGTTCTCGTACTGCGCCACCTGCCGCTTCAGCAGCAGCGGCAGCTTCTGGAAAGCGAACGTTTTCAGATCGGCGCCGGCCGAGGTTATTTGCACGTTGTGGGCCGCTTCGTAGAGCGAGCTTGCGAGCGTGATCAGCCGGGCGTCAAAGGGCGAGTCGCCGCTGGGCAACTGCGCGAGGATGCGCGCCTGCACGGCACGGTATAGCTCCGCGGCCTTGAGGTCGCCGACCTGCCCCCGGTTGCGGACGGCGTCGGTATGGACCTCAATGATGCGGGCCTCGAGGTTGCGGCGGTTGACCACCGTCTCAACATGCTGACGCTCATTCTCCAAGCGGCTGACGGCGGCCGTGTAGTGTCCGGCCTGATCGAGATAGGAGATAAAGTCCTGGAAGATTTGCTGCTCGCATAAGGGTTTGGCGTGCCCCGCGGTTGGATACAGTTCCACCTCCGC
Source organism: uncultured Planctomycetia bacterium (assembly GCA_963780045.1). GTDB lineage: Bacteria > Planctomycetota > Planctomycetia > Pirellulales > Thermoguttaceae > JANXQG01. Next base: position 581,896 of record CAVZZZ010000004.1, on the reverse strand, counting down.
CTGCAGCAGGTTCATCGCCGGTTGGCGGCGGTTGTAGCTCCAAAGGGCCCTGGCGTAAGCGCAGGCCATGTCCAGGCGCTGCTGTGAATTGGGCTTGGCGTCGTTGTAGAACGCCTCCAACTCATGAAGCTGCTCGGCGGCCAGTTTCTCCTGCGGAATAGCGCCCAGCGCGGCGAGGAAGTCGGCCATCAACCGCTCTTCGCCGGGCGACCACTGCCGCTTGAATGCGCGTTGCAAGGCGGCCACGGCCTTGTCGACGTGCGGTCCCGGCTGGTTCTTCAGCTCGGCCGCGCGGCGCTCGGTCATCGCCTCCAATAGATCGAATGCCCGGCGATCGACGTCGGTCGTCGTCATGGGGACTGTCCCAATTTTCGCCGAGTTAGCGGATTGCCCATTCACGGACGCTTTGCCGGCGAAAATGGGACTGTCCCCTTCGCCGCGCAGTTGAGCGATCCGTTCCACCAACGAATCGACGGCCGCCTCCTCGCGGATTTCGTCGATCACGCCCTTGGCCGATTGCAGGTAGGGATAAATCTGCTGGGCGGTGTGGCCGGGAATGCTGTCGGCCAGGCAGGAAAGGAGTCGGGAATCGCGGCACGCCTTGTACAGCTCGCGAAGCTGGTAGCCGATGTAGTTCTGCGGATTAGCCGATTTGGAAAGCAGCGCGCGGAAGGCCAGCACGGCCTCCGAGTCCAACTGCGCGGGCAACTGGCCTTGGTTGTTGACCCATTGGTTCACCTGGCCGTTGAGCCAATTAGTGAGCTGCCATTCCTCGGCCGTCTTGTAGATTTCCACCTTCGCCCGTTCGTAGTCCGCGCGGCGGCCGGCGGCTTGGTACCAATTGGCCAGCGTCTGCCATTGAGCAGACGCAAGCTCGTCCTTGGCGGCAACGGCCTCAAACAGCTTGATCGCCTCGGCCAGCTTACCTTCTTCGGCCAAGAGATAGCCCAGCGCCACGCGCCAGCGGTTGTCCGGGTCGCCCGCCTTGATCCAGGCGTCCAGGGCCTGCTGAAGCTCCTTGGGTTTGTCCAACGCAACCAGCAGATTGAACTTCAGGAGCTTCCACTGCTGGTTGGGGACTGTCCCGATTTTTGTATCAGCAAAAATGGGACTGTCCCCTTTACCGCCGCTAATGTTTTGGTCGATGTATTCCGTCAGCCGCCGAACGAGTGCCGGCGGCGCGCTCTTGCGGGCGGCCAAGTTCATCAGCGTAATCCGGCAGCGGTTCCGCATCACGGCGTTCAGTTCCGCCCGCACACGGGCCGCGTCGTCCGAAGAATCGTCGATTTTCGGCTGCCGGGCGTCCAACACTTTCCAGCAATTCTCGGCGGCCTTTTCGAGCGCCTTGTCCAGGTCGTGGTTCAAGAGCACTTCGAGATACATCCGCTCGGCGGCGATCCACGTGGCCAGTTCGCCGCGATGTTTCTGCTCTTCACTGGCCAACTTTGCGGCGACTTCCTCCCGCGTTTGCCGCAGTTGCTCAGCCTGCTTCTTGAGCAGCTCGGTGCGGGTGAGCTTCTCGGCATGGACGATCGTCTTGGCCTTCGCCTCCTTGCGGCCGGCCAACATGCGGTCGGTCACTTGGTGCAGTGCCCGAATCTGCTCTAAAAGCCGCCGTGGGGGCGATTGGCCGCCGCCCAACTGTCCGAGCAGGTCGAAGGCCTCGTTCTCGTACTTTTCCGCCCAGGGTTGGGCCAACAGCGTCTGGAACAATTGCGAGATGTAGTACGGCCGGTACTTTTCCGGGGCCTCGCGCGAAAGCCGCCGCAGGAAGGCCATGTACTCGTCCGGCTCGGCGGCGAAGGAGAGGATGTTGGCCACGGTCCGGGCAAGGCGGTCCTTGAGGTCGGCATTCCGCTGGGTTTCGTGCTGCTGCAGCAACTTGTGCGCGTATTCCTTCCACTGGGCCTTCGACACCAGCGAGCCGTTGCCCCGCAGCCAGTTGATGAAGCGGTCGATGTCGTCCAGCGCGAGGCGGTCGAACTTCTCGGCGAAGACTTTCGCCAGGGCGGCGCGAAGCTTCTGGTTGCACTCGTTCTGCTGGAAGCGCCAGTCGTTAATTATCTGTTCGGCGATGGAGACGTGGTTTTTATCGGTGCAGAAGAAGACGGCCGTGGCGACAAGCTCGTCCTGCCAATGTTGGTCGATGTGATAGGCGTTGTAGTAGTTCCAAGTGTTCTGGCACTGGTTGAAGATCCAGTTGACGGCCGCTTGCAGCCGCGCGGCGGCGGCCGGCGAGAGATCGTGGCGGCGGCCTTCGCGGAACCACTTGTCCATGAGGGCCACGGCGTCGGCGGAGTGGTCGGTGTAGTAGAGCGCGTCGATATACTGGCCGTAGGGATCGGCGCTCTCGGGGTTCTCGCCGGTCCATTGCTGCAAGTACGCCGCCAACTCGTCGTAACGCTCCTGGGCGCGGAGCGATTGGGCGAAATAGTTGCGGAACTGGTCGATCTCCTGCCTTTCCCAGCGCACGTCGCTGGAGAGGACACGCTCGATCCACTTCCGCTGGGTCTCGTACTCCTGCCGGTTCTGCAGGTTCTGGATGTAGGTCGATTGGACGTTGAAGTCATGGATGTACGATTCGGCAAGCGCGCGGTAGATCGCCAGGGCTTCGTCGCCGCGGCCGGCGTTGGTTAGCCAATTCGCCCGTTGCTGCCGCCAGCCCTTGAGCGCTTGCAAGTGCGCCGGCTGCCGCGCGTAGACCGTCCGCAATTCGTCCAGCAGGGCAAGGATTTCGTTGGCCTCCAGCGCGCCGTTGGCCTGGCCGAGGAGGTAGTTGGCAAGGAATAACTCGTCAACGGGCGGTTTGTCTCGTTGGCCGGCCTCCTTTTGGAACAGCCCTTTGAGCTCCTCGTTCCGCCGGGCCGATTTGAGTACGGCGTAGCGGAGCCAGCGAACGCCTTTATTGTCGTCGTGTAGTTTCTTGTCGTCGGCCAACCTTTCCGCCGCCGCCAGATGCTCCATCGCGCGGGCCCATTGCGAACTGCGGCCGAAGTGCATCAGGAGTGTAATCTGGTCGTCGAAGTCGGCCTTGCCGGCAGCGAGGTGTTTCTTCGCGTCCAGGACCGTCTCGGCCGGGTCGTGGAGGAACTGCACTCGCTCGCGGCCGGCAAGCGCGCTGGTCATCGCTTGGGAGTAGCTGTCATTGTCCATCCGGGCGAGTTTCTGCTTGGTCGCGCTTGTCGTGCGGCCCTTGTCGTCCAGCGATTTGATGCTCTGCGCCACCAGCGCCGGCGACTTCCACGAAATCGCCGAAGCGCTGAGAGGAGGTTACCTTTCCGTCGGTGCGACTCTCGATCGAGAGCACGACGTTCCGCTTGGTGTCGATAAGCACTTGCGTGTCGTTCTTGTCGTCGCGCAGCGCGCGGAAGGTCAGCAGCGTTTGGCCATCGGCCGGATGTCGGACGGACACTTTTTGGCCGTTGAACGAATCGGCGAGCGACACGAGCACGTATCCGGGGACACCGATGGGCGGCAGTTTTAGCTCTTCTTCAACGGCCTTCCGCGCACGGCCAAGCAAGAACGAGCGGTTGAAGATTTCCCTCTGCTTTCCGTCGCACCACTGGATGACGGTTTGCCCGCCGTCCGAGGACGAGCGGATAAGCCACGACCGCGCGCCGGCCAGGAAGGTTTCGTCGGCTCGCGATGCCAGCTCTGCGAAGCGGGCGTTGAAGTTGTCGGTGTGCCGATCGATCCGCAGGCCGCCGGCCTTGAGTTCCAACTGCTCGTTCCGCAGCAACTTCTTCGAGAGCGCCAGGACTTCCTCCGGCAATTCCGGCTTGACCGCGGGCGGCTGCTTGCCGCTTGGCGCGGGCGGCAGCGTGCCGAAAAGGCTGTTCAGCCAGTTGTCGAGCTCGCTGCGGTTCCAGTAGAGCCCCCGACCCTCTGCAAACCAGCGATTTCGAGCCCCGGCTGGCGACGCGAAGCTCCAATCATCGCCCACGGCGACGGCGTCTGCCCCGATTGCACCGGCAAAGCTCAGACCCCGAAAACTGTATGGCGAGCGAACACTCGCCATCTTTGTGCGCGACAGTTGCGCCTCTTCTTGTTCCCCCGCTTCTTCCCAACCGAGTTCGCCTCGATCTTTGCTGTCTTGCTCGGCGAACTGCTCGCCGCCAGCCTCGCCCTCGGACAACTCTTTCACGGCCGATTCGCCCGACATTTTCTCTTGGTAAGTCTGAGAATAAGCGCGTCCATTCATGTCGGTCGCTTCGACGGGGCTGCTTGTCGGCGCGGAAGCCGTCTGCGGACCGTCTATTGTGAAAGTGTCGTAGAGGAGCCGCGATTTGTTTTCCTCTCCCAGGAAGAACCCACCGTTGATGATTGTGCCCCCAGAGTAGCTATTCACGCCAGCGAGCCGGCTAGAGAAGCCTCCGCCTCCGCCCATGGGGCCGTTGGTAAAGGCAAACCAATTGTCGGCGCCCCACTGCGGCTGGAAGACGCCGGCGTCGCGGCCCTGCGTGCTGAGCTGCCGGAGGACCGACATCCGCAGCCCGATCCGCCAACCGCCGGCCCGCTTCATCTGCTGCTGCAAAAGCTCGAAGTTGGCATTGTCGCGGCCCTCGGCGAAGAACTTTTCGCCGTCGCGCATGACGAAGCCGCGCTTGACCTTGAACCGCTCGCGGTCGGCGTCGCTCTCCAGGACCAAAAGCGACGTGTAAGGCGTGATGATGTGGTATTCCTCGGACAGGGCGATGATGTCGTCCTTGATCGTCGGCGTTGCGCCTTGCTGCAACAGGTAGTCGAGATGCATCCGCGCCCAGAGACGCGGGATGAACGAATTGCCGTGTTCGGCGTCGGCCAGCGAGACGGCCTGCTCGAAACAAACGTCGCGGTCACCCCGGCGCCCGGTGACGATGACTCGGCCAGCTTGCTGTTTGCCCTGCGGCAGGTAACGGCCCAAGATGATTTGCTGGGAGCCGCCGGGCAGATTAGGCAGCTCTTGCGGATAGACACGCGCCACGCGCAAGCCCTCGAACTGCACCTTGAGGTCCCGCAAGCCCGGCCGCGTGATTTCCTTGAGCAGGTCCAAGGCGATCGCGCGCGGGCCGTTTTCGCCGCTGATTTGCCTCATCGAGCCGCCGCCGCCCAGCGAGCCGATGGCCTTCAACACGCCCGACTCGAATGTGCTGCCCACGGAAACGGCGTGGCAGACGGGCTGTGTGTCCTTGCATTTCTTGTCGTACAGGCGCTTCAGCCGCGCAGCCGCCTCGGACGGGTCGGCGTCGCCGGTGGTGGGGATGCCGTCGCCGGCGTAGACGATGCACGTATTCCGCCCGTGCGCTGGAAGGCTTGGGAAAACGCCTTGGCCAGATCGGTCCAGCCGAGCGATTTGCGGCGGTCGAGGAATTCACGGATGGTTTTTACACTCTTTGCGTCGGCAGACAATGCTTTCTCGAAAACCCAGTCGCAGTGTACGTCACAGCAGGCCAGGTTCACCGTGTCTCGCGGCGTAAGCGAGCCGAGCACCGCGGCGATGAATTCCGCTTGTGCGCCGCGCTGCCTTTCATCCATCGAGGCCGACGTGTCGGCCAGCAGGATCAGGTCCAGCGGCGCCTTGTCGACGAGCAAGTCGCGATCGTCCTCGGTTGCTTCGGCGGGCGGCGCCAGCATGAGCATGAAATAGCCGTCGTCGCCGCGGCGGTGAGGGATCAATGTCAACTCCGGCTGCTTCCCTTGGAGGTCGGCGACGACCTCGAAATCGCGCGTTGGCGTGTATTCCCGCGCGTCGAACTCAAGGTGCGCCGAGTGGTCGGTCTTGGCAACCCGCACGGCGTGCGTCGGCGATGCGACTTTCGCGAGCGGCACGACGGAATTGATCTTCACGTCGATGGAAAGCTCGCGCAGCGGGTGCTGCCGGAGCATCTCGCTTTGCAGGGCGTAGCTGTAGCGGAACGAGTTGCCGGTCCGCGGCAGGACCTGCGTGTAGACGATGCGGATGCGCTTCTCAGCGTGGGCCTCGATGGGGAAGACGCGGGCCGAGAAGAGGTTCCCGCCCTGCCATTCCAAGAGGCCCGGATCACGGCGCTCGCTCTTGATGATCTCGTAGATTTCTCGCGCCCGCTGCTTCTCCACGATATCGGCCTCGACTAGCTCGCTGCCGATCCACATGCCGAATCCGCTGATCGAGGCGTCCTGCGGCAGGGGGAAGTAGAACACGCCCTCCAACTGGTGATCGCTGAGGTTGGCGAATGATTCTTCCACGCTCGTGCGGGCGATCTGGTCGCGAATTTCGACCGAGACCTTGTGATAGCCGACCGTCAGCGGCACGTTGCGGCCATCGACGTTGGCCACCAGCGAGCCGATCGACTCCTGCTTTTCCTTGCCCAGAAAGCCCTTGAGCCACTTGGGAGTTTCTTTGGCCAGTACCAGGCGGTTCCCCGCCCTCACCCCCGGCCCCTCTCTCGGAGGGAGAGGGGAGTTGGTGACGCGATAAACGCCTGTCTTGGCAACCGTCAACTTCTCGTTGTCCGGACCGAGCAATTCCAGTGAACCGGTCTTTGGGGCGTCCGGCGGAACTACTACTTGGATTTCACCTTCGTAGAGGCGGGCCTTCTTGGGGCCGATCAGTTCGACGAGCGTGCCCGGTCCGGCGATGATTTGCGATTTGCTCGTCAGCCGCGCGGCGACGGCGTTGGCCCCGCGGAGGTCGGTCCGCAGCCAATCGCCCGGCCGCAGAAGGATGTTGCCGCAGACGGGCGTCCAGCGCTCGGCCATCACGGGCTTGACCGAGACCATGCCCTGCAAGTCGCTGACCTTGCCGATGCGGCCATCCTCGGTGAGCGTGTCGCCTACGACGAACAGGTCTTCGTTGACCGGCTGGTTCGTTGACAGGACCGTAAGCGTTACGGCCGGCGTGCTCTTGCCGTCGCGATCGACGAGCGTTTCCAGTGAGTAGAGAAGCTGCTTGGCCGGATCGACGACAGCCTCGACCATTACGGGCCGCAAGCCGTCAACAATCCGGTAGCGGTAAACGTCGTACAGCGTGCCGCCGATCTTTTCCCGCACCGGCCGCGCGGTCGCGGCGAGGAGACTCTTGCGGACGCTGGATGCATCCAGCCCCAACAGCGGCAGGAGGTCGAGCGATTTTGTCTCCGCGAGATAGTAGGGCGACTCGCCCCGCGCGGCGCGATTGGCCCTTTCGTCGATCCGCCAGAGCGTTTCCTTGCGGGCGATATCGTAGGTGCCGTCAGGGCGGTTGACGCGGAGATTGCCGGCCTTGTTGGACCAGGCTTCCATCGCAGCGGGCGCATGTTTGTCGTCCGGAGGAGGCGCTCTTTGGATGCGGACGTGCAAAGCGGCCTTTTCGGTTTTTTCCAACACGCTTGCCAACGTCGCCGCGCGGCTGCCGGAACTCGACGTGACAAACCACGTAACCATTAAGACAGCCGCGGCCGCTGTGGCCGCCAACGCACGCCAGGCAAAAATGAACATCTTGGATTTCTTTCCAGTAACGGCAGGAAGAGTGATATCAGAAGTGGACGATAAAAACGCCGCCGTCGATTCCGCGCGGAGTTGCGCGAGGAACTGCTCGTCGGGCGCCTGCGGCGGTTGCTGCGCGGCGCAGAGCAATTCCGCCAGGCGATCTTCGTTCCAATTGTGGTCTGGACTGGTCATCGCACGCGCTCTTCGCTATCCGAGGAATAGACGGAAGTCGTTTTCACAAAATGGTCCCGGAAGGCCTGTCTCGCCCGGGCGAGCTTCGAGCGGATGGCGACGGGCGTCGATTGCTCGGCCGCCGCGATCTGCTCGATGCTCTCTCCGTCAACGTATTTGGCCACCAGGATGGTTTCGTAGTCGTCCGGCAGGGCGGTAAGCGTCGCGCGGACGAAGCCGGCCATCTCGGCCGCTTCCAGCGCCGCGCCGGGATCATACTCGCGGTCCTCAAGCCAGAGCATGAGCCGTCCCGCCGCGGCCGCGCCTTCCGGGCCGGCGTCCAGGCGCTCGTGCTGCTTCTGCTTGCGGAAATACAGGGCGATCTTGTTTCGCGCAATGCCGCCCAGCCACGTGCCCAGCGAACCGCGAGCCGCGTCGTACCGCCGCGCGGCAGCCGCCGCGGCCATGAACGTCTCTTGCACGATGTCGGCGATCTCGGCGTGGCGCGGGCCGAGCCAGCGCGACGCCGCCTGCCAGACCTTGGGGGCGAACTCATCGTAGAGCGCGTGCCAAGCCTCCGGACTGCCTTCGCGCAGTCCGAGCGCGACATCGCGTTCTCGTTGTTCGTCCATCGTGTGAGGGGGAGGCGCGTCGTGGAAGCCCGGATTCTACGCCTCCGGCTCCTAATCGACTACATAAGACTATTTGCCGCCTTAGACGGGAAATGTGTCGCAAAGTTCCCAAGAACACAAGAAATCAACGGTTCTTCGCTGCGCTCGACGCAACCCTACACCGGCGCGTCTGCGTCCCCGTTCCCATCGTGGTGTTGCATCACCTCGGAAACCTCGGCGCGGGAGCCCAGGAAATAATACGCCGCGCCGATCGGGGCGATGAGGATCGTGCTCAGCCGGTAGACCAGCGCCAAGATCGTGCCCTCCTGTTGTGCCCGTTCGGGCGGAGCACCGGCCTTTATGTCGACCTTCCTGTAGAGGAACACGATCCCCGTTTCCTGCGGACCGGCGGGCAGCGGGATCGTACTGAGGATGCTGCTCACCGGATAAACGGCGAAGTAGTCGCGGAAAGGCACCTTCTGAAAACCCATGCCCATCGCCAGGAAGTAGATCGAAATCGTCAAGAACGTGTGGACGGGGACCGTTGCTACGGCGGTCCAGAACAGCACGGCCCGTTCGCCGCGATAAACCTTAATTGCATCGAGCAAGCTGCGAATGGCGTGGCCGACCTTGGGGGCACGTTTTTCCGCCCTGGCAAAGACGCCATCCATCCACTCCAGAAAACCGGGAATCAAAACCAGCACGATGCCCACCGTGGAAACCAAAGTGATCCCGATTACGGCGATGCAGACCAGGTGCGAGTTCGACCAGAACCCGGTGATAAGAATGCCCGCCACGGCAACCAGAAACAAGACGTAAAGACCTACGATGCGGTCGACCACGACCGATGCCAGAGCCTTGGCGCGATTGCCCGGGTTCTCCTTGGCGAGCATCCAGGCCTTCAACAGGTTACCGCCGACAATTCCCATCGGCATGAGATTAAACAAATAACCGATAAAGCCGATCCGTATCGCGTCGGGGAGCGCGAGGTCGATTCCTACTGCCCGCACCAAATACCACCAGCGCACCATGGTAATCAGAATGGCCGCAAAGAGAGCCGCGAAGCCCATTGCAAGCAGCGGCCATGCCCACTGCTTCTTCCACATCTCACGCAGGGTCTCTCGCTTCTCCGGCGTGTTGACGGCCAGGTAAAGCAGGACCCCAATAATCAGCAGCGACCCCGCGATCTTCAGGACGAGGACCAGGGTTTTGCGAAAGTCGGTCAAGGCGCGCGTTCCGTGTAAAAAGAGTCCAAAAACCCTGCCCCTCTGGCCAAGTCCCTTGCAAAACTATACCTTACACCTTATCATACCGGATACTTTACTTTTTTCGCAAGCGAGGATAGGAGGGCGTGCCCGTGTCCCAAGTAGAAACCAAACTTCCGTATAAAGTCGCTGACATGTCGCTGGCCGATTGGGGCCGCAAGGAAATCGAGCTGGCCGAAAACGAAATGCCGGGGCTGATGGCCCTGCGGCGGAAGTACGGGCCGAAAAAGCCGCTGGCCGGGGCACGCATCTGCGGGTGCCTGCACATGACGATCCAGACGGCCGTGCTCATCGAGACGCTCACCAAGCTCGGCGCCGAGGTCACCTGGACGAGCTGCAACATCTATTCGACTCAGGACCACGCCGCCGCCGCCATCGCCGCCACAGGCGTGCCCGTCTTCGCCTGGAAGGGCGAGCAACTCCAGGCCTACTGGGACAACATCCTCACTCAAATCCAGAGCTTCAAAGAAGCCGACGGGCCGAACCTTCTGTTGGACGACGGCGGCGACCTGACGCTTTTGGTCCACATGGGCGCGGAGCTGGAGGCCAAGGACGAAATGCCCGACCCTGAAGACGCCGGGCACGACGAAGAGCGGGCGCTTTTGACCACGCTGGCCCGCAGCATGAACGAGGACCCCAAGCGCTTCACGCGGCTGGCCGGCAGCATCCTCGGTGTGAGCGAAGAGACGACCACAGGCGTCCACCGGCTGTACGACATGCACAGCCGCGGCAAGCTGTTGTTCCCGGCCATCAACGTCAACGACTCCGTCACCAAGAGCAAGTTCGACAACCTCTACGGCTGCCGCGAGTCGCTGGCCGACGGCATCAAGCGGGCGACCGACATCATGGTTGCCGGCAAGGTCGTGGTAATCTGCGGCTACGGCGACGTGGGCAAGGGCTGCGCCCACTCGATGCGCTCCTACGGTGCGCGGGTGCTGATCACCGAGATCGACCCCATCTGCGCGTTGCAGGCGGCGATGGAGGGCTACGAGGTTACCACGATGGAAGACGCCTGCTTGCGGGGCAACATCTTCGTTACCTGCACCGGCTGCCGCGACGTAATCATGGGCCACCATATGGAGAAGATGCCCCGCGACGCCATCGTCTGCAACATCGGCCACTTCGACCTGGAGATCGACGTCAACTTTCTCAACACCCACAAGGGGGTCAAGAAGACGAACATCAAGCCGCTTGTGGACCGCTACACGTTCGCCGACGGCCACTCGATCCTGCTTCTGGCCGAAGGCCGGCTGGTAAACCTGGGCTGCGCGACGGGGCATCCGTCGTTCGTGATGTCCAACAGCTTCACGAACCAGGTGCTGGCGCAACTGGCGCTCTACACCGAAACGGACAAGTACCCGATCGGCGTCCACTGCCTGCCCAAGCACCTGGACGAAGAAGTCGCCCGGCTGCACCTGGAGCAGCTTGGCGTGAAGCTGACGAAGCTCACGCCGAAGCAGGCGGGGTACTTGAAGATTCCGGCGGGCGGGCCTTATAAGCCGGACCATTACCGTTACTAAACATGAAGGTAATCGACTTGAACGAGGCGAAAACGAATCTTGAGCAGTACGCGCAGGAGCGCCAACTTTCGCCAGTTGTAGTGACGATAAACGGTACACCCAGCTTTGAAATGTTGCCGATTCGCGCTGACGATGATGACGACTTCATAAACCGCCTCATTGAAGAAAACTAAGAGTTTAGAAAAATGCTCGAAGAACGCCGACGAGAAGCGGATCTCGGCGATGTGTCCTCATTGGAAGAGGTTCGCCGTCACCTTGGCTAGCAATCCGTTTGGCCGTTGCAGGGCAAGTGGCGACGATTTTCCTGGTATTCTGCGTAATTTGGCGCAATCGGCATTGGCAAAGCAGGCACAACAAGCTATTCTTCCGCACTGCAATCCACACGGAGGTGGAGATGGCATTATTTGCGGGACGGAAGTCGGCTGGGTACGTATTAACGGCCGGCTTCATGCTTTATTCGATTGAACTGTTGACGGCCGCCGCGCCGCCCAAGTGCGAGTCGCGCAGCGCCGCCAACGTCAACAAGTCGGAAAGTTATTTCCCCAGCCGCGCCGACAGCGAAGCGGGCTTCTCGCCACGACAACGACGACGGCCACGCTCGTCGAACGTTGGGCCTCGCCCTGGAGAACTATCAGACGACGCTGGCGGTGATCACCAACAACATCGCCAATGCGGACACGCCAGCCTACAAGCGCTTGCAGGTGATGCTTGTCGATAATCCTTACGAGGATAAACTCGAAGCCGGCGTGGAAGACTCGTCGGGCCGACCTTCGCCTGCCGGCCTCTCCGTGGGCGCTGGCAGCCGGATCGCAGGCACGCAAGTCGATTTTCGCCAAGGACGGTTGCGGCACACGGGCCGCGAGTGGGACTTGGCCGTTGAGGGCGAAGGCTTCTTTCAGGTAAAGGACCCAGGCGGCGCGATCTACTATTGCCGGGGGGGCGATTCTGCCTGAACGCGAACGGCGAAGTTGCCGTCGAGACTGTCGGCAGCGGGCGAATCCTTGAACCGACCGTTGTAGTGCCCAACGACGCGACGCGCGTTGTGATTAGCGCCGAGGGAACAGTTTCGTTCCGCTTTTCAAGCAGCACGCAACTTCAGCAGGTTGCCACGATCCAACTGGCCAAATTCATCAATCCGCAAGGCCTGCGCCGCATCGGCGAGAACCTCTACGCGGAAACCGATGGCGGCGGCGCGGCAATGCTTGACAAGCCCGGCGCCAATGGCATTGGCACGCTTCGCCAAGGCTGGATCGAGGAGTCGAATGTCGATCTACGGCGGGAAATCGCCGAGTGGAAACGGGTGCGGCGGATGTGCCGCGAACTTCGCGGATTGCTTGTGGACGACCTCAGCTCATCCCACAGCGCCGAGAAGAACGAGCAGCACGTAAGCGGCGCCGACACCGACGACGGAAAACTTGGCGGCTTGAGGAACGGCGACCATACCGATCGACTCTCGGAATTGCCATCTGGCCCAAAACGGCATAGCGAGCCACGCCAGCAATAACGACGTCACGACCAGAAGCATTCCCCGGCGCCAACCTTCGGCGCCCGGCGCAACGGTCATCGCCGACAAAGCTAGCAAGCCCAAGAGACTTACAATCGAGCACACCACCGCGGTGACAATGATTGGCTTCATCGCTATTCTCACGCCTTCGCCATCGCCACCTGCTTCTTGCGGCTGGTGATGGTCTTTCGCTCTAATACGGCGGGCAGGCCGGCTTAAGCATTGCGCGGCCGGCGCTCCACGAGGGTGTCGTCAAGCATCTCTTTGATTTCCGCCAGGTGTTCGCGCGGGGCGTTTCGATATGTACTGAGTAGAAAAGTCTCAGCCTCGTCGCGACGCTCATTTTCAATCAAGAACTGCCAATACGATTGCGCCAACGTGAGGTAGTCGTGGTCTTGGGGATCGGTCAAGCGGAAGGCAGCCAAAAGCGCCGTTCCTTCGGCGTCGCGATCGCCGCGCTCGTGGGCCAGCGTCGAAAGCAAGTACTGCTGGTGTGCCGGGTTGTCGCGCCAGACGAACGCGGCATGGTACTCGAGTACGTTGGCGAACAACACCGCGTAGTCCGCCAAGTTGTTGCGGCGCAATTCCGGCAGCAGAGCGTCAACAGCAGTTAGAAAGAGGATGCTCTGAATGTCGCGGAAAAAACCTATATCTCCGCGAAGGTTGCAGACGAGCTGAAGATCCAAATAGATCCAAGTGCAGATTGCCAGGTTCTCGAGTGCTCGCGTCGCGTGGTAGCCTCTGGCGGCCGCGGGGGGCAGCGACCGAAGCGCTGCACCGCCGAATTTCTCGTGTATTTTCAACAGGAAGCGAAGGTCGTTGTCGCCCAACACCACTTCGTTCCGAGTCGCGCTTGGCCGAGCTTTATCGTGCGCAATTTGAATTTGAGTTCCGGAACCGCGAAGGAATTCACTCAACAACTTCAGCGTCCGCCGCAACGTCGTCAACGACCAATCTTTGACAAGAAGCGACCGGTAGACGGACTTGAATGCGGGTTTCGATTTCAGTTTGATCGTACGACGCATTAATCGGCTCCCCGATGGGCTCGCTTCGACTTTCGGCGAGAGATTTCCCGGGCACGCCGCAGCTTGCGATTTGCCTCCCTGCGGTTTCCTTCGCGCATGAGGCGGCGGGCTTCCGCCCTGAGCTTGGCCTCAATGGCGTCCCGTTCGGCGGCCGGCAGATCATATCAAGGATCGTCGCCCCGAATCGCCACCGCACCGCCCCTGCGCGCTCGCGGCTCGCCGCGAGAACCGGACTAAGTTATAAGCCTAAACCTCCGCCATCGCCGCCTTCTCCTTGCGGCTGGCGACGATCTCCCGCTCCAGCGACGAGGGCAGGCGGCGGTACTTGGAGAACTCCATCGTGAAGGTCCCCTGGCCCTGCGTCATGCTCCGCAGGTCGGTGGAATAACCGAAGGTCTCGGCCAGCGGCACCTCGCCCTCGATGCGGCAGTTCGGCCCGCTGACTTCGGTGGCAACGACCATGCCGCGGCGGGCGGTCAGATTGCCGACCACCGAGCCCTGCGCGTCCGTGGGGCACTCGATCTCGATCTTCATCACCGGCTCCAAGAGCACGGGCCGCGTGGAGGTGAAGTTCTCTCTCATGCAGGTCCGCGCAGGTCTGGAAGGCCATTTCCGAGCTATCGACGTCGTGATAGGAACCGTCCTCGACGATCACTTTCAGGCCAACGACCGGATACCCGGCTACGGGGCCTTTGTGGACCATCTGCCGGAAACCCTTCTCGATGGCCGGAATGAAGTTCTTGGGAATCCGCCCGCCGACGACCTTCTCCTCGAACTCGAACGGTTCGGGGGCGTCTTCGGGCAGCGGTTCCATGCGGCCGACGATGTGGGCATACTGCCCCGCGCCGCCGGTCTGCTTGCGGTGCTTGGTGTTGAACTGGCAGGGTTGCGTGGGCGCCTCGCGGTAGTTGACCTTGGGCGCGCCGACTTCAACCTCCACGCCGTATTCGCGGCGGATCCGCTCGATGTAGATTTCCAGGTGCAGCTCGCCCATGCCGGCCATGATCGTCTCGGCGGTCTCTTCGTCGGTGAAGATTTGCAGCGTGGGGTCCTCGCGACGGAAGCGGTGCAGGGCCTTACTAAGCTTGTCGGCCCCCTCGCGCTTGGCGGGGGCGACGGCCATCTTGATGACCGGCTCCGGCACGTACATGCTCTCCAGCGTGCAGTAGGGATATTGCGAGCAATAAGTGTCGCCGCTGGCGGTATCCAGGCCGAGCACGGCCACGATGTCGCCCGCCTCGGCGGTGTCGATGTCCTCGCGCTGGTCGGCGTGCATGCGCACGATGCGGCTGAAGCGCTCCTTGCGGCCGGTGCGCTGGTTGTAGTAGCTCTCGCCCTTTTTGATCGTGCCCTGGTAGAGCCGCATGAAATTCAGCGTGCCGTAGGGGTCTTCCACGATCTTGAAGGCCATGCCGACCGCCGGCTTGGCCGGGTCGGGCGTCAGGGGCACCTTCTTGTGCGGATCGTCGTGGGCCAGGGCGTTGATCGGGGCGTCCAGTGGCGAGGGCAGATAGCGCGTCACGGCGTCCAGCAGCGGCTGCACGCCCTTGTTCTTGTATGCCGAGCCGAGGAAAACGGGCGTCAACTGCTGGCTGAGCACCGCCTCGCGGACGACGCGGTCGATCATTTCCAGCGGCACCGTCTCCTCGCCTAGCAAGAGCTCCATCATCTCATCGCTGTACATGGAGACTGTTTCCAGCAAGTGCTGCCGGGCGGTCTTGACTTCCGCCACCATGTCCGCCGGAACTGGCTCGGTGCGGACGTCCTCGCCATTGGGCCCGTCGAAATAAAGGGCCTTTTCGCGAAGCAGGTCGACTATGCCCTCGAACTTGTGCTCCCGGCCGATGGGAAGCTGCATCAATACGGGGTCGCAATTGAGCTTGTTGCGGAGCTGGTCGACGACCTTTTCGGGGTTGCTGCCCGTGCGGTCCATCTTGTTGATGAACGCCAGACGAGGAACGCGGTAGCGCCGCATCTGGCGGTCGATGGTCAGCGACTGGGCCTGCACGCCGCCGACCGCACAGAGGACGAGGATCGCCCCATCCAGCACGCGGAGGCTCCGCTCTACTTCCACGGTAAAATCGACGTGGCCGGGAGTGTCGATCAAGTTGATATCGTAGCCGTCCCACTCCACGGAGGTAGCGGCGCTGGTGATCGTAATGCCGCGTTCGCGCTCCAGCTCCATGTGGTCCATCGTCGCCCCCGCGCCGCCGCCTTTGACCTCCTGGATGCGGTGAATGCGGCCGGAATAGAACAGGATGCGCTCGCTGAGCGTGGTCTTGCCCGAGTCGATGTGAGCGGAAATTCCGATGTTACGGAGTTTCGTGAGGTCCATATGCGTGGGTTTGATGGATTAAGCTGCGGCAATAGTTAGGATTATGGAACGAAATTATACTGTATAGGGAGTGCGGCGGCAAGGCTTATCTATCTTATTGCCAGCAAAGGACTTGCGACGAGTCTCGCCAGTCGATTTTCCCTTCTTTAGGAGGGCCGGCAATGCGGCCGCCTAGTCCGATCGGGGCGACGAACCGAGCGTTTCTGGCGGTAATGCGTGCGGCTCTACCGTGCGCTGGGCGACCGCTTAAAGCGCGTGCCGCGAAGAGCGCCACAAGTGCCTGAACAACCCCGTCGGAGCCCGAGCGCCGGTTAAACAGGCACGAAGCGGCGTAGGCCGGCGTGTCGCTACGCGACGAAACTAAACCATCTTTACCGCTAGCCCCTAGCCAAGCGAGCCCGGCGTGGTGTCTCTGATGCGTAAGACACAAAAACCCGAAAACCTTCGGCGTTTTTTGGGGTTGAATGGGTGTTAACAAAACCACAACCCAACGCACGGAGGTTTTCGAGTGAATTCCAAGATACGCAAACAAATCGCACAACGCAAGCGGGAGGTAGCCCGCCGCTTGGACAAGAATATTAACCGTGGCTGTGACCGGCCCGTCATGACGGCGTCTAACATCCATTATGAAATCGCCGATCGCGCGCGGGCCACGGCCGCCGGCGGCATCGGGGCCATGCACTTGCTGGTCGGCAAGCTCGGACTCGCCGAGGCGATCGACCGCCATCTCGGCCTGTTGAAACTCCACTTCCCCTACCACGACAGCGACCATGTGCTCAACATTGCCTACAACCTGCTGGCCGGGGGCCGGTGTCTGGAACACCTGGAACTGCTCCGCACGAACGTCGCCTACCTGGACGCCCTCGGCGCCCGCCGCATCCCCGACCCTACCACGGCCGGCGACTTCTGCCGCCGCTTCGACGAGGTTGCCATCCTCCGCTTGCAGTCGATCTTCAACCGCATCCGCTGCATAGTCTGGCGGCAACAGCCCAAAGCGTTTTTTGAGCAAGCCATCCTGGACGCCGACGGCACGATGGTGGAAACCACCGGGGCGTGCAAAGAGGGCATGGAGATCAACTACAAAGGGCAGTGGGGTTATCATCCGTTGGTCATCTCTTTGGCCAACACGGGCGAGCCGCTGTTCGTGGTCAACCGGCCCGGCAATCGGCCCAGCCACGAGCAGGCGGCTTGGTATTTCGACTGCTCCGTCGAACTGTGCCGCAAGGCGGGCTTCCGTAAGATCCTGCTGCGGGGCGACACCGACTTTACGCAAACCGAATACTTGGACCGCTGGGACGGGGAGGATGTGCGGTTCATCTTCGGCATTGATGCCACGAAGCAGTTGTACGAATTGGCGGAGAAACTGCCCGCGGAGGCCTGGAAGGTGCTGCGGCGGCGGGTGAAGCACCCCGTCAAGACGAAACCGCGGCAGCGGCCGGAGAACGTCAAGCAGCAGGTGATCGAGCAACGCGAGTTCGAGGACGTGCGTACGGTGAAGGAGCATGTGGCGGAGTTCACCTACCAGCCCGGCAAGTGCGAGAAGGCCTATCGCATCGTGGTGGTATGGAAGGAACTGGAAACCTACCGCGGACAGAAGAAGCTCCTGGAGACGGCGCGTTGTTTCTTCTACATCACCAACGAGGACAAAAAGCCTGTTGAGCAGGTCGTCTTCGGGGCCAACGACCGTTGCGGCCAGGAGAACCTGCTGGGGGTGCAAAAAGATGACGTGCGGTCGCTGACGGCTCCCCTGGATCGCCTGCTGTCCAACGGGGCATACATGGTCATGGCCTCGCTGGCTTGGAGCTTGAAAGCGTGGTCGGCGTTGCTGCTGCCGGAAGAGGGACGCTGGCAGGAGAGGCACCGCGAGGAGAAATACAAGTTGCTGCGGATGGAGTTTTCCACGTTTCGGCAGGCGATGATGAATATTCCGGCGCAGATCCTTCGCACGGGCCGCAAGATCGTTTTCCGCTGGATGGCATGGAATCCGTGGCAGCAAGTGTTCTTCCGCCTGTTGGACCAGTTGCATCGTCCCTTGAAATGTTGAGTACGAACCCATGAAGCCGGAGTCCGGATGCTCCGGTCCGCCGCCACGCCAAACCGCACCCGAGGTGCAAAGGAGTCTGAGATGAAAACGCAAACAATTCGAGAGTTACAAACCAGTGCCTGCGGCACCGGCCGCTGGCGGTGTCGCCCTACGCGGCGAGCACAAATCGACTGCGAACACCATCGGGGCTCGCTTGATTAGGGACTAGCGGTTGTCGTCGTTCGCCTCTTCGGCGGGCTTCATGACGGCGTCGAAGACCGTCCAGATGGGATATTTGCCGCGAAGCTCCTTGAGGTACTCTTGGCGCTTCTTTTCGAGGCGCTCGTTCTCGACCCGCTCCTTGACCGTCTTCTGGGCCTGCAAAAAGCTCTTTGTCGTCGCCTCTTGGTGCTCCACCACGCGGACGATGTGGAAGCCGTCGGTGGCCTCCAGGATCGGGCTGAGGGTGCCCGTGGGCAGGCTGAAAATCGCGTCGTCAACCGCTTTGGAGTCGAGGCTGCCGCGGCGTGTCCAATCCCACTGGCCGCCCTGGTGGGCCGTAGCGCCCTCGGAGGATGCGCGGGCCACTTCATCCAACGACGCCCCGGCGATCACGCGGTTGCCCAGCCCGGAAAGGGCCGCATAGGCCTCGTCGTGGAATCCTTCGGAATTGACATGGGGGTGCTTGGCGAAGGAAATCATCAATTCCTCCCAGCGGACCCTCGCCGGCTGCTCGAATTCCTTGATGTGCGCATGATACCACTCGACCATGTCCTCG
The DNA here is from genome assembly GCA_963780045.1 of uncultured Planctomycetia bacterium. Taxonomy (GTDB): domain Bacteria; phylum Planctomycetota; class Planctomycetia; order Pirellulales; family Thermoguttaceae; genus JANXQG01. The sequence goes on along the minus strand of CAVZZZ010000004.1, from coordinate 563,239 downwards.
TGCGTGATGTCCGGGCCGTCGTCCCCCTTGACCTTTTGCATCATCCAATTGTGGGCAAGGAACTGCTCGGTGAAGCTCTTCCGCTCGCGGTCCATTGAGCTGCCCTTGGCGCGGAGGGCGTTTTCAAGGTCGGCCGTGGTCGTAACGTTCTCTCGCTTCAACAGGTCCTTGACCGTGTTGTCCTCGAAGTAGTGGTCCACTCTCTCTTGAATCTGCTCTTGCCCTTCCTTAGGGACTTCCTTGCGGAAGTCCTGGTAGAGCATTTTGATTTCCAGCGACTGCTTGGTCATGTTGTACATCAAGACGCGGTGCGACTCGGACATGCCTTTCGCCGGATCGGCGTCGCCGGCGGCGACGTGCGCCGCGTAGTCGTGGATGGCATCCGTCACCTCTTTAACCACCGCGGTGCGCTGCTCGTCGCGCTTTTCAGGTGGAACGCGGCTGTGGGACATCATGTCATTGATGCCGTGGAGCAAGTCTCCGGTGAGGACGACGTCGTCGCCCACGCGACCAAGCGTAAGCGACATATCGCAAAGCGGAGCCCGTTTCGTCGGCAGGCCATGCACCTGCCCGGGGTACCCGCTTGCGGGTCCGCCGGGGGCCAAGTAGTTCACGGGCGCCTTGCGACTGTCTGCCGCAGTGCCCTGACGGATGCCGACGTTGTCGGGAGCGTCGGGCGACGCGGGGCCGCCGAACGTGGCCGTCGGTCGCGTCGGCTGTTGGGGAACAAACGGGCCGTGGCCGCCCGGCATATTGTTTCCACTCGGCTGCTGGCCGTTGGGATATTGGCCGTTTGGGAAATAGCCCGGCGGCAATTGCTGGAACGGCTCTTGCGCGGACGACACGGCGAGATGCGCCAGAAAAAAGACGGCGGCGATCACGAGCACGCGCTGTAGTTTGATTCGCCAATGTTGCACGATGGACGCGCTTTGGAAGAAGTGTTGGTTACAGGGTGGCACGTCCTGCGCTTCAAGCGAAGGGCGTGTTGCGCCGACTTCCACGCCCTTCGCTTGAAGCGCAGGACGTGCCACCCCGAAATCGCGAGCAACCCTTATACCGGGGGCGGATTATAGGCAGCGTCCGGCTCCAATTGCAACAGCGATTTGACCTCCCCACGAACCGACTCTGCATCTTTAACGTCGCCAACAAGCGGCAGGTAGGCGCTTTGATTGTCAACGATCCGCAGCCGTCCCCCACTTTGAGCGGCCAGTTCGCGGATCAGCCGGCTGTTGCGATAGCGGAGGACCACGAACGGCGGCTCCACGTGGATCGACTCGATCCGCCAGCGATGCGCCGCCACGCGCAGTTCGGCCAACCAGAGCAGGTGTTCCATCAGCGGCGGCGGCGGGCCGAAGCGGTCCTGCAGCTCGCAGCGCAGGTCTTGCAACTCCTCGGTAGTGGAAATCCGCGCCAAGCGGCGATAAAGATCGATCTTCAGCCGCATGTCGGGCACGTAGCTCCGCGGAATGTGGCCCTCGCCCGGCAGATCGATCTCGACCTCGATCGGCTGCGCGTAGCGGCTGCCGCTTGAGGTTATGCACCGCCTGTTGCAAGAGCGAACAGTAGAGTTCGTAACCCACCACCGCGATATGTCCGCTCTGCTCAGTGCCGAGAATGTTGCCCGCCCCGCGGATTTCCAGGTTGCGCATGGCGATGGCGAAGCCCGCGCCCATCTGGCTGAATTCCTCGATCGCCTTCAGCCGCCGGGCAGACGCGGACGTGAGGTGCTTGTTGGGATCCAAGAGCAAATAGCAATACGCGCGATGGATATAGCGCCCGACTCGCCCGCGGAGCTGGTGCAGGTCGGCCAGCCCGTAGCGTTCTGCTTCGTCGATGAACATCGTGTTCGCGTTGGGAATGTCCAGCCCGCTCTCGATGATCGTCGTTGCAAGCAGCAGGTCGAAGCGGTGCGCGACGAAATCCAGCATCACCCGCTCCAGCTCGTCTGCGTCCATTTGGCCGTGTGCGATTTCGATGCGGGCTTCGGGCACGATCCGTTGCAGCTTGGCTGCCACAATCTGGATGTCCTGCACGCGGTTGTGGACGAAGTAAACCTGTCCGCGGCGGTTGAGCTCCCGCAGCACGGCGGGACGAATCAAATCATCGCTAAAGCGGGCGACCCGCGTTTCCACCGCCAGGCGGTCCTCGGGCGGAGTTTCCAGGTTGGAGATGTCGCGGGCGCCGATGAGGCCCATGTGAAGCGTCCGCGGAATCGGTGTGGCCGTCATCGTAAGAACGTCGACGGTCCGCCGCATCGCCTTGAGCCGCTCCTTGACCTCGACGCCGAATCGCTGCTCCTCGTCGATAATCACCACACCCAGGTTGTGGAACTTCACGTCGGGCTGGACGAGGCGGTGCGTGCCGATGACGATGTCGATCGAACCGGCGGCCAGCTTCTCGATGATCTCGTTCTGCTGCCGCCGCGTGGCGAAACGGGAAAGCGATGCAATGGCGAAGGGAAATTCGGCCATCCGCGCCGAGAATGTCCGCAGGTGCTGCTCGGCCAGCACGGTCGTCGGCACGAGCACGGCCACCTGGTAGCCCGAATTGATCGCCTTGAACGCTGACCGCATGGCAACCTCGGTCTTGCCGTAGCCGACGTCGCCGCAGAGCAGACGGTCCATTGGCCGCGGGGCCTGCATGTCGCGCCGAATGGCTTCAAGAGATGCCAACTGGTCGGGCGTTTCCTTGAAGGGGAAGGAGGAGTCGAATTCGTTCTGCCATTCGGTATCGACGCGGAAGCTGATGCCGGGCCGCGTGGACCGCAGGGCTTGCAATTCGAGCATCTCGGCGGCCATGTCGGTGACGGCCGCTTCCACCCGCCGCTTTTGCTTGTCCCAGAGGCGGCCGCCGAGCCGGGCGAGCGTGGGACGGCTCTTCGCCCCGCCGACGTACTTCTGCACCAGCCCAATTCTCGACGCCGGCACGTAGAGCTTGGTTTTGCCGTGGAATTCAAGCTCCAGATGCTCCTCGACCTGCCCGCTTTTCTCCAGCAGCTTCATACCGCGATAACGGGCGATGCCGTGGCTGAGATGGACCACGAGATCGCCTTCGTGCAAGTCGAGAAAGCTGTCGATGGCGCGGCTCAGATGCCGCCTAACCGCCGCGGGACGTTGCACGTCGGCGCGGCGAAAAAGCTCGCCGCTGCTGAGAACCACCGTGCGTTCCGACACCAGCCGGAAGCCGCTTTGCAGTGTGCCGAGGGAGAGGTGGAGGCGGCCTTCGTGGGTGAGTTTCGTTGAGCCGAAGACGTCGCTCAAACGGCAGACTTCGGCCTCGGTCTGGCAGACGAGAAAGACCTGCTGGCCGCGGCCGGCGTCGTCCAGCTCGTCGCGGACCTTGTCGATGTGCCCGCTGAACCGCTCGACTGATTCGATCGGCAAGCGGCAAGTGGTCTCCAACGAACCGGTGGCGATTGCCGAAGCCGTGACCGACGGAAAGGCGGTCGCCTGGCGGATGACGTCGGCCACCGAATGATAGCCTTGCGGATTCGCCAGCCTCTGCAGGTACTGCTGCCCTTCGGCCTGCAGATCGCCGGGCTCGACCAGTAGGAACCAGCTTTGCGGTGGAAGGTACTCGGCAAGGTGGGAAGTGGCAAGTGGCAAGTGGCAAGTGCTTCGCGCCACCTTCTGCTTCTCACTTCCCACTTCCCACTCCCCACCGCCCGTTACAGCCGTCACGTCGATCGCCTTCAGCCGCTCGCGGCTTCGCTGGGTTTCGACCTCAAACGGCCGGATCGACTCGATCTCATCGCCGAAAAGCTCGATCCGTGCCGGCTGGAACCAATCCGGGGCAAAGATGTCGATGATCCCGCCGCGTCGGGCGAACTCGCCGGGAAGTTCCACTGCGGTTGTGTTTTGGTAGCCGTTGCGGACCAGCCACGCGGCGATTTCGTCCAATGAGAGCGGCTCGCCCGTCCGCAGCGTGCGAGTTTGCTCCGCCAGCCGCGCGCGCCCGGGAACGGGCTGCAACAGGGCGGGAATGCTCGTCACCAGCACCTTGGGCGGATGCGGCCCAACGAGCGATTTGAGCACGCGAATGCGATCGCCGACCGCCTCGTCCTGCAGCATGCCGCTCAGCGCTGAGCGCTTCATTGACGGGAAACCGCGCCGGCTCCTCAGCCGAGAAGATGGCCAAATCGCCGATCAGTCCCTGCATTTCGTCCAACCGAGGGCAGACGATAATCAAGACGGAGGGAGCGGCCCGCAGCAGTGCGGCCGCGATGCAGCGCGCAGGATGATCCCCAAACTCCGTCCAGCGTCGCCGCATGGCCCGCTTGCAGACTTTCGACGACCGCTACGAAGTCCGGCAGAGCTCCGATGCGTTCGACCAGTTTCCGCAACCGGCCGGACGCCGCCGTGCTTGTGCTGGCGGCAGGCATATCAACGTCCCCTCTCCTTATGGGCGAGGGCTAGGGTGAGGGCGTATGGCTTGTTACGGGGTCGCCCTCACCCCTGCCCCTCTCCCTCTGGGAGAGGGGAGTTATCATCTTCGATCCGGCCTTTTGTCGCGTCCGCCGCGACCTCGTCCCCGCCCGCCGCGCCCGCCAGTGCCTCGCGGACCGCGAGGTCCGCCGGGATTGGCGCGCCTGCGCTTCCATGTTCTTTGTGATCATCACGCCGATGGCATCTTGCCAGGTGGGGATGTTGCGGAAGCCGATCCGCGGCGACTCGCCGCCATCGTCGTCATCTTCGAAGTCGCCCGACTCCTCCGCGCCGGCGTGAAACGGCTCGTCCTCGTAGGCTTCGCCAAAGGCAAGCTCCGGCTCGTCATGTTCGGTTTCCAGGCCCGCGCAAAATCGTCTGCCGCACCCTCGTGGACCGGAGGCCGGCCTTCGCGCTGGTCGGCGAAGCGGGGTTCCACGCCCTCGGAGGTCTCTTGGTTTCTTCCGCGCCCGCGGCGGCGGCGACGGCGGCCGCGGCGATCCTCTTTTTCCGGCGCTGGCGACTCGGTGGCCGTGGCGGCAGCCTCACCGGCAAATTCATCGTCAAAATCATCGGACGTTTCGTCCATCACGTCCAGGGCTTCCTGCGGCTCAAAAGATCGCGGCTCGGTGGCGGTCGGGTCCAGCTCCTCCCAGGCGGTCAATTCGGCCTCGATTTCCGCGGCGATTACGTTCGGCGGCAATGTCTCCTCGCGCTCCTGGACAGGCGCTGGGCGCGACGGCATCCTTGCGTCCGTCGCGCGCGAGACCGGCGGTTCAGCCGCAGCCGTCTCGGGGGGAACTTCAATCCCCAAATCGCCGGCAAGTTGGCCCCAAGCGGCAGGTTGCGCCGGACGCCGCTCGTGGCGAACCGGCTTGGCCGCTGGCTTGAAGACCGGCGGCGGGGGTGCGGCAGCCGGCTGTAGGTTGTCCCCGGACAATTCTCCGGCAGCGGCGGGCGCGAATTGTGGATTCTCCGGCGGCGGCGCGGCGCCCAAGTCGCCGGCAAGCGCTGCCCAATGGTCGTTTGAATTCTGTTCGGTCATCTTATAGCGGGGTTTGCAATCCGACCTTCTGAAGTAATGTATGGCCGGATCATTACCTAAGTAAGTATAAGGATTGCCGTGAAACTTGGAAAGCGGAGACCTATAGGGTTTGCGGTGGGCCGATCAATTCCGCCCTATCTCAACTCCCCTTCCCCCTTCCCCAAACCCCTTTTCCTTTTCCATTCTCACGTCTCGAGTTTCGCGGCTGATTTCTGTCGATTGGGGTAATTTTCACTGTTCGTGCCGTCCGATTAAACAGTTTAGGCAAAGATTGCCGGTTGCGCGGAGTTTTTCGTATTGTCCTGCTTCAGTTGCGAATAGTTTGGCCATGTCAAGACCCTCCCTCGATCAAGTTCGTGGCGTCAAAGCGCCTTCCGTCACGGAGCTAGTTGCCGAAACCCGTATTGATCTTGCCCATCCCCCCGCGACCGGCGGCGACCCCAGCGAGGGCCGTCCCAGCGCCGCGAGGCGCCGCGACGGCGGAATCGACCTGGCAATGCTGGACGACGGGCCCACGCCTGCTCCGAACATTTCAATACAAAAACTTGAGGAACCGTTGACGATCCCGGATGCCGATGCCGATGCCGACGCCGTCAGCGGCAATATGCAGCCGCAGGCCTCGCAGTTGGCCGAGCATCTTCGCATACGGCAACAAGCACTTGACCATCGAGAGGCCGAGCTGAACGCCTGGGCGGCGAAGCTCGATCGCGATGCCCGCGCTGCGAAGCTCTGGTTCGAAGAGCGCCAAGCTTCTCTGGACGAGGCCGAGATGCAGCCTGGGACGATCGTGCTCCAAGACGAGGCAATCCAACGCAAGGCCGAACGCCTCGTCGAGCGCGAAGCGCAAGATCGCCGAACTGGACGCCGAGCTGGCCGCCCAGCGCGAGGCACTGCAAAAGTTCCACGAACAATTAACCGCCCAGCGGCAACAATTGGACGACCAGTTGCGCGGACAACAGGATCGTCTGGCGGCCGAAGAGGCCCGCTTGGCCGCGGACATCGAGCGCCGCCGCGACGAAATCGAGCGCCGCGGCGAGCAGGTGGACCAGAGCCGCGCGGCGCTTGAGCAATTGCGGGAAGAACTGTCGCAAATGCACGGCCAAACTTTGGAGATTCGCTTGGCGACCGAGGAGCTGTGGGCCGAAATGGCCGGCGCGGCGCCGCCCGCCGCTCTCACCCAATCACTTGGCCGGATTCGCAGCCGTTTGGCCGATCACTACCGTCTCGCCAACGGCGATATGCAGCAGAAGCGGGAGGAATTGGAGCGCCTTCGCGAGCAGTTGTCCGACCAGTACGACACCCTGGTGCGGCAGAAGCACAGTTTCGAGACCTGGGCTGCCGCATGTCGTGAAGAAGTCGAGCAGCAAGCCGCCCGGCTGCAGGCCCGCGCCGACGAGATCGAGGGCCGCGAGGCCGACATGGGCGAATACGCCCGAAACGTGCAGGCCGAGAGGCTGGAGTTGCAGCAGGAAATACGCCGATTGCGGGCGAGGCTTTTGGTGCGGGCAGGCGCGGAACTGGCGTGAAAAGGGAGGGGAGAGGGTAGAAGGGGATCTGAAGGCCAGGCATTCTAGGAAATGGTCTACGGTTGCGATTCGCTCGTTCAAGGAGTTGCGTGTCTGGCAGAACGCGATTGATTTGGCCATGCGTGTTTTTGAGCTGACGAAGCGCTTTCCCGCGGAAGAGAAGTATTCGATGACCGATCAGATTCGGCGCTCCTCGCGCTCCGTTACCGCCAATGTGGCCGAGGCGTGGCGCAAACGCCCCTACCCTGCGTCGTTCGTTGCCAAGCTCAACGACTTCGAGGGATAAGCGGCGGAGACGCAGACAATGGGTCGAATTAGCTCGCCGTTGCGGCTACTTGGGCCCCGCCGCTGCCGACGACCTGGACGCTCGTTTGGATGAGGTCCTCGCGCAACTCGCGATGATGATCGACCGGCCGGACGATTGGACGATGCGGAAGCGAGAGGGAATCCCGACGAATCACGCCCGAAAATCGAAAAGCTGACGAGTCTCCCTTCTCCCCTCGCGTTTCTCCCCGTCCGGTCAGGCCTTCAACTCCACCGGCAGCATATTGATCTTGGCGGCGAGAATGAAGTCGTTCTCCGTGAGGCCGCCGACGGCGTGGGTCCAAATCTCGATAAAGACGTGCCGGAAGCCGGTGAGGTGGATTTCCGGGTGATGGCCTTCGGCCTCGGCCACGTCGGCCACGCGATTGATGAAGTCGATGCCGGCCTTGAAATTCTTGACCAGCCATTCCTTTTCCAACCGCAGACCGTCCTGGCTGACCCGCCAGCCGCTCAGCGCCCGCAGATTGTCGGCTGCTTCTTCGGGTGTGAATTTTTCGATTCCGCCCTCGCAAGGACGGCATTTCTTCGATAGCAACGGTTCAATAGTTTGAGCAGGCATACCTGTCTCCTTTCACTTGGCCAGTCAATTCTTCGCGCGATATGCAACTCGGTCAAGTCGTCCCGCGGCGAGCTGGCCAATTTACCTTGTAACGGCGTAACCGGTACTTCCGGCAAATTCAGCGAGAGACGGCGCAATGGCAAAACCGTTGCCGCGGTGTGCGGCGGGGAATATCGGCATGGACGCTAGGAACCGTATTCGCGGCAGAAGGCTTGCAATACGCGCGCGTGTCGCGGCACGGCCGAATCCAACCACTGTGCCGGTGGAAACGTCGTTCGACGGGCAACGGTTGTGCCGACTTCAAACGTAGTACCGATCGGACGGCTGCGCGCGTCGGGCCGTGCAAGACGGCCGGCGCGGCTGAAACCCGCGCGTTACGAGGGCCACCGCCCTTTTGGCCAGGCTCCGACGCGAGCAGGCTAACAGCAGGGAGCAGAGAGTAGGGGCAGGGAAGCAAGCAAACGGAAGTGGACCGGAGGAAACTCCCTGCTCCATGCTCCCTGCCCCAAGCCACAAAGGAGCGACGGAATGCGAAGGACATTTTGGATTATCTCGTTCGGGGCCGCGATGCTGCTGACCCAGGCGGCAATGGCCCAGGAACCGTGCGCGCAAACGGCGACCGCCGAAGCCCCGGCCGCGGGCTGCTTGTTTTGTCAGGCGAAATGCCACCCGGCGCCGGCTTACAACTTGGCGCCGGGCTGCTGCGAGCCGCGGCGGCATTGCTTCGACAACGCCTGGGACGGCTACTGCGAGCATCGGGCGCGCTGGGATACCTTCTGGTGCAAGGTGGGCACGGGCGCGCTGTGTCCCTGCACATCCTGCTGCTCGCGCGACGGACGCGGCGTAGCCCTGGAAGTGCAAGTGCGGCCGTCGGCGGCGGCTTGCGCCGCCTGCCAGAACCAGTACCAGGCGCCGACAACAGCCGTTGACAACGGGGTCTCAGCCAACAGCGCAATGCAATCCCGCTCCGCGGCGTCTCCTACAAGCAGCGCCGGTGCGGTCGCGGTCCCCGATCGGTCCAGGCAGGGACTCTAAAGATTACCTGGTGTTGCCGCCGATAGTTAGACTATCGACCTACCGGGAGGGTGGGACGCCACGGCGCCCCATTTCAGGATAAAGATCATGGTACGACGATGGACCGTTGTACCATGATCTTTTTTTGCGCGCACCCGAAGGTATCAAATGCTTGTTCAGCGCAGAAAAAGCCGCGAGGCAGCCGCTTTCGCGACCGCCTCGCAAGGCTGAGAACTGCGCGTGAATTTCGACTCAAGGCGTCTTCGCGGTCGTGGGCGTGGTTGCCGCGGGCAGCGGTTCGTCCTTCACCAAATTGTAAAGCTCCTGGGCTTCCTTCTTCATCGAGAACGGCCTGCCGTTCTTCAGAAGCGGTTCCAGGATTTGCTTGACTTCCGCCTTCTTGTTGTCGTGGTAGAGGACATGGCACAAGTACGTAATCGTATCCGGGTCATTGACCCGGCCGCCGGACTTCTGAATCACATAGTCCTTGGCCTGCTCGGCCTCCTGGAATTTCTCCGCCTTGAAGCAGACCCAAAGGAGCGTAGAGCCTACTTCGGCGCCAAGATCCGTGTCCTTGTTGGCGCGATAGTTTTCATAGGCCAAGGCCAGTGCCCGGTCCTTGTCGCCTTGTTCGACCAGCGCCAGCGCGAGGTTGTTTTTCACGCGGGGGTCGGTGGGCGCCTCGTAGAACAGTTGCTGGAAGTCATCCTTGGCCTTCGCCCAATTCTTGTCCCACAGAGCCACGTATCCGCTCAAAAGCCGGCCGATTGGGCTGCCCGATAACTTGGGGTTCTGCTTCTCGATGTCCAAGGCCGCTTTCGCCTGCTCCTTGGCAAGGTCGATCTTTCCGTTGTGCAGTGCCCAATCGGTTACGACCTGGCGAAGCTGGAGGTTGTTCTTGTTCTCTTTTTGGTCCAAGGCGAACTTGAAAAACTTCTCTGCCGTCTCGTTAGGGCCGCCCCACTTTGGATTTTTGATCTGGTCGTACGTGTCATAATATTGGGCGACGACCGCCGCGGCCGGCAACATCTCCTCGCTGGCGTACTTCTTGTCAGCCACATTTTTCAGATCCGTTTCCTTGGCCTTCTTAAGATCGTCGTAGCACTCGTTCAGCTTCGCTTGGTTTGCATCGTTCATCCCTTGCCAGAACTTCGACCGGGCGAGGCGCCCCGCGCTTGGACGTCGTCGGGCACGCTCTTGAGATACTCTTCGAGCCGTTGCTGGGCAAGCGGCCAATTTGCGCGGCGCTCGGCCGCCGAGGCCATGTTCAGCAAGAGTTGCTGCTGAAGCAGCGACTTGCGCTCGACGTTCTTGTATTGCTCCAACAGTGAATTGGCCTTGGCGAAGTCTAGATCCGCCTCGGCCATGCGGTTTTCGCTCAGGGCGACAACGCCGAGCACAATCCACGGCTCGGGATCGGTGCGTCTCTTGTACGCCCCTTCTTCAAGCCAGCTCTTCGCATCGTTGATGCGCCCCGCCCGTCCCATGAATTGATACAGGATCATATAGGGGGAAGGAAACTTGGGATTCGACTTCTCGATGTCTTCGAGCAGCTTGACGCAACCGTCGCGATCGCCCTGACTCAAATGCTTGATCGCCTCTTCCATCTTGGCGGTTTCCGGCGACTTGGCTGGCGCGGACATTGCCGGCCCAGCGCCGGCGCCAGCAGACTGTGCGTAGACACACGACCCAGCCAGGACGGCCGCCGCAGTTACCAGGCCAACCGTGAGAAACAGAAATGAACGAGACATAAACAATACCTCTTGGGTTAATTACAAAACGGGCTCCAGGAACGGTCCAGAAGAAGGCGAAAAGCGGCTTGCTCGGTCGTCGGAATTATCTACTTTCTGCGGCTCAAAGTTGTCGGGCCAAGCGGTGCGACGGGTGGCGTGGGAAAGGTTCTTGCCGCAGGAAGTAAATACGCAGTTCCGATCTCTCTAGGGTACGACGTGGAAATGCGGTTGGCAAGGTGCCCCGGAGCACAATTCGCCAACTTTTTCGCATAGCAGCACCCGTCCTCGCAAGCCGACCCAAGAAAATCAGAGGGCCCCGGTGGCTTCGTCGTGCAGCCATCGGGGCCCTTGGGTCCATGAAAAGCGGTCTTGCCCTGCGGTTGAGGGCACCATCGCCGGTTGAACGGCTATGCCTAAGATTCAAGGACGTGAAATCTGGATTTACGATCTCCAGGTTAGAGCAGTTGGCGTGCCAGTGGCTCGCAGAAAAACCTGGCATGTTCGTTGTGATGTCTCAAGTCCTTAAATGGCAAGTACTTGCGTTTATTGATCGCAGACAAAATGGCGTGTGGCTTACTGCTGGCATTTGTAAGCCTTACAAAAGGCAACCCGGCGAATTGTAAAATTGGTAAAAATGCAGTGAATACGCTATATAGAGGATTTGTCGGTAATTCAGTTTGAATCGCAAATGCTCTGTAGGAGGGTAAGCGTCATGGCCGCGAATACGGGACCCGCATCACGATACTCGCGGTCCTCGGCCTGACAGAAGATCGTGTAGGTGGTGCGGTTCACCCGCACGCTGCGTATGCAGGCGGTATTCGTCAAATCGAGGCAAAAGAAATTGAGATCGAACCCCACCAAATCGCAGCCTGCAATCGACTCGCGAACCGGCTCGGCGTCTAACTCGTCGTACTCCTTGCGCATAGCGTCCAGCGCAGCCTGGGCCATCTGCGCCGGCTCCGTCGACGACACCTTATGGATAGCAACCGACCAAAAGCCCCCGCCGGGGCTGAACACGGTCACCGCGCTTTGGCCCGCGCGGATGTCTTTCTCGTCCAGTTGCCAGTTCTCCGGATACTGGAAGGAAATGCCCAAATTGTCGAATTTCGCCGGCATGACCTTATCGTAGCAGGAAGGCCGCTGCCAGGGTATCGGGCGGAAAATCGACATGGCGAGCGGCGAGGTCTTTTGGTATCCTTCGACGCTCCTGCGGAAGTACGAGGGGAGAAGGGAGAAGGGGGAGGGGAGAAAGTGAAACTGGCCGTTTCGTCTCTCCCTTCGCCCTTCCCCCCTCTCCCTTCTCCCCTCCGTCTTTTAGCCATGCTCCAAGCCGCATCGATTCTTGTTCTGTCGATCGCATGCCTCTTGGCGAGCGGAGGCTGCCAGTGGGCGGGACTGCGAGACCCGGTGCCCGCCTCCTTGGCAGCTTCTCGCCGGCTGTCGAGCGAAGGCAACGAGCTGATGGAGCAAAAGCAGCCGGATAAGGCCGAAGAAAAGCTGGCCGAGGCCGTAAAGGTTTGCCCAACGGATTGCGACGCCCGACGATACTATGCCGAGGCCCTCTGGCAGCGCAATGCGCGGCCGGAAGCCGTTTCGCAACTCGAAGAGGCCTGCCGACTCGGTTCGGACTGCGATTTGCGGGTCCGTTTGGGCGAGATGTGCTTGGAAATGGGCCGTTTGGACGAGGCATTGCATTGCGCCGACGCGGCGCTGAAGAATAACTGGAATCTTGCGGCAGCGTGGCGGGTTCATGGCCGCGTGTTCCGCGCGGGGCGATCAGCTCATGGCCGCGGGAAACCGGGAACAGGCCCGTGCTTTATACGTCCAAGCCCTGAACGATCTGCACCGCGCGGCCGGCTACGATCCCAGCGACAAGCGCGTAATCGGCGAAACGGCGGCCGTCTATCGCAGCTTGAACCTGCCGCAATCGGCGCTGGAATCGATGCTGTCGCTGGCCGAGACTTACTCGCTCGGCGACGAACCGCAGGAAGTCCTCTATCTCACGGGGCTGGACTACATGGCGCTGCAACGATACGACGACGCGGCGACTTCTCTGTCCACCGCCCTGACGCGCGGCCGCCCGTCCCCGGAATTGCTATACTGCCTGGCGCAGGCCCAGTACCGCGGCGGTCACGCTCCAGAAGCGACTGAATCGCTGCAACGGGCACTAGTCCTCGATCCTCAGCACCTCCTCAGCCGGCAGTTGCTCGGCCAGATTGAAGTCGCCCGGCAGGGCGGCCCGGCCACGTGGCGGTAGGGCAGTAAGCTGGGAGCTGGAGAAGTGCTGCAGGCGGCGCGGCATATGCGGGAAGCACTTTTGACAAAACGGTTGCTGCTTCGCGACGTTGCCCGGGACGACGCAGAATTGTTGTTCGACCTCGACTCGGATCCCGAGGTAATGCGATATATCGGCCCGGCGCCCGTGTTCGACTTGACAAGTTATCGCGAGCGAATTCAAACGGTATTCCTCCCGCAACAAGCGCACCCCTGGCACGGCATCCGAATCGTGCTCGATCGAGCAAGCGAGGAGTTCCTTGGCTGGGTCTTTGCGCGACCGGCAAACAAGTCGTCGATTGCTCCAGAAATGAGCTGGAAGCGAGGCGACGAGATAGAAATGGGTTTCCGCTTCCGTCGGGCCGCATGGGGGCGCGGATTCGCAACGGAAGCTTCCCAGGCCTTGCTCAAACTTGCCTTGGCTGATCCTGCTACCGCGGCCATCGTCGCCTGCGCTCACGCGGACAACTCGTCGTCTCTGCGCGTGTTGGAGAAACTTGGCCTCACAAGAATCGGCGAACTCACCCGGTCTGGCGATAGCCGACCAACTGTCAAACTGGCGCGGATGCGCCAGCAGGCTACCGGGTTGGTCCTCGTCACTGATGTCGCTATTTCCTTCCCCCGGTTGCATCCGCCGCCGTTCCTGTCAGAATATAGCTCCCTGGTTTTCCTCTTTCCCCGCCCGTTCCAAGGAGCATCATCATGCCGCGTCCCGTCACTATGTTTACCGGCCAATGGGCCGATCTGCCGCTTGAGGAGTTGGCCAAGAGCGTCAAGGGTTTTGGTTACGACGGCGTCGAGCTGGCCTGCTGGGGCGACCACTTCCAGATCGATCTGGCGTTGGCCGAGCAAGACTACTGCGCCTGCCGCCGCGAGATGCTGGAACGGAACGATCTGAACGTCTGGGCGGTCAGCAATCACCTGGTCGGCCAAGCGGTGCTGGACGTGATCGATGGGCGGCACAAGGCGATCCTGCCGCCGCACGTTTGGGGCGACGGCAAGCCGGCCGGCGTGAATGCTCGCGCCGCCGAGGAAATGAAGAACACCGCCCGCGCCGCGCAAAAGCTCGGCGTCAACGTGGTCAACGGTTTCACCGGATCGAGCATCTGGCAGTGGCTCTATTCATTTCCACCAGTCTCGCCGGAAATGATCGCCGACGGCTTCAAGCTGCTGGCGGAACGCTGGAACCCGATCCTCGATGTCTTTGGCGAATGCGGAGTCAAGTTCGCGCTGGAGGTCCATCCCACGGAAATCGCCTTCGATCTCTATACGGCCGAGCGAGCTCTCGAGGCTCTGGGCCACCGCGAGGAGTTCGGCTTCAACTTCGACCCCAGCCACCTGATCTGGCAAGGCGTCGATCCCGTGGAGTTCATTCGCGGCTTTCCCCGACCGCATCTACCACGTCCATATGAAGGACGCCATCGTCACGCTCAACGGGCGGACGGGCATCCTCGCCAGCCACCTCAACTTCGGCGATCCTCGCCGCGGTTGGGACTTCCGCTCGCTGGGCCGCGGCGGCGTGAACTTCGAGGAGATCATCCGCGCGCTCAACCAAATCGGCTACGAAGGCCCGCTGAGCGTCGAGTGGGAAGATATGGGCATGGACCGCGACCACGGCGCGAAAGAGGCCTGCGACTTCGTCCGCCGCGTCGATTTCCAGCCCAGCCGCCGCGCATTCGACGCCGCCTTCGACAAAGAAGAGCAAGCGTGAGAGAACGGTGCGCGGCGCTTGGGAGTTCGGGAATGCCGAATATCGAAAGTCCAATTTCGAACGAATGTCGAAGCCCGAAGCTGGAACGGTCGTCCGGCATTCTTAGCGAACAGCGTGGGGGCGAACTGGCGGCGGCTCTCCGCTGACCCCTGCGACCGCTTGTTTTTTAAGGAATTGTTGACACCCGCCGGCACGACCGCCACAATACATGGGTTGGGTCTACTCAGGCACTGGTGTCTCCGGGGACTTGGGCCATGAAAAGGTGCGTACCGGGTCTGTGGGCATTCTGCTTGGCAGTATTGATCGCTTCTGTAGGCCGCGCTGACGACAACCAGGTCGTCGGCCAACGACTGGTGGCTGGACTGCTGGCCTCCACGCCCGGCACGGCCACGGTCGAGTCGTATCTCTCCTCGCTAACGCCCAGCGGCAGTTGGGGCGACATCAGCTACAGCTCCACTGCCATTACCGACTGGAGCCCGGCGACCCATCTCAGTCGTCTTGAGGCGATGTGCCAGGACTACGCGAATTCGGCAAGCAGTCTCTACCACAACGCATCGCTGGGGGCGGGGATCAGTTCGGCCTACAACTACTGGGTCAGCGTCGATCCGCAGAGCGCGAACTGGTACGACAACCAGATCACCGTGCCGCAAGACATGGGCAACATCCTGCTTCTGATTGAAAGCGGCAGCAACGCCACCAGCATCGTCTCGGCCTCGCAACTTTCGGCGGGCACGAACGAGATCTACCAGGCCTACGTCCCCCGCAATGAATACACGAGCACGAACACCGGCGAGAACCGCGTCAATCGGGCCTTGGCGTGCATCGACCTGGGCGTGCTCACCGACAGCTCCACCCTGACCAGCGCGTCGTTCGGCGCCATCAGCGACACGCTGGCCCTTACCACCAGCGACGGCATCCAGGCTGACTACAGCTTCCACCAACATGGCCCCCAACTTTACGGCGGCGGATACGGGATGGAGTACGGCAGCGGCGTGGCCGCCGTCTGCCTGCTGGGCGCCAGCACGTCTTTTGCCTTCGCCACGAGTTCCGAACAGACGCTGGCAAATTACCTCGTCAACGGCCAGCAGTGGTTCTGCCGCGGCGTCGCATACGACTATACCGCCATGGGCCGGTACATCACGTTCAGCGGCATGAACACCACTGCCTTGCAACTTATTCCTGCCGTGGAAGACATGCTGCAGGCATCGACCTACGACCAGAGCCAATTGCAGGCGATGCTTACCTGCCTGCAAACCGCCGCCTCGACGGGAGTGGCAACGCCCTCTTTGGCGCTTTCGGGCAATCGCAGCTTCTTTTCCTCGGACTTCATGGTCAACCAGCGGCCGGCTTGGTACGGCTCGGTCAAAATCTCCTCCGTCCGCACCTATCAGCCGGAGACGGGCAACGGCCAAGGGCTGCAAAGTCTCTATTTGGGTTCCGGCGTGACGATGATCGAAGTCACCGGCAACGAGTACGCCAACATCTTCCCCGTGTGGAACTGGCGGCGACTGCCGGGCACGACCGTCGAACAGAACACCCTCTCGCTGACGCCGACCGCCTCCTGGGGCGTGTATGGCACGTCCACCTACGCCGGCGGCGTTTCTAACGACACCTACGGGTGCGAGGCATTCAGCTACAGCCAGGGAAACGTGTCGGCGTTGAAGTCGTGGTTCTACTTCGACAACGAGTTCGTGGCCCTGGGCGCCGGGATCAACGCCCCCAATGCCACCGCTCCGGTAATCACCACGCTCAACCAGTGCCTACTCACCAGCCCGGTAACGTATGCCACCACCTCCGGTGGCACGCAAACACTCAGCAGCGGCACGGCGACCTCGGGCAGCCTGTCCTGGGTCTACCAGGGCGGCGTGGGCTACCTTTTCCCTTCGTCGCCTTCCAGCGCCACGATCATGGCCATGGCCCAGTCGGGCTCGTGGTACTCCATCAACACCGCGCTCTCCAACAGCACGGTCACCGCCAACGTCTTCAGCCTGCAAATCAATCATCCGTCGCAGCCGGTCGGCGCCTCTTACTCGTACATCGTGGTGCCGGGCACGACAGCCGCCGGCATGGCAGCCTATGCCGCCGCCTACTCGGCGAATGCGCCTATCACCATCTTGCGGAACGACACCAGCGTCCAGGCCGTGGAGAACCCGTCGCTGGGTCTGACGGAGGCGGCCTTCTATACCTCGTTCGGCACGCTTGACATCACGCCGGCCGAGAACTATTGGGTGACGCCCAACGCGCCGGCATTCTTGTTGCTGCAACAGAGCAATTCGGGCCTGACGATTACCGCCTCCAACCCGCTAGCCGCGGCCTTGAGCCTGCAAGTCGAAGTGGGGCTTCCATTGGCGAATGCATGGAACCCGGCGGCGGGCTATTCCACGGTGACGCTGAACCTGGCGGGCGGTTCGCTGGGCGGTTCGAGCGTCAGCGAGTTTTTCGCCTATCCGCTCACCTGGGACACCGCCGCCGGCAGCGGCAACGGCTGGCAGTCGGGCGGCGGCACCTGGAGCAACAGCCCCAGCCAGATGTCCTGGACGACTTCGCCCAGCGGCGCCAACGCCCTCTCCTGGACCGACAGCGCCAGCGCCAATTTCTCGGCCAGCGGCACGTCGTCGATCAGTGTCCAGGGCACGGTACACGTCAACAACATGACGATCTCCGGCTCGGGCTACTCGTTCTCCGGCGGCACGCTGAACGTCCTCGGCGGGATTCAATCGACCGTCAACGCGAACATTGCGTCGGCCGTCACCCTGGCGACGTCCCAGATCTGGCTTTCCTCCACCCCCGGCCAGACGCTCACGATTTCCGGGAATGTGGCGAACAACGGCAACTTGCTGACGGTAGGCGGCGCGGGCAATGTGCTGCTATCGGGCGTGATTTCCGGCAGCGGTGGCCTGACGGCGACCGGCGCCGGCACAGTTACCTTGGCCGGCACGGCCAATACGTACAGCGGCGGCACGACGATCGGCGGCGGAACGCTGGCCGTCGGCGTCAGCAACGCCTTGCCAACGTCGAGCACGGTGATTTTCGCCGGCAACTCGTCCCTGAATGTTGGGCCGAACAGCCAGACTGTGAGCGGTCTAACGGTCGCCAACAGTTACGCCGGGACGGTAACCGGCGGCGGGAACCTGACGGTAAGCGCCACGGGCAGCATGCTCACCGGCGGGAACGCACCGGGCGCGTAGTACGCAGACCCTGCTCATGTCCAACCTCGGCGCCTTCACCTATAGCGGATCGAGCTACACGTTCGACGTCGGCGGCGAATTCAGCGGCAGCTCCGGCTCCAGTGCGGGCGCGGGCACCGTGTGGCTGACCGGCAGCAATTCGGTCACCGCCAATACCTTCGGCGTGGCGAGCAACGGCAGCGACGACGAGGTCACCACGAACAGCTCCAGCGGCACCGTCTACCTGGGCCGGTCCAACACGATCAACGCCGTGAATGTGGAAGTTGCTTACAACTCCCAGCGGTCGAGCGTGGCCGGCACGCTTCAGTTCGCTCCGGGAAGCGTCAATCCTACGCTGACCATCGACGGTTTGAACGGCCCGGGCAACCGCGCCAACGTCACGTTGGGCAATGTCGGTGCGTCGTCTTTCAGCCAGTACGCCACCGGCACGATCGATCTGGTTACCGGGGTTAGCGGCACGAGTCAACTTTCGGCCTGCGTGAATCAGTTGATCTTGGGCTATCACGACTATGGTAACAACGGGCACCCGGCCACCGGCACGTTTAACATGGGCGGCGGCACGCTGGACGCCACAACGATCATCGTCGGCGACATGAGCGCCGGCAGCGTCGCCGGCGGCAGTGCCACCGGCACGTTCTCGCTCAACGGCGGCACGGTCCTGGCGGGCACGATCACGTTGGCGGCCAATTCCCCGGCGACGGCCGGATCGGCCAGCGGCGCGTTCAACCTGAATAGCGGACTGGTGAGCGCAACACTGATCGGCAGCGGGTCGGGGGCCGGCACCTTCGTCTTCAACTGGTCGGGCGGCACCATCGCCAATTACGATCCCGGCTACGGCCTCGGCGGCGACTCCGCCATCAGCAGCCTGACGGTAAGCGTCCCCACGCTTACCATGTCCACCGGTGGCGCGCACACATTCTGGATCGGCGCCGGCCAGACGGGTTCGGTCTCATCGACCATCGTCGACGGCGGCGGCAGCGCCAGCCTGACGAAGGCCGGCGGCGGACTGCTCACGTTGAGCCACTCCAATAGCTATAGCGGCGGCACGACGATCAGCGGCGGCACGCTGGACATCAACGCCGACGCCGCCCTGGGCGCCGGTACCGCGGCGGTGAGTTTCTCTGCCGACGGTACGCTCCAAGCCAGTGGAAATGTGACCCTCAACCCGTCGCGCACCATCGCGATCGACAGCGGCGCGACGGCCACGCTCGACACACAAGCGGGCAAGATGACCGTGGAAGGCCAGATCAGCGGCGCGGGAACGCTCATGAAGGAAGGCAGCGGCCTGCTGGTCCTCAGCGGCAGCAACAGCTATACCGGCGGAACGATTGTACAAACAGGCACGCTGGAAGTGACGGCAGCCAACGCCCTGCCGGCTGGGGCAAGCTTGTTTGTCGGCGCCGGGACATCCATCTTTGGACCCGCGGTCGGCGGATCGACTTCGGGCGACAGCCCAGCGGCGGCGGGGTCCGTGCCGGAACCGGGGACATTGGTGTTGATCATCGCAGCCGTTTGCATCGCGGGCGCTTATTATCGGAACCGAAGCGGGATTCCTGTCAGGTTCAGTTTGTCTCCCGATTCGTGAGCCGGTACAATGCAAGTATGAGCAGGATTCGCGACGTCGGCAAACCGGCAGCGCTGGTTAGCGCGCTCGGAATGGGATGGGGCTACATCCTCCTCGCCGGGAGTGCCGGCGTCGTTGCAACCGGCCTGTTGCTGCCGGCTACCAAAAGCGCACGCCATATCGTGACCGAGAAACAGGTCCACGATTTCCGGCACTCGATCGGCGAAACGTCCGCGGAACCGGCCGCCGCACAGCCGGAGCAAGAGACGTTGCCTTCGCCTACTGCCATCACCGGACGAGCGCGGGCGAAACCCATCAGTTTGGGCATGCCGCAAAGCCTACCATCGCCATTTGGCGAATCCAAAAAGCGGAACTAATCCAGTCTACGGAACCGTAAATAGCCTAGGGGCATCACATTTGGAGGGCAATCCAATGTGCAAAACGTCGCGCAGTTTCTGCAAGGTTGCGGCGGTTCTCAGTGCTTTGATTCTGACGGGCGGATACGTTGCGTCACGCGCATCGCCGAGCTTATTCCGGAGTCTTCAGGTATTTGGCGGGGAGGGAGGCGGCCGGGCAATCCCGACAAAGCCGGCCGGCAACCCAGATTCGGCAATTCTTCCTTCAGGCAAAAGCGCCAGCCTTTCTGGTTACCAAATTAAGGAATTCCAGCACCGATCTTCACAGGCAGCCGACAGCAAAACGCGAACTCAAAGCAGCGACCCGGAGTTTCAAGGTTCCGAGCAACAGTATATCGTCCACGGCACTAAGTCAGCGCACGATCGAACTGCCGAGCCAAAGTCAATGAGCGGGCCAGTGCTCGCCGGGTGACCGCAATGAAAATCTCGTCTTACCTCAACTCGTTTCCGGATCTACTGATTGCTTGTGCCATCAGCTTCGCATTCCTTTGTTTGGTGTTCTGGCCGCTGGAGGCGGCGTTTCCCGCGCGGAAAGGCCAGCGATTCATTCGTCCGGCTTGGTTCACCGACGCCTTTTTTTTCGCCGGCCAGTACTTGCTATGGAATGGCGTGGTGCTGGCCGTGATGCTGGCGCTGAAGGACCGCATTGACGCTGTCGTGCCGACGTCGCTGCGCTCGGGCTTTATTTCGTTGTCGTTTTGGGTGCAGACGATTATCGTCTTGCTGCTGAGCGACTTCTTCATATACTGGGGCCACCGCTTGCAGCACCGCGTCGATTTCTTGTGGCGATTTCACGCCGTACACCATAGCGCGGAGCACCTCGACTGGCTGGCGGCTCATCGGGAGCACCCCATCGATTCCATTTACACCATCGGCCTGATAAACCTGCCCGGCTTCGTACTGGGCTATCCGGTGTCCGCCATTCTGGGGTTCGTCGCCTTCCGCGGGATTTGGGCAATCTACATCCATTCCAACGTCCGGCTGCCGATTGGCCCTTTCCGCATGTTGATCGGCGCCCCCGAGTTGCACCACTGGCACCATGACCACGATCGAGACGCCGGCAACTACGCCAATCTCTCGCCGTTGATGGACCTTCTCTTCGGCACCTACACTTGCCCCGGACACGAGCCGCGGGCATTCGGCATTGCCGAGCCGATCTGGCAGAGCTACCTCGGGCAAATGATCTATCCTTTTCTTCCTAGACGGAAGAAGAAACCGGCTGCTAGTGGGATACCCGTAGATCATGCGAATAGTTCCATGTGAACAGAAGCGGCACGCGGATGCGATTTTGGCAATCTTCAACGATGCCATCGTCAACTCCACGGCTCTTTACGACTACAGGCCTCGAACGACTGAGATGATGACTGGGTGGTTCGACACCAAGTTGAAGGGGAAGTTTCCGATTGTTGGAATCGAAGACGATTCAGGAAAGCTGATGGGCTTCGGGAGTTACGGCACCTTCAGGGCATGGCCGGCCTACAGGTATTCGGTGGAGCATTCGGTTTATGTTGATGCTCGCTTTCGCCGGCGCGGCGTAGGGCGTCTCATTCTTCAGCAGTTAATTGAAGCAGCGCACGGTCAAGATTACCATCTTCTCGTCGGAGCTATCGACGCGACCAATCAGGCAAGCATTGCGCTCCATGAGAAGCTCGGCTTTTCCTATTGCGGCACTATCCGACAGGCGGGTTTCAAGTTTGGCCGATGGTTGAATTTATCGTTTTACCAATTGACTTTGACCACTCCCATGCGGCCGGTTGACGGATGAGGCACGACATCGTGTTGGATCCAATTTCGTTTGGAGCGCCGCAAAGACCTGCACGCCGCAAGACCTGCACGCCGCAAGACCTGCACGCCGCAAGACCTGCACTAGCCCCGCCCCTGACCCGAAGTTACACTTGTCGGTTTGCCCGCGGTCGGCTCCGCACCGCTTTTGTTGAAAACCGAACACTGAATACTACTATGGAAATGGACCAACTCGTCGCGCTGTGCAAGCGGCGCGGCTTTCTCTTCCAATCGAGCGAAATCTACGGCGGCCTGCAGGGCTTTTGGGACTACGGGCCGATGGGCGTGGAGCTGAAGCGGAACGTCCGCGAGGCCTGGTGGCGAGACATGGTCACCGGCCACAACGAGCTGGCTGTCCCGCCCGGCGCCCGTCGGCCTACGAGATGGTCGGCCTGGACTGCGCGATCATCATGCATCCGCAAGCTTGGAAGGTATCGGGCCATTACGATTTGTTCCACGATTTCATGGTCGATTGCCGCGAATCGAAAAAGCGCTACCGGCACGATCAGGTGCAAGGCCAGTGGGTCGTGCATCGCGAGAAGCGCGTGTTCGTCACCAGCGAAGCGAGCGGCGCGGAGGGCGCCGCCGAGCGCCAGCAGAAGGCCATGAAGTTCCTCAACGTCCGCGCGAAGAACGCCGACGAGATGCAATGGCAAGGCGAAGCGCTCTCGCTTCCCGCTGTCACGGAGAGCGAACTGGTGCTCGCGCCCGATGCCAAGTCTCTGGGCACGCTGACCGAGCCGCGCGAGTTCAACTTGATGTTCAAAACGATCATCGGCGCGCTGGGCGGCGAGGATGACGCCGCGTTCTTGCGTCCCGAAACGGCCCAAGGCATTTTCGTCAACTTCAAGAACGTTTTGGACAGCAGCCGCGTAGGCATCCCCTTCGGCATCGCGCAGATCGGCAAGAGCTTCCGCAACGAAATCACGCCGCGGAACTTCACTTTCCGCTCGCGCGAGTTCGAGCAGATGGAGATCGAGTTCTTCTGCCATCCCAGCCAGTCGCTGGCGTGGTACCAGTATTGGCGGAACCGGCGCTTCCAGTGGTATCTCGATCTGGGCCTGGCAGGCGACCGCCTGCGGCTCCGTGAGCACTCGCCCGACGAGCTGAGCCACTATTCCGTCGGCACTGCCGACATCGAATACGCCTTTCCGTTCCTTGCCGCGGGCGAGTTCGGCGAGTTGGAAGGCGTCGCCCATCGCGGCGACTTCGACCTCCGCAGCCACATGGAAGGCAAGTTGGTACATCAGGACTCCAACGACAAAAAGTCGCCGCTGGTAGTCGAGCTTGACGCCGAGGGCAAGCCGCGGCATCGCGGCAGCGGCAAGGACCTGAGCTACTTCGACGACCAGACAAAGGACCGCTTCGTGCCGCACGTCATCGAGCCTTCGGCCGGAGCGGATCGGGCGACGCTGGCCTTCCTCTGCCAGGCGTATACCGAAGACGAAGCCCCCGACGAGAACGGCAAGCCTGCCAAGCGGGTCGTGATGAAGCTGCATCCCCGGCTGGCGCCGATCAAGGCCGCCGTTTTCCCGCTGGTCAAGAAGGACGGCATGCCGGAGATTGCCCAGGAGATTTATGCCGCGTTGAAACCGCACATGAACGCCTTCTACGACGAGAAAGGGGCCGTCGGCCGCCGCTACCGCCGCCAGGACGAAGTAGGCACGCCGTTTTGCGTCACCGTCGACGGCGACACCGTGAAGGACGGTACGGTGACGATCCGCGACCGCGATTCGCTGAAACAATGGCGGACGAAGAAGGAGGATGTTGTCGCGGAGTTGCGGGAGCGGCTGCGATGAGGTGATTTCCTCAGCGCCGGCCCATTGCTTCTTGCCTTCGCGGGTCGGATAATATGGGTGGGCGAACTTAAGGGGTACGGCCATGAATCGCATCTTTGCAGTCGGCGTCGTTTGGATTTTGACTTTCGTTGTCGGGGGCGTTTGCTCGGCAGACCCGAGGCGGCAAAACACGCAAAACACTCAGGCGCCATCCCCGCCGCCGGCGCCGTCGAAGGCAACTCAGCGGATCGGTCCCGGCGCGAGCGCGCGGTCCTACCCGCCTCCTGCCAACGCAAACAACCGCGCCGCCCAAGCGGCGGCCGCCGCGCGGAGTGCAGCCGCCGCTCAGGTCCCGTTGGTTCAGCCGGCTAGCCTTGCTGCGTCAAGCACTTCAACTTACAACAATCGCGGTTATTTTCCCTACGGCTACTTCGGTCTTTACGGCTATTATCCCTACGGTACGACGCCCTACGCCGTGGGCTATAACCCGTACACCGGCCAGACGTATCTCTATTCAGCTTTGGGCGGCTACTATCCCTACGGTTACTCGCCCTACGCCTACAACTACGGGTATTTCGCCAATCCCTATTTGGGCTATGGCTATCCAGGGGCCGTGTTCGCGAACCCCGGCCAACTTTTCGGCCTGGGTCCGATCCAGCAGTTGTTGGGCGGCGGTTTGGGATTGCAGCAGGCCAACGCTCCAGTGTTGGCCAACGCCAATCTCAACCCGGCCCCTAACGGCAACAACAACGCCAATGCCGGTCCCATAGCGGCTGCCGGTAATGTCCCGCCAGCCCCAGCTCCGCAAAAGGCGGCTGCGGCGGGGACCAAGGCCACGGAACTCGCGTGGAAGTTCATCGCCTTCGGCGACGCGCGGTTCGGTGATCTGAAATACAACGAAGCGCTGGACCGCTACCGCCGCGCCGCACGCGAATGTCCTTCGCTCGGCGACGCCTGGATGCGCGAAGGCTTCGCCCAGGCCGCGCTGGGCAACTACGATCAAGCAGCCAAGGCCATGCGCCGCGGCCTGGACGAAAAGCCCGATTGGGCGGACTCCAACTTCCGGCTCGACGAAATCTACGGCGACAACGCGGCCGACAAGAAGGCCCGCGTGGGGGCCATGGTCAAGGCGGCCGAAGCCGAGCCGAACAACGGCGAGTTGGCGCTCGTCCTCGGCATTCATCTTTATTGCGACGGCAAGCAGGACCAGGCCGCGCCGTTCTTTCGCCGCGCCGCACAAATCCTAGGCAACGACGCCAGCATCAAGCCGTTTTTGCCCAAGGCGGGTGAGTAGCAAGCGAACTTTGTTACCTGGCCGGCGCTGCGAGTGCGCATCTGACGGCCGCCGCACACGAATTGCGCTACTTCTTCCCGACGCATATCAAGTTCTCCTTCCCGCGCACGTACATCCGCCCGTCCTGAAAGGCCGGACACGACATGCATCCTTCGCCCAGATTGACCTGCCGGATCCGCTTGACCCCGCTGCGCAACGGCGCTAAGATCCAACACTTGCCGTCTTCGCCGAACAGGTAAAGCTCCTTGCCGACCATCGCCGGCGAGGATTTGCAATTGAAGTCGCCCAGGTCCTCTTCCCAAAGTTTGTCGCCCTTTTGCGTATCGTAGCATGTCAGCTTGCCCTCGGAAGTCAGCAGAAAGACGAACTCCGCGGTCGCCAGGGGACTGCAAATGGCGGGCGTGTTGTCGGAGCCTTTCCAAAGGACGGATTTGTCCGTTACATCGCCGCTGCCGTCGGCGCGGATGGCGGTGATCGGCGAGCTGTCGTCCACGACGGCAATCACGATGTCGCCGACGGAAACGGGCGAGGGGGCCACGTCGCCGTGTTCCAGCTTGACGCGCCACAGTTCCTTGCCGTCCGCGGGGTTGTAAGCGATTGCCCAGGGATCGGCCGCCGTTATCAACTGATCTCGCCCGGCCGCGCGAATCACGATCGGCGAGGTCCACGAGCTTCGCACCGGCCGAGGCTGCTGCCAAACGACGCGGCCGCTGGCGATGTCCAGGGCGCGAAGCTTCGACTTCTTCGCTTTCAAGTCCGCTTGATCAAAAGGCACCAGCAGCAAGTCTTTGTAAACCGCGAGCGAGGCCGCGTGTCCGTAAGGATTGTCCGGAATGCCCAGGCTCTTCGACCACGCCAAGTGGCCGGCAAGATCGAAGGCCGCCAGGTCGCCGTTGGCGAAATAGGCCGCCACGTAGCGGCCGTTCGTGGCCATCGTGCAGGCCGCGAAGCCGGGCGCCTCGCGCTGCGAGTCCTTGAGCTCCAGCTTGTTGCTGTCGGGCCCGGCGGGCACGTCCGCCTGCCAGAGGAGCCTGCCGCCTGCCAGATCGAAGCAATAGACCTGACGTTGCTTCTCGTCGGCGCCGGTAAGAAAGACTCGGCCGGCGACGATCACCGGCGAACTGTTGCCCGGCAGCGGAACGGGCGTCTTCCAGAGGATGTTTTTGCCGGACGGCCCGTCCCAATCGTCGGGCACGTTGTCATAGCGGGAAATACCGCTGCCGCCCGGGCCGCGGAAACAAGGCCAGGCGGGATCGGCCGCCGTTGCCGGTCCAGCGAGCGTGACTATCGCGATTGCAACAAGTGTGAAGATCGAGTGTGCTTTGGTTCTCATGTTACGTCCAATATACACGGAAACGATCGCGCGATAAACCCAATGCGACCTCGCTGGAACTCAACTGCAAGCTGTTGCGAAAACGACCTAGGGCGCGAATCAGCCTCGCGATATACTTTAGGCTGGCGCGGCATACGTTTCGAGCGGATCGCAATCCGATGATGCTTCTGCAGGTTGAAAACGTTAAGAAACACTACGGCCCAGATGCGGTGCTGGACGGGGCTTCGTTCGAGTTGCGCCCCGGCGAGCGGGTCGGCCTGGTTGGACCGAATGGCACGGGCAAGACGACGCTCTTGAAAATCCTCGCTGGCAAGGAAGACGCCGACGGCGGCTCGGTCGTCAAACACCCTTCGCTCCGCCTCGGCTATCTCGAACAACAACCTCAATGGGAATCCGGCCGCACGCTCATGGATGAGACCAAAACAGCCCTGGCCGGGTTGGTCGCCATGCAAGCGGAGCTTGTCTCCGTCGCGGAGGAACTCTCCCGGTGCGATGACCCGGTCGAACACAAGCGCCTGGCCGATCGCTACGACCACCTCCAGCACGAGACGCTCAGCCGCGACGCTTACAATATCGACTACAAAGTCGAGCGCGTGCTGGACGGCTTGCGCTTCCGCCGCGAGTCGTTCCAGCAGCCGGTCGAACGCTTGAGCGGCGGCGAGCAGAACCGCCTGATGTTGGCGAAGCTGCTGCTGGCAGAGCCGAACGTGATGCTCTTGGACGAGCCCTCGAACCACCTTGACATCGAGGCCACGCAGTGGCTGGAAGCGTTCCTGGCTGAGAGCGCGGCGGCCATGCTCCTGGTCAGCCACGACCGCTACTTCCTCGATCGCGTCACCAACCGCACGCTGGAGCTGTTTCAGGGCACCGTGGACAGCTACACGGGCAACTTTTCCGCCTACTGGACGCAGAAGGCCGAGCGGCTGCTGGTCTCGCAGCGGACCTACGAAAAGCAGCAGATCGAGATCGAGAAGGCGAAGGACTTCATCCGCCGCAACCAGTACGGGCAAAAGCACCAGCAGGCCCAGGACCGTTTCAAAAAGCTGGAGCGGATCGAGTTGGTGGCCGTGCCGCGGACCATCGTCCAGCCGCCGATGGCCTTTCCGCCCGCCGCGCGGTGCGGCGACATCGTCGTCCGCGCCGAGGGGCTGGCCAAGGCCTTCGAGCGGGCGTTGTTCTCTGAAGTCGACTTGCAGATCGTCCGCGGCGAGCGTTGGGGCCTGATCGGCCCCAACGGCTGCGGCAAATCGACGCTCTTGCGCTGCCTGCTGGGCGAGGAAACGCCCGACAGGGGCAAGGTTCAAATTGGTGCGGGCGTGAGCATCGGATACTTCGATCAGCACTTGGCGGGCGTCTCCGACGACGACGACGTGGTCGATTCCATACGTCCGTCGCACAAGCAATTCCTTACGCAGCAGCGCCGCGACCTCTTGGGCCGTTTCGGCATTTCCGGCGACACGCAATTGCAAAAGGTGGGAAAGCTCAGCGGCGGCGAGCGGCACCGCGTCGCCCTGGCGCGGTTGGCCGCGGCCGACGCCAATTTCCTTGTCCTGGACGAGCCGACCAACCATCTCGACCTCTGGGCACGTGACGCCCTTGAGCAGGCGCTGGCCGCATTCGACGGCACCGTGCTTTTCGTCAGCCACGACCGCTACTTCGTCAACCGCGTTGCCGATCACCTGATCGTCTTTGAGCCTGGCGGCGTTCGCATTATTGAGGGCAACTACGAGGCCTATCAGCTCTTCTTGAAGAGCAAAGCCGAAGCCGCTGCATCGCCAACCGCGCAGCAGCGGAAGCAGGCGGCTCGCCACAACGCCGCGGCGACAGCAGCCAAAACCAACGGCGATGTGGCCGCCGCGCAGCCCGGCAAGAAACGACGTTTCCCCTATCGCAAGCTGGCCGACATTGAGGCCGACATCTTCCAGCGCGAATCGCGGATCGAGCAGCTCACCGAGGAGCTGGCCGACGGCGCCACGTTCCGCGACGGCGGCCGAGTCCGCGCCGTCAACCAGGAGATCGCCGAGCAGCAGTCCGCGCTGAAAAAGCTTTACGAGCATTGGGAAGAGGCGGGCGAGTTGAACTGGTAACGTCTCTCGCGCTCCGGCAGAGGAGCATTTCCGCGCGAACCGAACGATTTCCAAGCGCGCGGCTGGTTGGTACAATGCTTGAAGATGGGCAAATAGGAGACAGACAAATGGTTTCAACCGAGATGATTGAATTTGCGCGAAAGGCCGAGAATGTCTATTACTCTCGCTTGCGAGAATTCCTCGAGCCGAAACACCTCGACGAGTTCGTCGCCATCGAACCCGAATCGGGCGACTATTTCCTGGGCGAAACGCTGAGCGAAGCTATCGGCGCCGCGCGCGAGTCGCATCCCGACCGACTCGCGCACGGGCATGCTTGTCGGGCACAAGACGGCGCTTCACATTGGAAACAACGAACGCATATTCATGCCAGATCATCTGGTTCGGCGCGAAGCGGCGTCTCGAGGTCGTGGCGAACGATGGCGAGTACCCGTTGCTCGGCGTCGGATTGCTTCGCGGACACGATCTTCACATCAGCTACCGGTCTGGCGAGATCAGCATTGACTAATCAAACGCTTCTCTTCCATCAGCCCTATCAGGTTGCCGTCCGGATCGCGGAGAAAACCGATCCACAATTCATGGTCGGGCATTTTTGCCGCGAGTTGCGGCGAGCGTTCGTTTCCGGCTCCCCTCCCAACGATTTCGGCGTGTGCGGCCGAAATGTCTGTCACCTGGAAATAGAGGATCGAATTCTGGCCGGCAGCCCCGGCGCCCTGCGGCGTGCTCAACATGATCCGCACGCTGCCGGCGGCAAGGAAAGCAATACTTGGCGATGGACTGAAGAGAAACGTCAAACCGAGAACATCGCGATAGAACGGCAGCGCCACGGCCACATCACTGACCGTGATCGCGATTTGTCGAATCTCGGAAAGCTTGTATTGGGTGCTCATGGCGGTTGGCCTACTCAATCTCAATAATCGGCGTTACTTCTCCGTCAGGCGCAAAGCGGGCGACGAGCGTCTCGGTCGAGAGGTTATGTCCCAGGAGAGTGCGGTTCCCGCTGGCGGCCAGTGAGCGATAGATGATCCATTGCTGCTTGCCGATCGCCGCGCGGTAGCCGACAGCCCGATCTGCTGACACGGCTACAAGCGACTCGGCAACCGTGAGCGTCCGCCACGTCAGTCGTCGGCGGAAGCGTCGCCGGTCCAAGTCCAGCAGCAGAGGCGCGAAAAGCCGGTGCTCCTCGGTCGTCTGCCGCAGTTCGAGGCCGCCGTCCATGGCGAAAAGTTCGCCTCCACAATCGTCCTCCCTCCACTCCGGCAGTGCCAGCGGCAGCACCTTGACCACTGCAATGCTCCGCGATCCGCGCTTCTTACTCCCTGCTCCAGGCTCTCCTATCCCCGCCTCAATCAGTCCTTCGCGTGTCTCCGCCGCGGGACGGTACGCGACGCCCTCGCTCAGCGGCACCGCGCCGCGGTATTCCAAGCCGCCGGCGCGAGAACCGAGCACGGCGTCCGCCAGCAACAAGAGTCGGTCGTCGCGGGCCAACACGAAGTGCCGCTGCACAATCACTCCTTCGTCCAACTCGATTTGCAATTCGAGGTAATCGACGTCCGCGTCGCTGTGCCAGCAAATCGTCGTCCAACCGGATATTGGCCTCAGCGGCCGGCCTTGATGCGAAACGTCCAGCCGCCAGCCGCCCAAGGCGGCAACCCGCCCGGAGGCGGCAAGCTCGATTTGGCAGGCTTGACTCGAAAAATCGACCAGCAAGCGGTCGTCGTCGCTGGTTTTAATCCGTTGGAGGAGCGCCAGCGAGCGTTCCTCGCAGTGGTGCGAGCCGCGCGGCCGGTCCATAACCTTCTTCCGCCCTTTCGGCCGAGCGGAGAATAGGTTTGTCGCGGCCGCAGTCGTCCCGCGGCCCGGAAAAGAATGAAGCGGTGCGGCGCCATCAGCCGTGCCCCTCGAGAAATCGCCATCACGAGCAGCGTCAGGCAGGGCCGCCTCACATGGAGCCGAAATCAAAAAAGTTGCAGCCCGCGACGGAATCAAGTGCATCGTGCAAACCTCCCTTTCCCGCGGAGCGGGAAAAACTCAATTTGTGGACAAGGCGGTGGAAATCAGGTATCAATATAACTTAGAATCCTAACGAAAGGTCGAGCCATGAAACAGTCCCGCAATCCAAGTTGCGTCTTCTTACTATTACTCTTGCTCGGCACGTTGCCCGTCGCTGCGGCGGACGATGCCGAGTCGCAGCCCAAGCCGCGCGATCTCGGGCCGCCGCTGGTCGACAATGCCAAGGACTTGAAGCAACTTGGCAATTACGCCGCCTGGCTCGACCCGAACAAGCGGCAAATCGTGCTCGTCGGTGAAACGTGCAAGGCCGGTTACGGGCTGGAGTTCCTGGTCACCAGCAGGCCGCGGGCCTACGAGTCGGTGATTGTGATCGACGCCCGTCGACAGCCGAACAAGCTGACGGTCTTCGAGCAGATTCAGGCGCAGTTGCTGCTTTTGGGGGCAAAACCGGGACATCCTGCCTACTATAACGACAAGGAAGATAAAACAACCGTGGCCGACGGCAACGAGGTCGCCATCGAGCTGCGCTGGAAGGACAAAAACGGCAAGACGCAATCGGCCGACGCGCGGACCTGGATTCGCGACGCGAAAACGAAAAAGTCGCCCGCGGTCAACTGGGTCTTTGCCGGCAGCCGGATGGTGAAGGACGAGGATGGCAAGAGCGCTTTTCTGGGCAATAGTGGCGACTTCATCTGCGTGCTCAACAACCCCATTGCAATGTTCGACTTGCCGATCCTCAGCGCCGGCGCGATCGACAACCGCATGTTTGAACCCAATCCGGACGTCATGCCGCCGCCGGAAACGCCGGTGACGATCGTCTTGAAGCCAAAACTCAAGCCGAAGGCAAAGTAGCAGGCACAGTCCGCTGTGCCGTCCGCCCTGTCAGCACCAATAGTCGGGTTTGCAAATATGGCTGGCCCGCAGCGGACGGCACGCGGAGCGTGCCTGCTACTTCAGCAGCCGGGACACGCTGTCCAGCAACCGGTCCATGGCGAAGGGCTTGCGGATGTAATCGTCCACGCCGAGTTGCTCGGCGTAGGCCTTGTGGCGAGTGCCCTCGTTGGCGGTAATCATGATCACCCGCATCGGTACGGGCCGCGTGCGGCGGAGTTTCTCTAGAACCAGAAACCCGCTCCGCTTGGGCATCATCATGTCGAGGATGACTAAATCCGGTTCCTCTCGCTCGACCATTGCCAGGCCCTGGTTGCCGTCGCGGGCGACGAGCGTCTGGAAGCCCGATGCGTCCAGGGCCAGCCGCATCGACTCGACAATCTCCCGGTCGTCGTCCACCAGCAGGACCTTTTTGCGCGGCCCCGACGGCGCGTCCTCGTCCCTTTCCTCGGCGGTTGTGTCGTCACTCATCGGCAGTTTCCTTGCATCTAATCCTTATTCCTCTATTGGTAACGTATCGGCGTCAAGCTTGCAAGGTCCGGGCAGGCTCGTCGGCAAAGGTTGCCGCGACGCGCAGGGCTTCGGCCAAGAGGCGCAGGTACTCCGCCCGCGGCACCTCAATGGCCCCGAACTGCTCTGTGTGCCGCGTCAATTGCTGGATGTCCATGAGGACAAACGCGCGTCTGCGAAGCCGCTCGACCAAATGCACCAGGGCGACCTTGGAGGCGTCGCGAACGCGATAAAACATTGATTCCGCGGCGAACAGCCCGCCCATTGCCAATCCATAGCACCCGCCGGCCAGCTCGTCGTCCTGCCATGCCTCGACGCTGTGACAATGCCCCATCTCGTGCAGCCGTGTGTACGCGCGGATCATCGGCGTAGTGAGCCAGGTCCGTCCCCGCCGCTTGCCCGCGCTGGCGCAGCCGCGAATGACCGCGGCAAAATCGGCGTCGAAGGTCACGCGGAACTTGCCGCTGCGGCAGGTTTCGCCAGCCGCCGGGCGACGTGGAACCGGTCCCATTGGATGATCGCCCGCGGATCGGGCGAGCACCACGGCACGGGCAGCGTCGGATCGCCAGTAGGCCAGGGAAAAATGCCGTGCTGGTAGGCGTCCAGGATCCATTCCGGCGTGAGCTCGCCGCCGAAGCCGACCACGCCTTCCGCGTCGGCACTCTCGGCGGGGGGGAAAAACCGGGATGGCGGGAGGGTGGTCATGATTGCAAGCGAGACAGCGGCTGTCCACCATGGCAGTGACGACTGCCGGCGAAACGCATATTATAATAGTTTACGCAGACCGCTCTTCGGAGAGTGCCAAATCTGGCGCCTTTGGCACTCCCTTGGCACGGTTTGGCACCGCTTTGTCCCTGATTGGCACTTCCGTGAATCCGCCGGCGTCCCCGATTTCACGGGGGAAACGTCATGCCTGGCACGATTTGGCACACCTTGGCACGCTTTTCGTTTTTGCATTCGTTTCCTCGTTCGGTTCATGGTAGGTTTTGGCGATTGGCGGTGGAGGCGTCGATCGCTCGGCCATTCTGACTTCTGACACCTGGCTCCCAACTCCTGCCCCTGGTGCATTGCGGCGGCTGTTGCTGTCGAAATACTTTTCGCATTTTGAACATCGAGTATTCGGGCTGTTTTCCCGCGTTTTCCGCAGTAGAACGAGAGTAGCAGCCGAGTACGATCAGAGTAGAAGGCTGGTAGGATTCGGGTAGAACGCGGGTAGGGCGGCAGTAGGAGTTCCCGCCGCCGGGTGGTTTGTGCACCAGCGGGCAAGGAGCAGTGAACTCCGACAGGGAGTGGCGGCCTGCGGCACGCGCTACCGTCCGTTTTCCTGTTTATGCCGATCATTTTTCTGCCGTCATGTTTCTGTTGTAGATTCTTTCCACTCGTCACTTGCCGCTCCCCACTTTTCACGCATTATACCACACGTCTTAACTCTTGTCAACATATCTCGTCAGTTTCTTGTTCGCCTGCCGTCGCAACCCCTTGCCTGGCAAGGGGTTAGGTGCTTTGACATTTGTTTGCGAAACTCGCGGCCGTTTTTGTGCTCCGGCATTTTCGCATAACGTAAGCCGTTGTGCGGCAACGACTTGGAGCTTTCCCGCCGCGCGGCGGCTTTGGGCGCTGTTTTCGCCGCCCACCGAAAAAATCTTCTCGTCGCCGCATCGTGGCCCAGCGGCTCAAAATGAGGGGTTTCGTGCGCCGATTCGCTTGGCACCCTGCACGGGCCGAAGGCCCGGAAGTTTATCAAGCGAAGGGAGGAGCCCTGGGAAAACCGAGCCGGCAAGATGGTTCACCGTGCAGCCCAACGGGCCAATCGGATTGCCTGCTGCGTGTCCGCCCATTTGCGCATCCTCCGTCCGGGCCGCGGGACGGGCGGAGGATGTGGAAAGGACTCCCAAGCGTGCGAATGTGCTATAATTCGTGCATGGACTCTCAATCAGTGACTATTACGCTGCCCGAGCCCCTCTATGCTCGTCTTGCCCGCCGCGCGGAAAAGTCGCGGCGAACGGTCGAGGACGAGTTGGCCTACGCTGTCGCGGCCCTACCCGACGAGGCGGACGAGTTGCCGCGCGACCTGGCCGATTCCATCGCCGCCTTGCAATTGCTCGACGACGCCGAGCTGTGGCGAGCCGCGCGCCAGAGCCTGTCCGCGGAGAAAGCATCGGCTATCGAGGATCTGCACGCCAAGCGGCAGCGTGAAGGCCTCTGCGCTTCTGAGGGCGAGACGCTCGCGGCATTGATGCAGGAGTATAGGAGTATACGCGAACCTTGTTTGTCCGTTCTCGGTCCGCCGCATTGCTCAAAGAAAGGGGCTGCGACGTTTCTTCGCTGATTGCAACAAATGAGCCTTGCATTGCGCGTGAATCGGGCGGAGCTCGTTGAGGCGCGTCGCGGTTGAGTAATCGCCGGTTGGCATCCGCCCGCGGGTTGAGATGCTGAGGGCGAGCGTCGTAACTGGGACGTACCTTGTGAGCGTCGTAACTACCAGGCCGTGGAAGAGAAACGAGGGGGAAAGAAACAAGGTGCGTCCCTTCGATCCCCCCGTTCGATCCCCACTACCGCCCGCTGGCTCGGCTTCCGCCGCAGTGGGCAGATAATCCGCGACTGTCTGAAATCGGCCATCAACCCCGCCATCCACCGCGGTCTGCTGGAGCGCGACGGTCGGGACCGCGTTCAGAAATGCCGATAGTATTCCAGACTTTCGGTGGGGATGCCGTAGGGTCGGCATTGAAGTTTTGCATAGTATTTGCTATTTAGTCCTTTTAAACTAGCTGTGCGGACGAAAAATCGCCCTGATTGGACTGAAACTGAATATGGCCGTGCGGAGCGGTCGTCCCAACATAGAGATTGATGGTCATTAAGTTATGCCTTGTTGCTTTTCCGGTACAATACTTGCTAGACTGGACTCGGGCTTTTGCCTCTGGCTAAACTGCTTCAGAGACGCCCTTCCCGAATAATCTCAAGAATTTGGACCGCCAACGTGGGAATTCAGCTTCGACCGGCCCGACACCAAATTGCCGACCTGAAGCAAATCGTCGAGTTGGGAGCAGAGAAACTTGCCGAGGTGCAGGCAAGACTTTCCGAACTCACATCTCCGACACTTAACTCGCAGGGGTTGGTGAACGCCGTCTGTCTGGTCGTCGGCGAAAAGTATGCGGAACCCTTGGTCCGGCAACTCTTGTCGTTGTCCGGCGTCATGCGTCAGACAGGTGGGCCGATCGACGATGTCATGCATGCGCCGGCGCGGCGATCGCCAACATGGGTGGTGAATACAGCATAGACCCGGCCGACTGGGAGTCTGTTGAACCGCACCTGAAGGTGCTGGTGGAACACAAGAATGTCCGTATCGCGGCAACCGCACTTGAGTTGGCCTACGATTATGCGAATCTCCTGCAACGAACCAGAATACTAACGGACGTACGGCCTATTTACAATAAGCCCGCTGATCGGATCGAAGGGGCGGTAATCTCATTTACGATGCGTCTCAAATACAGCAACGCGGACGGAGAACATGATTTGAGCATCGCTTTGGATGAAGAAGATATTGAGACACTGTGCGAGCAGTGCCAACGTGCCATCGTGAAAGCGATGACAGCGCGATCTCTGATGGCCGATTCGTGCAAAGTTCCTGTGCTCATTTCCGGTGAGGCTGAAGATGCCTAGTCTCTTGACAAAGAAGCGTCGGCAAACGGAAGAGGTCTACCACTTCTACTCGGGAGGTCTATCGCCTGCGAGCAAGCCGAAAACTTTGTACGTGACTGCGCTTGGCTCGACATCGCTACAGCGCTTCGTGCCAAATATAGGGCGAGCCGTCATTTACAACGTCCAATCATGCCAGGCCCCGCAGCAGAGCGAAGAAGTCGATGCACTCCGCGATTTGAAGAGAGTTTGGGGAGGCGGCGTTTCGCGAAGTGCTACGCCGCAGTCGCCGCGCCGCGGCCATAAAAGGCTGCAACGGCACCTTGTTCTCTATCTCGAAACGGCAATACGTGAAGCTGAAGAAAAAGGCACAATACACGATCTTGCGGATAGTGTCATACGCGTGTTATACGCCTCGGTCGAGTCCGAAACGATTCGACCCGCGGATCATCTTCTCGCCCGCGCTTGCCGCTTGGAACGGCGCGGACGAACAGGCGCGGCCCTGGACATTGTCTACGATCAATTTGACGAAATGCTTCTGGCGGGGAGATTTGCCGAGGTCGATCAGCGGCTCGCGAAGATCGACACCAGCCAATACTCCGTTGACTTATTGCTGGCTATTCTTACCGTCACGCTTGCTGCCAAGTCGCGACTCCCCTGCCGCGCGGCATTCTTTACGCAGGCCGAAAAGACGCTGCGCGGACGGGGCGAATGGGAAGAAGGTTTGTTAGTCGGCCTCGAATAAGCGCGGGTTCCAAGCATGGATAATCTTTTCGAGGTCGCGAAGGACTCGATCGACAAGGCACGGTTCATCGCGGTCCTGATCGGTGAGACGGACCTCGATCAGCGGCACGTCGGCATTTGGCATTGTGAGGAGTCTGTGGAAGCGGCTGTCTTGCATTTGGCATGGCATTGTCGTCTCAAGAATGACCCGTGTTTTCCGACTTACTTCTGTTTCTGGGTCTATCCCAAGTACCCCGTGCTCCGGTTGCGACAACTCGCCTCATACTGCCGCAGAGTTTGGAGAAAGCATGAAGCTGGCGGCATTCCCTTCGCGTTCAGTCAGCCGTACCAAATGTTCGATCCCGTAACAGGCGCACTTCTTCTTGGCCCCGCGCATTTCGGCCTCACCTGCGCGAGCTTCGTGCTGGCGGTGTTTGATGTTGTGGGACTGCCGCTCATAGACTTCACCACCTGGAATGCTCAGCGGGAGGGAGATCGCCAATGGCAACAGCAGATTATCGAGAAACTCCGGCAGCATGCCGAAGAGGCGCACATTCAACATCTGGAATCCGAGATCGGATCGGTCCGTTTTCGGCCCGAGGAAGTAGTAGCTGCCACAATGCTCGCACCGCCGGCCGCCGTGTTCGAGACGACTGTTCCAGTTGGGGAACAGATTGTCGCACGAATTCGATCTTACGCGGCGGCGGCCAACCCGACCGGTTCCTAACGAGCCCCATTAACGGATGGGCCGGAAGCCGCCCCTCGTGAGGACGTAAGCTAATTGGGTCCACGCGCTGCATGACTATGGCCCGGGCGCAGGGCCAGACGTTAAATCTCAACTATAGCTTGCTGCGGTCGTCCTGGAATGGCGCCTTGAACGGGTGATGCGGTGCGAGAGAAAGCGTTCCCCCTTCTCAGCTCCCATCACCGAGTCGACGCCTGTCTTTGGCCCACGCTGTCCTCGGCCAGCAGAGGCAGCGTGTCGAAGACTTCCACTTCGCGGATGCCCAGCCAGCAGCCGTTCTCCAGGCCGGTCGCGGTCACGTGCAAGAACCGCGCGCCGGGGCCGTAAAGGCGTGGACGGGCACCCATTTCGTCTCGGTGTTGCGGGTCTTGTCAACCACCGTGGTCCAATTGGCATCGTCGGCGGATACCTCGATCTTGTACTGGTAGCAAAAGCCCGGATCGTGCCACATCAGGCGGCAGCCGGTCAGGTCGTGCGGCTTGCCGAGATCGACTTTCCACCAGTTGCCCAGGGTCGGCTTGCCGGTGTACCAGGTGGCATCTCGGACTTGCCGACCGCGGAACGCGCAGCGGGCTCAAGCGCAGCCCGCGCTTTGCTGACTGGGAGTTGAGCCCGAGCTTACCTTGCCGGCGGGCGCCGAAAAATCCTTCTCCGGCCGAAGTTGGTCCAGAATCGGCTTTGTCAGCCCGGCCATTCTCGGCCGGGAGGGACCAAGCAGATCGAATACGACGACTTCGTTTTCGCCCTGCTTGAGCCACGGGCCGGGCAGGTACATCGTCTGTGTCGGGCCGATGTTCCAGAAGCGGCCCAAGCAATGCCCGTTGACCCAGACTACGCCTTTGCCCCAGGAGCGGAGGTCCAAGAACGTGTCGCCGATCTTGTCAACCTGAAAGGACCCGCGCCAAAAGGTCGGCCCCTGCTTGCGCTCATTGGCATAATGCAATCCTTGGCGCTGGGCATCGTCCAAGGGCAGACAAAAGACTTGCCAATTCTCCAGCTTCAAAGCGCTGCCGCCGCGCGAGAGGGTGACGGGAGCGTGGATCCCCTTGCGATCGCAAACATCAGGGCCGAAATTCACCCGCCCCATCGCTTCCACGAGGATGTCGAGGCGGGCCGGCTTATCCAGGGCGGGCAACGCAAGGCGATACTGCCGGTGGCGACGATCCAAAACGCCGACCGGCTTGCCGTCCAACGAGACCCAGCCGAAGTCGTGGACTTCTTTGGCTTCGAGGTATCCGGCCGCTCCCGACGGCAACTGGGTACGGTAGAGGATGCAGGCGTGAGCCTGGTCGTGGGCCTCCATCGTCTTTGGTACGCGGTCGTCAACGGGCTGCGGCAGATTGTCAAATAGCGGAGCGCACTCGGTCAGGTCGAATCGGCGGATTGAGATTACCGGATTAGCGCGCGGCGGTACCGGCAGCGGAGAAAACGGGGACATCTCTGATTCGCCGGAACGGCCCGAAGGGTGCTTCGCACGAATCAGAGATGTCCCCGTTTTCTCCGGATGCGCTGCGATCGCCTCGCGGACCATTTTGAACTTCTCGGTCGCCCAGCCCGCCTCGCTGATCGGGGCGTCGTAGTCGTAGCTCGACGTATCGGGCTTGAAGGGGTGGTCGGCGCCGGACCAGAGGCCGAACGTCGTGCCGCCGTGCGCCATGTAGATGCTGAAGGAGGCCTTGTGGTCGAGCATGTAGTTCAGATCGCGGAGGAACTCGCGGCCGTCCTTCTGGTGGTGCTCGACGCCCCAGGTATCGAACCAGGACGGATAGAACTCGCCGCACATCAGCGGGCCAGCGCGTTGGATGCTTCGGAGCCGGGCAAACGCCTTGGCCGGGTCGGAACCGAAATTGACTACGTTGAAAATGTCTTTGCGGGCCGCCTTTTGCAGATCCTGCGGAGGGTTGCAGGCAAACAGCGGCACCGTGAAACCGGCGTCGACGAGTGCCTGGCGAATGTCGCCCATGTACTGTTTGTCGTTGCCGAAGGAGCCGTATTCGTTCTCGACCTGGACCATGATGATTGGGCCACCGCGATCTACTTGCAGCGGTGCGAGCTTGCGGCCGACTTCCTTCAGCCAGGCCTTGGCCGGCTCGAGGAATTTCGGGTCGCGGGTTCGGACCTTGACGCCATCGTCTTTGAGCAGCCACCACGGCAGGCCGCCCATCTCCCATTCGGCGCAGGCATAGGGACCGGGCCGCAGGATGACCCACAGACCTTCACGCTGAGCAATGCGGCAGAACTCGGCAGCGTCGGCCTGCCCCTGCCAATTGAAATGGCCGGGCAGCAGCTCGTGCATGTTCCAGAACAGGTACGCGCAGACGGCGTTCAGCCCCATCGCCTTGCACATCTTCAAGCGGTGCTGCCAGTACTCGCGCGGCACCCGTGCGGCGTGTACCTCGCCGCAACGGATTTCGAACGGTTTGCCGTCCAGCAGGAAGTCGCGATCGCCGATGGCAAATGTATGCGCGGCTTGCTGGGCCTCGGCGCGATCCACGACAAGCGCGGCGGCGGCCGTCAGCAGAAAAAGGAACGCAAGAGCGATGGTTCGACGCGGGATCATGGAGCATCACACCTTCCAGCCGTCGCGGCGCGGGCGGTCAATCAAGGCGTTGAGATCGGTTAGGTTCGTGACCCTCATTTCTGGCCCATCCCACTGGACTAGCTTTTGCAGACCGGCATACTGCGCCATGTTGCCCAGCAGCGACATTTCCGTGAGCCGCGCTCCATAGGCGAAGCTGGCGGCCGTTACCCGCGATTTCTCGCGGCAGGCGCGGAGGAAATCTACGGTGATGCTCGGGGCGCTGGGCACGTCGGGCATTTCGTCCTCGCTCTTGCCGACAACCCGCGCGTGGGCACCGTAGCAGCCGGTGTAAAGGATGCCCTTCTCGCCGACGTAGAACGTGCCGTTGTCGCCGCCGTCCCCGAATTTCTCGTTTGGATACTCCTTCTTCAAGCGGGCCAGCAGCGGCGGCAGATAGCGTTTGCGATTACGGCGCGAACCGCTTGCGCCGGGCAGATAGCCGTCGTACCAATAAGCCTTTAGCGCCGGCATGTCGCCGCGGGCGGGAAAATCCCAACGGATGCGGCAGCCGATCGGGTAGCGCTCGTCGCTGCCGCCGTTGACCGATTCCAGTTCTACGCTCGTCGGGTGCTCCAGTTTCAGCGACCAGTAAACGCCATCCAGCACGTGGCAGCTCAAGTTGCCGAGCGAGCCGTTGCCGAAGTCGTACCAGCCGTGCCATTCGTGCGGATGCAGATCCTTGTGATAGTCCCGATAGGGCGCCGGGCCGATCCATTCGTCCCAGTGCATGCCGGCGGGAACGGGAAGAGAGGGCGGACGCGGGCCGGCGCCGCCGTTGGAGCGGTCGCACCAACTGTGCGTTTCTCGAATCGGGCCGACGAGACCCTGCCAGACGGCCTGGCAGAGGCTGCGGTATCCCTTCATGCAATGCCCTTGATTGCCCATTTGCGTCGGTGACTTGATTTTCGCGGCCATGGCCGCCAGGTGCCGGGCCTCGGCGATGTCGTGGCAGAGCGGCTTTTCGCAATAGACGCCGATGCCCAACTGCATGGCGATCATCGAGGCCGGAGCATGGTGATGATTGGGCGTGGCGATGAAAACCGCATCCAACTCTTTGCCGAGCTTGTCGTACAAGCGGCGATAATCGTTAAACGCCGCCACCTTGCCCGCGCTGCCTTCTTTGGCCTGGACCGTCTTGCGGACGAAGTCCAGCCGCTTGTCGTCGGCGTCCGCGATGGCGACCAGCCGCTCACTCAAGCAGGTTGGCAGGTGCTCGCTGGTTCCGCGGCCGCCGCAGCCAATCAACGCGCAGCGAAGACTTCCGCCGGAACTCCGTCGGGCGGCCAAGAGGACATTGGGAACCGGAAAAACTTGCACGGCGCCCGCGGCGGCAGTCGCCAGCGAGGCCCGACGCAAAAACGAGCGGCGGCTAAGATTAGTCGACATGGGGAGGATTCCTTGGGCGGGAAGTAAAGGAGGGAGTGGTTCAGAACCAGCTACCTAGTATAGCGTAGCTGAAGCTCGCCGTGGGCGGTGTATCGCGCAAAAAAAGCGGCCGCGGGCAAGCCCACGGCCGTATCCAAGTCACGCAACAAATTCACCGCCGCCATCCTCGGCCATAACCGCCCCATCCACCGTAACGGCTTCCCCAGCCACCATAGTACCCTCCGTAGTACGGATAGGACGACCCGTAATAGCCGGGCGCGTAGTCATACCCGCCATAATAGGTCGTGTAGCCAGGTGTGGACTGATAGGTGGTGTTATAGCCGGGGGTCATCGTCTGAGGCGTGCTCTGAGTCGTCGTCCCGGCTGCGTTGGGCTGGTAATACGTCCATTGGTTGTTGTCGTACAACATCCAGCGGTTGTCGGGCGCCCAATACCACCAACGGCCGTTGTCGTTGCGGTAACGCCAGGGATCGGCCCGGTTATCGCGGAATAGGTTGGCATTGGCCGCGATTTGAGTTTGAGCGGTCACGCCTGGGCCGCTGGCCACCACCCCACCGTTGACCGCGGGGGCCCCTTGCAGCGCAGGCGCGCCTTGCGAATTGCCGCTCCGCGGCGTGCCCGCATAGGCGCCGGGGGCCACCCCTGCTTGTGAGTTCCCATTCTGTTGGGCCTTCGGGAATACGGGGGGGTTGCCGATCACGCCTTGGGTGTTGCCGAACTGCGCGCCGTTGGCGGCGTTGCCGACGGCGCTGGAGTTGTTTACGGCGTTGGCCGCTTCCGGGACGGTGTTGCCGGGCGTGGTCGTGTTCGCGGCGTTTGCCGCTGCGGCAGCGGCGGGTTGCACGGCATTCGCCGCGCCGGCCGCTGGGTTATTCACTCTAGCGGCGGCGTTGCCTGCCGCGGCTGGCGCCGCCTGGCCGTATACCTGGACCGCGGCCAAACTGAGCAACGTCCATGTCGCAACAAAGAGATTCATATGCCTCATAGTAGATTGTTCCGAGAGTTCACAATTGTTTACTCACATCAGCCGGAAATCCACAGAGATTCCCTTTTAAGCCGTGTGGCTTTTTCGTTCACATTCTGCACGCGCCGTGCCGAAAACTGATTAACGGGTGGCAGGCGGACCGTTCTCAGGCCTTTCCTGGCGTCCGGCTTCGGGCCGCTGCTGGTCCTGGATTGGGGCCGGAGTCGTTCCCGGCTGCCTACCAGCCTCATTACTTTGTCCAGCATTGGGCTGTTGCTGGGGAATTTCCGGCCGTTGTTGCGGCTGCTGGGCTCCTTCGGGCGCGCGTTCATCGGGCCGCTGCTGGCGCCGGACGGCAACGAGGGCTGCTGTTGGCGGCCGCCGGTCTGCGGACGAGCGGCGGTCCGCTCGACGCGTTGGTAGAACTGCTTGGAGTTCGCAAACGCCCGCGCGACTCGCGCCGAATTCCAATCGTTCACTGCCAGCCGCGGCGCGCGTCCCAGATCGTTCACGTTCATGTTCAGCGTGAAATAGTCGGTCCGTCGCTGAGCATCGAAACCGACCTGGATGGCCGTGAAAGGCACAATCACGTAGCCGCCGGTCCAACTGGGAAGTTGCGGGGCCACCGCAAAGTAAATCGCGGGGCAATCACCTTGATAGTCGATGATAAAATCTTTGACGACGCCCACGTCTTGGCGGTTTGCGCCGACGATGCGCATTCCTACGAGGTTGCGGCCGCGAATAATTCGTCCCTGCTGGGCATCCGCTTGGCCAGCGACAGGAGCCGGCGAAATCTGACCGCTGGCTTGATCGGGCGCCGCTTGCACCGGAACCGGCTGCGTCTGGGCAGGCTGGATCGGCGCCGGCCGGCGTCCGAACAATTGTCCGTTTGCGCCGGCGGCTGTCAACAGCAGGCCCGCGAAGCCGGCGGCGACCATGGAAAGCTGTAAATGCTTCAACATACTTTTCTCTCCGTCGTGCCGTCTCTTGAGAAACCGAAATAATCTTGCCCGGCCGCTGGGCGACGCGGCGGCACATTGATTCCGCATCGGCCATCGAAGTTCCAGGCTGGCCAGAACTAACAACAATCCGGCCCGTTTTTCTCGCGACTATCACTATGCAATGGACATGCCAAACCGGAGGCTACGCTCGGCGCGCCATCTTTTGCCGGCGATGATCGGCGCCGTTTCGGCCAGGCCCGCTTTTGACCCGCGTCTTCCGCCGAGGCGCTTCCTTGCCATGTGAATGTACCTTCACCTGATTGAGGCTTTGTCTCAAGGCATCCATCAGGTTGATCACAGTGCGCGGGTTTTCTTGCGGCACGACGGAGATTTCCTTGCCCTCCACTTTGGCCTCGATGAATTGCCGCAGTCGGTTCTGGTATTCGTCGTGGAATTGGCCGATGTCGAAGTGCTTTTCCGCGGTGGCCTCGATAAGCGTCTCGACGAGATCGAGTTCTTTGGAAGAGAACTCGTGCGGTTTTTCTGCGCCTAACTCGGAGACATCCCGCAGTTGCGATTGGTACTGCAGGGCGCTGATCGTCAGGACGTGCTGCACCGGTCGGAGGACTACGGGCTGCTGCCGCCCCGCAATGATCGCGGTCGCCAAGC
The DNA here is from genome assembly GCA_963780045.1 of uncultured Planctomycetia bacterium. Classification (GTDB taxonomy): domain Bacteria; phylum Planctomycetota; class Planctomycetia; order Pirellulales; family Thermoguttaceae; genus JANXQG01. Next base: position 520,131 of record CAVZZZ010000004.1, on the reverse strand, counting down.
CGTAGAGCTCTTCGCGGGTCATTGCCGCTTCCAGCAGGGAGTAGGCTTTTTCGCCGGCTTCGCCGTCGGGCATGAGATAATAGCTTTTCCCGGAATAATAGAGCGGATCGACCTCCAACGGCGGCACGAACGCGCGGATTTCGATGGCGTGCTCTCCGTCCGCCTCCGCGCGCTCGATTTCCTCGGGATCGACGACCACATATTCGCCCTTGCTGTATTCGTAGCCCTTCACAATCTCGTCGTTGGGCACTTCTCCGTGGACCGGGCATACCTTCCGATATTGGATCCGCGCATGGCCTTGGTGTAATTGATGAAGCCTGATTTGTTCGCGCTCCGGTTTGGCCGCGGAATATCCTTGGACGGGTATTGAAACCAGGCTGAGTTTAATAAAGCCTTTCCACGATGCGCGCTCCATGATGTCTCTCCGATGCTCGAAAGAAATACATACAAGAACAGTCTGTGCTAGCAGTGCTAGCACGCATCGTGCCGTCCAAGGTTTTTTCCCATTCGCGCCTGGGCGCCGTGCGGCCAGCAAGCCTCTTTCTTTGCGTGAAGCGAGGAGCGCATGACTTGCGCAAGGCGGAGCGGAATGGGCCAAAATGGTCGTGGGTCAGTCAACGGCAGGCGGAAGGCGCCTAACGAGACGGGAAAAACCTGACGCGACCTTAATGCATCGTGCGGTCGCGGATTCCCCTAGCCAAAAGCGGTCGTTTTCCGGAATTGTTTCCGCGCCGGCGCTATCCAGAATACTTACCGGTCGAACCGTGGCGGCGAAGACGCGAAAACCTTCCCCGCGAGAATCGGTTCGAGCGGTGCTCGCGCGCGCGATTTCCGTCGCGCGAGCGAGTGCGAAGGTGGCGAGTGATTTCCGTGAAACCCTGTAAGAAGGAGCGAATCATGCGACGTTTCGGTATCGCGATTTTGACCTTGGCAGCTTTTTGCTTTGCGTCGGCACAACCGGCGGCCGCGTTTTGGGGACGCCACCGCGGCGGCGGCTGTGGCGGTGACTACGGCGGTTGCGGCTGCGGCGGCAATGCCTCGTACGGAGGTTGTTCGTCGTGCGGCGGCTATGCCTCCTCGTGCGGCTGTTCGTCGTGCGGCGGCAACGTCGCCTACGGCGGCTACAGCGGCTATACGGCCGGCTACGGCGGCGGCGATTGTGGTGGCGGCACGACGACCTACGCACAGCCAGCAGCACCGCCTTCCCCGCCGCCAGTGCCCAACGCGCCTTCAGCAGCGCCCAACCTTCCCAACGCGCAGGCGCTTCCGCCCATGCACTAAGGAGCGGGATCATCCGCAAATAAAATCGCCGCCGTCCGACGAACTTCGCCGGGCGGCGGCGATTCCCAGGTAGAGGGCTGCGTTACATTGCCAAGGCTTTGCCGCCGGCCCGCATTGCGCAGCGCCGGTCCAGCGCCGTCAGCGTCGCCCCGCAGACGGTGGAAGCCGTGAATGCGAGGGCAGCGCCCATCGCCACCATGGCCACCAGTCCCAAGGTCAGCGTTGCTATTTGCAGCAGTGCGAGGATTCCCAGGACCACGCCCGCAATGCCCACCAACGCGTCCCTGACGGGCGCGACGGAGAGGGCATTAAAGGCGAACGGGCCATTCGGCCGTACCGCCTCGCCGCCAAACGCTGTTTCGTGCGTAAAGCGGCTGATCGAGCGGACAATTCCGCTGTGCATGAACATGCCCAAGCCCATAGCGATAGCCGCAACGGCTGCCACGCGCAGATCAGCCAGGAACACCAGGTTCAAGATGCCCAGAACAATCGCCACGATCCCGGCGGCCATCACGGCGATCGTGCCGCCGAAGTAAGCTCGCCAATCCTGCGTCGCTTGCGCGTCGGTAAAGCGGAACATCCGCTCCCATGCGATATCGATCGATGCCAGGTTGACGAAACCGAGCCCCAGCACCAGCACGGCGACAGGAAGCATGTATTGCGGCATCACAGTGCATAAGCCGAGGATGGCAAGCACGGCAGCGCCGATCGCCCACATTGAAGCTACCGTGGCGCCCGCCACGATCAGGCTCAAAAACCAATAGGGCTCGCGAACGAAAGAACTTTCTCGCGGCTGAACGATCACGGGCTCCGCCGGTTCGGCGGGCGCCCTTGGCGCCGCAGCCACCGTGCGATTGAATTGCGCGGTGCTGGACTCCGTCGTATAAGGCGACTGGGTTCGATTGCCTTCTGAAGTAACCACGACATCATCTCCTGCTGCCGCCGCTAAAGGTGGGAACGCGAACTTCGGCGGCAGCGATTGAAGCCGCGCCCGCTTGATGATGAATAAGTGATGTAGATTAAAGCCTCATCTCCTATCGGAATCCTAGAGTTGTCGGACGAAAGATTCCATAAGTCGGATGGGGGATGCATTGCGCCTGGAATATGCAGCCCTCGAGCGCTGCCGGCGTTCGCCGCCGCACGCCCGAGTCATCCGCCCGGACTGCTGGCATGCACCAAGTCCGGCTTTTCCACGGGCGGCTTGCGGATTTCCTGCCAGCGTCCCGGCCGCGCGGCCTTGACGACCGGCTCCAGTGATACCGCCGCGCCGTCTTGCGCCGAACGGTAAATCGCCTCGATCACGCGCACATCGGCCAGGCCCTCGTGGCCTGAAGGTTCGGGCATCGCGCCGCTTTGCACGGCGCGGGAAAAATAGACCAGCTCGGCGCGAACTGGTCGCGCATGGCAAACACTTCGCGCGTTGTCTTGCCTTTCACGGTGAGCTGGTGGATCAATTCGCCCGTGAAATCGTAGGCCGGTTCCACGTGCAAATCGCCCTCAGCGCCGACGATGCGGTACGACGATACGTCGGCCGCGCCGAAGCTGCACGTAAAGGTTGCCATCCGATCGCCCGAAAACCGCATGATGGCGCTGGTCATCTCGTCGACTTCCTCGAAGCGCGGATCGCTGCCGGCAGCGCTGCTGGCGAGGACTTCGATCGGCTCGTCGCGGAAGAGCGAGCGCGCGGCGTTGATGCAGTAAATGCCAACGTCGTAGACCGAGCCGCCCGATCGCTCACCGCTGAGCCTGACGTTGCCTTCGCGCACCTGCTGCGAGAAGGTCGATTGAAAGATCCGCGGGGCGCCGATCTTTCCGGAGCGGCACGATCTCGACGGCCTTGAGGTTCGCCTCTTCGAAATGAAGGCGGTAGGCGATCATCAGCCGCACGTCGTGCGCCTTGCAGGCGCCGAGCATTTGTTGGCACTCGTCCTCGGTTATGGCCATCGGCTTTTCGCAGAGCACGTGCTTGCCAGCCTCGGCCGCGCGGATGGTGAATTCGGCGTGCATGTTGTTGGGCAAGGCGATGTAAACGGCGTCGATCAGCCCGCTGTGGAGCAGTTGATCGTACTCGGCGTAAGAAAAAACCTTGGAAGGCACGCCATAACGCTCGCCGAGCTGCTTCCGCTTTTCTGGATCATCCGAGACCAAGGCAGCCAGTTCACTGTTCTCTTTGGCATGGGCAAAAGCAGGCAGAACCGCAACCTGGGCAATGTATCCCAGCCCAACCACCGCATAGCGCACACGTTCTTCGTTAGCCATCGTACCGTCCTTCTCTTCTAGAGTTATGCTCGGTGCGTCCTCGCCGGCGCAAACGGGCTTTTGTGCCACTTATGCACACGCCGTGCCACATGCGCCACAAAACGGTCTGCGCCGCGCGGCACGCTAGAAACCGCCGCCCGTTGACATTGACGACAACTGTAGGTAGAATGCGCCTACAGATGTCGGTGAGATTCTGAAAAAGGAGAAAACATGCCGCCACGCCATCGTCTTCCCGCGCTCTCCGAAGCCCAGTTGGAAATCATGCGCGTTGTTTGGGACCGCGGCGAAGCGGCCGTCGGCGAAGTCTGGGAGGCCGTCTCCCAAAAGCGGCCGATCGCCCGCAACACCGTTCAGACGGTGATCGCGCGGCTCGCCCAAAAAGGCTGGCTCAAGCATCGCAAGCAGGGCCGGGCGTTCCTCTACCGGGCGGCCGCCCCGCGCGACGCGACGCTCCGCGGCATGGTCCGCCGCCTGGTGGACACCGTCTTCAGCGGCTCCGCCGAAGGGCTAGTCCTGGCCATGCTGGAGGGACGCGGCCTCTCGCACGAAGAAGCCGACCGCATCCGAAAACTCATCGATGGCGCAAGGGAGGCACAACCATGACAGCGCTTATGCCGATCGGGCTGTTTGACTTGCAAGGCAAAATGGAAGACCGCGTCCGGGGTCTGTTGGACAGGCGGCGCGACCCCGGCGTGCGACTGACGACCCAAAGACGGTGGGGCATGCTTGCGGCGGCAGCAATCTTCCTGGCAGTTGCGGCCTCGTTCCCACTGGTCGCCCCGGTGCAGGCGGAGAAACTGGCCGCCGCGGAGCAAGCGTCTTCCAAACCGGAGCAGCAGCGGGCGATCGAAGCAAGCCAGAATCATACCGGCGGCCTGCCAGACCCGGACCACAAGCCTGTCGCCGCGCCGGAGAAGCCCGCTCCGGCGCAGGTACTCGCGCGAACTTGTAGAAGCCCGGCGACGCGCGGTAGAGTTCCTCGTCAAGTGGAAGGACGAGGGAATAGAAAGCGAATTCAACGGGCAAGATGGCGGCGTCGCGGCGCTGGTGACACTTGCTCTCTTGCAATCGGGCGTCAAGCCGGACGATTCACGAGTGAGCGATCTGTTGGCGAGGGTTCGCACGTTTAAGCCTGGTCTGACCTACGTGACCTCACTCCAGACGCTTGTGCTATGCGCCGCAGAACCAAAAAAGGACCTCGACGCAATTCGTCGCAACGTTAAGTGGCTGGAGGAGACGCAACTTCACTCAAAGGAGCAGTCGGGGGCATGGAGTTACGGAACGATCGGTCCGCTCTACACAAGAAATGTCGTCGGGGGCGACAACTCGAATACGCACTTCGCGATGCTCGCCTTGCACGAGGCCGACCTTGCTGGCGCTGCCGCAGACGAAAAGACCTGGCTTCTGGCGCTGAACCACTGGCTCGCCGCCCAGAGCAAAGACGGTTCGTGGTCTTACCTCCCTCACATGCAGAGCAGCGGAAGCATCACCTGCGCGGGCGTGGCTTGTGTGGCGGCCGCGGCACGGCGGGTCAAGGACAAGGCCAAGGTCGAAGCTGCGCAGGCGGCCGTGAAGCGGGCGGAACAGTGGCTGACGAAGTTTTTCACGGTAGAAGGAAATTCTATTGCGGGACTCGGAGTCGTGCCGTTGTGGCACTTCTACTACTTGTCCGACTTGGAACGCGCACGCGCGGTTCACGGGGCAGGCAGAGTTCGGCAAGCACGATTGGCGGCAAGAGGGCATCCGCGTGCTGCTGAAAAAGCAAGCTGACGACGGCTCTTGGAAGGGCGCCAGATTTGTCGAGACCGATCCCGCAGTTGCCACCAGTCTCGCTCTGCTCTTTCTCCGGCCGGAACTGCCCGGGAAGCAACGGTGAACGGCGACGAACATTAAAAGCGCGCATCGGTGATCTCAAGAAGCCACCGCTGCGGCGACGCCTCACTGGACTTTGAGAAGCAAGAAGACGGCCGCTTTCAAGCTACTTGCCAGAGGAGACGTTCACCGTTACCGTAACGGCGGACGTCGATCGTGCGCAGTCTCTCGCTTGCCGAGGGAACGACGTCGGAACTCGATTTGGAACTCGAACTGCGCGCTATCGCTTGTTGGTCCGCCAGTTGCTGCTGGGCTATAGAGCGCAGGAGACCAACATGGCGAGCAAAGTCGATCATCGCACCAGCGGGGAGGAATTCTTGCCGCCGACCCGCGCCGTGGACGGCCGGCGGACGGTGCGGGCACTGGCCAGGGCGGCGGCGAAGTGCCGCGGCTGCGATCTCTATGCCGCCGCCACGCAAACCGTCTTCGGCGAAGGGCCGGCCGACGCGCCGCTGGTCTTGATCGGAGAAATCCCCGGCGACCAGGAAGACCGCCGAGGAAAGCCATTCGTCGGAACCGGCCGGACGGCTGCTGGACGAGGCGTTGCAGCAGGCCGGTTTGGATCGGCGGCAGGTTTACCTCACCAATGCCGTCAAACACTTCAAATACATTCTCCGCGGCAAGCGGCGATTGCATCAGAAGCCCACAGTGATCGAGATTTCCGCCTGCCGCCCGTGGCTCGTGGCCGAATTCGAAGCAGTCCGGCCCAAGGTCGTCGTTTGCCTGGCGCGACCGCCGCGCAAGCCCTGCTGGGCAAGAGTTTTCGGCTGACCAAGGAGCTAGGCAACTTTCACGCCAGCCAATGGTTGCCGCGGACGATCGCCACTTATCATCCGGCGGCCGTGCTCCGCGCCGGACGAGCAATCGCGGCACGCGATGCGCGGGGAGCTGTTTCGCGCCCTGCGGCTGGCGGCTGAGAAGATTCTGATGAAAGAGGAGGGATGAGGATCAGAGATAACCGACAATCGTTCATCCTTCATCCCCTATCGCTCCTATGCCACTTCTCCCAATGGGCACGAAGCTGCCGCGTGAAGTGCTTGGGCTTGTCGGCGTAGAGACGCTCGCCAAGGGCCAGGGCCTCCTTCTGCAACGCGCTTTGCCGGCGATCGATCAGCTTCCCCAACGCCTTGGCGGCGCCTTGATCGGACTCCGAGAGCGGCTTCTTTTGCAGATTCTCTCGCAACATCGCCAGGTCGTGGTCATCGCCAAGCTCGTCGCCAAGTCGATGATATTCGCCGGCCATTGCTTCCAGCGCGGCCGGCCAGACCGGTTCGAGCATTTCCAGTTCGTAGCGCAAGGTACTTCGTCTGCTTTCGCCACTCATGGAGGTTGGATATACTGGGGTTCTCTTTGGCTGTCGCAAAAGCGTTGCGGGCGCCGCGGTAGACGCGCCGCAGGCTGCTTTCCAAGGCGGACCATCCTTGCTGCCTTCCACTTCGCTTTTCGAGTTGCGTCAGCGCACTTTTTAGCGCTTCCCGCGCCGCCGAGGCGGCATCGTGCTCCTCCAGCACTTGCCGCCGCACTTCACGTTGCAAGTCGCCAAAGCCCTGCTTGAAACCGTCCAGCACAGCGTGCTCCAACTGGTCGTCGCTAGCAAGCTTTTCGACCGTGTCCGACAATACCTTCGCGTCGCGGATTTGGGTGAACGGCCGAGCGGCGTCGCGGAGTCGCAGTGTTCTCGCGATGATAGCGCCGTGCACCGATTGTCTCGCGCAACAGTCGCAGCGCCGCCCGCGCCTTCTTCAATCGCTTTCGCACGTCGTGGACCTCTTCGTCCGTAAGGTCCGGGCCACTTTGCAACTCCTCCGTCGCTTTTTTGACCTGACGGCGAGCGATGCGCGCTGCGCCCTTGGCCGCCGGCTCGTTCGGCTTCAATCGACCTGCCATGATGTGTCCCGCCTCACTTGCCCAGCCTGGCCTTTTTCCGTTGCAAGATTCGCTTGGCCTTCTCCAGCTCTCCGAGCTGTTGCCGGGACAGATTCTTTCCCGCTCGATTGATGAAGAACTGGACCATGCGAATGCCCGATCCAATGCCGCGCGGACTGACCTTCTTGCTGGCCATGGCGCGGGCGATTGTCGTCCCGTCTTTGGTAAAGAGATCCTTGGGGGGATGCGTGGAGTCGGTCTTCACCTCGCGGCTCCACTTGTTCGTAGTCCTGGTATTCTTGGTTTTCTTCGTTTTTTGGCTCATGGCTGGCCTCGTTTCTCATTTCTTACCGCGAGTGAACGCCAGCAAACGAAGCGCCGAGCGGCTTTTCCAGCGGCAGAGAGCAAAACAGGGGACGGGCCAGTCCCTTGGTAGGGGAGACGATGGTGACTCTCTTCCACCTTGGTCCGCCGGCAACCACCTGGTTACCTGCCCTTTAGAACATTTCGGCTGGCGGGTTGTCAAAAAGCTTCAGCCAGATGGCCGTTAGCGCGGCCTGGGTTCTGTCTTCAACTGCCAGCTTCCTTAGAATGTGTTTGACGTGCTGCTTGACGGTCTCGTTGGTAATGTGCAGTTTCTCAGCAACTGCGTCGTTTGGAGAGCCTTCCGTGATGAGCTTCAGAACCGTCATTTCGCGCGGACTTAGAGGATTTCGATCGTTCGCAGCCAATGCTTCGGCAGCCGCGCGGCTGGCGACTTGGCGGATTTGGCGCGTTGTCCAAGCGCTTGCACCCGTGGAGGCCCGACGAATTGCCTCCAAAAGCGCCTCGCGGGTTATGCTCTTTGCCAAAAAGCCCACAGCGCCAAGCTGCCGGGCTTTAGCCATGTCCTTCACCTCTTCACTCGCGGAAAAGACCAGAATCGGCAGGTCGCACCCACGACGCCTGAGTTCTTCCATTGCTTCCAGGCCGTCCTCGCTGCCCATCCGCACATCCAACAGAAGGACGATCCGGCTTGCATGCGAGCGCATACTCGACGGTTTCTTTACAGGTTTCCGCCTGACAAACGGCCTCAATGTCAGTTCCGTGTATAAACTCAATGACGCCTCGGCGAATTGCGAGGTGATCATCGGCAATCATTAATCGAATGGCCATATCCGCGCCTAGCAATCTTGTTTCCGCATACAAACCTTATTCTATTCAGGTTTCAGCTAATGGTCAAGGAAAGTCAGCACCGCGATTTCACTTACGCAAGAACTAGCCAAGTTGGGGGTTGTCTCGCAGACGGGCCGATGCCAAGAATTTGCACTATGTTGTGATCTACTTTGGTTCGATTCAGTAGACATCGCGACAGGTTCTGCGCCAAGGGGGGTGCGGCGAGGCTGTTACAGAAGGTTTGGAAGGGTTGTCCAGCAACTCTTGGTAAAGCATTGTCCCTGTCACAAAAAACAGGAAAGCTGCTTTCGATTGTAAGTCTTGTCCATATAAGGACTTAGTTCGTTCGATCCGAAAAGAGTCGGTTTTAGACTACCAACTTCAATTGATCGAGGATATATATGGTAGAAAACTGAAAAGCAGCAAATCTCAAGCAGGCGGCCTCTGTGGAGTCATATTCGTTTACACCTTGTTCTAGCCCCATTCGACCAACTATGATTGCCCAAAGCACTTTACGGCACCGTGAAACGCCGTTTGAAAAGGACCACACTGTTCCCACACCGACTGTGTTTGTCGTTGATCCCGACCCGGCGACGGGGAGGCTTGTCGGTGAACTTTTCGAAGGACATTGCATTGAAGTCCAATCACACGGCTGCGGCCGTTCGTTCTTCACGTCTTACGATGGCAGCCAAGGCGGTTGCTTAGTACTCGAATTGCGGATTCTAGACGCCAGCGGTTTCCAGATCCGGCGACGCCTTGCGGACCAGAACCAGTATCTGCCAATGGTCTTTGTCACGTCGGGTATCGATGTTTCCACCGCCGTGTCTCTGATGCGTGACGGGGCCGTTCATGTCCTGGAAAAGCCCCTTCGTTCCATCGAGTTATTCAATGCCATCCAGGACGGCTTGGCATTAGACGCCGGTCGCTACCGGCGCGATATGGAAACTCGTCGCGTTCGGGAGGCCATCGCATTGTTGACCCACAAAGAACGTCGGTTCATTGGTCTTCTGGCCGAAGCACGGTCAACCAAGGCGATCGCAATGCATTTATCCATTAGTTCGCGGGCGGTGGAGTTGCGCCGTCGGAGCGTGATGGACAAGCTGGGCTTCGGCTCCTCGGTCGAACTGTTACGTTTTGCGTTAGTGGCGCAACAAAATTTCCGTGGTTTGCTCGCAGCGGTCGAAGCGAGTTAACATGACTTCTTTACATTTGCTTCGATGATTCTTTAGGGGGGATCGAGAGGCCGAGCGCTTAATATTTTGTCATACTATTCTCAATATTGCCACTATAGTAAGTAGAAGCTTGGTAGTCAGCTCTTGTTCCCGGCGTCTGGGCAGGCGCCGTTGAAGCCGAACTGGGCATTGCCGACTTTGCTAGCAACGGTACAGTCTGCGATGGTGGTGGCGCGCATGGGCATTTCTTTCCGTCAGTGCCCGCTTGAGCACTGGTCTGTTCACTACCGCTTGCACTGGGGATTATCGCTCATTAGAGTGAAAACTGTGGAGGGCACGTCCAGATTTGGCGAAGTCCCGGGTTTCTCGTTTTTATCATCGCCAGCTTTTAGTCCTTCGTTTGGCGATGTCCGGCAATGGAGGTTTCGAGATGGAGCCGGGCGGATCAAATCCGCAAGACCCCCGCGCTGGAGAGTTTACTGCGCTGTTGGCTTCTTGTCAGCGCTCCGTCTTCCTTTGCGCGATGTCGGTCCTGGGAAACGTCGCGGATGCCGAGGAAGTTGTCCAGGAAAGCCAATTGCTGATGTGGAAGAAGTTCGGCGAATTTCAAGCCGGGACGAATTTTCCGGGCTGGGCGTGCCAGATCGCCCGCTACCAGGCCTTGAAGCGGAGAGCGGAGCGGGGACGCAAGCCGCTGCTGTTCGGCAACGAGTTCTTGACCATGCTTGCGATCTCCAGCGACGAGGAATCGCTGGCACGACTCGAGGCGCGTCGAAAGGCGTTCGCGGAATGCCTTCAAAAACTGCGTGCCGCGGACAGAGACCTGGTCCACCGTCGCTACCAAGAGGGACTGCCGACACGCGAGGTTGCCGCGTCGCTCCATCGCAGCATTCAGGGCACGCGCCGCTCGCTGCAACGGATTCGGACGGCACTGGCGGACTGCGTCCGCAGGAAGCTCTCGCGGGAGGAGCGTGAATGAGAGGCAACCCCCCCGAGCTTGCGGAACTTACCGCTCTGTTTTGCGACGGCGATCTGTCGTCCGACCAGGCCGCTCGGCTGGAATTGCTGGTTGCCGAATCAGCCGCTGCGCGCCAATACGTAGTTGAGTGCTACCATGTCCATTGCGAGCTTGCCTGGGAGCTTGGGCGGGAAGTCGACGGTTCCTCGCAACTGTCTTCGGCCGACCACGATTGCGCGACCGCTGCGGCGGGTTCTGCTGTCCGCCGACCACTCGTGCCGAGCGGTGTCCGGCCGCGGTGGACGCCCGTTTCAATGTCGGCAGCGTTGCTGCTGACAATCGCGGTCGGATTGGGACTTACGGTTTACGTCCGCCGTTCAGAGCAAACACCGCTGCGCGGCCACGTAGCGCATATCGGGCAAACCAAAGACGTGCGGTGGAGCGATGGCTCGGCGACTGAACCGGCGACTCCATTGCCCGCCGGTCAAGACCTGGCAATCCAGCAAGGCTTGCTGGAGGTTTGCTTCGATAGCGGCGCAACGATTATTCTCCAGGGGCCGGCGGAAATCGAACTGCGATCATCGAATTCGGCGGTACTGCACGACGGGAGCGTGACTGCGAACGTACCCGAAAAGGCCCGCGGGTTTTCCATTACCACACCCAATGCCACGCTGGTTGACCTTGGGACCAGTTTCGGAGCAGCATGCGACGCGAAGCAAACCGACGTCGAGGTCTTTACAGGTAATGTTCTCGTGCGACCCGGTGGCCGCGCCGAGTCTCTATCTGATGCGCCCGCGGAACAGCGGCTAACGGCCAACGAGGCCGTGCGAGTCAGCGGCACGGCCGACTCGCAACGGCTGCGGATGGAAGCAATCCCTGCCGGCAGCCGCAATTACGTCAGGTCGTTGCAGGACTGCGTGGAATGTGTTGCGCCGGCGTGCGCGTGCCCCACGGTCCCCCAGGCCGCCGCCGATTTGATCGGCCGCTGGCATTGTCCACAAGGGACGCTCGTGCCCATCGACTTTGGCCGGCGAGCGAATTGGAGCGATACGGATTCGACTCCGGATCGGACGGGCAACAATCTCGTCGAGTTTCCGGCCGGCAGGCGATTACTGGCAGGAGTCGAATTCCAGATTCCAAAACGCCGGATACAATTGCACGGCATGCGACTGCCGGATCTGCCGCGTGTGGCGGAAGGGATACCTGTCGATCGAGCGGCTCGGCGACTGTTCATTCTTCACGGCACCCAGTTCGCGCAGCCGACGCAAGACGTAAAGGACGGTGATCTGATCGCGGAGTATCGAGTACGGTATGCCGATGGCACCATAACAACTATTCCCGTGGTCGTCGGGCAAGACGTGCCGCGATTGGTGGGCCTACCGCTCCGAGCCCGTTACTCGTGGACAGGTGGCGTGGGTTGGCCACAACGCGGTCACTCGTGCCAACAACATCTATTTGCGGCTGTATCTATGCACTTGGGACAACCCGCATCCCGAGAAGACGATTGCAAGCATCGACTATGTCGGCGTTCATGCTTCCGCGGGCCCCTTCTGCGTGGCGATCATGGCGGAAAAGCCACAATCCCGGAGCGGGAAACAGCCGTAAGAGGCTGCGATAGCGGGACGCCAAAGCGAGTTGGGTCCCGTTTCGGGAGTGAACCGCAGTCCGTTCGCCTCCGCATTGCTTGGAATCGCGAAACTTCGCGAAAACGAACCGATAGCTTCGTTTTTGCAGCCGCAATTTCGCTGGGCGAACGAATCGGGGGCCATCAGAACTTGTAATTAACGAAAGTCTTGCTCGTTTTCGACAATAATTGCTTCCCTAATTGGCGTTTTCTGCAAAAAATGGACTTAAGCGCAATTCGCGAATCGACTCGCGACGCTTGGTTCGATCATCGCATGGAGGTTTCACAATGATCGGGGGATCTTCGCCGCAATGGCGCAAGTGAGAAGGACGGAGTGTGCGCCAAAGATCCTGTCGTTAACGGTGTCGTCTTCGGGCAGTCGCCTGCTTCCTAGCGGCTCCCAAACTCAAATGAACAGCTCGCCAACAATATTTGTCGTCGATCCCGACGAGGCGATTCAAGACTCCGTCCGCAACTTGGCCGGAATGATGAATTTGAATTGCGAAGCCTACGCGTTGGGCCAGGAGTTTCTCGACGCGCATGATCCGTCGCGGTCCGGTTGCTTGATCCTGGAAATCAAAGTCCCGGGAGTCAACGGTTTGCAAATCCAGCAAATCCTCGCCATGCGCCGGGCGACGCTGCCGTTGATCTTTCTCTGCAACCAATCCAGCGTGGCCATCGCGGTACATGCGATGCGATCCGGCGCATTCCAGTTCTTCGAAAAGCCCTGCCGAGACGACGATTTGTGGTGCGCGGTGCAAGGCGCGATCCAACTGGACGAGCAACGCCGGCAAGCGCGGCGCCGCGAGGAGGAAATCGAGAAGGGACTGGCGAAACTTACCGACAAGGAGCGCCTGGTTCTCGAAATGATTGCCGAAGGCAAGACGAAGCGCGCCATGGCCGCCGACTTGGGGGTCTCGGTCCGGACAATCGAATACTACCGCGCGCAGTTGCTGAAAAAGCTCAGGCCCCCTTGCTCGCCGTTGCTCACGCTGGCCGCCGCCGCTCACTCCGGCGCGCACGCGGCCCCTCTAGCGGAGCAAGAAAAAGCGACGCTGTTGCGTCTGTTGATCGGTTCGAAGGAGCCGGGCGGCGCCTCAACTGCCTCCTGGCTGTTCGACAAAGATTCAGACGCAGCACGTAAGGTCCTGCCGGCGAATGTGGCGACGCGGTAGGCCATCGCAAGTGCGGCGACATGGGTGAGATCAAAACACCTTGGAGAATTGTCGGCCGCAGTCTCGTTGCCCAGCGTGAGCAACGGCAAGCACGAGCGCCGGCTGAATCAACTTTGAACATGGCTGTGGTCGCTTCGATGCCACATGACGAAGATTTGGCGAATCTCGGCCAGCAGGCTGCCGCCGGAGGGGCGAGCGCCGTCCCCGTTGAATTCAGGCCGATACGGAACCGGCTCCAATGCGCAGCCGTAATCTCCCTTGTTGGCGCCGCTTTCCTTTGGGCTTATTGGCCTACGCTGAGCCTCCTCGTGGCAACTTGGCAGTATGTACCCGATTACAGCCACGGTTTCCTCGTCGTGCCGCTGGCAGCGTTCATCCTTTGGGCCCGCCGCGATCGGCTGCCCAGCAGTGGAAGGTCGAGTGTCGAAAGCCAAGTGTCCAACGGAACCGGCAACTCGTTGTTCGTCATTTCACCCGCGGGGCTCCTCTTGATAGCGTTCAGCATGGTGCTTCGCTACTTGGGGGCGCGGTATTACATTGACGCCGTGGACGCCTGGTCGATCCTGCCGTGGGTGGCCGGTGTAGTTTGGCTGTTTTTTGGAAGGGCGGTCGCCCTGTGGGCCCTGCCGTCCATTTTGTTTTTGATTTTTATGGTTCCCCTTCCGTTCCGCGCGGAACGGGAACTGAGCCTGCCGCTGCAATTGATTGCCACCAAGCTCAGTTGCTGGACGTTGCAGATTCTGGGGCAGCCGGCATTGAGCGAAGGACACGTGATCTTCTTGAACGAAAAACCTTTGTACATCGAAGAGGCTTGTTCGGGACTGCGGATCTTTATGGGCATTGCCGCGCTGGCGTTCGCCTACGTTGCCGTCGTGCGGCGGACCTGGTGGGAGAAGGCGATCTTGCTTGCGAGTTTCATACCCATCGCCCTGATATCCAACGCCACGCGCATCGTGGCCACGGGCCTGTTGTTGCAATACGTGTCGGGCGAGGCAGCGCAAAAGTTCAGCCACGATATGGCCGGGTTGGCGATGATTGCGTATGCCGCGGTTTTGTTCGCACTGGTGCTGTGGTACATGGGCAAACTGATCGGCGAAGTCGAACCGCTGGAAATGGGCGCCGTGCTCCGCATGGAGAGGGACTGAAAGGGGATACAACAACATGATGAATACACCTGAGCTGCCGCGTAAGCCAATAGATGAAACTGGGATTTTTCACGCCCTCGTGCCGCGGGATCCTTCTTCGGAGCCTGTGAAGACGCTGAGAACCAGGCCTGCGGCGGGAATCGCCAGCTATTCCCAGCGACCTGGCGCCGGGTCGGCGCAATCCGTAAGCCCCCAGGTCGTGCTGAACGCGCTGCGGAGATGGTGGAAGATCGCCTTTCCCGTCGGGGTGCTGTTGTCGGCCGCGACGGCGGGGCTGGTGTACTGGTCTTTTGAGCCGCAGTACGAAGCGGCGGCCCTCTTGGAGATCAAAGAGGATGCGCCGTACATTGCCTTTGAGCCGAGAGAAGCGGGCGTCTCCAAGGCCTACTTCCGCACGCAGATCGAAATCATCAAGAGTCGCTGGATCATGGGCCGAACGGTGGCAAGCGGGGCAATGAAGGATTTGCCGGAAATTCGCAAAAAAGGGGACCCCATCGAGTGGCTGCGGAGAAAAGTCACCGTTGTCTCGCCAAACGATTCGGACGTGTTCGAAATCAAGTACACCAGTGCCGATCCGGAGAGCGCAGTGCTGGTCGTCAACGAAGTGACGCGACAATACCTCGAGTCGCAGAGCGACGAGGAATCGAAGCGTATGGAGAGAATCGTCAAGACGTTGGAGCATGAATTGGCCGACCGCCGGGAAGGCGTCAAAGCACTCCGCCAACAGGTCGAAAAACTATCGAGCACGAGCCTCGTCGCCTCCGAGGAACATGGAACTCGCGGTGATGAGAGGGAAGAGCGGCCCATTATCAAGGACCCCATCAGCGATTGGCAAAGCCGGCTGGTTGCCGTGCAGGTCGAGCGGACCATGCTCACCGTGCGCATCCATGCGCTGGAGGACGAGATCCACAACGAGGAGGCGGCAAACAAGTCCAAGCCGGCTGCTGGGCAGCCCAAGAACAGTGCAGCTCCGCCGGCCAAGAAGACGCCACGGATCTTGACACCCGCCGAAATCGAAAACCGCGACATGTTAGTGGAGCAGTTGCTGGACAACGCTCCGGAACTCAAGCAGTTGGACGACAAATTGCTCCTGCAGCAGTTGGCGCTGGAGAAACTGGAAAAGCAATTGAAGCAGGGCAAGAAGGACCGTTTCTACGTCAGGGCGGAAGAAGAAATCAAGTTCATGGAAAAGGCCATTGAAGAGTTGAAGAAGAGGCTGCGGCCGCGGATTGAAAAGGAAGTCGAGTTGACCTTGCTTTCCCGGCGAAGCGAGCATCCCGTTGGTCCGCAAAGCGACGTCGCGATTCTGGAGCACCGCAAGGAGGAATTGAGGCAGCTCTACCTTGAGAGCAAGGGGATGGAAAAGGCCGAAGACGAACTTCGCATTGCCTACGTGAACCAATTCAACAAATATCTTAAGGAACGCCAGCAGTCCAGCAACGATAGCCTGACCTTGAAATTCAAGAGAGACGAATTGAGCGAGGCGCAGGCCGTCCTGGCGCGGATATCGGAACGGCTGGTCTCTTTGCAAACCGAGCAGTCGGCGCCTGTGCGCGTGATCTGGCATGAAGAAGCGAAGGTTCCGCAGATTCCCACCGAATCGATCCCGATGCGAAACATGTCGATGGCGGGGCTCTTGGCGTTCTGCCTGCCCTTCGGCATTGCGGTTGCCTGGGAAATCCGAACAAGGCGGATAGGCAGTCCGGACGAACTTGAGCAGCAACTGCATTTGACCGTGCTGGGAGAAATCGCCCGGCTGCCTACGCGGGTGCATGCCGCGCCGCGGATCGCGGCCAAAAAGATGGGCGCGGATCTGCGAATCTTCGAAGAAAGCGTTGACAGCCTGCGGACCTCTCTTACGCTGTCGGACGACTTGCGCGACATGCGGATTCTGGCGATCACCAGCGCAGCCAACCACGAAGGCAAGACAAGCGTAGCCTCCCAGTTGGCGTTGAGCCTGGCGCGGGCCACCGGCAAATCGACCTTGCTGATCGACGGCGACATGCGCTCTCCCGACGTGCATCAGGTGTTCGGCGTCGCGCGGGGGCCGGGGCTGGCCGAAGTGCTCAGCAACGAGTGCTCCCTGGCCGACGCCATCGTCGCCACGCACAATCCCAACGTGCAGTTGCTGCCGGCGGGCCGGCTCAAGGTAAGTCCGCACCGACTCTTGGGGAACGGTGCATGGAAATCGCTCCTGGCGCAGATACCGGCCAGCTACGGTTACGTGATTATCGACACGCCGCCCGTTCTCGCGGCCAGCGAGGCATTGGTGCTGGCCAAGCACGCCGATGCGACCTTGATCTGCGTGATGCGCGACGTCAGCCGCACGGACCAAGTGCGCAAGGCGTCCAACCTGCTGACCGCGGCCGGCGGCTGTCCCGTGGGAACCGTGCTCAACGGCGTGCCCATCAGCCGCTACAAGTACTATTACGGAACATACCCCGGTGCGCCGTCGCCTTCGCATTCTTGAACAACGCGCGAACGATGAGCAACACGATGTCGAGTCCCGAGTCCGAAAACGAAGCCGTCCGGCACTCGGCCGCCCTGGCGGGAGCCGCAGGCCAATCACTCGAGGGCGCCGCGAACAGTTGCCCCGATGCCCGCACTGAGATCCCTGAAGAGTCCGCCGGCGTCCTGCAAGCCGGCAGCGCGCCCGTTCCGCCGACAACCCCCTTGGAGCCGCAAGCGAGCGCCCGCGGCGCCGGGCCGAAAACGCGGCGCACGGTAAACGTACCGCTTTTGGCCGGCAGCCTCCTCGGGCTTGCGGCCGTCCTGGTTGGCAGTCATTTCCTACTTGCCTACCAAGTGCATCGCAACGCGTCGCAGATCAAGAAGCATGCGGACGCTTTGGCCGAGGAGCAGAACTTTGCTTCCGCCGCTGCCAACTACACTCGCTATCTGCAGCTCTGCCCGGAAGACGGCAATGCCCGCTTTCGTCTGGCGGAAATGTTCGAAAAAATCGGCGGCGCGAGCCGCGCTATCGAGCTTTACCAGGAGACGCTTTCGTCCGGAAGCAGTTCGCTCGCTCCGGACAAAAGGGTGCAGGCGCAGCGCCGCGTGACGGAATTGTTGCTGGAGTCCGGCAACTTCGACGCGGCCAAGACCGAAGCGAAAACGGTCGTAGAGATGGAGGGGGATACCGAAGCGAAAAAGGTCATCGAGGAGATGGAGGGGGATATTCCCAAGGGAAGTCCAACATCGAAGGGGGCGGACCATTCGACATCCGACATTCGGCATTCTGCATATGATATTCCTCCCCAGGAATGGCGAGGGCGCGGCTTCATTGCCAGGGCCTTGGCTGGACAATACCTCAAAGCCACTACGGCGCCAGGTTCCTCGGCCAACGTGAGCAGCGGCACGAAGACCGAAGCCTTCTTTAAGCTCATCCTAAAACCGGACAGCGTGAACGGCGGTAAAGTTTACGTGGCCCCTGAGGTCTATTTGGCGCGATACGATTATCGGCTGCTAAAAGGGATCCGCGATGCGAAGGACCTCACTACCGCCGACGCCTACGTCTCGGCGTCATCCGCGGCGATGAGCGATCTGGAAGAGGCCTTGAAACTGGCCCCTGAGAATCCCAAGATTCTTCGGGCAGCCGCGTCCGCGTTCGAACGCATCGGCTTGTTCGCGGACCGCGCCCTTGGCGAGGGCAGCGCACGGGGCGAAGACGTCACCAAGGCGCGGGCCGCTGCATATGCGCAAGCGGCCGACTGCTACAGCCGCGCCGCGAAGGCCGATTCGACCGACCCTCAAGTCTATTTGGGTCTCGGGCGGGTCTATTCGGCTCAGGGCAACGAGGAACGCGCCATTCTTACCTGGCAGCACGGTTTGAAAGAGGTCAAATCGGACGCGGCAGGCGTCGATTTGGATGTTGTGCTGGCGAGTGCTTTGATTCAACAGGGCCGTCTCGCGGAGGCCGAGAAGGTCTTGAAGGACCTTGACGAAATCCTCCCCAAACTCGTTCCACAGTCCCGGATGGCCTTGCAGCGGCAAGTCGATCTGAGCAGCGCGAAGCTCGCCTTTCGCCGCAATCGTTTCGACGAGGCAATTCGCCTCTTGACAGACATGGCCTCCGGCAAGGCGGTACAGCAGGACGAAAAAATCGGGGCCGCGCAGCAAACGCGCTATGAAGCGCTGTGCCTTATCGGCGATGCGCACGCGGGCCTGCAAAAGGCGGACCTTGAAAAGGCCTCGCAAAGTCCCAATGACGCCGCAAAACCGCGCGAATCCGCCCAGGGGCATTTGCGTGACGCCGTGTCCGCTTTCGAGCAGGCGGCACTTCTGGCGCCGCGGGAAGCGGCCCCGCACCTGGCCGCCGCCGAGGCGTGCCGTGCGGGCGGCGACCGCGATGCGGCAATCGCCCATTATGAGCAAGCGCTGCAGGTGGTAAGTGCCATGAAAGCCCCGCCGGCGGCACGGCAAATCGGGATTTATAATGCGATGATCGCGCTTTGCGATGAAGACAAGAAGCGCGCGTCCGATGCAGAGCACTATCGTGAACGTCTCACGTCGCTGATCGCGGAATCGACATGGCTTACCCTGGTGGGCGTCAATCAGGCGATACGGGAGGGAAAACCGTCCTATGCCCTGGCGCTGCGCAACACAGTCGTCAGGCACGGCCGGACGACGCCGCGGCGGTCCTCGCGTTGGGCCGAGCAGAGCAAGCCAACAGGAACGCGGAGCTCGCGTTGAGCCACGCGGAGCAAGCCAACAAGCACGCGGAGCTCGCGTTGAGCCACGCCGAGCAGGCCAAAAAACTCGGAAAAGCAGCGGCCGACGACTACCGCAGGGCGTTCGATTTGTCCACGGATCCGGCGCAGCAGGTCGAATTCGCTCGCTTCCTGCTTGTCACCGGCGATTCGGGCGATGCAGCCGAGGGCGAAAGAGCCCTCCGCGACCTGCTGCTGCAAAAGAAATATGTGCCTAAGAAATGTGCGCTTGCCGCGTGGCCGCTGGTCACCTATCTGGTGCGGGCCGAAAAGTACGACGAAGCCCTGGCGGTGGCCACCAGCGCCGCGAAGTGCTGTCCCGACGAGTCGATCGTGCATGTCGCGCTGGGCAGGGCATGGTGGGCCAAAAACGAGATTTCCAAAGCGGAGAAAGAATTCGAATACGCTGCGAGCTCGGCGCCGGACACCGCGCTGCCTGGCTTGTTGGAATTCTACATCGCCACCGGACGGCCGGAGCTCGTCAAACCAGAGCTCGATAAAATGCTCGACAAATCAAACCGTCCGATCGTGGAGCGGGAGTTGTTCCGCGGCGGCATGTTGGATCGCATCGGCGATCGCAAGGACGCCGGCGTTGCTTACCGCAAGGCGGCCGCAAGCGCCAAGGACGATCCCGCCGCGACGTTCGCGCTGGCCCGGCACCTGTTGGGCGGCAACGATGCGGACGAAGAGGCTGAGGGAGAGCAATTGCTCCGCCGCATTGGATCGGGGTACGAGCCCGCGCGACGGCTCTTGATCGAAGCGCTCGTAACTCGGAACGGCGAAGCCGGGTCGGAAGAGGCACAAGAGTTGTTGGAACAGGCCGCCGGCAACTCGGCGTCCGATACCGATCGAATCATCGAAGTGCGCCTGCTCATGCGGCGGGGCGGCGCGGCCGGACTCGAAAAGGCGGCGTCGATTTGCCGCCGGATGCTCGCCCCCTCGTCCTCCGACGCTCACGCCGGCAAGCCGCCTCGAAAGGACGTCTCGCTGATGCTGGCGCAGATTATCGATTTGCAAGGCAATGTGGAAGAAGCAGCCAAGAAATACCTTGCTCTCGTCTCCGACGGGAAGCCGTCGGGCGAATGTTTGGCGGCGTATGCCGATTTCCTGCTTCGGCACACGGGGTATGCAGGCTTGCCCGCGACGGCGGCGGAGATCGACCAACGGCTCAAGCAACTTGAGGATATCGCGCCCAACGACTTGGTCACGCTTAGGCTCCGCGCCGAATGGCCTGCGCGACCAGAATCAGGTCGCGAAGATCGAACCGTGGGTTGATGGACACATGCGGAAGGTGCTGGATCAACTCGGCAAGAATAACCGCGATCGAGAGGCCGTGCTCGACGGGCGCGTCGGCGACCTTTACGCGCGGCTGGAACTCTATTCGGCCGCCGAGCGCTGGTATCGAAGCCTGAGCGCCCTGGGCGTGGATGCCCTTGAACGTCTCGCCATGTCGCTGGCCAAGCAAGGCAAGATTCAGGAGGCCATGACACTTTGCCGGGACGCGGCGAAAAGCAAAGGCTCCCTGACCCCGGTCATGACGATAATTGAGATTCTCTGCTCCGGCCGGGCCGGACCAAAGGACTTTCAATCGGCAGAGCCATTGTTGCAAAAGGCCCTCGCAGAGCATAAGAACCAGCCAGATCTGATGGCAAACCTGGCGGTGGTCAGGGTGCTGCAGGACCGTCCCGCGGAAGCCATTGAACTCTACCGCCAGGTTCTCAGACTGCAGCCCAAGAACATCGGCGTGCTCAACAATCTGGCCTCCCTGCTGGCCGAGAAGCCCGAACCGCAAGCCCGCCGCGAAGCATTGGAATATGTGGAGCAGGCGATTGACCTCGCCGGAAAACAGCCCCTTTTGTTGGACACCAAGGGCATGGCCCTGCTTTACGACGGAGAAGCGGAAAGGGCGGTAAAGATGCTTCAGAGCGCCTGCGACTATCCCAGGCCGGACCCGCGTTTCCTCTTCCATCTGGCTGCGGCGTGCGCTCGGTTGGACCAGCTCGACCGTGCCCGCGCGGCCCTTCGCAAGGCCCGCGACGCCGACTTGGAGCGCCAGGTATTGACCAAGAAGGACCGCCAGCTTCTGGCGGACTTGGACAGACAACTCGGTACATGATGGTGCGCCAGCCGGGAGCGCGGAGCAGGAAACAAGTAGATTCCCGCTCGCCGCTCCCTGCTCCCTGCCCCCTCCCCTATGAAGCAAGTATCGCTCCTATTGAGTCTGACTGCCGCGCTGGCCTTGACAGTTGCTAGTGGAGCGCTCCAGGGCGCATACGCAATCGTTGGGGCCCGCCGCAAGACATGGTGGCGGCCGCGCGGAAACTGCCGGACTTGCCGCGAACTTTCGGCGGTCCTCATAACGACCTCTGGCAGCACCTGAAATCGGAGGAGACCCTGTCGCCCGACACGGCGGCGCTTTTGGAATGTACCGGGAGCACCGTCCGCACATACGAGAATCAGCGGACGAACGAGGTGGTCAGCATGTTTCTCATTGTAGGTCCCACTGGGCCGACCTCGGCACATACCCCCGAGGTATGCTTCGCGAGCCAAAACTACGTACGTCGAGACGCCCGCCAGCGCATTACCATCCCCGGGGCTCAGCAGGAGCAAGACGACCAGTTCTGGCGCTTTCGTTCAAAACCAAAGAAGTGCGAGAAGACTTGCTTCGCGTCTACTACGGTTGGAGCACGGGCCAGCGGTGGTCGGCCCCGGAAGATACTCGCTTCGGGTTTGTCGGTGCGCCGTACCTTTACAAACTCCAGCTTTCCTGCAAAATGCCGGCGGGCACGGACCTGAAAACCCGCGACGCTTGCCGCGAGTTCTTGAAGGACTTTCTGCCCGTTGTTCGGCCCTGCTTGATTGAGCCCGCGAGAGAATAAGCGCCCAGAGGTTCGAGCTTAAAGCTTGGAACTACGCACCACGAACCTTGCTACGAGAAAAAGGAGGATTTCCATGTCGACCATTGGCGAGACGATCGACCGGAGAGATGATTGTCACCACGCCTTAACCGCAAGGCAAACCGGCTTCAAGCCGGCTTGGTACTTCCGCTGGAAGGACCCGCTGGACCGCTGCGCGGCCGTGATGCTGCTCGTTCCCGGCCTACCGTTGATCGCTTGTCTGGCTGTCCTCGTGCGGCTTACCTCCAAGGGCCCCGGGATTTACCGTCAAGCGCGAGTGGGCAAGGATGGCCGCCGATTCATGATGTACAAGATCCGCACCATGCGGCTTGACGCTGAAACCGAGAGCGGCCCGGTTTGGACCCAGCCACAAGATCCGCGAATGACGTCGTTGGGAAGGCTGCTGCGCAAGCTCCACCTCGACGAATTGCCCCAACTTTTCAATGTCCTCAAGGGCGAGATGTCGCTGGTGGGTCCGCGTCCCGAGCGGCCGGAATTCGTTTGCGTGCTGGCCGAGGCCGTTCCCGGTTATCGGAACCGGCTGGCCGTGCGACCCGGCATCACCGGACTGGCCCAGATCAATCTTCCGCCGGACACGGACTTGGTGAGCGTGCAGCGCAAGATACGCGCTGGACTGCGAGTATATCCAGCGCGGCGGCCCGTGGTTGGACGCCCGGCTGATGCTCTGCACGTTTCTGCGGCTCTTCAAGCTGCCCGAAGGCCGGTTGCATTATTTTTTGGCCCTCGGCCGCGACCCGCAGATACCGTGTCCGCTGGTGGCCGCGGGCCAAGCGGAAGAGGGCGCCGAAGGAGGTACGGTCACGCCAGCCTCAATCCTGTTGCAACTCGCCGGCTTGCCGGACACTGCCACGTCCGCCGAGAACGAGGAGGGCATGGACGGGGCGTCGGGGCCGGGGCGCCGACGGAGCGGGTTGCCGGCGGGTCGGCCGCTGCGCAACGGAAACGGAGCCCATGCAGGTCGCGGCATGCCGCCTTCCCGCCGCCAGCTAGGAAGCAATCGCGGCAAGAATCGCCCGGCGGGCGCCCGGCACTTGGAAAGGGACGATGAATTGCCGGGTGCCGGGTCGGGCAAACCGCGCTAGATTGGACGGCGGACATCGCGGCGGATCGTCCGAGTTGACCGAGCAAGTGCAAATCCTGAACGCCTTCACCGTGGATGTTGAGGACTATTATCAGGTCTCGGCATTTTCTTGTCCGGACAGCTGCGGCTGTTCCGGACCGTCGTGCATGCACGGGCATGTCCACCGCGACCAGTGGGACCGCTGGGAAAGCCGGGTCGAGCGCAATACGCATCGCATGCTGCAATTGCTGGAAATGCGCGGCGTCCGCGGCACGTTTTTCGTCCTCGGCTGGGTGGCGAAGCGGTTTCCGCAATTGGTCCGGGAAATCCACAGCGCCGGGCACGAGGTGGGTTCGCACGGATACTGGCATCGGCTGGTCTATGAACTTTCCCCCAGAGACTTCCGCGACGACCTGCGGCAATCGTGCGCGGCTTTGGAGGACGCGATCGGCGCTGGCGTGACCTCGCACCGAGCGGCCAGTTTTTCCATTGCCGCGCGGTCGTGGTGGGCCTTGGAAATCCTGGTGGAGGAAGGTTACTCGGTCGATTCGAGCATCCTTCCCGGGCTGCGACTGCCGTTGGGAGTTAGGAGCATCAGGGAGCGGGGAGCGGGGAGCAGCCAGAACTCCTGCTCGCGGCCGCCTGCCCTCCACTTCCGGCACTTGCATCGATTGTCGACGTCCGCCGGCGGGCTCTGGGAGTTTCCTCCGTCGGTAGCGCGGATCGCCGGCGTGAATCTTCCCGTAAGCGGCGGCGGTTATTTCCGTCTCTTTCCGCTCTCTTGGACGCATTATTGCCTCCGCCGCATCAACCGCCGCGAAGGACAGCCCTTCATGTTCTACGTGCATCCTTGGGAACTCGATCCGCGTCAGCCGCGCGTTCCCACCCGATCGCGGCTTTCGCGCTTTCGGCACTATGTCGGTCTGCAACGGTGTGAGGTCAAGCTCGACCGGCTGCTGGAACGCTTCCGCTTCGGGCGTCTGTGCGACGTTATCGCGGGCGCGGAGGCCCCAGATCAGAGGTCGGGACTCGGAAGTCGGGGATCAGACGCCGGATGCCTGGTTCGTTGACCTCCGACCCCCGATCCGCGTCCGCCGAAGCGCCTTTCGTCAGCGTGATCGTCCCCGTGCGCAACGAGGCGCGGTTCATCGAACGGACGCTCGCGCAATTGGTCGGCCAGGACTACGACCGCGACCGCTTCGAGGTGCTGGTGGTCGACGGCGAATCTTCGGACGGCACGCCCGCGCTCGTGGCGCGCTTTGCCGCGACGCATCCGAACGTGCGCTTGTTTTCCAATCCGCGGCGGCTCTCCAGCGCGGCCCGCAATATTGCCGTTCGCGAGGCCCGCGGCGATGTCATGCTGTTGGTTGACGGCCACTGCGACCTGGCCGGCAACCGTTGTCTGCGGGAATTGGCCGACGCTTTCGGGCGCAGCGGGGCCGATTGCCTCGGAAGGCCACAGCCGCAAGACACCGCCGGCCTTTCCCATTCCGGTACAGCTTGGCCGAAGAACGCGCGGCCTCTGACGGCGCTGCAAAGAGCAATTGCCTCTGCGCGTTCGTCGCGACTTGGACATCATCCCGACTCCCACGTTTACAGCTCCGGCGAGGGCTTTGTGCCGGCGAAGAGCGTCGCTGTGGCCTATCGCCGAGAGGTGTTTTATAGGCTATCAGGCGAGCCGGTTGGTGTGGACGTTGACGGGAAAACGATAGGCGGCTTCGACGAACGGTTTGACGCCTGCGAGGACGTGGAGTTCAATCACCGCGTGGACCGCGCCGGGTTGCGGTGTTTTTTCACGCCGCGGATCGCGGCCCGCTACGCTCCGCGCAATGCGCTCGGCGGGCTGTTTCGCCAGTTGTTCCGTT
Source organism: uncultured Planctomycetia bacterium (assembly GCA_963780045.1). Classification (GTDB taxonomy): domain Bacteria; phylum Planctomycetota; class Planctomycetia; order Pirellulales; family Thermoguttaceae; genus JANXQG01. The sequence goes on along the minus strand of CAVZZZ010000004.1, from coordinate 495,072 downwards.
ATGGTTGCGGCCGAGTGCGGTTGTGGCGCAAACATCCGGAAACAATGTCCCTGAAGACGTTGTTGCCCGGCCTGTTCTTGATCGGCTGCGTCGTGGGCGCCGTCATTACATTGCTCGCCTGGCAGTGGGAAACGGGAGGCGACACACGGCAAGAGACAAGCGGACAGTGGGGAGAGTTCTTGGGACTTGCCACTTCCCGCTTCCCGCTGTTTTACGCGACTGCGCTTGCGCTGTACGCCGCGGTCGTGCTCGCCGGGTCGCTGGCGGTATGGAATGCCGAACGCAGAAAGTCGAATGCAGGAGGCCGCCGGTCGTTCGGTTTTCGGCATTTGGCATTGCTCGCATGGCTGCCGCTGGTCTTCGCGACGATTCATTTTGGAGCCGGCGCGGGCCTGCTTTGGGAGCTCGGAACAGGAGGCAGGGAGCAGGGAGCATGAATCCTTCACACTCCCCTCTCTCCGCTCCCTGCTCGCTTCCAATCAGGGCAGGCATCCTCGGGGCCGGGGGCATCAGCGAGTTCCACATCAAGGGACTCCAGCGCCTTCGTGGCGTCGAGATCGTTGGCGTGGCGGACGTGAACGAAACCCGCGCTTCCGAGCTGGCAGGGCGTTTTGGCCTGCCGCGCAGCTTTCCCTCGCTGGCCGCGCTGCTGGAAGCAGGTCCGAATGTTGTCCATGTGCTAACCCCGCCCGATGCGCACGCCAACAATGCCATCGAAGCGCTCCGCGGCGGCTGTCATGTGCTGGTCGAAAAGCCGCTGGCGACCAGCGTTGAAGATTGCGATCGCATCGCCGCGGCCGCGCAGCAGGCGGGCAAGTCGGTCTGTGTCGGGCACTCGCTCTTGCGAGATCCCTTCGTCGCCCGCGCATTGGAGATCGCTCGCAGTGGGACTATCGGCGAGGTCGTGAGCGTCGATCATTTCCGCGGCCAGTTTTATACGCCGTACGCGGGCGGGCCGCTGCCGTATCAGTACCGCGACGGCGGCTTCCCCTTTCGCGACCTTGGCGCGCATTCGCTTTACATGCTGGAGGCGTTTTTGGGCCGCATTGATGATGCCACGCTATGGCTCGGGCCGCCTTCGCGCGACGGCTGCCCTTTTTTCAAGGAGTGGCGCGTGCTTGTGCGGTGCGGACGCGGCATGGGACAGATTTATCACTCCTGGAATGTGCAGCCGCTGCAGGATGTGCTGCTCGTTCACGGGACGCGTGGCGTCATGCGCGCCGACATTATGGGAATGTCCGTCACCGTGCGGAAGAAAGGCCGCCTGCCCGGACCCGCCGAGCGCATTCTCAACAGCGTTGGCGAAGGACGGCGGATGATGACGCAAGTGACGGGCAACGTGCTGAAGGTCTTAAGCAAAAAGCTGCTTCGCTATCACGGCCTGCAAGCGCTTGTCGGCGAGTTTTATCAATCGTTGCGCGACGGTGCGCCGCCGCCCGTGACAATCGACGAGGCCCGGCCTGTCATCAACTGGACCGAGCGGATTGCGCGGCAGGCCGATGAGGAAAAACGGAAGTCGGTGGCACGGTTTTTCCTTGCCGACCCGGCGTCGCACGGCCTGACAGGCCACACGAAGACTAGCGGGACCGCCAAAACGCTTCTTACCGGGGCAACCGGCTTCATCGGCAGGCATTTGCTCACTCGCTTGCTGGAGGAACGAGACCGTGTGCGCATCCTCGTTCGCCACAATCCCGGCGAGGAGCTGATGGACGACCCGCGCGTGGAAGTATTTCTGGGCAACTTGGGAAACCGCGACGACGTGGAACGGGCGGTCGAAGGAACCGAGGAGGTGTTTCACCTGGGGGCCACGGTCGAAGGATGGGCCGAAGACTTCCAGTGCGCAACCACGCTGGGCACGCGGCACGTTGTCGATAGCGTGCTCTGCTACGGCATCCCCAAGCTGATCTACATGAGCTCCCTGAGCGTTATTCATCACGCCGCGGCGCGTGCCGGATCGAGGATCGCCGAGGACTGGCCGCTGGAACCGCATCCCCAAAGCCGCGGCCTTTACTCGCAAACGAAGCTGGAGGCGGAGCAGATTGTCAGCGACGCCGTCCGCCAGCGGAAGCTTCGCGCCATCATTCTTCGGCCCGGAGAAGTAGTCGGCCCCGATAAGCCGTTCCTTTCCGGAGCAGCGGCCATAGACGCGGGCAAATGGCTGGTCGTGCTCGGAAACGGGCGATTCACACTGCCGGTTATCTGGATTGATGACCTGGTGGACGCCATTATGGCGGCGGCCAATTCAGACCATTTCGACGGCAGCGTAGTTCAACTTGTCGATCCCGAACCGCTCTCGCAGGACGACGTGGCGAAGTTTTATCTCGCGGCGACCGGCAAGCACAAGACCACCGTGCATGCGCCGTTGTCGCTGCTCTACTGTGCGGCCTTCGGCGCCGACAGACTGTTCCGCATGCTTGGCCGCAATGCGCCCATTACGCCATACCGCCTCCGCTCAGCCATCGGCCGCCGCGATTTCGACTGTTCGACGGCCGCCAAACTGTTGGGCTGGCGGCCTAACGTCGGCGTGCGCGGCGGTCTCTCAAGAAACTCGGGGTTGTAGGGAGAGGACTGCGCCTTGCACGTCGTCATCGTAGACGAGGAACTTCCGCACCCGGCGAACTCCGGCAAGCGGCTGCGCATCCAAGGCTTGGCGATGCATCTTGCCAAGCGCCATCGGATGACTTTCTTGTGCCATCGCAATGCGGATGCCGACGAGGCCCGCGAGGCCGCGAGGTTTTTCGAATCGTGCGGAATCGAAACGCTGCTGGTAGAACGACGGGGTGCAACTGGGGAGAAAGGGAGAAGGGGAGAAGGGGAGAAGGGGAGACTTTCCGTTTCCCCCTTTCTCCCTTTCTCCCTTTCTCCCCATCTGCGCTTCGGAACGAGATTGGCGATGAATCTTTTCTCTTACGTGCCATACTCGGTACAGTGGAACAATTGCCCTCGCTTGCGAGAGGCCGTGAGGCGCTACCGCAGTGAAAACGCGGTCGATATCTGGCAATGCGAGTGGGTGCCCTATGCGACAACATTTTTGGCGCGGAAGACCTCCGCTGGGCCATGATGGCGCACGACATTCAGTCTTTTGCCTGGGAACGTTATTACCGCCATGAAAAAAACGCCCTAAAGCGCTGGTACGTCAAAAAGCAATGGGAAAAGTACCGCCGCTATGAGACGCGGGTCTTTTCCGAAGCCCCCATGACTATCACGGTTAGCGAGGAGGACCAACGGCGCGTCGCGGAACATTTTTCGCCAAGGCTGACGGCCGTGGTCGACAACGGAGTTGATCTGGCGTACTACCAAGAGCCCGCGCTGCGGCTGCTTGCGAGAACGCCAACGGATATTCTCTTCCTCGGCAACCTGGCGTTTCGGCCCAACCTCGACGCCGTGCGACTTTTGCTGGACGAGGTGTTCCCGCCCGTGCTCGCCGCCGTGCCGTCGGCGCGGCTGTGCATTGTCGGCCGTTGCCCGCCGGAATGGTTGCAGCGACGTGCGTCGCAATCGGCGAACGTCGAACTGCATGCCGGCGTGGAGGATGTGCGGCCGTTTTTGTACCGTTGCGGCGCGATGGCCGTGCCGCTGCGGATCGCCGGCGGTTCGCGGTTGAAGATTCTGGAAGCGCTGGCCTGCGGCCTGCCCGTCGTCGCCAGTTCGGTGGGCGCCGAGGGCCTTCACTTGGCGCCGGAGGTCCATTTCGCTCGCGCGGACCGGACCGCCGACATGGCGAAAGTCCTTATCGACTGGATGAGCAATCCGGCGCCGGCGCTGGCGATGGCCGAGGCCGGCCGCGCCGTCGTGGAGACCCGTTACGACTGGAGCGTTCTAGCGCAAAAAATGGAACGGGCGTGGGAAGAGCTGGCCGACGGCAGTCCATCCCGCGAGTCGCAGACGCGTCGTGCGTTGATCGCATGATTCGACCTGCTTCATTCATATCGCCCGACCGGGCGCCCGGCGCTGGGACTGCGCTTTCGGGGGCGGCGGCCTCGGGATGCATCGTGCATCTGACTGCTTCCCCCTGCTTCGGCGGCACGGAGCGGCAAATGCTCGAGCTGGCCCGCGAACTGCGGTCCTGGCGCCGCTGGCTCTTCGTATCTTTTCGCGAAGAAGAGCGCTGCTGGGACTTCATCAACACGGCTGCGGGCCAGGGATGGGAAGCGCACGCTTTGCGGCACGATACGCCGCGCATGTTCGCCGCCTTGCGGGAATTGCTGGCGCTGCTGCGGCGCGTGGAAGCAAGGGCGATTTGCTGCCACGGATACAAGGCCAACCTGCTGGGCCTCATTTCCGCGCGGCGGCTGGGCATCCCGATCGTGTCCGTTTCTCACGGCTGGACGGCCGAAAGCTTCCGCGTGCGGGTGTTCGAGGCGCTCGACCGGCGCCTGCTCCGCCGCATTGACAAGGTGGTCTGCGTCTCCGAGGGTCAGGCGAAGAAAGTCCGGCAGGCCGGTGTGGCCACTGACAAGGTACACGTCATTCGCGACGCCGTGCGCGCCGATCGTTTCGACAAACCGCAAACCGAGTACCGCCAGCGGCTTGAGGCGATGTTCCCTCGGAAGCCGGACGTGGTTATCGGCGCCGCCGGCCGGCTCAGCCCCGAAAAGGGCTTTGATGTCCTTATTGATGCGGCCGCTGAAGTGTTCGCGGCGAAGGGAGAGGAGAGAGAGGAGAGGGGAGAGACTTCCTTTTCCTCCCCTCCCCGTTCTTCCCTCCCCCCTCATCCATGCTCCATTGGCTTCGTCCTCTTCGGAGACGGACTGTTGCGTGGCGCACTCCAGAAGCAGATCGAAGCCCACGGGTTGAAAGGCCGATTTCATCTGGCCGGCTTCTGTTCCGACTTGGACCAGTATTATCCGCATCTGGACCTTCTCGTGTTGCCGTCCCATACCGAGGGATTGCCCAATGTGGTCTTGGAGGCATCTGCCGCCCGCGTGCCGGTGGTTGCAACGGCAGTCGGGGGGACTCCCGAGGCGGTGGAAGACGGCAGCACCGGCTATCTGGTCGCTCCGGGCGATCCTGGCGCTTTGGCTCGACGCATCGCCGAGCTGGCCGCCGACCCTGCCCGGCGACGGGCAATGGCCGAGCGAGGCCGGCAAAAGGTGCTACAGGAGTATTCCTTCGCGCAGCAGGGAAGGGAATACCGGGAGCTATTTGAGGGCCTGATACGATCGTGAGCGCTCTGTTGCAGAGAAAGGGAAAGGGGGAGAAAGGGAGACAGGAAGACTTGCCTCGCTCGCCCCTCTCTATTTCTCCCGCTCTCCTTTTCTCCCCTTCTTCCGACGTTGCGCGGCCGCTTCGAGTCTGCTTTATAATCGACCGGCTGTCTTCGGCGGGAATTGAGTTGCAACTGCTCTTGTTGCTCAAACGGCTCGATCGCTCGCAGGTGGCGCCGTCGCTGTGTCTGTTGGACGGCATGGACGACCAGACGCGTTCGCTGGAACCAAAAGACTGTCCGGTGATTAAGCTTGGCGTTCGCCATCTGTGCCGCGCGTCGTCCATCGCGCCGGCCTTCCGGCTCGCCGCGTTCTTCCGGCAGGAAAAAATCGCTGTCGTTCATCCGCTTTTTCCGGACAGCCTTTACTTTGGAACCATCGTGGCGAAACTGGCGGGCGTGCCGTGCGTTGCCGGGTTCCAGGCCAGCCTCGGCTTCTGGATGACGCCGCGCGACCGCTGGTTCGGCAGATGGGTGAACCGCTGGGTCGACGGCACCGTGGCCAATTGCGGGGCCGCCGCGCAAACGGTAGTGGCCGAGTGGCGCGTGCCGGCCGATTCGGTGACGATCATCCCCAACGGCGTCGATCTCGGCCGCTTTCCGGCGCAGTCCGAGCGACCGCGGCAAAGGGAGACGGATGAGGGATTACGGATGAAGGATGCGATCCCTCATGCTTCATCCTTTACGCGCGTGGGCATCGTCGCCAATCTGCGTCCGATCAAGAACATTGAGTTGTTCGTGCGTGCCGCGGGAAAGCTGGCCGCGGAGCACCCGCGGACGCGCTTCGAGATTGCCGGAGAGGGCGAGTCGCGCGGAGCGATCCGGAGCCTCATTGACCACCTCGGACTCGGCGATCGGGTTTCGCTTCTCGGCAGCGTTGCGGATGTGCCGGCATTCCTGCGAACTCTTGACGTGGCCGTGCTTTGCTCGCTTTCCGAGGGGTCGCCCAACGCGATCATGGAGTACATGGCCGCCGGTTTGCCGACGGTTGCCACCGACGTCGGCGGCAACGCGGAGCTGGTGGAGCACGAGATTACCGGGCTGGTCGTGCCGTCCAACGATGAACATCGCCTTGCTGAGGCAATCGACCGCCTTCTTCGCGATCCCGCACTGGCCGCGCGACTCGGCCGGACGGCCCGCGAGCGGGCCTTCGACAGGTATGGCGTCGACTCGCAGGCGCGCCGGTATGAAGATTTTTATTTGCGTTGCTACGACAAGGCAATTAGACGCCGCGGCCGTCGCCGGGTGATCACGGGGATTTGATCGGGATGAAAACGGGCGGAGAAGTGGATACTCCTGATTTGCCGGCGCCAACCTGCGGTTTGTCCCCGCGCGAAGGGCGCCGCACACAAATCAGCGAGGTCCGCTATTCCATCTGGCCGTGGCTGGCGGCGGTGTTCGCCTTGGCGTTTCTGCTCCGCGCCGCCCCATTGGTTTACTTGGAAGTCCGCGAACCGGGATGGCACGCAAGTCACATAGAGGAGCTGGAGTTCTACTTCGACGACGTGGGGAGAAGCTTGATTACGGGGAGCGGCTTCGTGCATTCGGTCAATCCGCGCCCGAACTGCACGTACGGCTTCAAGCCCGGCACGCCATTTGAGTTCGAGCCGCCTCTCTATGCTTTTTGGATCGGCGCGGTCTATTCTGTTCTTGGTCCGAATATCTTCCTCGCCAAGGTTCTCCAGGCCCTGATGGACGCAAGTGCGTGTCTGTTGTTGTACGTGCTCTGCCGGCGCGTAACGGCGGGGACGCGCTTCGACTCGCCAGCCACGGCGCTCTTCTCGGCGCTGCTCTACGCCGTCTACCCCTTGGCGATTCAGGTGGGAATGCACCTTTATTATCAAGTTCCCATGAATCTGATTCTGATTTGGCTGGTTCTGTGCTTGCTTTCGCCGGCGACGTGGCGAAACGGGCTTGAGACCGGGCTGGCCGTCGGCCTTTCCGCGCTCGCTCAGCCGGTGACGCTCCCCCTGTTGGCTATTCTTCCACTGTTGCGCATCAGGCGCCTGATGTGGTGCTTCTGCTTTGCCGCGGCGGGCGTGGCGGCGATTGCGCCTTGGATCATACGAGAGTACGAGGTATTTCACCAGTTCGTGCCCATTCGCAACGGCGCGCCGGGCACTCTGCTGCAAGGCTCGACCGAAGCCTATCTGAATATGACCACCGCGGAGGCGCAAGTGGCGATGCGACGCGACGTGCCGTCGGCGAGCGAATGCACTCGCGCGGCCGTAACGAACCATTTGGACCATTTCAAGGCGGCGCCGCTGAATTATCTGCGCTTCCTCGCAAAGAAGTTTCTTATGGCGTGGTACAACACCGAAGGCAAGGCAAAGAACCGGCTTTGCTTGCTTATCCAAGGCCCGTTCCTGGCGCTGGCGGTCCTCGGCCTGGCGTTGCCGAGGGGGATGTGGCTCAAGAATCGCAACTGGTACCTTCCGGCGATGGTGCTATATTTCTGTGCCGTCGAAATGGCATTATTGCCGCTCGTGCGATACACACTGGCAGTGATGCCATTGGTAATGGTGCCCGCAGGCATTGGAGGCGCGTACCTTGCGCAAGTTGTGTCGCGGTTCGTAGGCAAGTTTCCCGAGGGCTGCGCGGCATAGCGAGTTCGCCATGATCTGGCTCTTGATAGGATACATGTGGCTTTTCATTCACAGGCCATTCGAGATCTGGACGGCATGGTTTCCGTTCCCCGTCGAGCGCTGGTATATGATCTTCACGATCATCTGCTGGCTCTTCTCGTCTCCGCGGCTCCCCGCCCGCAACTGGCTGCACTTCGCCTTTGGGTCGTTCATCCTCGTCATGCTTGTCAGTTGGCTCGTGAGTCCCTACTTCGATGGCGGCCAAGGGGCCGTGGAAATCCACCTGAGGTTCGCCGTTTTCTACGTGCTTGTGGTGACCACGGTGCGTGGCGAGCAAGACCTCCGCCGGATTATCGTGGGATACCTGGCCATCATGGCCTTGTGGATGGCGCACAGCGTCCGCGAGTTCTTTTGCGGCAACACGGAATGGGCACAAGGGTTCTTGCGCCTGCTCCCGGTGGGCAAGAGTTACGACTTCAACGACTTCGCCGGTTTCATCGTCTGTGCGCTGCCGTTCGCCTGGGCCCTGCGGCGGCTTTGGACCGCGCGTTGGCAGCGCCTGCTGATACTCGGCTATTGCGGACTTTCCGCTTACTGCATCGTGATGACGGGATCACGGATGGGATTCGTCGGCCTGCTCTTGTCGGGTCTGCTGCTATGCTTGACATCGTCGAGGCGCTGGCTTTTGCTCACCCTCTTCCCGGCGGCTTTCCTGGTGTTTTGGAGCGTCCTGCCGGGCGCACAGCGCGACCGCTACTCAACGCTGCTGGGCGAAGATCACGATACCAAATACTCGAAGGCCGGCGATTATCGCCTTGCGGGCCTCCAGGCCTCGCTGCCGATGTTCGAGGAGCGGCCCTTGCTGGGCTGCGGACCCATGGCATTCCTGACGAGGAATCGCTTCTTGCCGCACAACCTCTATGGGCAGTTGCTGGCGGAGCTTGGCATTGCCGGGGCCCTTGCCTTCGCGTCGATTCTAGGGGGCGTCGCCCGCAACGCCGTGGCCGGGGGGCGGATCGCCCGCGGACTGCCGCAGGGCGATAGCCCTCTGCCCGCAGACACGGTAACTGCCGTAGCCGCCGCCTACGTCCTTCTGGCCGTCATGTCCTGGGGGTTCAATTTCCTCTATTGGCATGTGTGGATGTGGTTCGGCGGATTTCAGTTGGTCGCGCTGCAATGCCTCAAAGACCAGGCGGACATGGCGGCAAGCGGCGAGTACGAAGCAGGGAGCGGCGTGCAAGGAGTAGATGGCAATGGCTAGCTCCCTACTCCAAACTCCGGTCTGCGAGGTCTCTGCTGCCTGCACCGAGCGACGCGTTTTGGCCGTGATCCGCCACCCTGTCGGCGGCATCCGCACGCATATTCTTTACACATATCCGTACCTGATCGAGAAAGGCTATACATTCACGTTTGTTCTGCCCGCCATTGACGAAGCGCGCGTTTTTCGCGCGGAGGTCGAGGCCTGGCCGGGAACTGAAGTCGTCGAAGCGCCCATGGTAGGGCTTTTTCCGTCGCCACCCTTCATCCGCCCGGCTACCGAGGACGTGAAGCATCCGCAATGCATGTTTGTGTCCACCGTCCGCCGCCTGCTCAGGCACCGGACGAAGGACGGTCGGCGGCGTTTCCGACTCATCCATTCCCAAGGGATTCGCGCCGCGACGCAAGCCGTTGCGGCCAACTTCGGCATCGGCGTGCCGCACTTGGCGACATCTCAAGACATGGTCCGCCGCGAGGACTTTTACGGCTCGCCCGGCGGCCGGGGGCCGGCGCGGGCGTTGAAAAGGCTTACCGGCCGGCTAAAGCTCACCACCGCCGGCTTGTTGTTGAGCCGCCTGGACGCGCTGGTGACCGTCAGTGGCGATGCGCGGCAGAACCACCTCCATTTCTTCCCGCGGCTGCGCAGGTTGAAGCACCCCGTTGAGCCGATTTTCAACGGCATTGATACGCGACTGTTCGACAGTCGCGCTGCGACATTCGCGAACGACGGCGAGCTACGCCGCCGCTTGGGAATCGATTGCAACGTGTTCCTGGCGGGGTTTCTCGGGCGGTTCATGGAGCAAAAAGGGTTTCTCGTGCTGCTCGATGCGCTGGAGCGGCTCGTGCAACAAGAGTTGCCCCGGCCGATCCATCTGGTGGCAATGGAGTCCGGCGATTTTGTCCGTGAGTATTCGGCCATTGTCCGCGGCCGGCCTCGTGCCGCGAGCTGCATCACCTTTCTGCCGCGCGAGCCGAACGTGGCCCACGTCCTCCGCCAGCTCGATGCGCTGGTTATGCCCTCGCTGTGGGAGGCCTGCGGCATCCTGGCGATGGAAGCGATGGCGGTCGGCGTTCCGGTGATCGGGAGCAATTGTCCGGGGCTGCGCGAGGTCTTGCAAGGCACGCCCTCGCGGGCCGTCCCGCCAAACGATCCAGGAGCGCTCGCCCAAGCACTGCGCGACGCTATGATAGCGCCGCGAGGGCAGGAGGCGATTGCCTATGCGGACCGGGCACGCGAGCGTTTCGACGCGCGTCATACGGCAGAGAGTCTTTCCCTGCTCTTTGAGAACGTACACGCGTCGCGGGCGGACAAGAAAAGCCCTTTCGAGAAGGTGGGTGGTGCGGCATGACTGCCGTTTTGGCCGACGATCTGCGCAACGAAGATCTTCGCGGCGAGGCCGCGCGGAATGCCGTTGCCGCGCCCGGGACGCCCGCGCGGCAGGGTCCGGAAACTCAAACTACTCTGCGCGAAAAGCTCCAGGTCGCGATCAACGCGGGCTCGAATGCCAGCGTGCAAGTGATCAAGGCTGTTGTAGGCCTTCTCGTCACGCCAATCATCATTCACCACCTCGGCGACGATCGCAACGGCAACTGGGTGTTCGTAAGCTCGATCACGCTGTTTTTGACGGTGGGCGATTTCGGCGTCAAGAGCACTATTATTCGCTTCGTCGCGCGATTTGACGGGTTCCGCGATCATGAGGGCATCAACCGCGTAATCAACACCAGTTCGGCCGTCCTGTCGTGCATGGCCGCGGTGGTACTGGCGGTCGCACTGCCGGCGGCCTGGATATGGCGGCTGCCCGCGAGCGTACACGCCGAGTACCTGACGGAGACGCGATGGTTCTTCGCGCTCTCCGGCGTCCAAATGGCGATGCTGCTGCTGGTCAGCGTGCCGCAGGCGGCTTTAGCCGGCTTGGGCCGGTTTCCGTTACGGAATGCGCTGTCGATAGTTTCGCTATTGCTGCGGAACGCCGCGCTCGTGGCGGCCGTTCTTATGGGCGGCGGACTCGTGGCCGTCGGCGCAGTGCTTGTGGCCATCTGCGTGCTGGACTACGGCATGAACTCCTGGGCTGTTCGCCGCTGCTTTCCCGCCTATTCCCATTCGCGACGGTACGTCGACCGCGAAATGCTCCGCACGATTTGCGGCTACGGCGCAAACGTCTTTGCCGGCGACATCGCCACCCTTGTAATCGCCCAGAGCGCGCCGCTGATTATCGGCTTGTGCCTCGCATCATCCGCCAGCAACACTTACTATGGTCTAGGCGCCTATTTGAAGGACAATGCGCTATCGGTCTTGGGCATGGTGGTCCTCGTACTTATTCCCGCCGTAAGCAAGTGGCAAGCGGTCGGCGACCACGGAGCTATTCGCGGGCTTCTGGTCCACGCGACGCGCTACACGCTCTATTTCACTTTGCCGATCGAGTTCGGCATCTTCGTTCTCGGCTATTCTTTTCTGGCGCTCTGGATGGGACGGAAATACGCCGACGTGGTTTGCCAAGCGCCTTACGGCACCCGTTCGGAATTCACGCATTGGGAATACTGAATATTCTCACCTTGCCGCTGGTCTTCTCTGCGGTCGGCATGATCGCCGCGCGGGTGATGCTGGGCATCGGCAAGGTGCGGCCGCTGGCGGCGATTACCGCAATCCAGGCCGTTTTAACCGTCGAACTCAGCCTTGCCCTGTCGCAGAGCCACGGCGCCGAAGGCGTTGCCTGGGGAGTCTCGCTGGCGCTGTTGGCGTGCGCCCGGCCATGGTCGTGCTGATGTGCCGTTACGTTGAAGTGAATCCGCTGTCCCTGCTGGCGCAGGCGTCGTGGGGGCCGCTGTTGGCTACAGCGGCGGCGTCTGCCGCGTGGATCGCGGCCGTTGCGTGGTTGCCAAACCAGTGGCAGCCCGCGCGCAGTTGGATCGCCTTCGCCGGCGTCGGCCTGCTTGGCGCGGTCCCGTATGCGGTCGTCGTGCTGTTGCTCGAGCGCGACTGCGCCGCACGGCGCGCCTCATGGCGCAACGCTGTGCCGCGGCGCTCGATTCGACATTGCAATCTCTGACGAGCCGCCTGTGGGGCAATAGGGCCCAGCGATGACTTGGCGCTTCTGGAAACTGCGAAACAAAGTCCTCATCGCGGGCTACGCTCCGCAGATGCACGGCGGCGTGACGACGGTGACGAACGTCTTGCGTAAGAGCATGCCGCAGTTGGACTTGCATCCCGCGCTGCGCTGGTACGGGCCGCGCTGGAAGGTTATCGCCTTCTTCATCTACAGCATCTCGGCATTCGCGGCCCGGATGGCCTTTGCCGCTCCGCGGCTGGTTCAAGTGATTATCGGCTCGCGCGGCGACGCCGTGCGGATGTTGCCTTACATCTGGCTGGCCAAGCTCCGCGGATGCAACGTATGCCTCCATTTCCACAAGAATCGGGAGGCGATCTTCGGTCAATTTCCCGCGACCATTAGCCGCCTCGTTTTGGCGATTTGGCGGTGTGCCGATGCCTATTGCTTTCTCAGCAACCGGCTCCGCGAGGAATTCAGGGGCGAGTTCGATTCTCGTAAGCCGTGTCTTGTGATTCCCAATCCGATCGCGGCGCAGTGGCTTCATCAAGGAGTGCTGCCGTGCGCCGCCCGAACGCGAGGAGCCGTCTATCTTGGCCGGTGGTGCGCGGAGAAAGGGATTGACGATCTGCTGGCCGCGGTGGCGAGCTTCGACGCGGAGAAAGGGAGAAAGGGAGATGGGGAGGGGAACGAACTCTCCCCTTCTCCCTTTCTCCCCTTCTCCCCTTCTTCGGTACGCTGCGAGATCTACGCCGATCATTGCCCGCCAGTGAACCCCCCCAACTGTGAATGTCACCCGTGGGTCTCGGAAGAGACCGTTCGGCGCGTGATCCGCGAAGCGACGCTTGTGCTGCTGCCTTCACACGCCGAGGCCCTGCCCACGGTGCTGTTGGAAGCGGCTGCGTGCGGGACGCCGTTCGTCGCCAGCAACGTCGCCGGAACGCCCGATATCGTCGAACAGAGCCGCGCCGGGCTGTTGCACGAAGTCGGGGACCCCGAGGGGATGCGCAAGGCGATCGAGCGTCTGCTGACGGACGACGGGCTTTGGGAAGAATGCTCGCGGAATGGCCCGTGCTGGGCCAAGTCGCTGGATGTATCGAATATCGTGCCGCAATGGCAGCGGCTTTACGCGCAACTCGGCATCGTTCCCGTAAGTCCCATCGTTCCCGTTGGCCCCGTGACAGCGACGGGAACTATGGGAGTCATCGGAGTAATAGGACAAGGGCAGCATGAGCGCTCGGCGCCCGGTCGGGGAGTGGCAAGTGATGTGTGATCGTCCTGATTCCCAGTTCCCGCGTGCCGCTTGCCATTCGTCACAACGCTTCGGGCAACTGATTGCCGGATTGATTGTCGTGACGGCTCTCGCCGGCGCGCTCCGCTTCTACAAGCTGGGCGACTGGTCGTTCGAGGCCGACGAAATCAGCGCGCTCATCGAAGAGCAAGTCCTCTTTCACGGGGCGCACTTTTCCGAAGATGCCAATTACAACAATCAGTACGACCGCCTGCCGAGGATCGTGCCTGTGGGATACGCCGCGCTGCACGTGGGCTACGAGTTGTTTGGGCGCGACGAGTACGGCTCGCGCGTCGTTCCCGCAATTATTGGCACCGCGACGGTCGCGCTAGTTTACCTGCTTTTGGTTCCCGTTAGCGGCTATGCCGCGGCGATGGCGACCTCCCTGCTTATCGCCTTTTGGCAGCAACACGTTTTCTACAGCCAGGAGAACCACTTTTACGTCGTGCCCATGCTCTTCGGCTTCCTTTGCTTTTTGCTGGGAGCTTGCGAGGCCAGGCGGTCGCGGCCGATTTACCCGTTGTTGCTTTGTGCCGCGGCAGTAGCCGCGCTCTTCTCGCATCCGGTGGCCGCCGCCGCCTTCGGGCTTGCCTGCCTGGGGATTTTTGCCGGAGCGATCGCCGGACGCTGCCAAGTTCGCAAAACCAGCATATTGCTCTTACTGACGGGCGGTGTAGTGTTGGCCGCTATTATCATCTCCTATGTACTTCCCCTGCAGCGCGGCTGGTATCAGGGGTTGGAAACGGGCGACTCGCCGCTGGGCGCGGTGATGGCCACGGTCAGCCGCCTCGGCTGGCCGGTTGTCTGGCTTGCCGCGTTGGGCGGACTCTTCGCCGCGGTCGAAGGCGGCGCCATCAACTGGTATTGGCTCACTTGCGCTCTCGGCTCGTGGGCCGTGATCTTCCTGATGCCCATGAAATTCGTGTTCATCGCGCGATACGCCTTGCCGTTGAGTCTTCCGATGTTCGTTCTGGCGGGAACGGCGATTGCAAGAGTCTTCAGTCTTCTCGCGCGCGCAGCCGCGCGGCGGCATTCGCATGGATAGCGCTGGCGCCGCTTGTCGGCTTGCCGTCGCTTGCTTCGCATTACCTCGACGGGTCGCGCGCCGATCTCCGCGGCGCCATCCGGTACGTCCAGCGCAATTGGCGCGATGGCGACCGTGTCTGCTGCGGCAGCCTGGGCATGAAGATCGCTTTTGACCACTATGCGCCAGACTGCGGTCCGCGCGTGCTCCTGCGCCGCCCGGCCAAAGTGTGGAAGATATCGCCAAGCCTGGTGGGCGGGCGTGGATCGTATCGTGTACCTATTTTGGCGGTCGTTCAGGTGGAGCGGCCGACGGCTGGCTGGGCAAGGCGTGCCGGCTTGAACGTCGCTTCGAAAGGCAGCGCTACGACCACTACCGCTTTTGCACGGAAGTATACTCGTACGACCCATGACGTACTCCGACAGCCCAGAACTGACCATCGGCGTTCTCAACACGAGCATCGCCTCGGAGAATGCGGGCGACTTCATCATCATGGAGGCCGCGGCCCGCGAGATCGCGCAATGCCTGCCGCTCTGCTACAAGGTCCACTTGACCACGCACGAAAAGCTCTCTCGCGCCAGCCTGCGAATGCAAAAGAAGATCGCCTTCAACGTCGCCTGCGGGACGAACCTCCTTCATTCGCACATGGAGATCGTCAAGCAGTGGAACATCGGCCTGTTGGCCGGCCGGGCCCTCAAGCCGGTTGTCCTTCTGGGCGTTGGTTGGCGGGGCCACGCCAGCCGCAAGACCACCTTCTTCACGAAGTTTTTCCTGCGGTCGCTGCTTTCTCGCGAATACTTGCATTCGGTTCGCGATTCGTATTCCGAGGGCCGTCTGCGCGAGATTGGCGTCGCCAACGTGCTCAACACGGCCTGCCCGACCATGTGGGGCCTGACGCCCGACCACTGCGCCGAAATCCCCGCCGAGCAAGGCGAGGACGTCGTCACGACGTTGACGGACTACAGCCCCGAGCCGAACAAGGACAGACAACTGCTGGACATGCTCAAGCGGCTCTATCGCCGCGTCTATTTCTGGCGGCAGGGCGCGGGCGATTGCGAATACCTCGCCAGTTTCACGCGGCCGGGCGAGGTCGAGATCTTGCCCTCGACGCTGCAGGCATTCAACGAGCTGCTGGCGGACCGATCGCTTTCGCTGGACTACGTGGGAACCCGGCTGCACGGCGGCATCCGCGCGCTGCAGCACACAGCGCCGCGCGTGGATTATCGGCGTGGACCACCGGGCGCGAGACAAAGCGGTCGACTTCCGCTTGCCGGTAATGAACCGCTACACGCCGCTTGCCGAGATGGAGCGAGGCATTCGCTCGCCCGCGGCTTGCGAAATTCAAATCCCGCTGGAAAACATCCGCCGCTGGCGCGAACAGTTCGCCCACAGCTTCGAGAAAACACTCGCTGCTCCGAGCTCGCTGCTCCCAGCCTAATGCCTCATGTCCATCAGACTGCTCACTGACGTCAAGCGGCTGGCCGAGTCGAATCATCCGGACGTGGCAGTCACCGCGGCCCCGGACTTTAGCGGCCTTTCCAACTATCGCATCGCGCTGAAGTACTTCGCGCTCATGCGGCAGTTCGATTACCTGCTCCTGGACTTTTCGACGGTAATCTACTATCTGGGCTTCTTCAAGCTCTTGGCTCCTTGGCGGCGCTGCAAGGTGGCCAGCCTGGACCAGTTCATCACGCACCCCGACCTTTGTCGCAGCCTTCCAAAAAAGATTCTGCGGTGGGAGCGCGTGCTCTGCCTGAAAGGCGTTGACCGCATCTTTCTGTACTCGAAGAACAACGCGGAGTTTTGCCGCGCCTATCGCATTGCTCCGCGCAAGCTCACCTATGTGCCGTTCAAGGTCAACGGCCGTGAAACGGTTCTGGCGACGCCGACGGGCGATGCCGGCTACATTTTCTCCGGCGGCATGTCGCGTAGAGACTATCCGACGCTCATCAAGGCCTGCGAAGGGCTGAAGTATCCCGTGAGAATCGTGGTCCCCCCTCCCGCGGAGGCCCAAGTGCATTCGACGTTCCTGGACGAATCGATGCTGCCGCCCAACGTGAAGGTCGTTCACGACGACGGGAAGCTCGAAACTTTTCTCGGGCATATCGCACACTCGCGGCTGGTGGTGATACCGACCAAGAAACTCGACTTTGCCTCCACGGGCACGAGCGTTTACACGATGTCGATGGCGTTGGGCAAGTGCGTGATCATTTCGGCCGGACCGACGGCCGACGACATTCTCACCGATGAAACGGCGGTGATTGTCCCGCCGGAAGATCCCCGCGCGCTGCGTGAGGCCATCCAAGAGGTTTACGAAGACAACGAGCGCCGCTGCCGCATTGCGCAGGCCGGCCGCAAGTACGCGCTGGGAATCGGCGACGAAAAGAGGTTCTTCCAGTCGCTTTTGAATGAGGTCGCCGCGGAAGGGACGCGATGACCGGACTGGAGATTACGCGGAGTTGACGCGGTGAAGGGCACGAATACTGTCGTTTCGATCTTCGACCACCATGCCCGCTCGGTCGCAGGGATGGAAGCGTTCGCCCGCGAGCTTTCCCTGCAATTGGGCCGCATCGGCTGGCAAAGCGTGCTGGCCTTTGCCAGCGCTCCATCGGACGAGGTGAGCAAGTTTCTTGATCTTCCCAATACGCAATTGCGGTCGGTAAATAACTGCGGGCGGTTTGCCTTGCGACCAATGCAACAGGTTTTCGCTCTGCTGCGGGCGCACCGGCCAGAAATCGTCCATTTGCACTTCGTCGCCGCGAAGAGCGGTTATCCCTGGCTGGCAAAGCTGCTGGGCGTTCGCGGGGTTTATATGCACGACCACATTTCCCGCCTTTGCCGGTTGTGTACCGTGCGTTGCCCGTACGCGGCGCCGCGCGACGGTTGCGTCAACCGCGCGCCGCGATGGAAACGGACGGTGAATTGGCTTTTCTGCCTGCCGGTGACCAAGATGTTTTGCGTGAGCTCGTTCATCCACGATTGCGACGTGGACTACGGCGCGATGCCGCCCGACCGCCTGGCAACGCTCTACAACGGCGTAGACATGGCCCGTGCTGATATCGGCGCGCTCACCGGCGCGGACTTTCGTCGGCGCCATGCGATTCCGGCAGACCGCGTTCTTGTCGTCCAGGCAGGCGCGCTGCGGCAAGAAAAAGGCGTGCCGGACTTCCTCCACGCCGCACAAGCCGTGCTGCGCGAGACAAATGGGGCGGCTCCTTGCCACTTCCTCCTTGCCGGCGACGGACCGCAGCGGCAGGAATACGAGCGTCTGGCAGCGCAGCTCGGCATTTCCGATCATGTGACATTTGCCGGCCGCGTCCGCGACCCGTTGGGAGATGGCCTCTGGGCCGCTTGCGACATCGCCTGCCAGGTTTCCCGCTGGCAAGAGGCCTTCGGGCTGACGATAGCCGAAGCGATGGCCGCCGGAAAACCCCTTGTCGCCACGCGCACCGGCGCCATTCCGGAATTGGTGGCAGACGGGCGCAGCGGATTCCTCGTCGAGCCCGGCGACACGCAGGGCATGGCCGACAAGATTCTCCTGCTGGCGCGCGATGGCGCATTGCGGCAAGCGCTGGGCTTCGCCGGGAAGCAAATCTGCAACGAGAAATTCAACCTTCAGAAGAACGTCGCCGCGTTGATTGCTCACTACGGAATCGGCAAACCGGGATCAGAGAGAGCAGGCCAGCAATGAGCGAGCTTTCCCTCATGACCCGGGCCTTGGTCTTCTACGGGTCGCGATTCCCCGACCATCCGCGAAAATGGTGGGTCCACGATCGGCTGCGGAAGTGGCTCGCAGTCAATGTGAACGACCGCGAGTCGCGCGTCAAACGCCGCGGGCTGTGGTGGTCGCTGAATCCCGCGGACCACGCGCACGCCGGGCTGTTTTGGATGGGCGCGAAATATGCGTGGGAAATCCACCACCTCCAGCGGCTGTTGCCGCAAGGCTGCACGGTTTTGGACGTCGGCGCTAATTACGGCTATTGCGCCATCGTGCTTGCCGCGGCGCTCAAGAGGCAATGCCGCGTTCTGGCCATCGAGCCTGAACCGGAAAACTTCGCGCGCTTGCTGCGGCATGTCCAATGGAACGAGCTGCAAGACATAATCGAATGTCACGAGTTGGGCGTCTCCGACGTCGAAGGCACGGCAACGATGGAAAAGCCGGCCGGCAATACGGGCCATGCTCACATCATTGCCAACGGAGACGGCAACATTGCCATTTCCACCTTGGACGCCTTTTGCGCAGGCCCGCGATCTCACTCGTTTGGACGCCGTTCTGCTGGACGTGGAAGGCTATGAAGACCGCGCACTTAAGGGCACGGCGAAAACGCTTGATCGCTTTCGACCGCTGGTCGTGGTCGAACTTTGGCCGCCTGCCATGCAGCAGCAGGGGACAAGCGTGGAAGCCGTGGCGGACGAACTGGCAAAGCACGACTACCGGCTTTTCGCGGCGCATCGGCGGCAATTGCTCCCGCTGGCGGAGTTGCCTCGCGGCGACACGGGCGTCTATGCCTTCTGCTTCCATAAGGATCGAGTGCCCAACGTCCTCTCAGCCGAGAAAGGGAGAAAGGGAGAAGGGGAGAAAGGGAGGAAGGGAGAAAACCACCAGGACGCCATCTCCCCTTCGCCCCTTCGCCCCTTCTCCCCTTCTCAAGCACTGGTCTCAATCGTCATTCCATGCTACAAGGGCAGCCGTTTCCTGGCGGAGACGATTGATAGCTGCCTCAAACAGACATATCGCGAGATCGAGGTCATCGTCGTGGACGACGCCAGCCCGGAGAACGACGCGGAAATTGCCGAGAGCCGCGCCGCGAGGGACAGCCGGGTCCGCGTCGTGCGCCGCGCGCAAAACGGAGGCGTATCACGGGCCTACAACAGCGGGTATGCCGTTGCCCGCGGCGACTACTTCACGCGGCTGTCGCAGGACGACATGTTCCGCGAAGACGCGATCGAGATCATGCTTCGGTGCTTGCAGGAAGCGCCGGCGAACGTGGGTCTGGTCTACTGCGACATGCAGAAGGTCGATGAAAACGGCCGCTGGCTTTCCCGCTGGAACCAAGCCGACGATCCTTACGCGGCCGACCCCGACGCGAAACCCGTGTCGTCGCCCGACGAAAGCGCGCTGTTTCCTACACAGGAAGTTGGCCTATGCGTGATGTGGCGGCGGAGCGTATACGAAGCCGTCGGCCCCTTCCGTCCGCGTTACGATTTCGCTGAAGACTACGAGTTTTACCTGCGCCGTCTCGCGGAACTACCGCCTTGCCAAGTGCAGCGACCCTCAAGCGGCCGCGCCGGCCCCGTTTTTCTTCCGTTGCCACGCCACCCAAAACGGCACGGTCTCGCAGATGCAGCAGTCGGCCGCCTATTCCCTGGCGCAGATGTCGCACGCCTGGGCAACCGTGAAGCGGCATCCGGCTCGTTGGCGCTGCTGGAAGGGCATCGTCGGCTGCGGGCTGCGCATCGGCGTGTTGAATGCAAAGATCCGCCTCAGGTCGCTGCAAACACGCGTGGCGGCCGATCCGCCGAGTTGAATGAATCGTGAAAAGCCGCGCATGCAATTACCGACGTGTTGGTACTGCTGCTGCTGTATTGCGGCAGCCTCGTCGTCGTCAACCCTATTGGAAACTTTCCGCTCATTGACGATTGGGCCTTTGGTCTGGCGGCAAAGCACTTCCTCGAAACGGGCGATTTTCGCTGCGAGTGGAGTTCCATGCCGCTGATCTCCCATGTGCTGTGGGGATCGCTATTTTGCCTCCCCGCCGGCTTTTCCTTCACGGCGCTGCGGGCGTCCTCGCTGGTTGCCTCGTTCCTTGGCGTGCTGGGTTGCTATTCTCTCGTGCGGCATGTTGGGCGGCCGCGTTGGTGCGCAATGGTGGCCGCGGTTTTGTTGGCTTTCAATCCCATCTACTATGCCCTTGCCAACACGTTCATGACGGACAGCGTTTTCACGGCCGCGATCGCGCTGGCGGCATTGTTTTTCGCGCGGAACCTGCGGACCGGATCGGACCTCGATTTGCTCCTCGCCACGGCGATCGCGGTAGTGGCAACCCTTTCCAGGCAATTGGCGATCGCCGTCCCCATTGCCTTCGCGCGTGCGCGCTGGTGTCGCGCAGAAGCGCCGGGCGAAATGTGCTTCGCGCAACGGCGCCGCGGCCGCTTGCATCGCAACATTGATCGCCTTTCGCTCGTGGCTGGAGGCGAGCGGCCGTTTGTCGCCGATCTACGACAAACTGAACGTCAACCTGCTCAATACGCTGGTCAATCCGGTCTTGCTGGCGCGCCATGCCGCCGAGTATTCGTTCGTATGCCTGTTGTACATGGGATTGTTCCTCTTGCCGCTGTTGGCAATCGCCGCGGTGAACAGCGCGTGGTCGCCGCGACGGCTGTCGCTAACGGTCTTGGCGATCGTCGCGCCGCTGACGCTGATCGACGTCGTGCGTAGCGTTGGATTCGGGCAAGCCGGCATTATGCCGCTTTTGCCCAACAACATTCTGTCGAAGGCGGGCATCGGGCCGAATACCATCGAGCGATTCAACCTGCTGAATCCGGACGAGTCGCCCGTCTTGCCGCGGGCCTTTTGGATCGCATGTACCGTCCTGAGCCTCTTAGGTGCGGCGCTGCTTATAGCGACGCTTGCCGAACACGGCGGAACGATTCTGCGTTCCGGCCGAAACCTCGCCGCGCACGACTTGCCGGTGTCTTTTTTTTGCTGATCGCTCTTGTGTATCTCCTGCCACTTGTCATCACCGGCGCATTCGACCGCTACTACATTCCCGCGCTGCCGCTTCTTGCCGCGGCGATCGCGGCGATTGCCATTCCGCGCCGGTTGGATGCCGCGGCGGGGAGGAGTGGCCGCGCCTTCGCAGCCGCGCTGCTGACGATATACTCTCTGCTTTCCATCTGTTTCGTGCGGGACTATTTGGAGTGGAACCGCCTGCGGCGGCAGGCCATGAACGACCTGCTCAATGTGCGGAACGTACCCGCGGCGGAAATCGACGGCGGCTTCGAATACAACGGCCTATGTCTCTTCGACCCTGCCTACCTGCACGATCCCGACTACGGCAAGAAGAACCCGGACCACTTTTGGTGGTGGCGCAAGAACAACAGCTACATGTTGGCCGTTGGACGCATTCCGGGCTATGACGTCATAAAAGAATACGGCTATTACCGGTGGGCGCCGCCGCGCCTCGCAAAAGTGGTGGTGCTGCGAAAACAGGCGCAGCCCGGCGCTGGAGTTTACGGGACGGCGACTGCGACAAGATGATACGCACATGGGACCACAACATGTCGTCCACCCGTTCGCACCAGGGGACGGTTACGGCGCTCGCGCTCGGGCACAACGGCAACCGGCGAGAGCCGTCCGCACGATTTTCTGGCTTCGACTATGCCCGTTGCCTGCTGGCGCTGGCGGTCGTCGCCTTGCATACCCAGGCGTCGGGCGCGTCGAGAGTTGCGCAAGCGATATACGGCCACGTCCTGGCTCTGGCCGTGCCGAGCTTCTTCTTGATCTCGCTGTTCTTGTTTGCCGAGAAGGGACAAACGAGCGGCCGAGCGCTCGCCCGCCGCGTCGAACGCCTGCTGTTGCTTTTCGTATTCTGGTCGGCTGCCTATGCGATCGCGTTCCGTGACAGCAGTCCTTTCGTGCATGCGTTCAACAGCGTTACGAACCTTGTCCGTTTGGCGGTCCAAGGCGGCAACCCGGTGTTCTACTTCTTCTCTTGCCTCGCGCTAATGACGCTTGCGGCATCAGTGGCGTGCCGACTACCGCCGCCGGCCGTCTGGGCGCTGGCGGTGCTCTCGACCAGCGGTTTGTGGCTGATGACGGCCATGGCCGGCGGAAGGCTGTCGGACGAGTTCGCCAAGTATTACAACCCGTTGAACTTCCTACCCTACGCCTTCATCGGCCCGCTGCTGGTTTCACTGGTCAAAAGGGGATCGCTGCGGACGCCCGCGGCAAAGGCGACGGCGCTTGCAGCCTTATTCCTTGTATTTGCAATAATTACCCTGCTTGAGCGGCAGTTTCTGCGGATGGCGGACGGCCGAGAGCCCGAGCCCTACTCGCATCCCTCGACGGTGCTGGGAGCAATGCTCGTGGTGCTGGCCGCGCTCATGGTTCGCCGGCCGGCACCGTGGCTTGTCAGGCGGCTGTCGGAATACTCGCTGGGGATCTACTGCGTCCACGTTTTCCTGAAGCCCGCAATTAGCGGCTTCGCGCAGCCTCCGCTCTGGCAGTGTCTGGCGCTGTTCGCGTTGTCGATACCGGTCGTGGCGTTTCTGCGGCGCGCTTCGCGCGGCAAATGATATAGAACTCGGAACTTGGTGCTTAGAGTTTGCAACTTGGAACTTAGAATTAAGAATTGACTTCGTAGAGCTTTCCAAAAAAAGGGGAACGACATGCTCACTAATCTTTCCAGGCGCTTTCGCGACGCGATCAACTGGCGGCTGCGGACCGTCGGCGGCGGCCGCTGGGCCGTGCATTGCCGGCCGACGTCGGTCGTCATCGTGCTTACCATGCGCTGCACCGCACACTGCGTCCATTGCGACATTTGGAAACGGCGCGGACGCGAAGAAGGGCTCGCCGCGCTGGACGATTGGAAGCGGTTGCTCGCCGACGTGCGAAGTTGGCTGGGACGCGCGCACGTGGTAATCACCGGCGGCGAGGCCCTTTTGAATCCCCACGCCGCGAAGCTCCTGGCCTACGGCTCTTCGCTGGGACTTTGCATGGAGATGCTGACGCACGGATATTGGCGCGATCTAACGCGCATCGAGGAGGCCGCGCGGGCCCGGCCCTGGCGCTTGACGATGTCCATGGACGGCGTGGGACCGGCGCACAGCGTCGTCCGCGGACGCGACGACTTTTGGGAAAAGTCCTCGCGCTCAATTGCCACCCTCATCCGCCTGCGCAGGGAAGAGCGGCTGGGCTATGCAATCCGGCTGAAAACCGTGATCATGGAGCATAACCTCGACGACGCCTGCAACGTGGCGCGGTTCGCGGCGGAAAACGGCGTGGAAGTCCTCTACCAGCCGATCGAACAAAACTACGATACGCCCGAAGACCTCCAATGGTTCAAACACTCGGCCAATTGGCCGCGCGATCCCCAGAAGGCGGTCGCCGTCGTGCGCGAGTTGATTGATCTGAAGCACGAGGGACTTCCCATTTGCAACACCTTCGCGGAACTGGAAATGATGGTCCCTTATTTCCGCGATCCCGATACGTACCAGCTTTCCATCCAATTGCACGCGGGCCATGAAGGTCAGCCCTTATGCTGCGGCATGACCACCATGCAACTGGAGCCCAACGGCGACGTGGGCGCGTGCTTCAAAATGCCGCCCATCGGCAACATCAAGTCGGCGCCGATCCGCGAGATCTGGCGAAACCGTCCCAGGTGGTGGAAAGAGGGATGCTGCCGCATGCAGGCGTCTTCACCGACGGCCGAATGCAACGGTGCGGACAAAGTTGAAATAGGAAGCACGAAATCCGAAACAAATCAGCAGCACGAAACCGCAATGACCGAAAGCGTTTCAAACATTCACGTCTAGTTGTTGGAGCTTGTTTCAGATTTCGTATTTGGTCTTTATGATTTCCTTGTTCTCGTTTCGCGTTCGGGGCTTTTCAGCAGTCCTGTCATGGGAATCGGCGTAATACGCACGCTGCTCGCGATATCCGTCGTGCTTGCGCACACGTCGCGCATCTACGGCTTTAACCTGGTCGACGGCAGGATCGCGGTCGAGTGCTTTTTTATTATCTCGGGCTTCTACATGGCGTTGATCCTCAACGAGAAATACGTGGGGCCTAAAAGCGCCTGGATGTTCTACTCGAACAGGTTCCTCAAGCTCTACCCGATCTATTGGTTCGTGCTCTTGCTGACTCTTGTTTTGGCCGCGACCTCGGCGATGCACTACGGCGCGGAACGCAGTTATTGCCTGCGGCCCTGGATCGAGCACGGAGCGGAGCTTTCCCCGTTCCAGAAATCGTACCTCGTCGGGGCGAATCTGGTGCTGTTCGGGCAGGACGGCGCGTTTCTCATGAAGTTCGATTCCTCCAACGGACTGTTCGGCTTGACAACGGACTGCTGGGCCGACAAGCCGCCTGTATGGTCGTTTCTCATTATTCCGCCGGCGTGGACGCTGGGCGTCGAACTGCTCTTTTACTGCGTAGCGCCGATCATCGTGCGGCAAAAACCAGTGAAGCTCCTCGCGCTGGTGGGCCTGAGCCTCTTGCTTCGCGTGGTTTTCGTGCGGGCGGGGTACGATCGAGATCCCTGGACCTATCGCTTCTTTCCGCTTGAGCTGGCGTTCTTTTGCGCGGGTAGTTACGCGTACACGGTCTACCGCGGTTTGAAGGCGGTGCAAGTGCCGCGGTGGCTCCCGCCCGCGGTCACGCTGGGCACGATCGCCCTGCTGCTCTCGTTCAACAGCCTTCCGGGACCGTACGACTATCGGCAATGGGGCGTTTACGTTGCGCTGGTCGCGGCGCTGCCGCTTGTCTTCCAGTATTCGAAGTCAAAGCGCATCGATCGGTTTCTCGGCGAGCTTTCTTATCCGGTGTACATCGCCCACGTCCTGATCTGCTCCATCGTGCGGAGATTCTGCGACAGCGGCTCGGCGTATGGAATCTTGGCGGTCGCGGCGACTCTTGCCGGGGCGATCGTTCTGTACCTCGGCGTACAATTACCGATCGACCAATACCGGCAACGGCGAGTATGCTACACCGAATCAAGGGCCGCCTGAAAAGGGCGTCTGCTGGCGCGGTCGCAAGGCCGTGTTGGCGGAATTCACACCCCGCCAGCGCGGGTTGATCTCGCGCATCCAGTCCCAACGTCTCACCTATCTAAGCGATGCGCGGCTTGCCAGCATCGCCCGCACGTGCCTTGCCATCGAGGAGGCGCGCTTGCCGGGCGCCTTCGTTGAGGCCGGCTGCGCGCTGGGCGGATCTTCGATCCTGATCGCGTCCATAAAAGCCCCCGAACGGCCGCTGCTGGTGTATGACGTGTTCGACACGATTCCTCCGCCGACCGAGGAAGACCCGCAGGATGTGCATGATCGCTATCGCACGATTGCGGAAGGCAAGTCGCGAGGCATCGACGGCGACACCTACTACGGCTACATGAAGGACCTGTACGCCGTGGTTTGCGGCAGTTTTCGTGATTTCGAAATCGACTGCGACAAGCGCCGCGTCTCGTTGATCAAGGGCCTGGTCCAGGACACCATGAAGGTGGACTGCCCTGTGGCCTTCGCGCATATCGACGTCGATTGGTACGATCCCGTGATGACATGCCTGCAGCGCCTCTTGCCCAATCTCGTTGTGGGTGGAAGCGTCATCCTCGACGATTACCATGACTGGGGCGGTTGTCGCAAGGCGGCCGACGAGCATCTGTCCGGCGCGGCGGGCGCATTCGCACTGGATGACGCGGCCGGCTCGATGAAGTTGACGAAAGTCCGATAGCCGACATCGTCTGCTCGCGAGGGCCGGTCCGTCATTTCGCGCTCTTCGGCGTGACAAGGAATACATCGACGCAGTATTCCGCATAGTCGTAGCGCGGCCGCAGGATCTTAAGCTCGTGGGAACAATGCGTTCCTAGATAGTGATCGAGGTCCCACGGAATTCCGCCCCGGCAGCTCTCGATTACCAGCCACAAGCGCCGGTCGCCGCCCGCGCTTTCATTGATCGCCCGCTTCAAATCGGATTGTCTGCTGATCGCGGGCGCCAGGTCCTTGGCGTAATAGGCAAACCATGTCAACGAGTGCCCGGTCACTCGATCGCCCGCGCGCCAGTTCTTCTGAATGTACTGGGCGGCTGACCGGATGTCTGGCCGCGAGCCGTCCTTGTAGTGACTAGCCACGCCGGGCAAGTTGCACAAACAGATCAGTCCGACCCAGGCGGCCGCGACGAATGCGCCCTTCGGCTTCAAACTGTCATGGATTGTGCCAACCGCGCACGCCGCAACGATATAGGCGGCGACCGAGAGGAGGAAGCCGTATCCCGGGTGGTAGACCACGAGGCGCGGGAGGATCGCGCTGGCGGCCATCCAAGCCAGCACGCAAACGGCCCAATACCAGTTCTGCGCGTTGCGCGTGCGCAGCAACATGAGCGTGCCGACCGCCGTCAACAGCGCGACCGGCCATCCGATCGCATTCAGCGATGCCAAGAGCGAGTGATACACGCTGTAACCCCAAGTTTCGCTCGAGTTCCAGCCGCTTATCAATGGTTTGAGGTAAAAAAGGCCGAAGAGCGCGGCGAGTCCCCAGGCCGCGAGGAAAACCCCTGCCACGCTTTTCGGAAACGGCTGCCGCTGGGCGTACGACCCGGCCGCAATGCCCAGGAAGATTGTTCCCAGCAAGATCGCCATCAACGTATGGCAGAGGACCGCGGCAAATGCCGCGCAGCAGGCCAGGGCCGCGAAAATGGCCGATCGCCGC
Source organism: uncultured Planctomycetia bacterium (assembly GCA_963780045.1). Lineage (GTDB taxonomy): Bacteria > Planctomycetota > Planctomycetia > Pirellulales > Thermoguttaceae > JANXQG01. The sequence goes on along the minus strand of CAVZZZ010000004.1, from coordinate 468,248 downwards.
TGCGCGGCAAACGCGCCCAACAGCATCGCCAGCTCGGCGAAAAACGCCGCTATGATGTAAAAGCGTGTCTGCTGGCTTTGAAAGATGTGCTCCGGCCACAGGCTCATCAAGAGTGCGCACGCGACGGCCGTCGCCCGTCCCTTCAGCACGTCAAGCAGCAGGAAGGCCGTTGCGACTCCAAGCGTTCCGAAGATCGCCGGCACGACGCGGGAGCCGAACTCGTCGCGGCCGAACAGGCTGTCGCCGAGGTGGTGGAAAGAATAGCTCAGGGGGATGACGCGGGAAATCCGATAGGCTTGACTTTCCCGGTCGGCGGCGCCGGGTTCGAAGAGCGCCCTTTCCTCGTCGATTGTCCCCAACTCGTCGTTGGCAAAAGCCCAGTCCCCCAAGCGGTAGAACCGCAAGGCCCCGGCGAAGAACATTACGAGTACGGCAAGCACCCATCGCTGTTTCAGCGCAGTAGTCATCTCGCCCCCTCGGCATCAATTGCGTGGCCAGTATTGCGTCGATTCGCCAACAGTATAGTTTACCGCCCGCACGCTTTGCTATCAATTTGTTCCTTCCCCCAGTGTACTGTCCCTCTCATGGCCGATATAATGCAGCCAGATAACCATCCAGGGATACGGATTGGGTTCGATGCGCTCGACAATGGATACGAGGTTCCCGACCGCGCTTTTCCGGCCCGCAGCCGTGATAGCCGGACCGATTGATTTTCTGCAAATCGAAATGGAGCCGGACGAAAAACCAAAGTCCTTTTGGCGTTCCGTTGCCACAGCGGGGTTTTGCGCGGCGGTCTGGCTTTACCTCGCCGTGCTGCTGGCAGTCTGGGCGTTGATTCATTTCTGGGGTGATCGTTGGTGGCCGGCGACGATTGTGCTCTTTGGCCCGCGCTGGATCTGCGCCGTGCCGTTGGCGGTGCTCGTACCGGCGGCGGCAGTTGCGCGGCGCCGTATGCTTTGGCCGCTGGCCGCCGCCGCCGTCGTTGCCCTCGGACCAGTCATGGGTTTTTGCCTGGCGTGGAATCGCCTGGCCGGCACGAGCGATTCGTCGATTCGCGTGCTGACTTGCAATCTCAAAGGCCACTGCTCCGACAATGCGGCGCTCAACAAGCTCATCGTCGAGACCGACCCCGACATCGTCGCCTTGCAGGGCTTATGGGTGCCCGTCCGCGTTGCCTGGCCGGAGGGCTGGCACGTTTCCCAGGACCATGACTTGCTCATTGCCTCGCGCTATCCGATCGAAGAGATCCCTGTCACGGTTGATCCGAGCACCGGGCGGCCTTTCCCCTCCGCAAGCCAATTCTACTTCTACCGCCTCATTTCCCTGCCGCAGCGAGAAATTGCTTTTTGCAGTTTGCACCTGCCTAGTCCGCATTATGGACTTGCCGAAACGCTCGACCGGAAAACCGGGCTTTCGTCGCGCGGCAGCGGCCAGATCGAGCTAGAGAGCGAGAAACGCCGCCGGCAGTCGGAAACGGCTCTCGCAATGGCCAAGGAAATCTCCGCGCCGCTGATTCTTGCGGGCGACTTCAACATGCCGCCCGACAGCATCGTCTATCGCCAGACTTGGGGCCGCTTCAAGAATGCGTTTTCCTGTGCCGGCTTCGGTTTCGGCCATACCGAGAAGCCGGGCCCGTTTGGCTGGCTGTTCGGTGTGCGCATCGATCACATTCTCAGCGGGCCTCACTGGCGGCCGTGCCGCTGCTGGGTCGGGCCGGATGTCGGAAGCGACCATCGCCCGATCATCGCCGACCTCGCGTGGAGGCCGAACGGCGAATGAGGGACGGGGATGAAAGATGAAGGATAAGGGATGAAGGATGCGGGATTGACGGAGCGCGTCACTCGTCCCTTATCACTTATCTATCATCTCTAATCCCTCATCTCTCATCGCTTTCTTTACGCCACGCATTCTGCCAGCTCGCCGGCTTGCACTGAGGACTCTTCCTCCGCGTCGCCGATCGGGGCGCACTGGAATGTCGAGTCGATCATTGGGCTGAAGTAGTCGCAGTCGGCGTGGCTCATCGGCCGCGGCTGAAGCTCTTCTTCGCTGAACGGATCGGCCAACATTGCCAAATAGCTCTCTGAGCGCTCCCTTTCCAGCCGGGCGAACTCCGCCCACAACGCCACCGCGGGATTGTTGCGGACCGTGGGGTATTCTTTGAGGTCGCCGATCGCTCGAAAATCGAAGTAGCGCTGGTACAACCGAGCGTGCTTGGGATGGACGGCCGCGAGCACGGCATCCAGCCCCCGGCGATGGGCGTATTGGGTCATCAGCCGGCTGGTGCGAAGAAAGATGGGAAAAAATCGCACGAGACTCGCGCGGCGGTCGGCGAGGCAGGATATTTCGCCGAACCGCAATCCCCGCCGCCGCAGTGCGGCGATTTCTTCGCCGTAGACGTGCTCCATGGGCACGCCCAGGGCGCCGTCGATCACCAGGCTCATCGTGAAAATCACGTTGCCGTCGTACTCGGCGATGAAGGTCTCGGTCGTCGGCAGCACGTGATAGGGCGTCACGCGCATGCCGTGGGGGTTTTTCTCCCCGAGCCCGCTCCGCAGGTACGAAGCGTAGACCAGCCGGAAGGCGGCTTCCCGCTCCCACCTCGTCGCCGCTATGCGATAACTGATGTCTTCAGTTGTATCTACAGAAGGCTTCCTGCTCGGTCGTTGCAGAACCGATGACATACGGTCTCTCCGCCGCAATGGGAGCGGACGGTCCGCCGCGGCGAGTTCTCCGCCGTGCGCGATACGCGCTAGTAGGCCGGTTGTCGCGGCTTGCTGAGAGAGGGGCGCGCTTTCCTGGGCCGAAAGACGAGATAATTGATAAGAGCAAGCTAAAACAAACCTAGGTCACAACGGGAAAAGGTCAAGCGTGTTTCCGCGGCCGCTCTCCGCGACCAGCGCGAGAAATGCCGCGATCGTCAGGCTTGTGCCGCCGTTAACGGCGGTAGCGGCAAGCAGGAGAGAAGGGGAGAAAGGGGGAGGGGGAGACGATGCGGATCTCCCCTTCCCCCTTTCTCCCCTTCTCCCTTTCTTTCCTGCTCCGTCTCCCCGCCGCCCTCCCGTGACCTATTTGTTAATCATGTGGTGCATCGCGCTGAAGACCCTGTTGGCCGATCGCGGCAAGCTTTTCACGGCGCTGGTGGGCGTGGTGTTCTCCATCGTGCTGGTCAGCTTGCAGGGCGGCCTGTTCATCGGACTAATCGGCAAGGCCGGAACGCTCGTGGACCACGGCGAAGCGGACATTTGGGCCGGCCACAAGAAACATCCACAACGTCGACTTGCCCTGCGACATTCCCCGCCGCTGGCTCGACGAGGTCCGCGCCGTTCCGGGAGTTCGCCGGGCCGAACCGTACTTGATCGGAGTCGGCGAAATGCGACTTCCCAGCGGCGGCTTCGAGTACCTGCTCCATAGTCGGTGTCGATCCGAAACACCTGTTGGGCAACGCCTGGAACCTTGTCGAAGGCAACCCGCGATCGATCCTGCAGACCGATGGAGTGTTCATCGACGAGTGCGAGCAGGCCAAACTCGACAACCCCCGCCTGGGCGACCTTCGCGAAATCGGCGGCCGCGCGGCGCGCATCGTCGGCAAGACCCGCGGCATCACCGGCTTTCTGGTCATGCCCTACGTCTTCACGACGATTGACCGGGCAAGCCGGTACCTTCGCAAGCCGCCGGATGTTTGCTCGTACTATCTGGTGCAACTCTCGCCCGGCGCGGACCCCGCGGCCGTCTGCGCGGCCATCCGGCGGCGCGTGCCGGAACTGGACGCATTCCCGCGGGCCGTTTACAGCAATATCACGGCAGGCTACTGGATAACGCGGACCGGCCTGGGGCTCTCGTTCGGCGCCGCCACATTGCTTGGGCTGCTAGTCGGCCTGATCATGGTGGCCCAAACCCTGTACGCCTTGGTTCTAGATCGCTTGGACGAGTTCGGCACACTCAAGGCGATCGGCGCCAGCGGGCCGCAGGCGCTTTCCCTGTTGTTCGTCCAGGCCCTGAGCATGGCCGTCGTCGGCAGCCTGATTGGACTGGCGTGCGTCGCCGCCATCCAGCACTGCTGCAACGGACCTAAGGCGCCGATTATCGTTCCCTGGTGGCTGTCGCTGGGCAGTTGCCTAATGGTCACCGCGATTTGCCTCGTGGCGGCCGTCCTACCTTACGTTCGCATACGCCGGCTCGATCCCCTTATGGTGTTGCAGTCATGATTAACGTCGTCGCTGACAATTTGGAACGCCCGATGTCGAATGACGAAGCCGGCATTCGACATTCCCGTTCTCCCGCCATTGAGCTTCGCGGCGTAACCAAGACCTACCGCCGCGGCGCAATGGCGGCAACGGTGCTCAACGGCGTGGACTTGACAGTTCACCGCGGCCAATGCGCGTTTCTGGCGGGGCCGTCCGGCAGCGGCAAGACGACATTGCTGTCTATTCTCGGCTGTATCCTGACCGCCGATGAGGGCCTCGTGCAGCTCTTCGGCCAAGATCCTGCCGCCCTCGGCCCCCGCGAGCGGACGCTGCTGCGACGGGACCGAATCGGCTTCGTATTCCAGCGGTTCCACCTCATTCGCGGCCTGACGGCCCTGGAAAACGTCTGCGTGCCGATGACCTTGCGGGGTCTGGGGAGCAGCGTATCGCGGCGGCGAGCCGCGGACCTGCTGGATGCGGTGGGGCTCGCGAAGCAAATGGATGCCCATCCCCGGAACCTGAGTGCCGGACAATGTCAGCGCGTAGCCATCGCCCGCGCATTGGCCAATGATCCGCCGTTGGTTCTGGCCGACGAGCCGACGGCCTCCCTGGATGCCAAGAATGGCCAGGAGGTGGTGCGGCTTTTGCGGCGGCTTGTCAGCCAAGAGGGCAAAACCGCTGTAGTCGTGACCCACGACCCGCGAATCTTTTCCTTCGCCGATCATATCCACTGGCTGGATAACGGCCGCATCGTGGAGCAGGGCGCCGACCCGCTGCGCGGGTGCCCCGACAGGGCGCCGCTACACGCTCCTTGCTCCCCGCTCTCCGCTCCCTGCCTTAAGGAGACACTGCCATGAAGTTCGTTGTATCCGGAATCGTTCTCACCGCGGCTATCGTCGGGCTGAGCGTGGCCCTAGACGTTCAATCCCGCTCCCCGGCCGAGCGACAAGGGCCGGATGTCTCGCGACGGCTGATCTGCGCGTCGGGCCGGATCGAAGGCGCAACCCCAGAAATTAAACTTCGTCCGCAACTCGCCGGACGCGTTGCGAAGGTCCTCGTCAAGGACGGCCAATTCGTGCGTGCGGGCGAAGTTCTGCTGGAGCTTGACGACGCTGACTATGCGCAAGAGGCCGCCGTAGCCGAAGCCGAGTTTCATTTGGCCCAAGCCCGCCTGGAGCGGCTCGTTCACGGAGTGCATCCCAAACAGCGAGCGGAGGCCGCCGCGCTTTATCGGGCCAAGCTCGCGGAACTGGAACGAGCAAGACTGTCCTGGCATCGGATCGAGAGCCTGCTGCCCAGCAAAGCCGTAACGCAGCAAGAGGGCGACAATCAACGGACGCTGGTCGCGGGCCTCACCGCCGAAGTGGAAGCGGCGGAGGCCCATCTGCAATTGCTTGAATCCCCTGCCCGCGCCGACGAAGTTCAAATCGAAACCGCCCGTCTTGCCGAGGCCCGCGCACACTGGAAGCTCGCTCAGGTGCAACTCGACCGGACCCGTCTGCGGTCCCCCCTGAACGGGCAGGTCCTGAAGGCCGGCGTCGAAGTCGGTGAGCTGACAGGCCCCGTCGCCGCCGATCCAGCGGTCATCGTGGCGGACACGTCGCGCTGTCGGGTGCGGGCGTTCGTCGATGAATTGGATGCCCGCGATGTCCGTGTCGGCATGTCCGCCAGAATCACGGCCGACGGTCCCAGCGGACAAGAGTTTCGCGGACGGGTGGCGCACGTCAGCCCTCGCATGGATGACAAGAGCCTCTGGACCGACCATCCGACCGAGCGGCTCGACACGAAAACCAGGGAAATCTGGATCGACGCGGACAATTGCCCCCCCGTCGTTGGCCTTCGCGTCGACGTGGTCATCGAGCCCTGACGTATTTAGTGCCGCTTTAACTGCCATTCCCGTTGCAGGAACAAAGGTTTGACGCTGCCGGCGCGCACCGTATACTTCCTTGCGGAGAGCAGCGCAAAGCGCGATCGGACGATAATTCGCCGGCAACACCCGCCAACCGTTATCATGACCACTGCCGCTTGCACGCTCGATCCGCCGCCAGCAAAAGACGCTGGATACCTGAATTTATTGGGGACACCGATGAACCCCGCCGAACGAACGGAACGTAGTTCCATCGGCAACCCGCAGGCTTGGTCGTACGACAAGGCCTTTTCCCGCAACCTCGGCTTGATTTCGCTCGACGAACAGCAGCGGCTTCGCAATGCTCGAGTGGCCGTTGCCGGAATGGGCGGCGTCGGTGGCGTTCACCTGATAACCCTGGCCCGCTTGGGCGTGGGGCGATTCAATATCGCCGATCCCGATACGTTTGAAGTTGCCAACTTCAATCGGCAATACGGCGCGTTGCAGCGCAACGTGGGCCGCGGCAAGGCCGAAACCATGGCCGAGGAGGTCCGGCAAATCAACCCCGAACTCGATCTCCGCGTCCTCGACGAACCGATCACGCCGGAAAACGTTGGCCAGTTTCTCGACGGAGCTTCGCTGGTACTGGACGGAATCGACTTCTTTTCATTCGATACTCGGCGCTTGCTCTTTCGCGAGGCGCGGCAGCGCGGCCTTTGGGCTATCACCGCGGGCCCAATCGGCTTCGGCGCGGCCTGGGTACTCTTTGATCCGCAAGGGATGGAGTTTGACGCCTACTTTGACTTGCGCGACGGTATGGCGCCGATCGACCAATTCGCGGCGTTTGCGACTGCGCTAGCCCCAGCAGGCTTGCACCTGGCCTATTTCGACAAGAAGCAAATACAAGGAAAATCAGCTCGGGGGCCGTCCTGCGGCGCCGCTTGCCAGATTTGCAGCGGTGTCGCCGCCGTTGAAGCCGCCAAGGTAATCCTCGGCCGGAAACCGCTTCGCCCTGCGCCGTACTACGCCCAGTTCGACGCCTACCGGTGCCGACTTCGCCACGGAAGACTGATTTGGGGCAACCGCGGGCCCCTGCAGCGCTTGAAGCGCACGATTCTGCGACGCACGATGCTTCAACTTGGCTACGGAAAGTAAATACAAATAGCGCGGCAACATGCCATGGGTCCGGACTACCGCAAACTGGTCGAGGCCGCGATCCTTGCGCCCACGCCAGATAACAATCAGCCCTGGCGATTCGAGGTCCGCCACGGCAAACTGCTGGTGTTTCTCGACTTGTCTCGAACGCTGCCATCGGACGTCAACGGGATGTTCGATCTGACCGGTATCGGCGCCGCGATCGAAAACGCTTGCATTGCGGCCCGAGAAGCCGGCTTCGAACCTCGCGTCGAAGTCGTTGGCTGCGCGGCTAAGTCGCTTGGCGATCCCTCCCAGCCGGTGGCCACGATCGAGTTCCATCCGGGCGGACGAGCCGACCAACTTTACGCGTATCTAGCTTCGCGGCAGACATGTCGGAAACTCTACTCGACCGAGCCGATACCCAAGGAGGCTCTGGACAACATGTCGCAGGCGGCTGAACAAATCAGCGGTGTCCGCGTCAATTGGGTTACGGAGCGTTCTCGAATCTCCGACTTGGCCCGGCTGTTGGCGGCGGCCGACCTCATCCGATTCCAGTATGAGCCATTCCACAACGAATTGTTCCGCCAACTCCGCTTTTCCATAAACGAGGTCAATCAAACGCGGGACGGACTGGACGTACGAACTCTGGAGCTTCCTCTTGGGGCCGCCTGGCTCTTGCGCCAATTAAGACCGTGGAAGCGAATGCGGGTGGTTCATGCACTTGGCTTGGGCAAGCTCCTGACGGCTCCTTCTGTGCAAGCGGTCAAGCGGAGCGGCGCCGTAGGGCTATTGAGCGTGGGCGAACCTGCGGTTGAACCATTCCTACAGGGGGGTAGGGCTTTGGAACGCCTTTGGCTCGCGGCAACCTCCCTGAATTTGGCGCTCCATCCGCTAGGTAGCCTGCCAATTTTTCTTGCCCATTGGCGCCAAATCGGTGGTTCGCGGCTACAGTCGTGGCAGCAGGCCGGCATAAAGGCACTTTCTCACCGTTTCGACAACCTATGCCCGCAGTTGGCCGGTCGGACGCTACAAATCATGTTCCGGGTCGGCAAGTGTGTTCCTTCCAGCGTTCGATCAACCCGCCGAAAGGTGGGGGAAGTCTCGGCACTTGTTTAGGTGCCGAGAAGAAATCCTTTACGACTCGGCTTTTGCCTGTCAGGAATCGAAATGCAGCGGCGGAATAGGCATAGACAAAGAAAGACGAATTTGCGCAAGCAGTTCATAACCGCCAAAGGGTATTAGCCCTAGTCAAAACGAGGAGTGCAAAACAATGAGACATCTGTCACTTTTGGCCACTTTGGTTCTTGTAACCGCCCTTTCCGGCATGGCGCAGGCCGCAACCCTAGAAAACTCCCCTTTCAGCAACCTGTTTCAGCCTAACGGTATTACGCAGTTCAAACTTACCGACTTTGAAAACGTGTTCGATTCAAGCGGGAATTTAGTCACCGGGGCGATCACGGCCGGCGATACTTTCCAAGGCATCTACAATATTACCACGAGTCAAACGCCCGGAGGTTCCAATGTACTTGCTCCGGGCAACTTCAGTGTGACGGGCATTTTTGACACGGTGGTATCAGCCGTCAACTCTACTGGCACCGCTGGGGTGTTCTCTTTTACGCTCGTTCCCGATCCAAACTTCAACGCCCACGTTCTCGCTATAGCGGGAACCAATCCCGGCTTGCAAGCTGGTGCCATGATCGCCCTCTATGACACGCCAGCCAACCAGTTCAACGCCGCTGGGACTCTAACGCAGGCGTACACCACGGCGCTCAGTGGTGGAATACTCACTCAGGTAGGTGGCAATGCGTCGAGCGGGACTACCGGGTGGGGCACAAGCTACTATTGGGCTGCCGTGGGTTCTGGAAGCCCTGGCGTGGCCTCCTTTGCCACTTCGTTGAATCTGCTCTACAACAACCCGGCAACAGCTCCAGCGACCAATCTCCTTGCCATGTTGAATCAGCAGGCGCCGGCAGGCTTTGCTTCCCCGTCGGAAATGGCTTCTCTGTTTGCGATTACGAACCCGCTCGCATTGCAGGGCAACACGATTATTAACACTAACTCGGGCATCCCGTTTGAAATTCAAAGCCAGGATCCCTTGGAAGAAGAGTCTCTTCCGGAACCGACCGGCTTTGTTGTTGTCGGCGGCTTGTTTGGCCTCTGGGGAGTCGTGAAAGCCGTTCGCCGTCGCCCTCGAGCTGTCGCCGTCTAACGGATACAAGATTCGCTGTGAAAAGCATAACGACCCTTCCCCCAAGGAAGGGTTTTTTATTGCGGGTGTTCACCCTTAGTGAGAATCGTAAGTGGAAAATAGTACGCTCTTTCTTTGCCTGCATCGCGCAAAATGCTGGCAAGCAAGCAGCTTTCGTGGTACAATGAGAGAGTAATTATCGTTCCGATGTTCGGCGGACGCCTTCGGCCGCCGGTCGGTTGGCTGGCCTGCATAGCAGGATCCTTTAAATTCCCCGTCATACGAGGCAGCGCTTTTCCGAAGGCCGGATGCACTGTGTACTTCGCTCCACACGCGGTGGTTTCCACTGCGCGATGGCGGTGACAAGTACGTCGCCTCGTATGCGCCTCCAGATCCTCTAGACTCTGCTGCGGGAGACAAAACACAGTCGCTGATGGCCCGGCAAAAGCAACGCTTGACTGCAATTTGCTTTTGAGTTGTGAGGACATCAATGAACATTGCAACCGCGGCACACGCTGATTTTTCGCCGTTAGCGTATCTCCCAAGCGTCATGAATGCTGCGGCCCGCAGCCGCGATCAGAAAAATCGAAATCGCATGTGGGCCCGTTGGCTGCTCGCGCTACTTCGCGCTGGGCATCGCTTGGTCTGTTGCCGGACTTGCTGCCGGTGGAACTATTGTCAACAATCCAGGCTCGAGTATGTTCCAGACCGGGAGTGTCACACAACTCAAGGTGACGGATTTCGAAAACGTTTTCGATTCCAGCGGCAGTTTGGTCTCGGCCGGAACGCCAATCGTGCCCGGCGACACTTTCCAGGGAATGTACTTGATCACGAACAGCCAAACTCCCGCCGGGGCCAACGTCCTTTACTCGGGCAACTTCCAGTTGGCCGGTGTCTTTCAGTTGCTCGTCCAGAGCACGACCGCCAACGTCGACTCCAGCGGAGATTCCGCATTCACGTTTGTACCTTACGCGCCGTTCGCGGCGCAATTCGGCCTTCCGGCCGGCGCCATGGTTGCGCTTTGGGACGGCCCGGCCAACGCCTTCAATGCGTCCGCTCCAACTTGGCAGCAGGCCGAGACAACCGCGACAGCGGGCACGCTTTGGGAAGTCGCTGGCGCGGCCCCAGGCTCTGTTTGGGGCAGCAACTACTATTGGGCCGCGGTAGGGTCGGCTAATCCTGGAGTGGCGTCGTTCGCAACCTCGCTGCAATTGCTCTACAACAATACTGGCGTTCCCAACGGTTTCTTCTCCGATCTTCAGCAGCAAGCGCCCCTTGGATATGGACCCGCGAGTGAATTGAATTCTCTCTTTGCCATCGCCAATCCCGTCGTCATGCAAGGCAGTACGTCGTTAAACACCGATTCAATCATTCCGTTCCAGATCAATAGCCAAGACCCGTTGCAAGAAAACATCGTAGTCCCAGAACCTTCAACCGCTGCGCCTGTTGGGCACGGTTTTCCTGGCGTTTACACTGCTTGGGGCCAAGATGCGTCGCGGCCGTCTCGGTTGACCGGACTAGGCGAATTCGTCAAGTGTTGGCAAGGAAAAACGTCTTGAGCTTTTGACGAATTCGGTGGCAGCGCTGCCAGATCGTCGCGTCGGACCATCGCTGCTGGCCGTCTTCGGACGGGTTCAATAGGTGCTCTTCCAGAAACTCCTGTTCGCCCGGAGTAAGCGTACTGGCGAAGTCGTCGATCATTGCCGACACTTGCCAGGCGGAGGCCGCGGTTTCACCGCTGGCGCGATCCGTGCAACAGGTGGTTTCCTGTGCTCGCCGCCGAAATTCCGCGCGGTAGTACTGCATGATCTCGATTCGAGCCAGCCCGCGCAGAAATCCGGCGAGCCGGGTGTGGCGCGCGGGGTCAAAGCGGTTTAGGAGTTCGCCATCGTCGCGGACCAGGGCGTACCACACGCGGGCGGCAATCTCGTCGACGCGGCTCAGATCGGAGCCGCCTGTCCCAAGCATTCCGCGAATCGCACGGCAAAGCGATTCGTGAAACCGGCCGTACATTTCTTCCCACGCCGTGACCTCGCCTGCCACGCACCGTTTCGCTAGCCGCCGATCGGCGTCGACACCGCCGACATCGTTCGCGGTTTCCGGCTCGGGTCCGTCTGCGCCTCCTGCACGGCCAACGTTGAGCGGTCGGCATTTCTTTTGCGATGGCTCATATATGTCACGGCCGTTCTTGAAGACCAACCCAGTTGCTCACGGTCAGCGTCGCCGCATTCGCGCAAACTTCCCGATAACTTAGTAAATCATGGGACGATCGTGTTGTCAAGTCAATAGACAAGGTTTTCAACATGCCCCCGACTGGGGGTCGGCTACTTCTCTTTGACTTTGTGGCGACCAATTGATCCACGGCCGGTATTTTCCGCCAGCACGATTTGCGTGGTCGCACCGACCGTGTTAAACTAGATGCATTAACTGCGTAATCCTGGGAACAGGAGAGGGCAACGCGGACTTTTCTACTTTTCAACCACGGCGGGTTTTGCAAGTAAGCGATGGCAATAAGGTCGAACGTAAATCAATGCTCTTTCTAAGAGTTTGGTTTGAATCGTAGTGACCGTGCCTTTCACAGCTTTTCGACAAGCAAGCTTTTTGCCCAGGGGACTGGTCAATTGCATTCGGGGCGAATGTCGGACTCAGCCCGATCCGGTTACTTATTTGGCCATGCGTGAAAAAACAACCACAACAGGGGATGCTCCACCGATTTGCGTGGGGATCGTACATCAAAACCGCGTATTTCGCGAGTGCCTCGCGGACGTGCTTTCAAATGACGCTCGTTTTTTGGCCGAGCCGTTGGGCGACGACGGCAGCGGGTACGACGCGGCCATCGCGGCCGCGCGGCCGCAGGTCGTGCTGATCGATTTGAACTTGCCGGATCAGGACGTCTTGGAATTGACGCAACAGCTTCATAACCAGGCCTCTGGGCCGCACGTGATTCTCTTTACCCAAGCGAGGCCGCACGCCGATCTCATGGACTGCTTCACCGCCGGCGCGCACGGTTGCGTTCCCGAGGACGCTTCCTTGGACGACCTTTGCTGTGCGATCGAGAAAGTGGCGGCGGGCGGAATTCACGGCATCGTTCACTCGATGTTCCATCTTTCGGCGGCAAGCTCCGAGGGCCGCCATCAGGCGCATCGCCGCGATAGGAGCAGCGCCGCGAACTTGACGCGCCGCGAGCTTCAGATCGTGCGGCTAATCGCCGAACACCTCAGCAACAAGCAGATCGCGCGGCGGCTTTCGGTTTCGCTCTACACCGTGAAGAACCACGTACACAACATCGTCGAGAAACTCCAGGTGTCGGGCCGCTACGAGGCGGTCGATTTGGCCCGCAAGCGCCGCTGGCTTGGCTCCGCAAACGTCTCTTCTTCCGCGGACCGACATCAATGATGCCCGCCGGGTACTAGTCCCTTGGAACACCACCGTCTGGTCGGCGGTCTATCCGCGGCCTAGAACCTATCCGAAAACTCGTAGATTCGGCGTTCCGCCGCATTGCTTAAGCGGCGAGACGCCGCTTCTACGGGGCGGCAGACCGTTTTCGGACAGGTTCTTAGTCCGCAAGGCTAGCCGTGGGTGGCTCCGGATTTTGGTCCGCGGTCCACGCGCGGCTTAGTCCGCTAAGTCGTCCAGGAATGGCTCCAAATAACCATAGCGGGCGAGAGCAGGCAGCGGATATAAACGATGATGTAATACTCAAAACAGTCTTGGACAAAGATTAACAACCGTTGCTATCTCCCAAGTCCGCGGCCCTCGTCATACGCCTCCCTCGATGCACATCAAAGAACCCGCAACCAGGATCTCCGTCTGCGTCCTCAGCGAATCGCGGCTGTTTCGCGAAGCGACATCTTCGTGGCTTGTCCGCCTTCGGCGGATCCAGTGGGTTGCCGCCGCCGGCTCGATGCGCCAGTTGCAGCGGCAGTTGGGCGGCCGCGCGGCGGACGTCCTGCTGGCTCATGCTCGGATTGAAGGCGCGCTGGGCACCGAACTGCTTTACGACGCGCGCACGCTCTTTCCCAACGCCCGACTGATCGTACTCCAGTCGCGGTGCTGCAAGGACGAACGGGCACAGTGGGTCGATGCCGGAGCCGTCGATTATCTCCAAGACAGTGCCTTGCGCGGCGACTTGTTGCGAAGCATTTTCGGGGCCGGAGACGGTTGTCCCAGGTATCGTCATCAAATCCTTTTCAATCAACTCCGGCGCGGTGTGGCCCTAAAGCAGGGTGGCCGGGATGCAAGCAAGCATACACCACATACTTACTAAACAATATCTAGAACTGCAAGCGGCGTGCAACGCCGGTTGCAGTTCTAGTCGATAAAAGCTACGTGGGAGACGCTGTGACATGATCGAAGTTTGCGAATACGTCCGGGATAGGGATGCAAAGGGCGACAATTGCCTGCACGATCAGGCTGGAACAAATGCAAAACTCGCGGTTAAGCATCCGGCTGCAAGCGGCGAAAAGGAGCGCCGTGCCGTCGAATACGTTCGCTCGGCAATCTCCGATCAAGCTTGCGCAGTTTGCCGAGTCGGATCCTCAGCCGAGGAACTTTTTACCGCCTTTCGCTTGATCTACGAACAGTACCTTCGTTCCGGGCTAATGAAACCAAACCGTCACCGGATGCGGATCACCCCGTACCATCTGCTGCCGACTACCGAGGTCCTCGTCGCGTTGGAACGCGAAGCGGTATCATGCACGATGAGCCTTGTCTACGACGGCGATTTGGGGCTTCCGATGGAAACCGCATTTCCCGACGAAATCGCGGACCTGCGCTTGCAAGGGCTTTCCGTGGCCGAAGTGTCTTGCCTGGCCGAACGGCAAGAGCCGTCCGAAAAATCACAGTCCGCCGTTTTCCAGCTTATGCCATTAATGGCTCAACTGGCTTACCGTCGCGGGGCCGATCGGTTGCTAATTGCCGTCCATCCACGCCACGCCCGCTTTTATCGACGATTCCTGGGCTTCGACGTGATCAGCGAGACACGCAATTACGGCAAAGTTTGCGGGAATCCAGCACTGGCGCTGGCTGCCGATTTGAACAGCTTGGCGACGAATCACCCTCGTGTCCATCAGTGGATGTTCGGCGAGCCATTGCCCCGCGCCGTCTTGGCGTACAATCCTCTTCCGCCTGACGTTTTGGACGTAATGCGATTGGTAGTCCGCGAGTGCATTGAAGGTTGCCCTGCTTCGCCGCAAGAAGCCGCGCTTGCGATGGCATACTAGCCGATTTCTGGCCGGCGATGGTTGCTACAGGCAAGAATCCACCTTTTCGGGGCATCGTTCGCTTCTGTCGCGGATCCAACTTATCGGTGGCGCCGTCTTTGGCTCACAATCTCCACGCAATCTGCCGAATCGAATTAAGCGGAAAAGTTTACGCTTCTTCCCCAATCGGTCGGCATTCGCCCCAATTGCTAAACGCGTAGCGCAAGCCAACGACGCGGTTCGTACGCCCGCACGTCCGACGAACCTCGGCCGGCACCCTGTGAACCTGAATACCGAGGCACTGTCATGGAGAACCTGCATAGGATCTTCGCAATGATTGTCTTGGTTCCCATTGCCGTCGGGCTTCGTGGCGCCGCGGCAGTTGGACAGGTCTACGATGAACAGGTAAAATGGGCCAACTACAACCAACAACCTGATCAGCCCGCAAACGGTGCGGCGAATCGCGTGCCCGCGCAGCCTTCGGAAACACTCGAAGATGCCTGGCGTGCCGCCTTGCAGAGCGACGAACGTATTAAGGCGGGCGCCTGGAACGTTTCGGCCGCGGACCAGACCCGCGCCGCCGCTTGCGCCGAAGGTTGCCCCTCGGTCAGTGTCGGCGGGAACGTGCTGGCCCTTAGCGACCCAATTGCCTTCAACTCGCCCGCGGGCGAAGTGCCGTTGTTCGGCCAAGGCAGCGCCGGCTTTCATGCCATCGTATCTCAACCCGTCTACACGGCGGGCAAAATTGATAGTCAGGCCGCGGCCGCGGCCGACGAGGCCTGCGCAAGCCGCGCCGACGTCGAGCGCACCGGGCTCGACGTGAAAATGAACGTGGCCGAGCTTTACGTCGCCGTGCTCCGCGGCAAGCGAGTGGTCGAAGTCGCGGGGAGCAAAGTTGTCAGCCTCAAGGCGCACGCCCTAGACGTCGAGAACCGCCTTCAGGTCGACAAGGCCTCGCGGAACGAAGTGTTGGCCGTCCAGGTGGCGCTGGCCGATGCCCGGCAACAGGAACTGCGTGCGGCCAACTCCCTGGAAATGACCAAGGCGGCGTTCAACCGCGCGCTGGGGCGGGACATGTCGGAGCCGGTACACATCGTCGAGCTGCGGGACGACGGCGATCCGGCGCCCGTCGACGATCTCGTGCGCACGGCCTGGCAGCGTCGTCCGGAAATCCGCGAACTCTCCGCCCGCGCGGAGGCCCTGCGCGAGCAAGCCGCGGCGGCCGGCGCCGAAAACTCGCCGCAAGTCATGCTTCGCGGCGGCTATATCTACCAGGACGACAAGTACCTCCAGACCAACAACTTCGCCGGCGTCGCCTTGACCGCCGAATGGAAACTTTTCGATTCGGGCCGCGCGGGCCATCAGGCGGCCTCTCTTTCGCAAAGAGCGGAAGCAACGATGCGGCTGCGGCGCGACGCCGAGTCGCAGATCGCCCTGGAAATCCGCCAGCACTGGCTGGAATTCCAGACGGCCAAGCAGCAAATCGCCTTCGCCCGCGTCGCCATCACGCAGGCCGACGAAAACCTCCGCGTCGTCCGCGACCGCTACATCCAGCAGTTGGGCAACAACACGGAGGTCCTCGACGCCGAGACGATGCGCGCCCAGGCGTACATGAACTGGTACAACAGCGTTTACGAGGCCGTGCTGGTCCGCCTGCGGCTGCGGCGCGCGGCGGGCATCTTGTGACGGACTCAGCCGGCTTCCGCCGCCTCCAGCACGATCCGCTCCGTCGTCTTCCAGTCGATGCAGCCGTCGGTAATCGATTGCCCGTATACCAGCTTTTCCAGCGGCGCCGGAAACGGCTGGTTGCCGCCGAACAGGTTGCTCTCCAGCATGGCGCCGACGATCGACCGCGTTCCGCTTGCCCGCTGTGCGATCACGTCGCACAGGATTTCCGGCTGGCGGGCGGGATCTTTGCGGCTGTTGCCGTGGCTGCAATCGACGACGATCGACTTTTCCAGCCCCGCCTCCTCCAACTGCCGTTCCGCGTCGGCCACGTGCTTGGCCGAGTAGTTCGGTCCCGAATCGCCGCCGCGAAGAACGAGATGACAATCGGGGTTGCCGCGCGTGGAGACGGCCGAAGCCACGCCGTCGCCGCTGATGCCCAGGAAAGTCTGCGGCTGCCGCGCGGCCTTGATAGCGTTGACGGCCGGCGCCACTGAACCGAGCGTCGCGTTCTTGAACCCCAGCGGCATCGATAGCCCGGACGCCATCTGGCGGTGCGTCTGCGATTCGGTCGTGCGGGCGCCGACCGCGGACCAGCAGATCAGGTCGGCGATGTACTGCGGCGTGATCGGGTCCAAGAGCTCCGTCGCCGTCGGCACGCCCATCTCGATGATGTCGCGGAGGATTCGCCGGGCGATTCGCAGCCCTTCGGGGATGTCGTCGGAACCGTCGAGGTGCGGGTCCATGATCAGCCCTTTCCAGCCGACGGAGGTCCGCGATTTTTCGAAATAGCAGCGCATGACCAGCAGCAGCCGCCCGTTGACGCGGTCGATCAGCCGGCGCAGTCGGGTCGCGTATTCCAGCCCTGCCCGCGGGTCGTGGATCGAGCACGGGCCGACGACCAGCAGCAGCCGCCGGTCGGCATGGAGGAGGATTTCGCGGATTTGCCGCCTCGATTCGGCGACGAACTCCTCCTGGCTGTCGGAACGGGGGATTTCATGGAGCATCAGTGCCGGTGCGGGCAGCGGGACGTTAGAAATGACATTCAGATCGGATACTTTTCGCATGGCAACAAGGTAGCAGATTTGTGGCTCATCGGCAAGAATTAGCAGGAAGCAAAAGTGCGAGGAGCAATGAGCAATGAGTTTCGAGTAATGAAAAGTGACCTTAGCGCATCGCAAGCGACGCTGCGAAGATTGAAGAAGATAGCCTTCGCCGCGCCTCGCTTGCGACGTGCTTCGCCTAACAACCTCGGTACCGTATGGGACCCCACGCGGCCAGCCACTTGCTATTGGCTGCAACAACGTCAGAATGGAGGAAGTTCCCAAGATGCTCCAGTGTAGGAATTCTCTGCGCTCGATTGCCGACCTCGCTTTTGAAGCTGAACCATGAACAAAACATATTACGCCATTCTGCTCTACTTTGCGGTGATCGGTGCCGCGACGAACGGTCGTCAACTATTTGCCGATGATTGGCCCCAGTGGCGCAGGTCCGACGCGCGACGACGTGTGGAAAGAAACTGGGATCATCGAAAAGTTCTCCGGACCTCAAATCCCGATTCGCTGGCGGGCCGCGATCGGCAGCGGCTACAGCGGCCCGACAGTGGCCGATGGCCGTGTCTACATCACTGACCTTCAAACCGACCCGACTCAAGCAGAACGAGTCCACTGCTTCGATTGGAAAACCGGCCGTCCACTATGGAACTTCAGCTACGACTGCGAGTATCAGAGCGTCGGCTTTCCGGCCGGGCCGCGGGCCGCCGTCTCCATTGACGACGGCCGGGCATACGCATTGGGGACCGTGGGGCATTTGCATTGCCTCGATGCCGCTACCGGAAAAGTGCTTTGGAAGAAGACCCCAGGCGTGGACTACAAGATCCGCACGCCGATGTGGGGCATCGCCTCGGCGCCGTTGGTGGATGGCGAGCTGGTGATTGTCCAACTGGGCGCCGAAGGGGCGTGCCTGGTGGCCTTGGACAAAAAGACCGGCATGGAAAGGTGGCGGGCACTGGATGACCGGGCCTCGTATTCGGCCCCGATCATAATCCAACAGGCCGGGCGAAGGGTGCTCGTCTGCTGGACCGGCGATCACGTGGCCGGCCTGGACCCCGCCTCCGGCAAGGTTTATTGGCTGTATCCTTTCAAGCCGGCCAAGATGGTCATTAACGTGCCCACGCCTGTCATCTCAGGCGACCGGCTCTACCTTACCGGGTTCTACGACGGCTCGCTCATGCTCAAGCTGGGGCAGGACGAGCCGCGGGTTGAGAAACTCTGGCGCCGCCAGGGCACGAGCGAGCAGCACACCGACGCGCTGCACGCCATGATCAGCACGCCTTATCTACAGGGCGACTACATTTACGGCGTGGACAGCTACGGCGAACTGCGCTGCCTCGATGCCCGCACCGGCGATCGCGTCTGGGAGGACCTCACCGCAGTGCCCAAAGCGCGCTGGGCCACGATCCACATGGTCCGCAACGGCGAGCGGATGTGGATGTTCAACGAGCGCGGCGAACTGATCATCGGCACGCTCTCGCCTC
Source organism: uncultured Planctomycetia bacterium (assembly GCA_963780045.1). Lineage (GTDB taxonomy): Bacteria > Planctomycetota > Planctomycetia > Pirellulales > Thermoguttaceae > JANXQG01. The sequence continues at coordinate 449,491 of CAVZZZ010000004.1, read as the reverse complement.
AAGGCTTCCATGAAATCAGCCGCGCGAAACTGATTGCGCCGACGACCGACCAGTTGGGGGCACGAGGCGGCGTCTGCTGGTCGCATCCCGCCTACGCCTACAAGCACATTTTTGCACGAAACGACCGGGAACTGGTATGCGCCAGCCTGGCCGCGGAGAAACCTGCGGAGAAACGTTAAGTCTCGAAAGAACACGCTCATGACGAATCCGCATCGATTTCCGGCCGTCGTTGTTGTTCTTCTGGCTCTCGCGATCCTGTGGCAATCTCCCGCCGCTGCCTTGGAACTGGTCCGCGACGGCAAGCCGCTGGCCTCAATCGTCATTCCCGCGCAGGCGTCGCCCGTTGAATCCTACGCCGCCAAGGAACTGCAATACCACGTACAAGCATCCACGCGGGCCCAGTTGCCGATCTTTGGGGAGGGAAACGAGCCCGCGGGGCCGCACGTCGTCCTGGGCAATTGCAAGGCGGCCGTTCTGGCCGGCGTCAAACCGTCAGACCTGCCGGGCAACGGCTATCGGATCAAGACGGTCGGCAGCGATATTTACCTCGCCGGCCGAGACTCCCGCGGCGATCCCTTGGACCTGGACACGCACGAAGGCACGCTCTTTGGCGTGTACGACATTCTCGAGAACGAGATGCACGTCCACTGGCTGTGGCCGGGCAAGCTGGGAGAGATAATCCCGCCGCAGAAGGACCTGTCGCTGGCCCCTCGAGACGGCAGTTTTCCGCCACGCTTGTGGTTCAAAGAATGGCGCGGCGGGGCCGCGCACGAAGAGCGGGTGTGGCTCAAACGCCAGCGGTTCGGCCGAAGCGTCCGGCCCCAGTATGGGCATTCCTTCGGCAGCTATTGGCCGCGATTCGGCGCTTCGCACCCCGAATACTTCCAAATGCAGCCGGACGGACAAAGAGGTCTCGACCCGACCCAGGACCCGGGACCGGAGTGGGCCCACATGTGCGTCTCGGAACCGGGGCTGGTCCGACAAATTATTGCCGACTGGCGGGCCAAGGGCGCCCCCGAGTTCCTCAACGTTTGCGAGAACGACGGCTGGGCCGGCTGCGCGTGCCCGCGGTGCCTTTCCCGGGACGAGCCCGATCCGGACAACCCAGTGCCGTTCGACAAGCGGTTGGAAGCCATGCAGCGAGCGTTCGCCGGAAAGGAGGGCCGGCGGGATTCCTGGATGCTGCAGATGGGGTCGCTGTCGGACCGGTTTGCCAGGTTCTGGCGGAACGTGGCCGACGAGGCGGTTCGCACGCGGCCCGACGTCAAGGTAGTCAGCTACGTGTACGACAACTATCGCAGGCCGCCGGTGAAGGCCATGCTCAATCCGCACGTCTTATGCGGCGTCGTGCCGCAAGAGTCGATATTCGGCTACAGCAAGCTTGATTCGGAGGTCTTCCGCAAGGACTGGAGCGGCTGGGAAAAGACCGGCTGCCTGTTGTTCCTGAGGCCCAACTACACGCTTCAGGCCCGCAATTTTCCCGCGTTCTACGCCCGCACGCTGGGAGAGGACTTGAAGTTTGCCGTCGCCCACGGGCTGAAGGGGACTGACTTCGATTCGCTGACGAGCCAGTATTCCACACAGGGCCCGTCGCTCTATATGCTGGCCAAGATCCTGAACCATCCGGAGGCATCGGTCGACGCGGTGATCGACGAATTCTGTGACGGATTCGGGCCGGCGAAAGGGGCCGTCAAAGAGTACTTTCAACTCTGGGAGTCGGTCTACCCCAACTATTCGCCCGCCGAGAAGGAACGCAGAATCAAAGCCAAGCAGAAGTACGGGGCGGGCATGTACGGGCCGTATTATCTGTTGGCAGCAGAAATCTATACGCCGCGGATCATGACTGCCGCGTGGTCGATCCTCGAAAAGGCCTGCAGTCAAGCGGCGGGCGACGCGGCTGCGACCGCCCGTGTCGAGTGGCTGGCCAAGGGTTTGCAGCAGGCTGACTTGTTGCTGGCCGCGGACACGGCCTACCAGCGCGGTGTCGATAGCGGCGACATGGCGGAGTTCCGCGCGGCCTACAAGGCTTTGCAGGACTACCGCCGCGCCAACGCCGAGTTCGACAAGACCCACTTCGCCGGCCTGACGGGCACGGAACGGACGTGGAACCGAGGCAAGCGCTAAAGCCGCGCTGCCTTGTTCAGCACCCACAGCCGCACGCCGAATTACGGCAGCAGCGACGCGGACAGCATGGCGCCGGGCAGCAAGGCTGGCACACGGGCACCTGGACCTGCTTCTGGACCATATGGCAGACGCAGACCTGGATGGTCCTTTGCACCTCGTGCGGCACCATCTCCGTGTAATGGACCTCCCGCTCCGACGGCCGCATTTCGCACTCCGTGACCTGAACGTTGTGATACTCGGTCTTGGGAACGTAAGTCGTGCAGGGCACTTGCCGCGACCGCGGGACGAACTGGCACTCAGTGACCGGAACGGTGCGCGTCCGTGTTTCGTAGTGGCACTCGTGGATTTCGCGCGTGCAGGTGCGGGTCTGGCTCTCGTAGTGGCAGACTTGCACTGTGCGCGTCTGCACCACGGGCTTGCAGACCGTCACCTGGTACGTGCAGGGCACCTGCACCGTCTCCATCTTGTTGACCGTAACTTCCATCGCCTCGTTGACCCAGTTCGGCACCCAGCAGCGGCAGGTTTGCACCGGCTGGCACGGTCCGCACGCCGGCACGGGCTTGTCCTCCCAATGCCCCTTGTCGACGCAGCGCATGCAAGTCTGCTTGACCGGAACGCAGTGCGTCTCGCAGCGGACGCCTTGATGCGTCTCGCAACTCGGCACCATCACCGTGTATTGCTCTTGCTGGTTCGTATAGACCGGCACGCAAACCGTGTAAGTGCCCTGCACAGTCCGCGTCGTGGGAATCGCCACTTCGAAGCACTGCGTGACCTGTCGTGTATAGGGAACGGCCTCGCAATAGTTCTCGGTCCGCATCGTCGTCTGCGGCACCATGACCGTGCAGCATTGCTGGACGGTCCTCGTGACAGGCACCATCACGCAGCAGGGGACCTTGCAGGTCTTCATCACCGCCGCGCATTCCGTCACGGTCACCGTACGGTTCTCAGTGACCATTTCCGGAACGCAAATGGTCTTGGTAACGTATTGCGGCCCGCACGGCGCCGCGGCTGCCGCGGCGGCCGCAGCAGCAATCACTGCCAACAGCCACGGCGTTGGCGGCAGCCGCAAATGCGACTGCAACAACGAAAGCGAATCCCGATAGTTTCATTTTGGCACCTCCCTCTGGCTAGGACAAAAGCTTGGCGGAACAGGACCGCCCCGATTCCCGAAAAAATGGCGAAAACGCACGCCGCAAGCGGTTGCCCCTGGAGACCTCACTGTCGGGCATCGAATGGCGAAAGTCCGCCAGACCGCATGACCGCTAAATATTACGCAAACAGTCCAGAATAGCAAGGCCCCGGTCTGCGTTGATTCGAAGAATTCGCGTTTTCCCTGGCGGAGTCTCCGGTTTATACCTATCCTGCCATACTCAAGTCATGCGAGCCCGGAATAGTCGGCGCGGCGCCAAGCCGTACCCCAGCTTCACCCATTAGGCTAAACTGGCGTGCATGGCCGAAAAACCGCACATCCTGGTGGTCGAGGACGAAGAGCATCTGGCGATGGGCATCCAATACAACCTCGTCGCCGAGGGCTATCGCGTTACCATCTGCGGCGACGGGCGGGCGGCCGTCAAGCTCTTGACCGATTCGCGGCCCGACATCGACCTCGTCGTTTTGGACTTGATGCTGCCGGGCATGAGCGGGTACGCGGTCTGCGAGTCGTTGCGGGCGATCGACCAGGAAATGCCCGTGCTCATTCTCAGCGCGCGCACGCTTTCCGAAGACCGCACGCGGGGCTTCGACCTGGGCGCGAACCAGTACATGAGCAAGCCCTTCGATCTGGACGAATTCATCAGCCGCGTGCGGAACTTGCTGGCTTATTCACGGCGGAAGGAGGAGAACCGAAACGCATCGCCGGTCAACCGCGTGACCCGTTTCGAGTTCGCCGCGGCCAAGATCGACTTCGAGACCTGCGAGGTGACCGTGCAGGGCAAGGCCGAGCGGATGACGAAACTGGAACTTAACCTGCTGCGATACTTTATCGAGAACCCCGGCCGCGTCATCCCGCGGAGCGAACTTTTGGAGAACGTCTGGGAGATGCGCGGCAGCGTCGATACCCGCGCGCCGGACCAGTTCATCCGCCGCTTGCGGAAGATCTTCGAGTCCGACCCGGCCAAGCCGCGGCACTTCCTCACCGTCCGCGACTTGGGCTACCGCTTTCTGCCCGAAGGGGAAACGGAATGAAGTGGGAAAGTTTTCAGTGTTCAGTTTTCAGTATCCCAATTCGGGCCGCTCGCTGAAAACTGAACACTGAAAACTGAAAACTCACACCTCGTCCTCGCTCGATTCCAGCGCCGATGCCCATTGTTGCCGGTGCTCCAGGCAGATCAGGAGGCCGCGGGCGACCGTGGCCAGCGGCTGCTGGTCCAGGCGGACGGGCACACCGATGCGTTCGCCGAGAAAGCGGTCCAGCCCGCGCAGCAGCCCGCCGCCGCCGCAGAGGACCATGCCCTGGCGCGTCAGGTCGGCGGCCAGGTCCGGCGTACATTGGTCCAATACGCCGCGGACGGCTTCGACGATTTCTTCCAACGAGTCTTCCAGGGCGTGGCGGACTTCCTCGCTGGTGATTGTCGCTTGCCGCGGCAGGCCGCTCACGGCATCGGCCCCGCTGATTTCGGCGACCAGCTCTTCGGCAAGGGTGAATGCGCTGCCGATCTCGATCCGCAGCCGTTCGGCGGCGGGCAGCCCGACGCGGAGGCTGTAGCGGCGGCGGAGGTAATCGACGATCGCCCGGTCCATGCGGTCACCGCCGGTGCGGACGCTGGCCGCGGCCACGGTATCGCCCAGGCTCATCACCGCCACTTCGGTCGTGCCGCCGCCGATGTCGCAGACCATGCTGGCCAGCGGTTCGCCGATCGGCAGCCCCGCTCCAATAGCAGCCGCCTTCGCTTCGGGAATGATCCATACCCGCCGCGCCCCGGCCCTCTGCACGCTGTTGAACAGGGCACGCTTTTCAACGGGCGTGGCGCCGCCGGGCACGCCGGCCAACACCTGCGGCCCGAGCCGCCAGCCCTGCGGCTGCGCCTTGCGGAGAAAATAGCGTAGCATCGCCTCGCAGAGCACAAAGTCGGTAACTACGCCGCCGGCCAGAGGGCGGACGACGGAGATTCGCTGCGGAGTACGGCCTTCCATTTGCCGGGCCATGTGACCCACCGCCGCGCCGTTGGCGAGCACCTTGCCGCTGGCCTGGTCGATCGCCACGACCGACGGCTCATCCAGGACAAGCCCCTCGCCGGGAATGCCGATGAGCGTGTTCGCGGTACCCAGATCGACCGCCAGATTGCACCGGAAGTTTCGCAGCAGTCGTTGGAGCATCCGTACTCACGCGATTGGAATTTGGGTGGCACGCCCTGAGCTTCAAGCGAAGGGCGTGTTTCGCCAATTCTTCACGCCCTTCGCTTGAAGCTCAGAGCGTGCCACCCAGAAACGAAAGGACACGAAATCCCCGATCACACGATCGCGCGCGGCGCGTCGATTTGCGATGGGGCCGCGGGCTGGATCCATGTGGGATTGGGGCCGCCTTTGATCTCGTTGTGATATTGTCCCATGACGAGCCATAGCGCGGTCGCCGCGATGCTCACCGCAATCAGCGCGATGGAAAGCATGACCGTGTAAACATCGGCCCTGGGCTTGCGGTAGATCCGCGGTTCGGTCTCTTTAGCGGTGCTTGCTGAGGCTCGCTTGGACATCGTCGCCCTTCTGGATTTGGTCGGTCATGGTGGACTTGTCGGCTCGGCAAATGGCGCCGTTGGGATAAGGCACCTTGTAAACGACGATCTCGCCGATGTAGCGGCCGGTGCTGGGCCGAGTCACCGCGAAGCGCTGTCCATTGGCAACGCCGCTGTCGTAGCCGAGAGAAATCGCCACATCCGATTGCTGTACAGCGGTCACCAGGCCCCGCAAACCCGCGGGCGGATTCGCCAACACGTCCGACGGGCGAATGTGACCCCGAGCAAGTATTTGTTGCGCCGCTACGTACTGTTCTGCAACATCTCTCAACTGCTTCTGCAGTCGCGTGATTTCGGCGCCAGCGTTGTTGACGCCGGTTGTGGCCGCAACAAGCTTGTCCCACATGGTCTGCTGCTGGGCTACCGCGTCCTTGTTCTCCTTCCGCAAGGTTTCTGCCTCGTCGCGAAGGTCGGTGAGGTTCTGCTCGACCAGCTTGAAGTCCGTGGCGAACTTCCGCAGGTTGCCCTCCATAACCAGGTTCTTCTCGCTGGCCGCACGCTCGCTTTGGCTCAGTTGCTCATTGGCCACCCGCAGATCGCCGATCAACTTTTCATTGCGGAGGTTGTCTTTTTTCCTCTGGTCTTCCAAGAGCGCGTAGGCCTGCTGCAGGTCCGACTTTTCCTTGGCAAGCTTGTCCACTTGATCGCGGTAGCCGCCTTGCCTGGCGATCTCGTTGTACCAGTTCTTGTGCCCCGCGTGGAGCATCAGCGCGAAGCTGGCGAAGACGATGCACATGACGAAGATCAGGACGGTAAAAATCTTGCCGACGAGATTCATGGACGGACCTGCTTAACGGTGATTCTGTAGCGCGACGGGGTTGGCCGCCGGCAAAAGCTTCATGAGCTGCGCTTGCAACTCGCGGCCCAACTTGGCCAGCCGCAGACGCTCGGTGACAGCGTTCAACAGTTGATCGTTGATGGTGATCACGGCTTCCAGCGCCTTGCGGCGCGCCTCGACGGCCGCCTTGGTCTCGGCGCGGGCGGCCACGGCGTCGGCGTGCATCGACTTGACCGTGTTGTGGATCGAGTCGATAGCGTTGACGAGCGCCTGCACGGCTTCGTCCTTTTTGTCGAGCTCTTTTTTGTGGGACTCCTTTTCCTTTTCCAAGTCGGTTTTCACTTCCTCCAAGGCGGCAATCCGCTTGACATAGCGATCCTTCTCTTCGGCAATGCGGTCGGTGAGCTTCTTCTTCTCCTCCTCGAGACGGGTCTTTTCCGCCTTCGCGGTCTCCCATTGCGCGTTGAGTCCGCCGGGGCCCACGACCTCCTCCCGCCAATCAGGATGGGCCGCGCTAAGCATCAGCGCGAACGACATGAACGCCAGCGAGAGGGCGAGTATCAATACTGTGAAAATCTTGCCGACTGCGTTCATCGCAAAAGCCCAACGAGAGCAAGGCCGCCGCGGCGCCGATTGTTGCCGCGTAACAACCCTTAGTATAACGTCGCTGACCCCCCATAGCAACCATTTCCGCGCAAAAATGTCAAACTAGGCAGGCAGTGCGGGCTGTGCCGACCGCCTCCGCCAAAAAACGGCGTTTTTCCCCGTTTTCCAGCGGACATTTATTGAACTTCCCCCGGCGGCTTTATACATTGGCCGTAAGAGGTACGCCACTGCCGATCCGCGCTGGCGCATCAGCCGCTCACGATTTGACATCACGATGAACAACCAGAATTCTTTTCAGTCCGACGAAGTCGACGAATTGATGCGAAACGCCGAACTCCGCGACGAGCTGGAGCGGTACGTCGACGAATCGATCACCTGTGTGAACGTACACAAGCTGACCCTGGCCGCGGAGAACGAGTTCCTGGCCAGCATGTTGGCCTGGGAGCAGGCCCCCGTGCTTCCAATTTTTCGCTGGTTCGAGCCGGAACTGCGCGCCCCCAGGCCGGAATCGCTCAGCGATGCCCGGCTGGAAACGATCCTCTGGGACGTCATTCGCAAGCTCTACCAGAAGCGTATCGTGTTGGACTTCACAGACCACCTCAGCGACCGCGAGCTCTATTGCCTCATCTATCGCGACATCCTGCCCGCGCGGGAGAAGAAGCTGGAGCACATCAGCCACTACTTGCACTGGGACTGCACGGGTCCCAGTGGCAACCCGGACGTCTGGCTGCGCTACTACGCCAGCGACGAGGAGCGCGACGAGTGGGCCGAATGCTATGGCGAGCCGCTGCCGGAGCGCGAAGTGCCGCCGTATCCGCGGATACTGCCGCGGGAGATCGTCTAGCAGATCAGGTATAACGATTCTTCCGCGCGTAGCAGCTCGTATGCTGTTTACCAATGGTAGGGTCCCAACCGATGTCCCGTGTGCATAACTCCGCGGCGTCAAATCTTGCGCGTTATTCCCATCTCCGCGCCGTATGATAACCTAGAATGTTGTAACGACTTGCCAACGTCGACAAGCCAGCGGAGCGCAACCACGATGCTACCCACGATGTACGCCGCCTTTGTCTTGACCGCCACAGCTATAGGGCTGGCGGCCGGCTGGTGGCTGCGGAGCCGTGGTGGCAGGCCGGCGGAAGCCCCCGTCAGCAGCGACGAGACTCGCCGCGCCCAGGAGTTGCTCGGCCATCTGAGAAAAATGGCCTCCGCCGTGGCGGGCGAGTTGGGCGAGCACAGCAGCCGCGTCGGCGAGATCAACAACGAGCTGGCCGGCGACAAGCTTCAGGAGCCCGCAAAGATCCTCAACGTCGTCACACGGCTCGTCGACGCCAACAAGACCATGCAAGGCCGCTTGGACGAGGCTGAGGACAGACTCCGCGAGCAAGTGCGATTGGTGGAAACCCACGCCGCCGAGGCCCGCACCGACGCCTTGACCCTCGTCGGCAACCGCCGCGCATTCGAGACCGACATCGCCCAATGCCTGGCCGATTTCCGCGGCGCCGGCAAGCCTTTCTCGCTGGCCATGATCGACCTCGACAAGTTCAAGCGGCTCAACGACACCTACGGGCACCAGGCGGGCGACGAGGTGCTCCGTCGCACCGGCCGAGTGCTGCGGCGGGTGCTCCGCGAAAGCGATTCGATCGCCCGATACGGCGGCGAGGAGTTCGCGGTGATCTTCAGCCGCGCAACCGTGGCCGACGTGCAGCGGGCCTTGACACGCCTGCGAAAGGCGATCGCCAAAACCGATTTTCGGGGCCCCAACGGGAAGCTGGAGGTCACGATCAGCATCGGCGCCGCGCAGGCCGCGGCGCGGAAACACTTGAAATGATCGTCCACCGGGCGGACGCCGCTTTGTACACGTCCAAGGGAGCGGGACGCAATTGCTGCCACTGGCACGACGGAAAAGAGATCACTCTGATTACCGAGGATGAAAACAAGCCGGCGCCCGCGCCGATACGCACCGCGGGCGCCCCGTCGCCCAAAACCGCCGTGCCGTCCAAACCGATTGCTGCGCCGGCAAGGCCGGCCGACTCGGGCACGACCGAAACGCTGGCCGACGATTTGCCGGCGCTGTTGAACCGCACGGCCTTCTGCCAGCAAGTTCGCCGCGGATGGCCGAATGGAGGCGCGGCGGCCCGACGCTCGCGCTGGTGCTGGTGGAAATCGACGACTTCACCACTCACACCCGCACTTACGGCCCGAAGGTCCGCGACTTGTTGGTCGTCAGTCTCGCGCGCATCGTCTTCGCCGAGGTCCGCGAGATGGACATGGTCGCCCGCTACAACACGGTCTGCCTGGGCTTTTTCCTGCCGGGCGCCGAGCTTGCCGACGCGCTCCGCGTGGCCGAACGGATCCGCGAGGCGGCGAGCCGGGCAACCTTCCCCTTCAGCGGCTCTCAATTGAGCTACACGGTCAGCGCGGGGCTGATCTCCGCGGCAGGCGGGGAGGACATGGTGTCGATGTTCCGCAAGGCGGAATCGGCCCTCGAGGCCGCGCATCAGCACGGCGGCAACTGCCTCTTCCACCACGACGGACGGCAACAGCAACTGGCCGCGGCCGAAGCGGTCGGCGCGTAGGGAATGCATAGGCTTCTCCAACGAGCGGGATGTCTACCTCACTATCTCGCAGCCTTCAGGCCGGATGCCGGGACGCCGGCCGAAGCAGGACTAAGCCGGGGGCTACTTGCAAAGCCCCAGCCCGCCTTGTCATAATCAAGCCTCAGTATCCTGGGCGCCGAGAACCGATCCCGTCACGTGCCCCCGCCGGCGTCAGGGGGTCAAACTGCGTCGTTCGCCGCACGCTGCATGGACTGAATAACCATGTTACCTATCGACTACGCTATTCTTGCCATCTACGTCCTCTTCGTCCTCGGCATCGGCTTCGCGCTGAAGCGCTCGATGAAAAGCAGCTCGGACTTCTTCATGTCCGGCCGCGCGATCCCGGCATGGATCACCGGGCTGGCCTTCATTTCGGCGAACTTGGGCGCGCTGGAGTTGGTCGGCATGGGGGCCAGCGGCGCCAAGTACGGCATCGCCACCTGCCATTTCTACTGGATCGGCGCCATCCCCGCGATGGTCTTCCTGGCCGTCTTCATGATGCCCTTCTATTACGGCAGCAAGGCCCGCAGCGTGCCCGAATACCTCAAGCTCCGTTTCGACGAGCGGACGCGCTGCTTCAATTCCCTCAGCTTTGCCGCAATGACGATCATGGCGTCGGGCATTTCCATGCACCAGTTGGCGAAGCTGCTGCACTCGCAACTAGGCTGGCAATACGATATCAGCCTTTGGGTCTGCTCGGCGGTCGTGGCGGTATACGTTTTCAAGGGCGGGTTGACGTCCGCGATTTACACCGAGGTCCTGCAGTTCTGCATGATTGTGCTGGGGTTCGCCCCGGTCGTTTATCTCGGCTTGCAGGAGGTCGGCGGCTGGTCAAACCTGCACAAGGCGTTAACGAATGTCGCCACCGATCCCGCTACGGTGAACGCCGCCTCCAATGCCCACCCCACTTACGTTCCAGACGCCTGGACCAGCGCCTGGCAGCCGCTGTTGGCGGGACCGTCGACCAATCCAATGGGCGTCGACTGGTTCGCGATGGTGTTTGGTCTGGGCTTTGTGCTGGCGTTCGGCTACTGGTGTACGAACTTCCTCGTCGTGCAGTGCGCAATGGCCGCCCGAAACATGACCGCGGTGCGCCGCACGCCGCTGATCGGCGCCGTACCCAAGATGTTCTTGCCGGCGCTGGTCATTTTGCCGGGCATGATCGCCATCGGACTGACCACGATCGGCCACGGCTCCACTTCGCCGGACAAATACCGCGTGCCGCGAAAACTGGATGACGTGCGCGACAAGCTGCGGGACCCGAACGTCAACGCCGCCGACGTGAAGGAATTGAACGAAGCCGTCGCCGAGGTCGAGAAAGTCTCCAAGGATCGCGGCGTCGTCGACAGCCTTGTTGATTTCGTCACCGGAAGGAACAAAAAGGGCGAAAAGGTCTACGCGCCGAGCCAGGCGGCTAAGGACGCGCTGGCTGCCATCGGCAAGGCGGCCGGCGCCGACTTCAACCAGTTCACCCTGGCCAAAGTCGTCGTGATCCAGGCCGAAAAACACCTGCGGCCAACCGAACTGAAACTGAATCTCTGCGAAGCCGCCGCCAACGACTACGATTCCGTCATCACCTCGCTGATCCGCAAATACTGTCCGCCGGGCCTGTTGGGACTGGCCCTGACGGCCCTGTTGGCCTCGTTCATGTCGGGCATGGCGGGCAACGTGACGGCCTTCAATACCGTCTGGACCTACGACCTCTACCAGGCCTACTTGGCCCCCAATCGAAGCGATGCCCACTACATGTGGATGGGCCGCGTCGTGACGGTCGTCGGCATCCTCTTGAGCATCGGCGCCGCGTACTTCGCCAGGCAATACACCAACGCGATGGACATCGTTCAACTGGTATTCGGATTTGTCAACGCGCCCCTGTTCGCCACTTTCCTCCTGGGAATGTTCGTCGTGCGCACTACCGGCACCGGCGCCTTCCTGGGCCTCATCGGCGGCACGGCCACCTCGGCGCTCGTGCATGGGTTGACCGTCGCCGAAGGCAAGGGCGGATGGCTGGGAACCTCGCTCTACACGTTCCCCTCGACGATGGCCCAAAACTTTTGGCTGGCGGCCTGCGCCTTTACCGCATGCTTCGTCCTTACCGTGGTCATATCCCTGCTCGGCCGCCGCGACAAGAGCGACGACGAGCTCAAGGGACTCGTCTACTCGCTCACCCCCCGGACCGTCGACCACAACGAGGCCTGGTACGTCAAGCCCGGCTTCCTCGGCGTGCTGCTGCTGATCGTCTGTGCTATCCTCAACTACATGTTCTGGTAAACTTGCGAGATGGGCTTGCCGCCCGTCGTTAGTAGGATGGGCTGCCAGCCCGTCGTTACGGAGACCTATCATGCTCGATTTGCGATATCCGATGGGAATGATGTTCGCCCTGGTCGGGGCCATGCTGACGGTCTACGGCGTCTTTACCCGCGGCGACAAAATGTACGAACATTCGCTGGGCATAAACGTCAATATGTATTGGGGCGTAGCCCTGTTGGGCTTCGGCCTGCTGGTCTTCGGTATGGCCCGTTGGTCGGCCGCCGCCTCGACGCGCCGAGCCGACGAGTCCGACAGCGCCGCGAAGGCCAAGAGCCGCCTGAGGTAACCGTAAAGGACTTTCATGCCAAACGTCATCGCTTTAGTTCTCGGCGGCGGGCAAGGCACGCGCCTCTATCCGCTCACCAAGGTCCGCTCCAAGCCGGCCGTGCCCGTCGCCGGCAAATACCGCCTCATCGACATCCCCATCTCCAACTGCATCAACAGCGGCCTGAACCGCATCTACGTCCTCACGCAGTTCAACTCCGCCAGCCTGCACCAGCACATCCGCAGCACTTACATCTTCGACGCCTTCCACCGCGGCTTCGTCGAAATCCTCGCCGCCCAGCAGACGCTGGACAACGCCGGCTGGTACCAGGGCACCGCCGACGCCGTGCGGCAGAACCTGCGGAACATCGAGCAGCCTGGCATCGACTACGTCCTCATCCTCTCCGGCGACCAGCTCTACCGCATGGACTTCCGCCGCATGATCGAAACGCACGAGCAAAGCAAGGCCGACGTCTCCATCGCCGCGTTGCCCATCACCGACGAAGACGCCTCGTCGATGGGCATCATGCGCGTCGACGCCGCCGGCCGCGTCGCCGGCTTCCTGGAAAAACCCAAGACCAAGCAGGAGCTCGACCTCGTGCGCACCGATCCGGCGTGGATCGACTCGCAGGGCATCGCCAGCCGCGGGCGAACCTGCCTGGCGAGCATGGGCATCTATCTCTTCAACCGCCAAACGCTCGTCGACTCGCTGGACAAAACGCCCTACCGCGACTTCGGCAAGGAAGTCTTCCCCGCCACCATGCGGACGCACCTCGTGCAGTGCCATCTCTTCGACGGCTACTGGGAGGACATCGGCACGATCAAGTCGTTCTTCGACGCCAACCTCGGCCTGGCCGACCCCTGCCCGGCTTTCGATCTTGGCGTGCCCGGCGCGCCGGTCTACACGCAGGGCCGCTTCCTGCCCCCCTCGCGGATCGACCGCGCCGACATCCGCCACAGCCTCGTGGCCGACGGCTGCCGCATCGAGGCGGGCGCCGTCGTGGAGCACAGCATCGTCGGCTTGCGCTGCATCATTGGTCCCGGCGCCGTCATTCGCAATTCGATTTTGATGGGCAACGATTTTTACCAGCGGCCCGGCGAACCGGCCGCGGAGGCGGTTGCCGGCGAGCCGGCCGTCAGTGCCATGCCGCTGGGCGTCGGCGAAGGCTCGCACATCGAGGGCGCAATCATCGACAAAAACTGCCGCATCGGCCGCAACGTGCGTCTCATAAACCACGGCGGCCCCGACACCGCCGAAACGCCCTTCGGCATGCGCCGCGACGGCGTCTACGTCGTCTGCAAAGGCACGACCCTGCCCGACGGCTGGACACTGTAGGTCCTGCTTGCCGAGCTGGACTTGATCGGTTTCCATCACGGGCACTGAAAACTCTGGGTACTCGGTACCGGGCACTGATTGCTGCATGGGGTAGCTCCTGCTTGCCGAGCTGGACTAATGATCTTCTGACTTCTGGACTTCCGGCCGCCGGTGCCCATCGCCGCGTTTTGCGGCCGAGTTTTTTTCTCCGAGGCGTGAACATCGAGATTTGGCCTGTTTTTGCGTGTTTTTTAGGTCAGAAGTCTATCAGGAGTCGATCAGGACGCGATCAGGATTGGGTCAGGACGCGATCAGGGTGCGATCAGCATGCGATCAGGAACCCCGCTTTCGAGTGTTTTCTGCACCGGGCATGTAGGGGAAGTGGCAAGTGGAGGGTGGGAAGTGGCGGCGCGTCGTTCCCTCGCCCGCCGGGAGAGCGCCTGAGTGAGGACGTGCCGCTCATCTCTAATCCCCAATCCCAAATCCCTCATCCCTCCCCGCTGCCTCCCCTCTCCCGGCGGGCTTGTTGTTCTACATAAGTCGCCACACAACCCCATCCACCTTGTGTGGATGGTGAAGGAGGTTGTAAAGCTAGCAACGAAAACCAACAAGAACCAGACCCCATCCAGCTTGTCTGGATGGTGAATCAGATTGTTCAGCTTTTGCACATTCGCCATGTAGCCGCGCAATCTCCTTCACCCGCGGGACAAGCCCGCGGAGGTCGTGATTTCTTCATTTCACTTTTCTAGCCATTCAACCTAGTTCACCATCCGGGCGAGCCGGATGGGGTCTGAGATGGGTAGAACAACAAGCCCGCCGGGAGAGGGGCCGGGGGTGAGGGTTTCCCGCCATTATACCCAAGTCTTAACTCTTGTCAACACATTCGGCGATTTCTCGTTCGTCCCTCGCCGCAAGTCCTTGCCCCGCAAGGCTTTAGACCGCTTGACATTTGTTTGCGATTTTCTGCGATACCCGAAAGAGCGGGCCATGCGAAAATGCGCGCAACCCCTTATGCCGCAAGGAGTTGGGAATTTCCGCGCAAAATGCCGGTCTTGGTCAAGCGATTGGGCGGTTGCGGATTATTTCCGGTTGACTATACTGTGGGGTGATAGTCAGAAGACCGTGCATCCGGTCCAGGCGCAAAAAAGAACGCCCCCGGAGGGGCGCTCGAGGGTGCTCTTGCGAGCAGAAACCTTGCGCGGACAAAAGTCCACTTACTGTGATTTGTGGGCAATCGTCGCTCGGATACACTGGCATTATCTTATCTGGTTGCCGACGAAGTGTCAATAGGCGGGAGGCGGATTATGAGCGAGATTCGGAAAACGCCCTACATTCTGGGGGTTGATCTAGGCGTCCAATCCGTCGGTTGGGCGGTGATCGACCTCGATTCCGCGGGACGGCCGTGCCGCATCCGCCGTGCGGGCGTCCGCTGCTTCGACAGCGGGGTTGGGAGCGAGACGCAAATCTCAATGGGCAAGGACGAGTCGGCCAACGCCAGGCGCCGGCAGGCGCGGCTTCAGCGCCGGCAACTCTGGCGACGCGGCCGGCGCCTGAAAAAGGTCTTTCACTGCCTACAGAATGCCGGTCTGCTGCCGCCTGCCGAGGCGCGTACGCCGCAACAGCGGCACGAGCTGATAAACAAGCTTGATGCAGAATTGGCGGAGACTTGCGTGCCGCAGCGCGACCGCGTGGCCGCGCACCTCTTGCCGTACCGGTTGCGAGCCGCCGCGCTCGATCAAGCGTTGCCGGCGTTTGCCTTCGGCCGAGCGCTCTTTCACCTCGCGCAGCGGCGCGGTTTTCTCAGCAATCGCAAAACCGTGTCAAAGAACGGCGATGATGACCTGGGAAAAGTAAAAGCCGGAATAAGCGAGTTGCAAGGCAAGATCGAGAGTAGCGGCGCGCGGACGCTGGGCGAGTACTTTTCAAGGCTGGACCCTGAGGACGATCGCATCCGCAAACGATGGACCGGCCGGCAGATGTATCTGGACGAATTCGAGCTCATCTGGGCCGCGCAGTCGCCGCGCCATGCGGGGTTGGATGAGGAGCGGAAGCAACGCATATATTCGGCAATCTTTCATCAGCGGCCATTGAAGGTCCAGGACTTTCTCGTCGGGCCGTGCGAATTGGAGCCGCACTGCCGACGCGCACCGCGGGCGTCGCTTGAGGCGCAGCGGTTCCGCTACCTGCAGAAGGTCAATGATCTTGAGATTTCCACTCCGGACGGACAATTGTGGCGGCTCGACGACCCGGCGCACGCGGAATTGCGCGTGAGGCTTATAACAAATCTGGAGACTCACGCCGAGCTCGAGTTCAAGAGCATGCGTTCCAAGCTCGGACTGAAGAAGCCAAAAGGGTGCGAGGGCGATTTTCAGTTCAACCTGGAGGCGGGTGGCGAGAAGAAAATCAAAGGCAATGCCACCGGCGCAAAACTGCGCAACGTGCTTGGCGACGACCTCGACAAGCTCCCGCCCGCGAAGCTGTCGGGGATTATTGAGGACCTGATTGCGTACGAAAAGAAAGAGGCGCTTGAGCAGCGGTTGATCGATCGCTACGGCATTTCAGCAGAAAAGGCCGCCGACTTGGCTGAAATCTCGCTCGAGGAGGGCTATGCCGCGCTTTCTCGCGAGGCAATGCGAAAGCTGCTGCCGCTGATGGAAAACGGCGTGCGATTCGCGACCGCCAAGAAAACCGTCTATGGAGACTACGCGGGCGGCGGCGAGCTTCGGGACGACCTCCCTCCTGTCTTGCAAGCTGCGGCGCAATTGCGAAATCCTGTCGTTTGTCGGGGCCTCACCGAGCTGCGCAAGGTTGTCAATTCGCTTATTCGGGAATACGGCAAACCGCAGCTTATCCGCGTCGAGCTGGCGCGTGATTTGAAGCGTTCGGGCAAACAACGCGAGGATATCTGGAAGCAAAACCGGCAGAACGAAAGGACTCGCGAGCAGGCCCGCGATGAAATCCGCGCCAAGAAGGAACTTGGAATCGACGAGCCGAAGCGCAGTGACGTTCTCAAGGTTGTTCTCGCCAAGGAGTGCAACTGGGAATGCCCGTACACGGGCAAGAGCATCTGCATGGAGACGCTCCTCGGGCCGTCTCCCAGTTCGACATTGAGCACATAATTCCCTTTAGCCGGTCGCTGGACAACTCCTTTGCGAACAAGACGCTCAGCGATGTCCGGGAGAACCGCGACATCAAGCAGAACCGCACGCCATTCGAGGCGTATTCCGGCGACGAGACGAAATGGCATGCGATCCTGTCCCGGGCTAAACGCTTTCGCAGTTCCTCGGCGCACGCGAAGCTGCGCAAGTTCCAGCAACAAGAGTTGGACTGCGATTTCGCGGCGCGGATGCTCCAAGACACGCGGTATATGTCGAGGCTTGCTGCCGGGTATCTTGGACTTCTTTACGGCGGACAAATTGACGGCGCCGGAAGGCGGCGCGTGCAGGTCGGCCCCGGTCGGATTACCGCCTACCTCCGCGACGAATGGGCGCTTAACGCCATCCTCGCCGACGGGGATGATGACGAAAAGAACCGCGGCGATCACCGTCACCACGCGGTTGACGCGATTGCCATAGCCCTTACGGACGCGGGAACGGTCGCGACGCTCAGCCGCTCGGCGTCTGTCGCCGAAACGCGCGGCCATCGGCTATTTGTCGCGGAGGAAATCGGGAAGCCTTGGCCGTCGTTCGTTGACGATGCGCGAGAGGCGATCAACGCGGTCAACGTCTCGTACCGCGTGAACCGCCGTGTCAGCGGTGCGCTGCACCAAGAGACACTTTACGGCAAGCCCCAGCGGCAACGCGGTGAGAACGGCAAGGAGGCCGAGTTTCGCCACGTTCGCAAGCCCCTGCAAAACATGTCCAGCGACGAAATCGAGAACATTGTCGATCCGACGATTCGAGGGTTGGTTCAGGCGAAGCTCGAGCAGATAGGCGGGGACCCGAAGAAGGTCTTTAGCGACCCCGCTAACCACCCCTACCTGAACGCCAGCGACGGCCGCAGGATTTTCATCCACAAGGCCCGCATCCGCAAGGTGGTCGGCGTGATTCGATTGGGAAAAACGCGCACGCCACGATACGCTGCGCCCGGGAGCAACCACCACATGGAAATCGTGGCAACCCTGGACGCGCTTGGGAACGAGGAGCGGTGGGAGGCCGTGACCGTTAATCTGATGGAAGCCGCGGAGCGGGTTCGCAATGCGCATCCGGTCGTGCAACGCGATCACGGCCCCGGCAAAACGTTCAAGTTCTCTCTGGCCGGCGGAGAGTATCTTGAGCTATGCGAGGACGGAAACCGGAAACTGGTTAGAGTGACCGTGATTTCCGGGAAGATTGTCGAATTCCGTTTGCAAGCGGATGCACGGCCAATTATGCTTTTAAGACAGATGAAAGGAGGACGAGCGGGCTTGTCGAAGCCCGTTGACTCGCTGCGCAAGGCGAAAGCACGGAAGGTGGTCGTAGACCCCTTGGGAAACATCCTTCCGGCCAATGATTAACCGCATCGTCGATTTCTCCGAGGCGCCCGCGCGCCTCCGCGTGCGCTACGCGCAATTGATCGTCCAGCGCGAAGACTTGCCGGAAGTCTCGCTGTCGCTTTCCGATTTGGCCGTTGTCATCGCAGCGCATCCGCAGGTCACGTTCACGCAGGCCGTGCTCTCCGGTTTGGCCGCCGCGGGCGGGGTGTTTGTTACCTGCGACGGGCGCAATTTGCCCGTCGGGATGCTGTTGCCGCTGGCCGCGCATTTCGCGCAGGCTGAGCGCTTCGCGGCGCAGGCCCGCGCACCGCTGCCGATGCGGAAGCGGCTCTGGCAGCAAATCGTCTGCGCCAAGATCAAGTCGCAGGCCGCCGTGCTCGTGGAACTGCACGGCGACGACAACGGCCTTGCGGTCCTCGCGCAGGCGCGTCCGCTCAGGCGATCCGAAGAACGTGGAGGCCCGCGCTGCGCGGCGCTATTGGCCGCGGCTCTTTGCCGATCTCAACTTCCGCCGCCACCGCGAGAACGAGGACCAGAATATTCTGCTCAACTACGGCTACGCGGTGCTGCGGGCGATCGTTGCCCGCGCGATTCGCGCCGCCGGGTTGCACCCCTCGCTGGGCATCCACCACCACAACCGCTACAACCCCTTCTGCCTTGCCGACGACCTGATGGAGCCGTTCCGTCCTGCCGTGGACCGTTCGGTGGCGGAATACATGAGCACGCACGACGCGGCCTGCAAGCTGGAGGCCGCCGCCAAACAGCATATCATATCCGACTTGACGGGCCGGTACATGGTCGACGGGGAGCAGCGGACGCTGTTTGACTCGGCGGCGCGGCTGGCATCGTCGCTGGCCGATGTTTTCATGGGGAGC
Source organism: uncultured Planctomycetia bacterium (assembly GCA_963780045.1). Lineage (GTDB taxonomy): Bacteria > Planctomycetota > Planctomycetia > Pirellulales > Thermoguttaceae > JANXQG01. Next base: position 430,420 of record CAVZZZ010000004.1, on the reverse strand, counting down.
CGCGAGGAGTTGGACCTGCCCGATTGGTGATGCCATGCCGCGGCGAGAATTCGTTTTATCAGGGTATCGAGGCATGTGGCTGCTTGCGATGTTCGACCTGCCGGTGACGACGCGCAAGGCGCGGAAGCGCTACGCAGAGTTTCGCAAGCTCCTTCTCCAAGAAGGGTTCTCAATGCTACAATTCTCGGTTTACGCGCGGTATTGCGCGTAGCGAGGACATGGCGGGCGCATACCGTTCCCGGATTCGCGCGGCTCTGCCGCCGGCGGGCTATGTCCGCGTATTGGCGATCACGGATCGGCAATTCGGAAAAATGGAGAGTTACGTCGGAGAAAAGTGGATTAGCGTTGAAGAACCTCCTTCCCAACTCGTGCTTTTCTAGTGGCTTTCTTGCTGTAAAGCCTTACAGGGAAACAACTTGCGGGTGGAGTAGTGTATCCGAGCGACGATTCCCTGCAAACCACAGCTGGAAGCCGTAACGCTCATCGCTAAAGCTAGTGTATCCGAGCGACGATTCCCTGCAAACCACAGCGTTAGGACCTGGGCGGGCGGGAGGGTGCGAAGTGTATCCGAGCGACGATTCCCTGCAAACCACAGCAAGAGTCTACCTTGCGCGTGATGTCGTCGGAGTGTATCCGAGCGACGATTCCCTGCAAACCACAGCGCCGATCAACTGATTGCCACCGATGAGGGAAGTGTATCCGAGCGACGATTCCCTGCAAACCACAGCTTCTTCCTCTGTTCCCGCAGTCGCTCCACCAGTGTATCCGAGCGACGATTCCCTGCAAACCACAGCTGCGATTACCCTGGACCGCCGGTGAAGCCGAGTGTATCCGAGCGACGATTCCCTGCAAACCACAGCCTAAAATGCTCTGTGCTGGGCGATCTCAACAGTGTATCCGAGCGACGATTCCCTGCAAACCACAGCCTACGACATGGCAGACGCCATGATTAAGGCAGTGTATCCGAGCGACGATTCCCTGCAAACCACAGCGCGTGACCACGTATAGAGCGTTCTGACGTGAGTGTATCCGAGCGACGATTCCCTGCAAACCACAGCGTTTGCGGTCATGCCGTCATCGTCGTCATCAGTGTATCCGAGCGACGATTCCCTGCAAACCACAGCGCGTAAGCAGCGTTCGACGCGGCGGATCACAAGTGTATCCGAGCGACGATTCCCTGCAAACCACAGCTTCGCCGCCGCGATGGCGGCGGCCAGGCCTAGTGTATCCGAGCGACGATTCCCTGCAAACCACAGCTTCCAGGGAACGGGCGTTCGAGCCCGTTCAAGTGTATCCGAGCGACGATTCCCTGCAAACCACAGCAAGTTCCTTCAGTTGCTCGGGACTCGCCGAAGTGTATCCGAGCGACGATTCCCTGCAAACCACAGCTGCGTGCCGCGCCGCGTCGACCGGCCGTTTTAGTGTATCCGAGCGACGATTCCCTGCAAACCACAGCAGCATGCCGGCGTGCCCGTAAAGGCTGCGAGTGTATCCGAGCGACGATTCCCTGCAAACCACAGCGTTCCGGGCGAATGAGTCTCAATGGACCCCAGTGTATCCGAGCGACGATTCCCTGCAAACCACAGCGGGTCTCTTCGCGGTTCCCCCGCCCTGAAAGTGTATCCGAGCGACGATTCCCTGCAAACCACAGCGGACGTTCTGATCGTTGTTCTCGCGGATTAGTGTATCCGAGCGACGATTCCCTGCAAACCACAGCTGGCGGTGGAAGTTGCCTATGACGGTTCGGCAGTGTATCCGAGCGACGATTCCCTGCAAACCACAGCGCCGAAGGATTACTCACGATAAACGTGTAGGAGTGTATCCGAGCGACGATTCCCTGCAAACCACAGCGAGTTGCGGCGGGTTTGCGTTTACCATCGAGTGTATCCGAGCGACGATTCCCTGCAAACCACAGCGACGCGGGGGCAGTACTCGGCGCGGGTGCAGTGTATCCGAGCGACGATTCCCTGCAAACCACAGCGCGACCAGCAGCCCAGTCGGAAAGGGCCGCAAGTGTATCCGAGCGACGATTCCCTGCAAACCACAGCGATGTGGACGTCGATGTGCGCCGAGGCCTTAGTGTATCCGAGCGACGATTCCCTGCAAACCACAGCATCATGGATGAAACGGGCCAAACGAAACGCAGTGTATCCGAGCGACGATTCCCTGCAAACCACAGCTCAGCTCCGCGCCGTCGCCCGCCGCCGCGAGTGTATCCGAGCGACGATTCCCTGCAAACCACAGCGGCCCTTGCCTTTGAGAAACGCCTTGCGTCAGTGTATCCGAGCGACGATTCCCTGCAAACCACAGCTGGATGCCGCCCGGTACGTGGCCGGTCGGGAGTGTATCCGAGCGACGATTCCCTGCAAACCACAGCTGGATGCCGCCCGGTACGTGGCCGGTCGGGAGTGTATCCGAGCGACGATTCCCTGCAAACCACAGCGGCAGCACGGTCGAGCCCTGGGCGCATCGGAGTGTATCCGAGCGACGATTCCCTGCAAACCACAGCACAGAAGCGCAGGCCGTCCAACAGCTCTTTAGTGTATCCGAGCGACGATTCCCTGCAAACCACAGCAACCACGCGATTGGCACGAAGAAGCGATTCAGTGTATCCGAGCGACGATTCCCTGCAAACCACAGCCGCCGGCGCTGGGACTCGGGTTCGTGTTGAAGTGTATCCGAGCGACGATTCCCTGCAAACCACAGCGGCTCCGGTGTTTGGGCTACGGCGCCGTCCAGTGTATCCGAGCGACGATTCCCTGCAAACCACAGCAACGGACAGCGATCTTCTCCTGCGCCGACTAGTGTATCCGAGCGACGATTCCCTGCAAACCACAGCGCGGGAGAAGTCACCAAAGTGTAAGCTGCCAGTGTATCCGAGCGACGATTCCCTGCAAACCACAGCGGTCGCCGCCTGGTTCTCGACGCTCGTTCCAGTGTATCCGAGCGACGATTCCCTGCAAACCACAGCAGATTGACGATTGCTTGCAAGCCATAGCAGTATCCTACTGCTATATCTTTAAATATAACAGCAGTAGTATTAGCAAGGCGGAATCTGTCGATACAACGCCGCGGGCGGAGCCTAAGTGCTGATTTGGCAGGCGATTAGGCGACCAGCTTGCACAGTGCAAAAGGCGTCCGTTGGGTGTCGGTTGGGCGTCAGCGGCGCGTCGATAAGTGGGTGGGCAAAAGGATCCCAAGAATTGGGTGTTGATGACCGCCCGGCAAGCGACATTTCGTCGACAGGCCGTGAACAGGATATGAACAGCAGTTGCAAGGGTTCAGTTTTCAGTGTTCAGAAGTTGGGAGTCAGAATGCCCTCACCCGAAACACCCTCACCCTACCCTCTCCTGGCGGTCTTGTTGTTCTACATAAGTCGCCACGCAACCCCATCCACCTCGTGTGGATGGTGAAGGAGGTTGTAAAGCTAGCTACGAAAACCAACAAGAACCAGACCCCATCCAGCTTGTCTGGATGGTGAATCAGATTGTTCAGCTTTTGCATATTCGCCATGTAGCCGCGCAATCTCCTTCACCCGCGGGACAAGCCCGCGGGGGTCGTGATTTCTTCATTTCACTTTTCTAGCCATTCAACCTATTTCACCATCCGGGCGAGCCGGATGGGGTCTGAACAGTCCCATTTTTGCTAGGACAAAAATCGGGACAGTCCCCTTACATCAGGTACACGACGGCGAAGATGACGCACCAGACGACGTCGAGAAAATGCCAATAGAGCGCGGTGTGACGGATGGCGGCGGTATTGCGGCGGCCGTAACGGCCACGGTAGGCGAAGAAGGTGACGACGGCAAGCGGCACGAGACCGCCAACGACGTGCGCGGCGTGCAGACCGGTGACGAAGTAAAACATCGTCGTGTAGGGGGCGCTGAGACCGGCAATAGCGGAGACCTGCCGCCAGACGACGTACCAGGCATAGGACTGCAAGGCCAGGAAGCCCACCGCCAAGAGCAGCGTGGCCAAAAGGTTCCGCCGCAGGCCCAGGGCATCGCCGCGGCGGACGGCCAGGACGGCCCCCTGCGCCGTGATGCTGGTGAAAAGGATGTCCAGCGTGGAGAACCAAAGGCTCCTGGGCAAGGCGGGAAAGCCCGCTGGGGGCCAGGGCCGGTGCATGTGACGCATCAAAAGGTAGATCACGACGCCGGCCAAGAAGAAGACCGACAAGGCGGCGATGAAGAACATCATGCCCAGGTCGCCCATGCTGGATTGCGCCGGCGTGGCGTCGGCTTCGTTGCCGCCGCTTTCCCAGGAAAGGCGGTTGCTCACGGCAGGGTCCTCGCTAGCGCGTCAGGCTCGTATCCGCTCGCTGGCGCTTCGGGCTTGTATCGGCGGTCGCTCACGGCTACGGGCTCCCCAGCGGCGTATGCACGTTCTTCATGCCGGGCCCTTGGCCGTGGAACTCGGCAACCGCGTTGGCCTTGGCGTCGGTGAGCGTGATGCCGATGAAGAGCGTGACGAACAGCAGGCAGCCGCAGAAGAACATCGAGTTGAAGGGCCGGTCCCAGAAGAGGTGCATGAAGAACATCACCACCAGCGAGGCCTTGGTGGCGGCGATGGCCACGGCGATGTAGAGGTTCAGGTTGCCGAGGTCGATCTGGGCGGCGGCGACGGTCAGCCCGGTGAGGCAGATCAAGGCGGCGAAAACCGCGGCCAAGAGCCACACCGGAACGACGTGGCCAAGGCCGGCGTGGGCGCCGCCGGATTGCGCCGGGGGATGCGCGGAGACCAACGGGACCGCCGCGATTACCTTGTCGGCAAAGGCGTGACCGTCCCCTTGGCTGGAATCTGGGTGTGTCGGGTTCATGGGCGTGCGTCAGGTAATCAGATAAAGCAAGGGGAAAAGGAAAATCCACACGAGGTCGACCAAGTGCCAGTAGAGGCCGACGAAATCGACGGGCGCGAAGCGATCGGGCCCGAAGGCGCCTTTGCTGGCCATGAAGATCAGCCAGCCGATGACGATCATTCCGCCCAGCACGTGGATGCCGTGCAGCCCGGTCATGAGGAAGTAGATGCCGAAGAAGAGCTGCACGTTGTTCGGCTCCGGCAGGGTCCATTCTTCGCGCCGGCGGCGGCCGCGCTGAAGCCAGGCGTCTGAAAGGCCGGTGGGTCCGATGGCGGCGGGACCGATCGCCGATCTTTCTCCCACGCTGCCCGACGAAGTTTGCAAGGCCGGCGCTTGCGCGGCGGCGGGCTGGGGACCGGTTTGCGCAGTTTTTGTTTCCGCGAGCGCGGCTTCGGCAACTTTGGTTTCGGCGGCCGCGGCGGAGGGCTTCTTTTCAGCCGGCTTGTCCACAATTAGTTTGGCCGCAGCGGTTGCGTCGTCCGCGGCCTTGTTTTCCGAGGGCGCCCCGGCGGGCTGTTTCTCGCCCGGCTCCTTTGTTTCTCGCCAATCGGGCACGTTGGCGCCTTCGGGCGGCCTCTCCGGATTGAACCAAGGGCCGGGGAGCAGGTGTTCGTCGAACTTGTTTTTGTACTCCACGAACTTCACGCCCATGAACACGCACGCGCAGAGGAAGGTGATCGAGAGCAGGCCGATGAGCAGGTTCTTCTGGCCCAACTGCGCAGCGCGGACGCCCCAGGCCATCGTGAAGCTGCTGAGGAGGAGCACGATCGTGTTCAGCGTGCCCAACGGCACGGAAAGGTAGAGGTGGGCGTAGCTGAACGCGCCGGGGTGCATCGCCCGCATGACGGAATAGCCGCAAAAGAGGCCCGAGAACATGAGCACTTCGGTCGTGAGGAAGAGCCAGATGCCGAGCTTGCCCGAATCGTACTGCTGCTGGAGCGATTCGAAGTGATGGGCAAGGTGCGCGGGGTGCTGGTGCTCGTGTGGGACCGGCGGTAGTTCAGCGGTTTGGGACATGGGTGGGGGAAGGAGTCAGGAGTTAGGAATTAGAATTGCGGGTATTGGACTCGTGAAGCGACAGGGCGAGGATTTGAGATTCGAGATTTGAAATTGGAAATGCACAATTCTGTCTCCTAACTCCTAACTCCTGACTCCTTGTTTCCCTCATGCCGGCACCAGCTCCTGCGTCTTGCGGATGTATCCGCCAGTGGCTTCGTCATAGACGAGGCCGCGGTGGTCGTAGGGGCTGCCGACGCTGGGCGGAGTGGGGAAGTTGTCGTGCGGCGGCGGCGAGGGGCAGGACCATTCCAGCGTCGAGCCGCCCCAGGGATTGGCCGGGGCCTTCTTGCCGCGGAACAGCGAGTGCAGTAGGTAGGCCGCGATCAGGAAGAACGACGTGAACTGGATGAACGCGCCGATCGACGACATGACGTGGTAGACGCGGAACTCGGGATAGTAGGTCGCGTAGCGCCGCGGCATGCCGTGCAGGCCCATGATAAATTGCGGGAGGAACGTGAGGTTGAAGGCCAAAAGCTCCAGCAGGCAGCAGAGCCGGCCGAGGGATTCGTTGTACATCCGCCCGGTCATCTTCGGCCACCAGTAGTGGATGCCGGCGATGAACATCCAGAGGGTGCCGCCGAACATGACGTAGTGGAAGTGGGCGACGACAAAGTAGGTGTCGTGAACGTTGAAGTCCGTGGCCAGCGTGCCCAGCGGCAGGCCGGTCAGCCCGCCGATGCCGAACAAGACGAAGAACCCCAGGGCATAGAGCATGGGCGTATCGAGCGAGATGGAGCCTTTGTAGAGCGTGGCCAGCCAGTTCCAGACCTTGACTGCCGAGGGGATGGCGACGAGCATCGTCAGAAAGCTGAAGATCACGTTGGCCGGTCCCGATTGGCCGTTGGGGAACATGTGGTGTCCCCAGACCAGAAAACCGATGAGCGCGATGGCGATGCTGCTCATGGCGACGAAGCGGTAGCCGAAGATCTCGCGACGGGAGAAGGTGGCGATGATCTCGCTCATCACGGCCATTCCCGGCAGGATCATGATGTACACGGCCGGATGCGAGTAGAACCAGAAAAAGTGCTGGAACAAGACGGGATCGCCGCCGTAGGCCGGATCGAAAATGCCCGGATGGAACAGCCGCTCCGCGATCAGCAGCAAGAGCGTTATGGCCAGCACGGGCGTGGCGAGCACCTGAATAGCGCCGTGGAGTAAATCCCCCAGGCGAACAGCGGGATGCGAAACCAGGTCATGCCCGTCGGGCGGAGCTTATGGATGGTGACCATGAAATTCAGCCCGGTGAAGATCGAGCTGAACCCCAGCAGGAAAACGCCGAAGACGACGGCAATGACGGAAGTTGCCGTCCGGATGCTGTAGGGCGTGTAAAAGGTCCAGCCGGTATCGACGCCGTTCAGGGCGAGCGAGGAAAGCATGAACACGGCGCCGCCGACGTAGAAGTAATAGCTTGCGAGGTTCAGGCGGGGGAAGGCAACGTCCTTGGCGCCGAGCATGATCGGCAGCACGAAGTTGCCCAGCGCGGCGGGAATGCCCGGGATAAGCACCATGAAGACCATGATCGCCCCGTGCAGCGTGAATGTCTGGTTGTAGAGCTCGTAGACCTTCTGCGTCGTCTCCGTGGCGGTCTTGTGGAAGAGCAGTCCCGTGGGGATGAGCAACTGCAGGCGGATGATCATGGCGAACACGCCGGCCAGAAACAAGGCCGTGAGGATCGAGCCGAGGTACATCACGCCGATCCGTTTGTGGTCCAGCGTGAACAGCCAACTGGCGATGCCGCGGCTGTGGGTGAGGTAGTTGTCGGGGACGGGGTTTTTGGCGATCATGGATTTCTCCTTCGGCGTCTTCAGGGCGTCGGAGTTTTGGAGTTTTCTTTCGGCTCGTCGGCGGGCCGCGGGGAGAGGCGGTCCTTCGCTGACGCTTCAGGCTTCGATTCCTTCGCTGGCGCTTCAGGCTTGGAGCCGCTCGCAGGCGATTCAGGCTTGGATGCGGCGGCGGGACCGGCCGGGGGCGTCTTCATCGGCTTGTAGCGACTGGGATTGCCGACGCTCTTGATGTACTCGGTGATGGCCGCCAGCTTCTTTTCCTTGTACGACGTTTCCTTGCCGGCTTCGATACGCGCTACGATGTCCGAGAGCTTGGGCGGCGGGCCGCCGGTCGCATCGCTGAAACTGCTCTCCTGCGACGGCATGATGTTCTGGAAACCCTTCACGATCTTGGCCTCCGGATGGAGGATTGATTCGACGAGATAGGCGTCCCATTTCTCGTCACTGTCGTTTTCAGAGAGCGTGAAGCCGGGCACGTTGGAGCTGGCAAACTCGACGTTCGATTTGTAAAGCCCCTTCCAGGTCGGTCCCTGGCCGAGGCTGCCGTTGACCGTGTGGCATTGGGCGCAGTTGCCGGCGTAGAGCTTCTCGCCGACTTTTACGTAGGGCAGCGGCGTGTCGCCGCTGGCTGTGTGCTCCACAAAGATGTTGGCGGCCGCGGCGAGCCGCTTGTCGTACTCCGCCTGTTCCAGCACGTAGACCTTGGCATGCATTTCGGAGTGGCCATTGCCGCAGTATTGCGTGCAGAAGGCGTGGAAGTAGGCGTCCTCGCCCGTTTCGGGGTCCTTGCCGGCCGTCAATTCGGTGGGCTGGAACCAGAGAAAGGTCGTGCGGCCGGGCACGGCGTTTCGCTGCCCGCGAAAGGCGGGGATGTACAGGGCGTGGGAGACGTCCTTGGACGTAAGCCGCAGCAGCACGGGACGATTCAGCCGCAGATACAGGTCACCGGACTCCGCGCCGTTGGGGTACTTGAAGTTGAATTGCCACTGGCTGGCTTCGACGTCGACCACGTCGGCGCCGGCCGGCGGCGTATCGAGATCGACGAAGCCGCGCAGTCCGACCACGAAAAACCCGATCACCACGATCAGCGGCACAATCGTCCAAAAGATTTCCAACGCGGTATTGTGCGTAGGGCCTTCCTCGGGCTGCTGGCCCTTGCGGCGGCGATAGATGACGATGAACGCCAGCATGACCCCGACGACCAGGAAGAAGAAGAAGGCCATCGTGTAAAGCAAGGCGTAAAACGCCAAGTCGTGGCTGGCGGCCGTCGTCGACGCCGGCGTTTCCAGCCAGAAGCTGCGTTGAGCCAGGAGGGGGTCAAACATTGGGGAGGCGAATTGTATATTGCAAAATGAAAAATGAAAATTGCAAATTTGGAATCTGAAATCTCAGATCTGGATTGTCCTACGGTCCTGCGCCAGCCACCGTCGTCGCGGCTTCGGCTTGTTGTTTTCGATTTTCGTGGAATACCATCCACGCGATTCCACCGGCCACCAGCAGCACGGTCGCAATGGCCGTGACACGCATGATGGCCACCGCGGCGAGCGTGTACTTGCCGGTGGCGGCGTCAAAGCCGTACAGCCCGCACGCCAGGGCGGCGCCGAACAAGCCGGTGCTGATTTTTCCTTGCGAGGCGTAGACCAGCGAATCATGAAGTTCATCCGCGTCGAATGTGACGCCCTGCTGGACCCGCGACACGCGGCCTTCGGGCGTGCAGATGTAAATGCCCGCCTGGTGGAGGTATTGTCCGTTGGAATTCAGGCGATAGCCGAAGCCGATGGCGTCGCCCAGGAGCCGGGCGGCGGCCGGATCGCTGCTGGTGAGGAAGTGCCATGCGGCGGCGGCCTCCGGCTTGCCCAGCGATTTGATATAGTTCGCCTTTTTCGCGGCGGCCAACTCCGCTCCCTCCTTGGGGTCAAAGCTGACGGTGATTACGTCGAACTGCCTGCCCGGCTCAAGGCCGACACCGCGGAGCGCGTCGGTAAGACCGTTGAGCGCGGGACCGCAAAGGGCCTTGCAGCCGAAGTAGACCATCGAGAGCACGACGGGTCGGTCACCCTGGAAAAAATCGCGGAGCTTGACCGGCTTGTTCGCCTCGTCGCGGAACTGCAAGTCCAACGGCACCTGGGCGTTGGGCTTGAGCACGATCGTCGCCCCGGCATTTTCGCCAGGCGTGAGGTCGTCGGCACGAGCGGACGCGACCGACAGCAGGGGGCAAAGGACCAGTGCGAAAAAGAAAGGGAGAAAGGGTGAAAGGGTGAAGGGGAGAAGCGGAGAGGGGAGCCGTAGCGCAAAATCTCCCCTACTCCCTTTCTCCCCTTCTCCCTTTCTTGCGCTGTCATTCGGTTTCGTCCTCATTTCGTGTTACTCTCTTTCTCCCCCGTCTTCGCCCCGTACTCTTGCACGATCAACGCCATGGCCCGTGAAATCGGGATGGTGCGGACGCGACGCTCCTTGTCGGCCCAGCCGTAGCCGTCGAGCCTCTTCAACTGGTCGGCTGCGATGTCGGCGGGCGTGGACTGTGCGTCCGCGGGGCCGCTACGCTCGGTTCGCACGGCATCTTGCCAATTATAAAACCAAGCTTGCAACAAAACCACGCTCAGCAGCAGGGCGACTGCGCACAGCGCCGCCACCACGACCAACATGCCGACGCCGATGTCGTCCGGCTCGACGTGCGAAAGTTCGTCATGATTCGTGCCAGGTGTGCTCATGTGTCTGCAAGGTAAAATCAGGAATTATGAAAACTAAGCGCTTCGTCCAACCGCGGGTCTTTCACCGGGGCCAGCCGCGCTCCGCCCAGGAAGAAGGCGGTGCTGGCCACGTACAATCCGCCCATGAACACCAGCAGGCCCACCACCGTGCCAATTGCCGCCGGCGTGAGCGGGGCCGCCACTTGTTGCATGAAATCGGCGTGCGCGGGCGACAGTTGATAGACCGATTGCGGCGACTGCAACAGCGTTTTGAAGGTCTCCGGCAGATTTCCGCCCGTGGAACGGTCCAGCAACAGATCGCGAACGTAGGTATTGGGCATCACGAGCCAGAACATGTCGAACGCCTGGACCGCTAAAACCCAGACCAGCCAGAAGGCCAGCACCGGCAGCTTTCGCTTGGCGTGCCGCGACATCAGTCCGAAGAACGGCACCACGAAGTGGAGGACGATCAATGCCAGCGATACGCCCACCCAGGGGCCGATCTGCCGGGGAATGTAAAACTGCGTCTCTTCCGGCATATTGGCGTACCAGATGAGCATGTACTGGCTAAAGGCGATGTAGGCCCAAAAGACGACGAAGCCGAGAATGAGCTTGCCCAGGTCGTGGTAGTGTTCGACGGTGATCGCCCCGCGGAGCAGCCCGCGGGATTGCAGGACGATGCCCAAAAGCGCGATCGTCGCGAAGCCGCTGAGCACCGTGCCCGCGAACAAGTAGACGCCGATCATCGTCGAGTACCAATGCGGATTGAGGCTCATGATCAGATCGACGGCGACCCCCGTAACCGTTAGGGCGAAGAGGATCATGCCCGGCGCGGAGAGCCGCTCCATGCTTCGCGACAAGGCGATGTTGCCCGTGCGATCCTGGAGGATCGAGTGGCTGCGCAGGTACCAGGCCAAGAAGCCCCAGATCACGAAATAGATGACCCAGCGGCCGGCGAATGCCTGGCGCGTCAGCCACATGCGATGGCCGATTACCGCGCCGTGGCTATCGTATTCGGCTGCCGCGGTTTTTTCACGGGCTTCACTAGTGGCCTTTTCGTGGGCTTCGCCAGCGGCGTTGTTGTCTTCCTTCTGGACCGACTCGGCGGCCGGCGCGTCGCTGTCAGCCCAGACATAGACCTTCCCCAGGTTGATATAAACTGGAAGGAAGAGCAGAGCGAGCAGGAGGACGTTGGCGGACAAGGCCTCGGCGAGCCGGCGGACCGTTACGCTCCAGCCGCTGCGGGCGAGGTGATGCACGAGCACGAAAAACAGCGAGCCCAGCGTGATCGTCAGGTAGAAGAGGAAGGCCACGACCCAGGCGTGATAAAAGAGGTTGGGCGAGTGCTCGACTTTGGAGGCGCAGAGCCAGGCAACGGCGCCCCCGGCGGCCGCCGCGATCAGGCCCGGCGCGATCAGGCCGCCGGCGGACGATCCGAGCCGGAGCGTGGCGTCGTTGGGGTCGAGGGTAGCGTGGGCGTGGGTTTGCATCGGTAGTGTTCAGTTTTCAGTGTTCAGTTTTCAGTGGCCAGCGGAATGCTGAACACTGAAAACTGGACACTATTTGGGCTTCTCTTTCTCCGCCTCCGGCAAGTCCACCGCATCGGCGTGCTGGCTTTTCTGCAGCGCCCTGACGTAGGCCACGATCGCCCAGCGGTCCAACACGGAAACCTGCTTGGCGTAAGCCGGCATGGTCCGCGCGCCGTTGGTAATGGTGTTGAAGATCTGGCCGACGGGCTGGGCCCGCATGTCGTCGGTGTGGAAGTTCTTGGGAGCGACCCAGCCGGCGGCGTCGCCCTGGGCATCCTTGATCTCCGCGGCGCGGAGGGCGACGGTGCCGTCGCCGTAGCCCGCCTGCCCGTGGCACACGGAGCAGTTGATCGTGAACCGCTCGCGGCCCCGCCGCAGCAGGTCCATCGTGACCTTCACGGGAAACGCCTTGACGTATGCCGGCTTGCCGCCGCTAGTCTCGATGCCCTCGGTCAGGGCCAGGTATTGCCCTTCCTCTTTGGCCGCGTCGGCGCCGGTGGCGGGGCCTTCACGGAAGTCAATTGCGTGGGGCTGCTGCGCTGCGTCTGTTCCGCCGGAGAGCTGCACGTCCATCGCATAAGGATGGTTCGGATCGTAGACCATCTCGGCGTTGAAGCGCAGATCGTCACGGGCGGTCGCGCCGGGAATTCGAGGCCGCATCGCCCGGCCGTCGGCGAACATCGTGTTGCCGTGTTGCGGGCGGAATTTCGACTGCTTGTACATGTCCTGGATCGGATGCACCGGCGGCAGCGGCGAGGGCTGCGAGCGGGCCAGCGCAATCAGCCCGAACGGGACCAGGCCCGCAAGCAGAGCGACGAGGACGTACCATGGAATAAACTTCATGTTCTTTAGTCCATAACCTCTTCCAAGGCCGCCGGGTCGGTGGTCGCCAAAAGCTGCCGCGTCTGCTCCAAGACGAAGCGGTTGTCGGCGGCCTCAACGATGATGAAAAAGCGGTCGTCGGTCACGCGGCGAAAGCGGGCCGACTGGAAGGCCGGGAAGTACAGCCGCGGCAGCAGCGACAACCCCCAAACGCTCGCGAATGCCGTCAACGCCGATAGCAGCACCGTAAGCTCGAATATGATCGGGATGTTCGCCGGCAAGCTCCAGTACGGCTTGCCGCTGAAGACCAACGGATAACTGGAAAGCAGTCCGGACGCCGCGCTGGCCAGGATGGGCGTGTTGCAATACCATTGCAAGAGCAGCGCGATCGTCGCGCCGGTCAGCCCGCCGCCAAGCACCAGCCACGGCAGGATGGTGGGCCGGACGCCCATCGCCTGGTCCAGCCCGTGTACAGGAAAAGGCGTGCAGCAGTCCCAGCGGCGGAAGCCGGCGTCGCGGACCCGCACGGCCGCGGCCTTCAGGCTTTCGGGGTCCGAATATTCCGCCAGCAGGCCCCAAAGCTTGGGTTCTTGAGCGGGCGGCGGCTTGGTTGTGTATTCCATTGGTACTTTTCTTTGGAGTGCGAAAGCTTGCTTTCGCTTTTTCAATACGGCTTAGTCCTATCCCAAATCCATCTTTTATGAAAAGCGGCAGCAAGCCGCCGCACTCCAAAAATTAACTCCCCGCCATTTCCAGTTCTGCCTCGCCCTCGTCCACGCGCGGCCCGATGTCATCGGCCGGATGCGCCTGGGGCAGCACGCCCTTGACCTCGGACATGGCCACCATCGGCAAGTAGCGGCAGAACAACAAAAACAACATCAAGAACAGCCCGAAGCTGCCTGTCAGCGTGAGCACTTCGACCCAACTCGGATAGTAGGACCCCCAGCTCGACGGCAGGAAGTCGCGGTGCAGACCGATGACGATGATCACGAACCGCTCGAACCACATGCCGATGTTGACGAAGATGCTCACGACAAACAGCGCCCAAACGTTGGTGCGGACGCGCTTGAACCAGAGCACGTGCGGGATGACGGTGTTGCAGATGACCATAGTCCAGCCGGCCCACCACATTGGTCCCAGCAGCCTGTTCTTGAAGTGGAACTGCTCCCAACTGTCGCCGCTGTACCAGGCGATGAACCATTCCATCGAATACGCATAGCCGACGAGGCACGAAGTCAGGAGGATGACCTTGGCCATGTTGTCGATGTGCCGCATGGTGATGAGGTTCTTCAGTCCGAACCACTCCCGCGCGGGCACGGCCAGCGTGACCACCATGGCGAAGCCGCTGAAAATGGCCCCGGCAACGAAGTACGGCGGGAAGATCGTCGTGTGCCAGCCGGGCAATTGCGATACGGCGAAGTCGAAGCTTACCACGCTATGCACCGAGAGCACCAGCGGCGTCGCCAGGGCGGCCAGGATCAAATAGGCCTTTTCGTAAACGTGCCAGTGGCGGTTGCTCCCCCGCCAGCCGAGGCTGAAAATGCCGTAGAGATAAAAGGCCAGCTTCGATTTCGCCCGGTCGCGGAGCGTGGCCAGGTCGGGCACCATGCCCAGGTACCAGAACAACAGCGAGACCGTCATGTAGGTGCTCACCGCGAACACGTCCCACAGCAGCGGGCTGAGGAAGTTGGGCCAGACGGCCATCTGGTTTGGGTAGGGGAAGACCCAATAGATGTACCATACGCGGCCGACGTGGATGCCGGGGAACAGGCCCGCGCAGACCACGGCGAAGATCGTCATGGCTTCGGCGAAGCGGTTGATGCCCGTCCGCCATTTCTGCCGGAAGAGGAACAAAATCGCGGAAATCAGCGTGCCGGCGTGCCCGATGCCAACCCAAAAGACGAAGTTCGTGATGTCGAACGCCCAGCACACCGGGCGGTTGAGGTTCCAGACGCCGACGCCGGTGAAAAACAGGTAAAGGATCATCAACCCCAAGATGCCCACGAACGTCACCGAAATGGCGAAGGCGACGTACCACTGCCAAGGCGGATGCGCGGCCTCGGCGACGCCGGCCACCGTCTCGGTGACGGCGTGCAGACTCCGGGCCGCCTCGCCCGTTACCAGGGGAGCGCGATGCCGCGGATCTTCGAGGGTGTTGTCGGTTTCTAGCATTAGTTTTCAGTTTTCAGTTTTCAGTTTTCAGTTTTCAACGGACGGTCCAAGTCGCATCCGCTGAACACTGAAAACTGAACACTGAAAACTCTCCGTTAATCCAACGTCGCCGCGTTCTCTACGCTGTTTTTCAATCGCGCAATGTACTGCGTCCTCGGCTTCGTATTCAATTCTTCGTCCAACATGCCGTAGGTCCGCGAGAGCTTCTGGAGCTTCGAGACGCGGCTGTTCTCGTCGTTGAGGTCGCCGAAGACGATCGCCTGGGCAGGGCAGGTCTGCTGGCAGGCCGTCTTGATGTCGCCGTCCTTCAGGGGGCGGTCGCCCTCGCGCTTGGCGGCGATCCGCGCCTGCTCGATCCGTTGGATGCAATAGGTACACTTCTCCATCACGCCGCGGCCCCGCACCGTAACGTCGGGGTTCTTCTGCATCTTGGCCAGCTCGGTGATCGGATGGCGGAGCAGCGCGGGCTCGTATTCGTTGCCCACCTTGCCGATGTTGTAGTTGAAGAAGTTGAACCGCCGCACCTTGTAAGGGCAATTGTTGGAGCAGTAGCGCGTGCCGATGCAGCGGTTGTAGGTCATCATGTTGAGGCCCTCGGCGCTGTGCGTCGTGGCGGCCACCGGGCAGACCGATTCGCAAGGAGCGTTCTCGCACTGCATGCACGTCACCGGCTGATGGACCGCTCGGGCCTCCTCCGGCTCGCCGCGGAAATAGCGATCGATGCGAATCCAGTGCATCTCGCGGCCGTGCAGCACCTGCTCCTTGCCGACGATGGGGATGTTGTTCTCCGCCTGGCAGGCCGTCACGCAGGCGCCACAGCCCGTGCAGGCGCTGAGGTCGATCGCCATGCCCCACTTGTGCAGATCGCGGTCGGTCTTGGGCGATTTGCCCTCGTTGCCGGCGGCGGCCGAGGTGCCGTCGAACTTGTGCGAGTCGAAGACCGACATCGCGACCGTTTCCCTCTTGCCCGCGTAAGCTTCTGCAAACGGCCTTTCGCGGACCAGTTCCGGCACCCGCACCTTTACCGCCTCCTTGCCGACGGGATCGATGATGTGGTGGTCCTGGACCGTGGCCAGGGGGTACTTCATGCCCAGCGACCGTGCCTTGACGGTTCGCCAGCCGGAATCGGTGGTGGTCCGCAGCTTGTAGGCGTCGTGGCCCACTTCGTTGCCGAGGTGACCCGCCGCCAGGCGGCCATAGCCCAGCGCGATGCCGATCACGCCTTCGGCCATGCCGGGCATAAAGAAGACCGGGGCGTGCATCTTGGCGTCGCCGGCGGAAAGCTCGATCAATTCGTCCCGTTCCACGCCCATCTTCTCGGCCGTCTTCGGGCTCATCACCGCCGCGTTGTCCCAGGTGAGCCGGGTCATCGGGTCGGGCAGTTCCTGCAGCCAGCCGTTGTTGGCGAAGCGGCCGTCGTGAATCTTGTCGCGATAGAAGACGAGTTCGTATTCGTCCTTGGCCGGCGCGCTCGTGGCACTGCCGGACGGCTTCTCGATTTTCACCGGCTTTCGCGGCTGCGCCGATTTGTCGTGCGGCACGGCATCGGCGCCCGCAAGAAGTGTCGTGCCTTCGGCGCAACTTCATGACCGTCGGCCGCGCCCTCGATCACGCCTTCCGCCAGCAGCTTCTTCCAGCGGAATTCCGTAAACGGGCCTTTGACGAGTGTTTTGACCGTCGCGCGGACGAGGTCATAACCGCTTTGCGGCTCTTTATCAACGAGCATTGACAACAGTTCAATTGCGCTGCGGCCGTCGAACAACGGCTCGATCAGCGGCTGCACGATGCTCACGGTGCCGTCGAACGTGCGGGCGTCGCCCCACGATTCCAGGTAGTGCGAACGCGATACGTGCCACGTGCAAAGCCGCGAGGTCTCGTCGTCGTGCAGCGCCAGATGCGCGCTGGTTTTGACCTTCTTCAGCGCGTCGGCAAAGCCAAGATCGGCCGGAGCATTGAACGCCGGGTTGCCGCCGAGGATCAGCAGTGCATCGACGGCGCCGGACGTCACCTTCTTAACGAGCGACGCGAGGGCTTCCGTATGCGAGGGCCGGTTGGGCTGCGGGTCGGGATGGTAAACAACCGTCTTGTTGATGTTGCCGAGCTTTTGGTTGATCGCCGCAACCAGCACGTGAACCGCGGCGGGTTGCCGCGATCCGGCAACTACGACGGACCGTCCCGCGTTGTCCCTCAAGTCGGTCGCTATAGCGGACAGAAACGGCAAGACCGCGTTTTTTGGCGACTCGGCGCCCGATACGTCAAGGGCGGCCGCCAGCATCACGGCAACGGCTCCAATTTCGCTCGCCCGATGCGCAATGCGATGATCGGCGCAGGAACCGGTGATCGTGTGCAGCGACTCGATCACGTACAGCCGGTTCATTTCCTTCTGCGTCTTCGGATCGTGCAACCTGCGCCCCGCGGCGAAATCGCGGGCGTGCTTGATCGCCAGCGGCGAGCCGTCGCCGAAAAGGTCGGCGTCAAGGCTTACAATTACCTTGGCATCTTTCAGGTCGACCACCGGCAGTACGTCATTACCGAGCGCCGCACGCGTGCCCTCGCGGATGTTGTCGTCGCTGTACGGCTCGTACTCGAACCACTCGGCCTTGGGATACTTCTTCAGCAGTTTCTCCCGCATCGCGGCGAGACTCGGCGAACCGCTGGCCTCGCTGAGGATGCAGAACCCGGTGCCGTCCGCCGAAATCTGTTTCAGAACTCCTTGCGGAACTCGTCCCACATGGAGTTTTCTGCTTCCTGCTTTCCAGCCTGAGCGTCGGGAGTCCGCTTGGTTACGCCGTAACTCCGATCCGGATCGTAAAGCTCCAGCACGCTCGCTTGCGCGGTGAAGTCCGCCGCGCCGGCGTTGAGTGGATGGCTCGGATTGCCCTCAATCTTGGTCGGCCGGCCGTCGTTGCTTGTCACCAAAAGCCCTTGGGCGACGCCGCCCAGCTCAAATGCCGTCGCGTAACTGACGGGCGTGCCGGGCACGCGGTTCTCGGGGCGATGGGCGTACGGCGCCAGCTTTTCTTCCGGCAGGCGGATGCAGCCCGTCGCGGTCAATCCTGCTAGGCCGAGCGAGGCGCCCATCGTTTGCAAGAACCGCCGCCGAGAAGCGTGCAGGGCCTCTGGGCCATTAACGACAGGCGCGCCGATTGCCGGCTGCCGCTCCAGCCCCGCGCGGAACTCCGGCGTGTCCGCCAGTTGCTCCAGGCTTCGCCAGTATTGCGGCAAAGTCCCCCTCTCCCTCCGGGAGAGGGCTGGGGTGAGGGGAAGTTGGCTATGGTTGTCAGCGCGCAGCGCGCCCTCACCCCGACCCGCTGCGCAGGTGCCCCGCCCTCTCCCGGAGGGAGAGGGGAGGATGGGAAGCTCGTTCTTCGGCGTTTCCGGCGTTAACGGTGGCATGTCACGCAGTCGGTGCTCGGGTTGACGTGGTACTGGTCTTTAAGATTCTGTCCGTAGGAATCGCCGTCAGCGGGCGGCGTCCAGAGCATGTTCGTCACTAGGTCCTTGGGACGCAAATGCGGCCCCGGATCGCGATGGCATTCCAGGCACCAGCCCATGTTCAGCGGCTGCACCGTTTGCACCCGCTCCATCTGGTCGATGCGGCCGTGGCACTCAATGCACCCCACTCCGGCATTCACGTGGGCGCTGTGGTTGAAGTAAGCGTATTCCGGCAGGTCGTGGACCTTGATCCAGGGCACGGGCAGGCCGGTCTTGAAACTCTCACGGACCGGGGCGAGCTTCTCGGACTTTGGCAGAATGTTCGTGTGGCAGTTCATGCATGTCTCGGTAGACGGCAGCGCGGACCATGCCGCTTTCTCCACCGTGTAATGGCAGTAGCGGCAATCCAAGCCCAGCTTGCCGACGTGCAAGGCGTGGCTATACGGCACGGGCTGCACCGGAGCGTAACCGACGTTGAGCGTGTAGGGATTCGCGCCGTACCACAGAAGCAGCACCGCATAGACAGGCCCGGTCGCGAGCAGGATCAGCGAACCCAAAGCAAACTTGTTTGCCCACTTGGGAAAAGAGTACAGCGGTTTGGGATCCATCGGACGGACGCGGGCTTCGGCGGGATAAAAGTCTTATGGTACTGGTTATTTTGGTCGGCGTCAACGCACAAAGCGCGGAAGCTTTGAAATGTTTATCACACTGCATCGTTGAAGGTCGTCGCGTCCACTCTGACGCGAAATGGACTGGCCAAGAAAGACGGTTTGAGTAAAGCGAAATTCGGTAAGATTATTAACGTACCCCGCCGTGGACCTTTCGGCAAGCGTTTGGCGAGCGAGTGCCGCGGGAAAGTGAGCCGGCGACACTGCCAAGGATCCGAATTCGTAGAGTGCTGCGCGCTCGGTACCTGTGTACTTGGCCTGAACTTTTCTGTCGCAAGCCCTTACTTCGCTTGCTCGGCTTTCAGCAAGTCCCGGATTTCCGTCAACAGCTCCTGGTCCTTCGTCGGGGGAGGCGGCGGGGCTTCCTGCTTCGACCGCATGATGAAGCCCAGGAGTTTCACCACGAAGATGAATAGCACCAGGGCAATAATGACGAAATTCACCGCGTCGCCGATAAACTGGCCGTAAAGCACCTTCTTGTCGCCGTGCTGGTAGATCCATTGCTTGTAATCGTAGGACGTGAACGGGATCAGGCTGATCAGCGGCATGATCACGTTATCCACCAGCGACTTGACGATGCCGCTGAACGCCGCGCCGATGATGATGCCCACGGCCATGTCGATCACATTGCCTTTGAGGGCGAAGTTCTTGAATTCCTCCGCCAGCGAGAACACCTTTTTTGTCGGGTCGATCATTGGATTTCCCTCCGAGGCCAGGGCAAGACTCGCTCTTTGGCCCAATTGCCGCGAGCGCGGCCTTACCGATATGCGGTCGAATATGGCGTCTGGCGAGAAGCATGTCAAGAGAAGCGCGCTTCACGCACTCTTCGCCGCGATCAGCGCGTCCAACTCCTGCTTCAGCCGCGGCAGGATTTCGTCGTAGGTGAAGGAGCCGAGCGTCGCTTCGCCGCGTTTGAGGTTCACGTGCTTGGGTCCGCACCAGAGGCCGAGGTCGGTCATGTCGGTCTCGCCGGGTCCGTTCACGCGGCAGCCCATCACGGCGATGGAAATCTGGTGTTGGGCGGCGTAGCGGGTTTCCGCGCGGACCTTGACGGCCAGGTCGACGAAGGCCGAGTTCTCCACGCGGGAGCAACTCGGACAGGAGATGATGTTCAGCCCGGCAGCGTCCGCCGACTCCATGCCGACGAAGCGGCCGGCGGCGATGTCGTTGAGGATTTTTCGCCCGGCGGCGATTTCCTGTTGCTTGTCGAAGGCCGGCACAGTGAGCGAGACGCGGATCGTATCGCCGATGCCCGCCGCGATGAGCTGCTCGAAGGCCCGCTGCGTCTTCAGCACGCCTTCGGGCGGCATGCCCGCCTCGGTCACGCCCAGGTGCAGAGGCACGTCGGGCCGCTGGGCGGCGAACTGGCGATTGGCCTCCACCACGGCCGCCGGGTCGGAGTTCTTCAGCGAGACGACGTAGCGCGTGAAGCCGAGTTTGTCCAATAGCTCGCAGTGCTCCAGGGCGCTGTCGATCATAGGACTGACGCGGTCTTCCTTGGGATATTTCTGCTGCTTGGCCGGATCGAGCGAGCCGCAGTTCACGCCCACGCGCATCGCGCAGTCGTGCTCGCCGGCCGTATCGACGAGGAACTTCACCTTGTCCTGCCAGGGCTTGCTCCGCTCGAGATGGTAAAGATGGCCGGGGTTGTAGCGAATCTTGTCGACGCTCGGCGCGATCTGGGCGGCCAGGCGGTAGTTCTCCTGCAAGTCGCAGGAGAGATTGGCACGAGTCCGCTTGCGGATTTCGGCCAACGCCGCCGCGTCGGTCTTCGTATCGACCGCCACGCGGATGATGTCGGCGCCGGCTTCAACCAGGTGCTCGATTTGAGCGACGGTCGTCTGCACGTCGGCGGTCTTCGTCGCGCACATGCTCTGCACGGCGATCGGATGGCCGGCGCCGACGGTCAGCGAGCCGATTCGCACTGAGCGGGTAGGGTTGCGGGGGGCCGGGGCCATCTAAGATGCCTTTGGGGCTGGTGGTTTGCAGTTCCTTATTTTATGCGATTTCGCCATCAACCGGGAGATGACTTTGCGAGACGCGCGGCGGCTCTAGCAAAGGAGGGGATTCAAATTGGAGAAAAAATGCTGACTTTGCCGATAAAGCAGACATTGACGATTGCCAGTCTTGGTCTGCCGTGGGGTTGCGCCCGTTGCAAAAAAGATGGCAAAGTGCTTTTTGCAGTTGTAAGTCCTTGTAAATTAGCATGTTACGACTCGTCGCACTGTTGGGTTGCGTGCTCGCGACCGGCTGTGCCGCGTTCCCCGAACGCGTGCATCAGCCGACGTTGCACAATCCGTTTCCGCAGCTTTCCAGGATCGGCGTTGCTACTTTCTTTAATCAAAGCTGCGAGCCGAAGCTAAACGGCCGAAAAGTGGCCGAGGCCTACGCGGCGGAGTTGGCGGAAGTTCCAGGCTACGATGTGATTTCCGTTGCCGTGGTCGATGCGGCGGCCCAGGCGTATCGAATTGATTTCACAAGGGAAGAGGACGTTCGCCGCTTGGCGCAAATCCTCGATATCGACGCGGTCGTGGTCGGCACGGTTACGGAGTACTCGCCCTATTACCCGCCGCGGCTGACGCTCATGGTCGCCTGGTTCGCGGCCAACCCGAATTTCCATTCCATCCCGCCCGGCTACGGCTTGCCTTGGGGCACGTCGGGCGAGAAGGACATACCGGGCCGGCTCTCCTTCGAGGCGGAACTCGCCTTGGCGAAAGAACAGCTTAAAACGCAAACTCCCGATTATCAGAAAATGCCGATTAATCCGCCCAGCGGTCCGTCCAACGGCGGCCAGCCTTCGGAGCCTGGCATAGCGCCTTCGCCACCCGGTACGGCGCCTTTGCCGCAAGACACCGGCGGCTCGACGAAGCAGCATGTCCGCAGCGTGGCGCACGAGGAACAGCCGGCACTATCGGCAAATCCGTCATCGCCGACAGTGTCGCCCGGTGTCAAAGGGGACAGCCCCGTTTTCGCCGACCCGCTGCGCGAGAACCCCGCGAAAACCGGGACAGTCGCCCAGTTTCCGCCGAATTGGCCCGATCCGCACGGCTTCATTCCGCGCGGGCCGACGGCCGGGCCGCCGCACGGCATCCCTTGCGACGAGCCGGTGATGCGGCACACCAAGAGTTATCGCGGCAACGACGTCGAGTTCACCACGGCGCTGGAAGACTATTACTATTCTCGCGACGACGCCCGGCTGGGCGGCTGGCAAAACTACTTGCGCAGAAGCGACGACTTCATTCGTTTCTGCTGCCGGCTGCACATTTGGGAGATGCTGGGAGCGCGCGGAGGAGCGGGCGAAACGCGAGTAGTGTGGCGCTGGTCGACCGTCCGATAAGAGAAAAAGCAAGCGCGAGTGGTGCTCGCGCAGCATGGAAAGCTGTGCCGTCAGCGGCGACGGAATCGCAGGGGAGGATTGGAGCGGCAATGAATCAGGACATTAACGTGCTGGCGTTGGTCAAAGGCGATGAGCGCTACGTCTTCTTGTACGACGACGCCAATCGCGCGGAGACCCTGCGGACTTTGGGACGCTACGCTTCCAACCCCGATCTGAGTTTCACCTGGTACGACGCGGCGGTGCTCAGCCAGAAGATTCGCCAGGAGAGCCGGCGCTATGGCGCGGAGTCTCGATTCGAGCTGCCGCAGCACAGCGATCTGGAGGAATAGAGCTTAGCTCTTAGAGCTTGGGTCTTAGAGGCCAGAACTAAGATCTAAGCACTAAGGTCTTTCCCATGCAAACCGCCATCGCCCGCTTCCTGCAGTATCTTACGGTGGAGCGGAACGCCTCGGCCTACACGATCAAGAGCTATCGCGAGGACCTGACGGCGCTGACCGACTATCTCACCGAGGCGGCGGGCGGAAGCTGCCCGAAGCCGGAGAACGTCACCGTGCTGGATCTCCGCGGCTATGTGGCGGCGCTGCACGAGGCGGGTTACGCCAAGAGCTCGATCGCGCGGCGGCTGGCGTCGCTGCGGAGCTTCTTCAAGTTCGGGCAGCGCGAGGGCTGGACGAAGAGCAACCCGGCCAAGCCGCTGCGGAACCCGCGGAAGGGCCGCTCGCTGCCGCATTTTCTTTCGGCCGAAGACATCGGACGGCTGTTCGGCGCGCCTCCGGCCAATTCATCGATGGGCCTCCGCGACCGCGCGATCCTGGAGACGATGTACTCCGCCGGGCTGCGCGTGAGCGAGGCGGTGGGGCTGAACCGCGGCGATCTCGATCTGGCAGACAGCGTCCTGCGGGTCCGCGGCAAAGGTCGCAAGGAACGGCTCGCGCCGATCGGTTCCTACGCCGCCGCTGCGATGGAAAAGTGGCTTGCCAACGCGCGGCCCGATGCTCGCCAGCCGGCCGGTCCCGCAACGCCGGTGTTTCTTAACAAGTTCGGCCGGCGGCTGACGACGCGGAGCGTGGCGCGGATGTTGGAAAAGCACTTGCAGCTTGCCGGGCTGGACAACCGCACTTCGCCGCACTCCTTGCGGCACAGTTTCGCCACGCATCTATTGGACCGCGGCGCCGACATCCGCAGCGTGCAGGAGCTACTTGGGCACAAGAGCCTCGTGACCACGCAGATCTACACGCACGTCAGCACGGCGGCCTTGCGCGAGGTCTACGAGAAGGCGCACCCGCGGGCGCGGTAGGGTTGTGTGGCGATCCTACAATCGGGCTTTCGCTGGACGCGGGTTGACCGATATAATGCCGGCTCGAGATTTCGTAACGGGTCGTGCGGTGCAGAACATAGTGACCGACGTTCTAACAGACAGTAACGTACGTCGCGAAGCGGTTATCGGGCATGCCAGCAGTGCGGCCACCTTCGCGCGCCGATCCGCCGTGCGAATTGTGGAGCTCGACGGTGTCCGTGGGCTGGCCGTACTAATGATCGTGGAGCTTCACTATGTTGGACGTTGGAATGGCGTTCCTCATAGTGCTTCTTACTATCTCAAGAAATGTCTTGCCCTGAACTGGAGCGGCGTGGACCTCTTCTTCGTTCTCTCCGGTTTTCTCATCGGTAGAATACTGCTCGAGAATACGCAGTCTCAGAACTACTTTCGAACCTTCTACGTCCGACGCGCTTGCAGGATCTTTCCCTTGTACTACGCGGCCCTCGCATTGTTTGCGCTGATGTACTATAGATTTGGACATGAGGATCGGTTCGCCTGGCTTTTCCCCGACGCGCGGCCGTGGTGGCCTTACGTGACCTATACGAACAACTTCGTGCCGACAGCAGGAACCCAATCTCGCTGCCTTGCTGTGACGTGGACGCTGGCAAACGAAGAGCAATTCTATCTGCTGATCCCGTTGCTTATTCGCTACGTAAGCAAGCGCTGGCTGCCACTCGTGCTATTCTCGCTGATAATCATTGCCCCGCTTCTTCGAACTGTAGCGCCTAGCCAGTTCCAATTGATCTTATGGCGGTCGGACTCGTTGGTGAGCGGCGTACTTCTCGCGTTGCTCGTGTGGAATGAGGCGTTCCTTGCCCTATGCGAACGCTATCGCAGCCAACTGCTAGCCTTATTTGCCCTTCTCTGCGCAGGCTATGTCGCTATGACTGTTGAATGGCAACATCAGGAAACGGTCTTCTCTCACTGCTGGTTGGCGATGCTTTTTGCCGTAACCATTTTGCTCATCAAACTCGACTATAAGCCCCTCACAGCAATCTTTCGGAATCGCGCACTTGTGTTTCTCGGGGGAATCTCCTACTTTGTCTATCTCATGCACATGGCAGTGCTCGGAGTAGTTTTTGCTGTTGTCAGGCAAGGCGCGCCGCGGGTTGCGACAGTGGGCGACTGGCTACTCCTCGTCGCGGCGTTTGGCGCCACCATACTCATGGCCGTTCTCTCCTACAGGTTCTTTGAGAAACCGATCCTCGGTTGGGGCCGGTCATTCAAATACTGAGCGCGGTCATGCCTGTCGACATCATAGCGGCAATGGGCGGCTCGCATCGGTATCGACGTTCTGCGGGCGAAGTGTACGCATTTTGGCCAATGGCTAACGCGACTTGAGCAACTTGGCGCAGTGGCGAAATGATTCATGCGGTACGGATCGACATGCCTAGTCCGCAATCGGATTGAGTTGGGTCGCGTTACGGCTTGATCGTCATTTCGATCGACGACTGCCCCACCTTCTTTCCAAGTACGTCTTCCACGGTGAACTGCAACGTGTACTTGCCGGATGGCATCGAAGCCGGCAGAAAGAACCACTTGGTGATGAAGAACTCGTGCTTCGGCGTGAGGCTGGTTTCCTCGCTCGTGGCGGCGACGTTCTCGCCCACGCGGTTGCCGCGGGCGTCGAAGATCTGCCAGTTGAATTTGACCGCCGTGTGAAACCCCTTGGGCGACGGCTCGGTACGGAAGTTCTCCACTTCCGCGTAGAGCAGCACTTTTTGGCCGGTCGTGAATTCGGGCGACTTCACTGCTTCGAACGATCCGTAGTACTGCACCGACGAGCAGAAGGTCAGGTTTCGGACGGTCAACAGCGCCGTGTTTCCAAGCTGGTTGACCGCCTCCGTGAGAATCCGCTTGGCTTCCGCCGCGCGGCGAGCGGGGTCGGGCGTTTTGTCGGCGTCCATCCAGGTGGCCAGACCGTAAACCTGCGAGGTCCAGTATTCCTGAGTTGACTTCGGCGCGGCGGGCAGCGGACGCATGGCGTCGTCGCGTCGCCCTGCCAGCAGATAGAGCATCCGCAAGCGCGCTTGCACGGCGACGTCGCTCTCGCTTGCCGAGCCTTTCGCCGACGCGGTTTCCATCGAGCGAATGGCCGCGGCCAGGTGGGTTTGCCAATCGGCCTGCGTGAGCGGCGTGGAAAGTCCGTTGCCTTTGGCAATTGGATCGAGCGTGAGCGCGGCGAGGGCGGTCGCCTCTCCCCGAGGCAGAGGCGGACTTTCATCCCGGCTTGCCGTCAACCGTGCCGACAACGGCGGAGGCTCGATCGGAATGGCCATCGCCTCGCCCGCTTTCTGCGCGGAAGCGATTTCCCTCGCGCCGCCAGTGTCAGCTACGCCCGCCACAGCCGGCTCGGGCGAGAGCGCCAGGCGATTGTCGACCAGCGGGTCCAAAGCTCTTGACCGAGGGGCTGTGGCGTACTCATCTCGGCCCGCGAGATAATCTTTGCGGTCACTCGCATTTGCTGTCTTGTCATCATCTCGCTGCACGAAATGGGTACTCTGACTACGTTCGGACTCCGTCCGACGCCGGTAGGCGGCCGCGGCGCGAAATTCCTGGACCACTAGCGGCCAGCGGCTGGGGTCGGTTTGCTTCAGATCGGCGATGAGCTGTTCGCGTCCCGCCGGGTCAAGCGCGCCGGCCTCCTGGAGCTCGCTCATCACCTGCTTCAGGGCGTCGGAGTCGGCCGCGCCACCCGACGATTTCGGCGGCGCGGCAGAGGACTTCGCGGCCGACGATTTCGCGTCGGCCGTCTCTTTAGCGGCCGTGCTACTGTGAAACGGCCAGGGGACCGACGCGCATCCAGCGGCAGAGAGCAGATAGGCACAGAACAAGAGGCACCCGAAGCTTCGGGCCGCCATGCCGCGCCACCGCTCGTTGCTTTTGCCCATGCTAATTGCGGACTTCGCCGAAGATACCCATTCAATAGGGTGCGAATAGTAACGGAATGGCAAAGGGGCCGCAAGGCGGAAATGCGAGCAGTTGCCAGTTGACCGAGCCGGCAATTTGTGACGCACTAAGGCGTCGGCTGGGGAGATTCCGTTTCCACCTTCACGATATGACGCAAGTCAATGTGAATCGTGCGCTCGATCATCGGCTTGTCGACATCCGTCTGGTTCGGCAGCGGCACGACAAGGACCGCCATTCCAATCCCCACCCAGACCAACTCGCGATGGCGAACCAAATGTATTGTGCCGTCGCTAACATAAAGCTTCAACGGAACAAATGGGGTCTGCCCCACCAGTCTTTGCAAATCCGTCGATGTCATAGATCCCGTGTTGAATGCAACTAAGCGGTCATTTCCATTATGATACGCCGCGGAACTGCCGACTGCCAGTAGTCAACTTGCTTCATTTTCCGGGGCTCGCCAGCCCGCGAACTTCGCCGTCCGATATTCTGAAAACTGGTCCTTCGCAATCGCCTCTCTGGCTCCGGCAAGCAACCGCTGATAATAGGTCAGGTTGTGGATCGAAAGCAGTATCGGACCGAGCATCTCGCCGGCCATGAAGAGATGGCGGATATACGCCCGACTCCGCCGGCACGCCGGGCAGGGACAGCCCTCTTGAAGCGGTCGCGGATCGCGTTCGTATTGCAAGTTCCGCAACCGCATCGGCCCGGCGTCGGTGAAGGCCATCGCATTGCGGCCGTTCCGTGTCGGCATGACGCAATCGAAAAGATCGACGCCGCGGGCAATCGCCTCCAGCAGGTCCTCGGGACGCCCCACGCCCATCAGGTATCGCGGCCGATCGGCGGGCAAGCAAGGGACCGTCGCCTCCAAGATGCGATACATCTCGCACGGCGGTTCGCCGACGCTCAAGCCGCCGATTGCGTAGCCGGGAAAATCAAGGCGAGACAACGCCGCGGCGCATTCGCCGCGGAGGCCAACCTCCAGCCCTCCTTGCACGATGGCGAAGAGCGCCTGGTCACTGCGCTGGGCCGCGTCGCGGCAACGTATCGCCCAGCGAACGCTGCGCTCGCAGGCATCGCGAACCACTGCCGGCTCGTTGGGCAGTTGCACGACGTGGTCCAGAACCATCGCCACGTCGCTGCCGAGCGCCTCCTGGATGGATACTGCTCTTTCCGGCGAGATGGCCAGCAGGCGGCCGTCGATGTGCGAGCGGAAGACCGCCTCTTGCTCGGTCACCTTCGTCATGTGCGCGAGGCTGAAGATCTGAAAGCCGCCGCTATCCGTGAGGATCGGGCCGTCCCAGCCCATGAAGGAGTGCAGTCCGCCTAGCTCGGCCACGACCGTCTCGCCGGGCCGCAGCGCGAGGTGATACGTGTTTGCTAGCACCATTTGCGCCCCCGTGCCGCGAAGCTGTTCGATCTCAAGTCCCTTGACGGCGGCCAGCGTGCCCACGGGCATGAACGCCGGCATTTCCACTGCGCCATGCGGCGTGACGAAGGTCGCGCGTCTTGCGGCGGTTGCGGCGTCGGTGTGGTGAAGATGGAAGGAGAACATGGGGGGGTTGCCGCTGTCTTACAGTAATTGTGACAGGGTTCCGTTCGTTTATAGAGTGTGTTGTCACCGGTTACAACCGGCGCACACAAGCCGCTGACGCGCAAGCGAAGGAATTGGGGGATTTCCTTCGCTTGCGCATCGGGCTGTGGCCCGAATTTACAAACGCTGGACTTCCACCCTGGAATCTACTATAGTGAACGAGTGCTGTGGTCCGGGACGAGCTTCCGCGGCATTAGCGGACCGTCAAAACATCGGTTCATGGGAGGCAGACCATGTCGGCAGCGCGTGCTTTCAAGTGGGGCAAATTGTTGGGTACGCTTCTTCTGGCACTCGTGCCGCCTCTGGGGGCATCGGGGCAGGGTCAACCGGTGGTTGTCGAGGCGTCGGGCCCGATTGCACCGTCGAGCTCGCCGACATACTCCATTCCTGGCGGCGACGTCCAGGCGGCACAGATCAAGGCCGCGGAAGCCGCGGCAGCGGCGCAAGCCAAGCCCGGCGAGGGCACGGCCAAACCGGGCAATCCCGGCCAGCCGTCTGGCAAGCCGGGCGACGACAAGGACAAGAAGGAGGCCATTCAGCCGGTCCACCGGCCGCCCGCCTCGGCCGCGTCGCCCAATCGCGACGAGTTCAAAATTCGGCCCGACGCGGCGGGCAAGGTTCGCCTCTGTTTCAACAACCAGCCGTGGCAGCCCGTATTGGAATGGCTGGCGACGATCTCCGGCATGAGCCTCGACTGGCAGGAGTTGCCGGGCGACTCGCTCAACCTGACCACGCGCCGCAGCTACAGCGTGCCGGAAGTCCGCGACTTGATCAACCAACATCTGTTGCGCGCGGTTACACGCTGCTCTGTCACGACGGCGAAGTGCTGTCCGTGGCCGAGATTAAAAAGCTCGATCCCAGCCTCGTGCCGCGCGTGGAGCCGGCCGATCTGGCGAAGCGCCGGTCCGCACGAGTTCGTCAAGGTCTCGTTTCCGCTAGAGATGTTCTCGCCCGAGACCGCCATGAACGAGCTGAAGCCGATGCTCAGCCCCAACGGCAAGCTCTCCGCGCTGCCGGAGACGAGCCGCCTGGAGGCGATGGACGCCGTGCTCAACCTGCGAGACGTCGACGCCCTCCTGCGGCAGCAACAAGCGCGGGCCAGCCAGCCGAAGACCTTTCGCGAGTTCAAACTTCGATACGCGCGGGCGGAAGACGTTCACAAGCTGCTGACTCCGCTGCTGGCCAATGAATCGTCCGGGATGCCGGGGATGCCGGGTCAGCCCGGCATGAACCCGCAGCAGGCGGCGATGATGGCCCAGGCCCAGGCGCAGGGAGGTCAACCAGGGCAGCCGCAGCCCAATCCTATGGCCGCTGCGGCCAAGGAGGCAATCTCCATTGCCGTCAACCAACGCAACAACAGCATTCTCGTCCAGGCCAAGCCCGACAAAATGGCCATCATCGCCCAGATGATCGAGGCCATGGACATTCCGCCGGATCGCAACAGCCTTTCACCGCTGAACATGGGCCGCATGCAGGTCTATCGGCTTACGGGCGTCGATCCGGAACCGGTAATCAAGACTTTGAAGGACGTTGGCAATCTCGACCCGACGACGCGGCTGGAGTTCGACAGGAAGAACAACGCGATCATCGCCTACGCCCCGCTGGCCGACCACGTGACGATCCGCGCTGGTGGACAAGCTGACCGGCACCGAGCGCAAGTTCGAGGTCATCCGCCTCCACCGGCTCGCCGCCGACTACGTGGCGGGCACGATCAACGTCATGATGGGCAGCGGCCCCAAGAAGGAACAGCAGCGCCGCCCCTGGTATTACGGCTTCGACTCCTCCCAGGAGGAGAAAACCAAGACGGGCGAGTTTCACGTGGAAGCCGACGTGGAGCACAACCGCTTGCTGCTCCTGGCGAACCCCGTCGAGCTTACCGAGGTCGAGAACCTGCTGGGCAAGCTGGGCGAGCTTCCCGGCGGCGGCAGCGGATCGACCATGCGCGTGATCGAAAGCGGCGACGCCAAGGAGACGAAAGAGCTTCTCAAACGGATTCAAACCGTCTGGCCTTCGATCGCGCCCAACGCCTTGCAGGCGCCGCTCCCGGCGCGGCCGACAGCAAGGAGAACAAGAGCGATTCGGCCGCACCCGCCAAACAGTCGAAGGCGGCCAAGGCAACGCCCAAGGCCGATACGCCCTCGCACCGGTTCGCCGCGCAAGGCCGGTGGTCCGTCGTGCGGTATACCGACACGCGGGGCGAACCTGTCGAACAATCGCTCCCTGATCGCACGTCGGGCGTCCGTTTTACCTCCCAAAACGCCCAGCCCGCGCCGCCGCCGGTAAAGATCGCCATCGGCCCCGACGGCAAGTTGATCATCTCCTCCGCGGACGCCCAGGCGCTGGACCTCTTGGAGCAGCTTGCCGCCGACATGCCCGCCGATCACAAGGACTACCGCATTTTCCATCTTAAGTTTGCTCTGGCGTTTTCCGTCGCGATGAACCTGGAGGATTTCTTCAAAGAGAAGAAGGAGGATCGCCGCGACATGCCGTGGTGGTACATGGAGGAATACGGCTCGTCGGACAACTCGGACGACGATCGGCGGCTCTCCAAGCGGCCGAAGTTGAAGTTCATTTCCGATACCGACACGAACACGGTCCTCGTGGAAGGAGCCAATCCGCGACAGCTCAAGACGATCGAGGAGTTGATCCAGCTTTACGACCAGCCGCCGCCCAGCGATTCGCAATCGGTCCGCAAGACGGAACTGATCAAACTGAAATACTCCAAGGCCAAAGTCGTCGCCGACACGATCAAGGACGTCTATCGCGACCTGCTCAGCGCCAACGACAAGGCGTTGGCCGAGAATAAACAGGAGGCCCCGCGCAACGTCTACAACTTTGGCAGCGACACCGACTCCTCCGGGCAAAAGACGCCGCATTTCAAGGGCCTGCTCTCGATCGGCGTCGACGAAACGTCCAACTCGCTCATGATTTCGGCGCCGGCATATCTCTTCGACCATATCGCCCGCATGGTACACGAGCTGGACCAGGCGGCCGTGCCGGAATACGAAGTCAAGGTGGTGCCGCTCGGCTCATCGCTCAGCCCCGACAGTGTGAAGGCGATCCTCGACGAGGTCTACAACCAGAAGAAGCCCGAAAAAGAGCCTGAAAAGCCGGCCGCGGAAAAACCCGGCACGGGCAAGCCCGGCAACGGCTCGCACAACGGCCACAACCACCAGCAGCATCAAGAGGAAAAGCAGGGTTAGCTAAAGGACGCCCGCTGTCGCGGCGCGGCCGGTCTGAGTGGCAGACGGCCATCCAGAAGCCGCGTCCACCAAGCCAGCCGCCCCGCGCGGAACAAAGCTGTCAACCGTCTTTCTGCCTGGTCCTATGCTTCTTGCGTAGATTCACGCCGCTGCGTCTCTTCGCCCCATTCCGCGCGGCTTGGCACGACCCTTGCTCGATAAGGCGAGCTTGGACTTGGGTACGTCCGTGTCATTTCCTCTAACCTAGGAGAGAGAGTTATGTGTCTCAAAAATCGTATCGTTCTTGCCGCGCTGGCTTCGCTGGCCGTCAGTGCCGGGGTGTTGGTCGCGTATGCCCAGACTGAACAGGGCAACCAGAACCAGCCCGGCACGACCCAGCCGAACGCCACACAGCCCAACGGGCGCAACAGGCGCCGCGCAGCAGCAACAACAAGGCGGCGGGCAGCAGCAAGAGGGCGTCGCGCAGCAGGGCGCCACGCAGCAGAATGCGAACCAGCAGGTCCCCTACCGCGTCAACCGGCTGCCGGTTCAAGGCCAGAACATGCGGCGGGAAAACGTCGATCTGTTCATGATCCCCTGCGCGATCAACGCCAACAACGCCGAAGTGACGCTGGGCAACATCGCCATCCAGCGAGCCCAATCGCCGGAGGTCAAGCAGTTCGCCGAGGAGGCGGTCAAGGACCATACCGCATGGGCCAAGCGGTTCGAGCAGTTGAAAAACTCGATGACGCAGAATCTGCATCCGCAAAACCCCAGCAACACGCCCACCGCGGCGACGCTGTTCGAACTTCACCAGCAGATCGACCAGGCCTGCCTGGCCGACGCCGAACGCGACCTTCAGCAGCAAAGCGGCCGGGACTTCGATCTGTGCTACATGGGATCGCAAATCGGCATGCACCAGCACGCGGCCGCGGCCGTGTCCGTGTTGAAGAACTTCGCCACGTCGCCCGACTTGAAGAAGGACCTCGACGAATTCGCGCAGGTCGTCTCGCAGCACCTGGACCACGCGAAGAAGATCGAGAAGGGCCTCATGCAGCAGGGCGAGAACCAGAACCGGGGCCCCGCGCCTGGGTCTAGCACCACGCGCTAAAGAGAAACCCGTCGGCCCCATAGCAAGAGCTGCCTGCGTGGACCGCGGTTCGCGTCGATTGCTTGCGAACGCGAGCGATTAAGCGAGCCTTCGGTCCACGCTTGCTTTGTGTCACACCTTGTTCACCGAAGCGTCGTAGATGCTTTGGATCGACTTGTCCAGCATGGCGTTGAACTGGGCGTCCGTTTGCTGGGCAGTCAGCCCTTCTACCAGCGCCCGCGAAAAGCTGGCCACGATGTCGTGGTTGTGGCGCAGCCGCTCGTTGCCTTGTGCCTGCGTGTATCCGCCCGACAACGCGACTACCCGCAGCACCCGCGGATGCTTGACGCAGTCGAGATAAAGATCCGGGCGTTCGGGCAGGGTCAGCTTGAGCATCACCAACTGGCCTTCGGGCAATTTGCCCAGCCGCTGCAAGATGCCCGCCTTGAGGAGGTCCTCGGCCTTGGCCTTTTCCGGGCAGTGGATGTCAACTTCCGGCTCGATGATCGGCACGAGGCCCTTGGCGATGATCTGCCCGGCGACTTCGAACTGCTGATCGAGGACCGCGCTGACGCCATTGGGATTGGCTTGCAGGACGACGGAGCGCATCTTGGTGCCGAAGATGCGCTTGGCCTTGGCCTTGTCCAGCAGTTGGGGCAACTCGGTCATCGGCTTCATCACTTGCGCGCCGTCTTTTTCGGCGGCGAGACCCTGATCGACCTTCAAGAACGGCACGACGCACTTCACATTCCAGAGGTAGTCGGCGGTGGGCTTGCCGTCGATGTCTCGGTCTATCGTGCCCTCGAAGAGGATCGCGCCCAGAATGCGGTCGCCGTTAAAGGCCGGGCTGCAGATGATCCTGCGCACGCATCTGGCGCACCAGCGCGAACATCTCCTCTTCGTTGGACCATGCGCCTTCCTTGATGCCGTACGACTTCAGCGCCTTGGGCGTGCTGCCGCCGCTTTGATCGAGCGCGGCAATGAAGCCCGGCTTGGTTTTCACCTTCTCAAGTTGTTGTGGAAAGCTCATTACAGTCACCTCGGAATGGTTGGCGGGAACGATCGCGGATAAAACGCCCTAGGCGGCGGACGGACTATTATATGGCTTTGTCGTTTGCGGTAAAAGGGGCCGGTCCGCTTGCAAGTGAGCGTGGCGATGGTCGGCCCTTGAGTTGAAGGTCAGTAGCAATACTGCGCGGCGGGGGCATCGCCACTACGGGCTCTCATGGGCAGGATACTTCGAGAATCCTGACCGTCCGGTCGGCGTCGCTCACCGCAAACAGCCCGCGCAGCGGAGGGACGGTAATCTGCCGCAGGGCGTCAGGAATGCTCGCTCCCTTTTCAGACGCATCGGTCGACAAGTAGAGGTCGATGGTGTCGGCCGCGGCGCTCACCGCGCCACGATTGGTGGCAGCCATCCAAAGCTCGGCCAATTCGTCACGAGCGTCGCGGTGCCACGTGACGGTAAATGGCGTCATCCGGCCCCCAGCGAGTCGAGATGGTCGCGCACCTCTTGCGTAGTGTACCACGGCCCATCCGACTTCAGCCGCCTTGTTGCCTCGGCGATCGCGGTGTCGCTGGGCGGACGCGAAAGATATCCCACCAGCCCACCATTGGGATCGAGGACCTCCACGGTATCGGCGCCGGTCCGCATGGACCTCACCTGTTCGTCGCTCAAAACGATCTGTGTCATGATATTCGCTCCAACTTCTAATAATAGTCGATTCTCAGCACAGGCGTCAACGGAGGCGATGAGCGGACGGTGGCGAAGAAGACGGCCCTCGACAAGCAGATGACCTGGCCCATCTTCTACGGCGGGCGAATCCGCGGCGGGCTTGCCGCCGTCTGGAACGTCGATGCCTGGCCGGCGGTCTACGTGATCGGCCCGGACGGCGTGATCCGCTACAAGGGATACGACGACGCCATCGCCTTGGAGAAGGCGGTGGAGCAGGCCGTCGCCGAGGCGGAAAAGCGGCCGAACTAGGCCGGGCGAAACCGATGGTATAATGAAACGAAGCCTGTGACCGGCCGGCACGTTAATCCGTCGGGCCAACAGCGAAGTCAAACATGGTTACGATCACACTGCCGTCGAATCTGGAAAGGGCCGTCGCGGAAGAGGCGGCGCGGAAAGGCACGACCGCGGAGCGGCTGACTCTCGATGTCTTGCACGAACGCTTTCTTGACGAGCCTTCGGCGACTGGACCGTCGAGCACGATCCCTGCGTCGCTCCGGGACAAACTGGAATCGCTTCTGAATCTGCAAGTGGGTTGGAACGGATACAGCGCGCCGCCGCCAAACGGCAAGTCGGTAGCCATGGCATCGGCGGCGCTCACCGCTCTGAACGGAATGTTGTCGGCGCCCGACCGGCTCGCTCCGTCCGCCGTGGGCGGCGTGGGCATCACCTATCGCCGCGGCCCGCGGATGGCCTACGTGGAATGCTACAACAGCGGCCAGTTAGTCCTCCTTCTCTCCGATGCTGAAGCGGAACAGTTGCAAACTTGCAAGATCGAGCCGGCGGCCGAAGGCCTGTCGAGCCTGCCCAGTGTGATCAAGGAATATCTTGATGGCGGAATTGCCTGAGGCGATGCGGCAATCCGGCAGGCCGCCCGATCCGCAATTCGACGCCGAAGAGAGCCTATTCCGCCGTTTTCGGCCGGAGGACCTGGAAGGACGCACGCTCGCGGTGGACGCCATCGAGTTGCCCGACATGTCGGTGAACCGGGAGAAGTATGGACCGCCAACTTGGCTGCTGCTGGATGAGGCGTTTGAAACGTGGGGTGTCGCCAGCTTCATGGTCCAAGACATTCCGACTGAGCTCATTCACCTTGGGACCATTCAATATACATTCGGGGTCGAGCACTGTCCGACGCGGAACAACTACCCGCACCCTGAGGTCCGAGCATACAAGGATACGGAACATATTGACCTGAGACACAAGGCAGATCTCGATCCGGAACCGCACCTGCGGTGGAGGCAGAGACTCCAGTGGAGGAAACGAATCGTCGTTCAACCGAAGCGTCGGGACGAATAAGGTCCGACAACCTATTTCCCTCGCCGCTCGCGAGGCACATCGCACTGCGCAACCCATTCCATAAACGAGGTGTCGGCCCCGCCGATATCGACAACGCGATCTTTGTGGGTCAAACATCCCCTTCCGGCAAAAGGGACTTACTTGAGTTGCGTCATCGCTTGCGACACTTTCAGGCCCACAAGTCCCGCCACGAGGGTTGCAAGGTAAATCTGGCCGGCGATGGCTTCGATCCAGGCCAGCGTTCGGGCCAGCGGCGCGACGGGCGTCACGTCGCCATATCCGACCGTGGCAAGAGTGACGAAGCTGAAGTAGGTGAGGACGCTCCGATCGATCGTGCCGCCGCGCGGCGTTGCTGGTGCGACTGATTCCTTGAATGAGCCAGGCGAAGCAGTCTCCACGGCCGCATAGAGCAACGCCCAGATGATTCCCAGCAGCAGGTATCCACACACCGCGCCGAAAAGCGCCCCGCGGGAAATGTAGCCTACGAGAATTGCCCGCAGTATTCGATAGAGCGCAAACCCGAAGACGCAGGCTGCGAGCAAGTGCGATCCCACGATTAGGAGGCCGCCCCGCGATCCGCCCAGCGCGTGGCCGATCCAGACGCCGAAAAAAGAGACCACGCAGATTGACGCTGCCGTGATTCGGAGTCCCGGCTGTTCGAGAACCACGAGCAGCACAGCGGCGATCAGGAGCGAGAAGAATACGTCGAATGATCCCTCGTCGCCGAAAATCCCTGCCGTAAGCGGCTGCGCGACGGCCAAGAGGAGCGTGGCGCAAAGCACCAAGCCAAATCGCCAATGATAACGGACGGGCGGTAAATCTCCGTTCTGGTCCATGCGTCACCCAAAGGTTACGGGGTATTGTGTTGGTCGGCGGCGGCTGCGTCGGGTTCCGTCCTAGTGCGGTTCGCCGCTGGTCCTGAAGGGAGATCCTGAAACGCTTTCATTGCCGATTTGAGTGTTGGAAAGAGGCAATCGTCGCCGAGGGCCGACATCGCGCCGGTGCGCTGCAGGAATTCCCGCGTTTCCGTGCGGAAGCCCGCCAAGGCCAGCCGAACGCCCCGCTGGCGGAGTTCGTGCGCCAAGGCTTCGAGCGTTTCGGCCCCCGAACTGTCGATCGCGTTCACGGTGCTGCCGTCGATAACGATGAGTTTCAGGTCGTTCCGCGAAGCCGCCAGGTCCAGCACCCGCTTCTTCAAGTACGACGCGTTGTAAAAGACGATCGCGGCGCCGAAGCGGTAAAGCAGCAGGCCGGGCGTGGCCGGGGCGTCAGGATGGTGGATGAGGCTATGGAAGCCTTTAATTCCCGGCACGCGGACCAAAACGGCGTCGGGCGGACGGGCACTGCGCTGCAAAAGCAAAAGAATGGCCAAGGCGACGGCCACCAGGATTCCTTCAAGGATATCCAGGGCGATGACGGCGAGTGTCGTAACGACCGCCAAGGCCAGTTCCGCCCGGCTAACGTGCCAGAGCCGGCGAAGTTCCGCCACGTCGAACAAGCCGATTGCCGCGAAGATCAGCACCGCGCCTAGCGCCGCCTGGGGAAGGTAGCGCAGCGGCCCGGTGAGGAAGAGCAAAACCATCGTCATCGCCGCGGCCGCGACCAGTCCCGCGAGCTGGCTCTTGCCGCCCATGGCGTGGTTCATGGCCGTCCGCGACTCCGTGCCGCTGACGGCAAAGCCCTGGCACAGGCCGGCGGCCACCTGACTGGCGCCCAAGGCCGCGAGCTCGCGGTCGGCATCGATCTCGTAGCCGTTCTTGGCGGCGAAACTTCGGGCGACGACCATCGCATTGCAGAAGCTCACCAGCGCCACGCCCAGCGCCGCCAAAGAGCGGCTGGAGTAACTGCGGGTCGCATGTCGGCCAGCGCAGACGCGGCAGCCCGGCCGGCACGTCGCCGACGATGGCCACGCCTTTGGATTCGAGGCCCGCGAACTGCACCACGGCAATTCCTGCCGCGACAGCCAAAAGCGGCCCGGGCCATCGCGGCAAGAAGCGTTTGCTCGCAAGCAGGACGGCGATGGTCAGCAGCCCGACGGCAAGCGTCGGCAAGCGCGTCTCGGGCAGCTTGTGCATGAATTCAATAAAGCTGGGAATGATCCCGTGCGCTTTCATGGGGAAGCCGAACAGCTTGCCGATTTGTCCCAGAAAGATATTGATGGCCACGCCGTTGAGAAAGCCGATCAATATCGGACGGGAGAGGAAATCGGCAAGAAAGCCCAGCCGCAGCCAACTGGCGAAAAGACACAACAGACCCGTGAAAATGGCCAATACTACCGACAGCGACAGCAGGACTTGCGGATTCCCGGCGGCAAGCGGTGCAAGGACCGCCGCGATCATCGCGCAAGTGGCGGCGTCCGGATTCACGATCAAATGGCGAGAGGTGCCAAAAACGGCATAAGCCAACAAGGCGGGGATGGCCGCGTAAAGTCCCACGACCGGATCGAACCCAATAATCTGAGCGTACGCAATCGCGGTCGGCAAGGCAACAGCGGCCACTGAAACTCCCGCGATCAGATCGTGTTTGAGCCATTTGCGGCGGTACGCGGCCAGCGCCTGCAAGCCGGGGGCGATGCGGACGAGCATCGACGTTGGCTGCGGGCGTTGGGAACTGGCCGTGTCGATCATGGCGATGTCAGCTCGGCATTATGCGCGCGCCTCTTCGTTGCCCGCAGCCGCCGATGAAGCCTGGGCGGCGCGGCCCTTGTCGGAAAACCACATGATGGCCGAATAGAAAACGGGCGTGAAGAAGAGGCCGAAAACGGTCACGCCTAACATGCCGCTGAATACGGCCACGCCGAGCGCAACGCGCATCTCGGCGCCGGCGCCTTTGGCCAATACCAACGGCACCACGCCGAGTATGAAGGCGAAGGAAGTCATGAGGATCGGTCGCAGCCGCAGGCGGCAGGCCTCGACGGTGGCGTCGAACCGGCTGGCGCCTTGGTCTTGCTTCTGCTTGGCGAACTCGACGATGAGAATCGCGTTCTTGGCCGCCAAGCCAATCAGCACGACGAGGCCGATCTGCGTGAAGATATTGTTGTCCAGCTTCACCAGCCAAATCCCCGCGATCGAGGCCAAGAGGCACATGGGCACGATGAGAATGATCGCCAGCGGCAGCGACCAACTTTCGTACTGCGCCGCCAGCACGAGGAACACAAAGACCACCGCCAGCGGAAAAACGAGCTTCGTCAGCAGGTCCTTGCCGGCAAGGATCTGCTGCAGCGTGATCTCCGTCCAATCCATCTTCATCGTGGTGGGCAGCGAGTCGGCGGCGAGCTTGTCCATGATGGTGATCGCCTGGCCGGAGCTCGTGCCGGGGGCCGTGTTGCCGGTGATTTCGGCGGAGGGGTTGCTGTTGTAGTGGTTCACGATCGCCGGCCCGCTGTCGTCGGAAATGTTCACCAACGCCCCCAACGGTACGCGGTTGCCCGCCGCATTGCGGACTTCCATCTTGGCGATGTCTTCGACGCGCATGCGGAAGCGAGCGTCGGCCTGGACGTTTACCTGCCAGTTGCGGTTGAAGAGCGTCACGTCGTTGACGTAAAGGCCGCCGAGATACGTCTGCAGCGTTTGATTCACGTCATCCAGCGAGACCTTCTGCGCCTTGAGCTTGTCGCGATCGATCTCCACGTAGATTTGCGGCTGGTTCACGGTGAAACTGCTGAAGAGTCCCACCAGCCGCGGATCGGCGTTGCCCTCGCTTGCCAGGTTCTGCACGCTGCCTTGCAGGGCGCGGAGCCCGGCGCCGCCGATGTCCTGCACTTGGAGCTTGAAGCCGCCGGTGGTGCCGAGGCCGTCGATCGCCGGCGCGCCGAACACGCTGATCCGGCCCGTGCGGATGCCGGCGTACTGCGCGCGGAGTTTCTCGGCGATTTTCACCGCGCTCTTCTCCGGGTCGCCCTTGCGGTCTTCAAACGGCTCCAGGATGACAAACATGCCGCCCACGTTGCTGATGTTCGTGCCCAGCAAGGCCGAATAGCCGGGCAGGTCGATCGTGTGCCAGACGCCGGGCACTTTTTCCGGGTCGCGGGCGATGGCGCTCATCTGCTTGACGATCGCGTCGGTTCGGTCCAGGCTTGCGCCGTCGGGCAACTGCGCGTTGACGACCAGGTAGCCTTTGTCCTGACTGGGAATAAATCCCACCGGAACGACCTGGAACCCAACGTAGGTCAGGCCCATCAAGCCGCCATAGACCAGCAGGGCGATGATCGAGATCCTCAGGAAGCCCGCGACAGTCCGCCCGTAGGCCTCGATCACGCGGTCGAAGGCCCAGTTGAAGGCCGCGAAGAAGCCGCCCAGCACTCGATTCACCGCGCCGCCAAACAGCCAGCCCAAAGCGCCCGCCACGGCGAAGGAAACGACCTGCACCATGAAATACGAAGAACCAGAATGTCCTTCCGTCGCCTCTTCCCCGTGCCCGCCAGGCACGTGTATGCCGAACATTTGCGCGACATACGGCGCGAGAAGAAAGTAGGCCAGCAGTCCGGCGAGCAGCGCAACGCCCCATTTCGGCAGCGCTTCTTTCTGGACGTGGCCGTGCCCTTCGGCCGCGTGTTCGCCGTGCCCTTCCGCCGCGTGTCCTCCGCCATGGCCCTTGAAGAGGATGGCGCAGAGCGCGGGGCTGAGCGTGAGCGAATTGAACATCGAGATGACCGTCGAGGCGGCGATCGTCAAGGCGAACTGGCGGAAGAACTCGCCGCTGATTCCGGCCATGAAGGCCGTCGGCACGAAGACCGCGCAGAGCACCAAGGCAATAGCGACCACCGGACCGGATACTTCGGCCATCGCCAGCCGCGCGGCCTCCCGCGCCGGATGGCCCATCGCCAGGTAGCGCTCCACGTTTTCAACCACCACGATCGCGTCGTCCACCACAATGCCGATCGCCAGCACCAGCCCGAAGAGCGAGAGGTTGTTGAGCGAAAAGCCGAACATGGCCATCAGCGCCAGCGTGCCAATCAGCGAGACGGGTACGGCGATCATGGGGACGATCGTGGCTCGCCAGTCCTGCAAAAAGACCAGCACGACGATAAATACCAGGATGAACGCCTCCACCAGCGTTTTGATTACTTCGTGGATCGACTCGTTGACGAAGACGGTCGTGTCGTAGTAGATGTGGTAAAGGATGCCCGGTGGAAACTTGGCCTTCAGCTCGCTCATTCTGGCGACGATCGCGTCCCTGGTTTTCAGGGCGTTTGAGCCGGGCAACTGGAAGACGGCCAGGGTCACGGCAGGCTGGCCGTCCAGGTAGCTGTTGACGTCATAGTTCTTGGCGCCCAGCTCGACGCCTTTTTCCGGCTCGCGGCCGTCGGCGGCGGGTTTCGTATCGCGAACGACGTCCTTGAGATAGACGTTTTGGCCCTTGTTGCCCGTCTTGACGATGACGTTGCCGAAGTCGTCTTCGCTGACGAGGCGGCCTTGCGTGTTGATCGTGAGTTGGAAGGGCACGTTCGCGCCTTGCGGCACGGGCGATTGCCCGATGCGCCCCGCGGCGACCTGCGTGTTCTGCTCCTTGATGGCCTTGACCACTTCGCCGACGGTCATGCCGCGGGAGGCGAGCTTGTTCGGGTCGAGCCAAACCCTCATGCTGTAGTCGCGCGGGCCGAGGAAGGCCACGTCGCCCACCCCTTTCTGCCGCGCCAGCTCGTCCTTGATGTACATCAGCGCGTAGTTGCTGAGGTGGAGCTGGTCGTAATAGTAGCTCCCGTCGGGCTTTTTGTCGGAAATCAGGTTGACGCAAAGCAGAATGGCCGGCGATTTCTTCTTCGTGGTCACGCCTTGGCGTTTGACCTCTTCGGGCAGCTTGGCCTCGGCGATGGCCACGCGGTTCTGCACCAGCACCTGGGCCATGTCGAGGTTCGTGCCCACCTCGAACGTCACGTCCAAGTACATCTGGCCGTCGTTGGTGCTTTTTGACGACATGTACAGCATCCGTTCGACGCCGTTGATTTCCAGTTCGATCGGCGTGGCCACGGTGTCCGCCACGGTCTTGGCATTGGCGCCGGGATAAATGGCCGAAACCTGGACGACCGGAGGAGCGACTTCCGGATACTGCGCAACGGGCAGGCCGATCAGCGCGACCAGGCCGAGAATGACAAAGACGATCGAGAGCACCGTGGCGAAAATGGGCCGGTCAATGAAGAAATTCGAGAACATCGCAATGGTCCTTGGGCTGTGTCGTGCTCTAAGCCGCTATTTCACGGACGCGACGGCGGTCGGCGGGGATTCCAAGATCGGTTCTACCGGATAGTTCAACCGTGCCCGTTCCATCCCTTCGGAGATGATCCGTTCGTCCGACTTGAGCTGGGGCGACTTGATGACGCGCATGCCGTTGTCCAGCAGCCGGCCGAGCTCCACGTTGACCCGCTTCACGTTCTTGTCTTCACCCACGACAAGCAGGTACTTTTGTTTCTGGTCGGTGTTGACCGCCGTATCGGGCACGAGGACCGCTTCATACTTGTCGCTCACGGGCAGCCGCACGCGCACGCGGGAGCCGGGAATGAGCTGGCCATTCTTGTTGTCGGCGACGCCGCGGACGAGGATCGTGCCGGTTCCTTCAGCGAATTTGATGTCGCGGTAGACGAGCGTGCCCGAATGGGGATATCCCTTATCGGTATCGAGGCCGAAAGTGAATTTGATGTCTTTGTCGGCCGGCGGCTTCTCGCCGCCGGCGGCCGCG
This sequence comes from uncultured Planctomycetia bacterium, assembly GCA_963780045.1. Lineage (GTDB taxonomy): Bacteria > Planctomycetota > Planctomycetia > Pirellulales > Thermoguttaceae > JANXQG01. Next base: position 388,270 of record CAVZZZ010000004.1, on the reverse strand, counting down.
GCGGCTTGGGCCTGCTGGTATCGCTGAATGGCCCGCTCATCGACGTTGAAATCGACGTAGATCGGATCGACGCTGACGATCGTCGTCAACACCTGATCGGTCCCACCGGCGTTGACCAGCGCGCCCGCGACGAGGTTCGCCTTGCCGACCTTGCCGGTCAAGGGCGCGATGATCTTGGCATAGTTCAGATCGAGCCGGATTCGATCGGCCTCGGCCTTCTTGGCCTGGATTTGCGCCGCGTAGGACTTGGCGTTCGCGACCGACTCTTCCCACTCCTGACGCGAGACGGCGTTGGTCTCCAGCAATTTCCTGTTCCTCTCCGCCAGCGCCTTCGCCGCTATTTCCTGGGCCTCAAGCGCCGCGGCCTGGCTCAGGGTTTTGTCCAGGTCGGCCTGGAACGGGGCTTCATCAATGTTGAACAGCGGCGTCTTGCCCTCGGTCACGAATTCGCCGTCCTTGAAATTGACCTTGGTGATGTAACCTCGGACCCGCGCCACCACGTCAACGGTCTTGAACGCTTCCAGCCAGCCGTTGAAATCATCTTCGTCCGTCAGGCTGCGGACGGTCGGGTGTACCACGCTGACGCGCGGGGCCTCCTTGCCCTTCTCCGCCGGCCCGCTGTCGTTCTTGCAGCCGCCCAACAGAGCGAGCCCCGGCACGATGAGCAGCGTGCGCAACAGGAAGCAAATGCTGGAACGAGACATGGGATTGCTCCTCGAGGATAGTGGAAACTGTGGAAAGTGGAAACTGTGGAAAGTGGAAACGCGACTGCGGGGCCGGTCCGGACGAGTCGGCGCGAGGGGGAACCGTCTCCTTTATAAACCGAACCGGACGGCTACGCCAGTAGGCGGCTCCCGCAGTGAGGCTATAATGGACTTTCCCGCCAAAATCCTTCCCACCCGCCTTCCTTTGCAAGGACCTGCCATGAGCCAGCGAATCAGCCGCCGCAAGTTCCTCCAAGGCACGGCCGCCGCGGCAGGCGCCGCTATCGCAACCAAAACGATTGCCGCGCCGGCCGTGCTGTCGGACAAATCGCCCAATTCCAAGCTGGGCACCGTCGTCATTGGCGTCTGGAACCAGGGTAAGCCGGCCGTCGCCGCCGCCTGCAACGAACGCCTCATCGCGCTCTGCGACGTTGACGAACGCCAGACCGAGCTCGCCAAGCAATTCATTGACAAGCAGTTCATCGCCGCCGAAAATCCCGCGATCCCGCTCTCTTCCGTCGCGGAGTTCTACGACTACCGCAAGATGTTCGACAAGATCCACAAACAGATCGACGCCGTGTTCATCGCCGCGCCCGACCATCACCACGCCGTGGCGTCGCTCCGCGCCATGCGGCTGGGCAAGCACGTCTACTGTGAGAAGCCGATGGCCCACAGCATCGCCGAAGTGCGGCTGATGATGAAGACCGCCCGCGATTGCAACGTCGTCACGCAGTTGGGCAACCACCATCACAGCTCCGAGAGCGTCCGCCGGCTGTGCGAATACATTTGGGCCGGCGCGATCGGCAACGTGAGGGAAACCTATAGCTGGGCACGTACCGGCCGCGGCGGCATCGGCGGAAGACTCCCCACGATGCCCGTTCCGGCGGGATTACATTGGGACGAGTGGATCGGGCCGGCAGCCTATCGCGATTATCACCAGAAGCTGCACCCCAAGCTCTGGCGGAGCTGGTGGGAGTTCGGCGACGGCTCGGTGGGCGATTGGGGCTGCCACAACCTCGACGGCGTCTTCATGGCCTTGAATCTCAGCGCCGCCCGCACGGTCAAGGTCGAGGCCATCCAGCAGATCGGCGGCAGCGACGAGCGCTACCCGCTGGCAAACGCCTTGCGCTGGATGTTCCCGGCGCGCCTGCGCAATCCGACGATTCGGGAAGAGCGACCCCCTGGCCACCGTATGCCTCGCAGCCAGTCAAAGTGCATTGGTACGACGGCTTCCGGGGCACGGCGGAGGAGCTAGCCAAGCTTGACGAAGAGAATCCCGAGGGCGAGCACAACCGCCCGCCGATCGTCGACGAGATCGAGAAAAAGTACGGCCGCAAGTTCAAAGACGGCGGCGTCGTCTTCGTGGGCGATAAGGGCATCCTCACTGCGGGCAACTATTGCGAGGGCCTGTGGCTGGCGCCCGAAGTGAGGTCCTTCCCGCCGCCGCCCAAGACGCTGCCGCGCGTGAAGAAGGGGCTTACCCATTACACCGACTTCCTCCGCGCCTGCAAGGAAGGCGGCGCCCCGCCCAGCTCGCACTTCGACTACGGCGGGCCGCTCAGCGAGGTCGTTCTCTTGGGCTGCTTGGCCGAGCGGGCCGGCGTGGGCAAGCACGTCGATTGGGACGCCGAGAAGATGGAGGTCACGAATATGCCCGAGTTGAATCGGCTGGTGCGAAGGGAGTATCGGAAGGGGTGGGAGTTGGAATGAATCCCTGGCGGCTGAGCGTTGACCAATACGAAGCCATGTTTCGTCACGGCATTCTTACGGAGGACGACAAGGTCGAACTCCTGGATGGGCTGCTGGTTGCCAAGAATAAGACAAGCCCGGCTCACGCCGTCGTGAGCTCCCTGACGCGGAACACGTTGGCGAAGGTCATCCCGGAAAAGTGGTTCGCCGCAACGCACGACGCGATCACGCTATCAAGAAGCGAGCCGGAACCGGACGTAATTGTCATCCGCGGCGAGCCTCGCGATTACTTGGACCACCGTCCTGGACCAAGCGAGATTGCATTGGTCGTTGAAGTTTCGGACGATTCGCTCGACTGCGATCAGGGCGTCAAGAAAACGATCTACGCGGAGGCAGGATTACCGGTTTATTGGATTATCAACCTTGTCGATCGGCGGGTTGAAGTCTACACTGACCCGACCGGCCCGGACGATCTACCCGATTACCGCCAGCGGCAAGAGTTCCGCGAGGGGGAGAAAGTACCCGTGATCATCGCCGGCCAGGATGTGGGATATATTCCAGTCGGCGAGCTTTTGCCGTAGCGATCTTCTTCTGCGCCTGCGCAGCCAGGCCTATAACAGCCCAGCTGCGTTTTGATTGCTCGCTCGACCTCTTGCAATTCGCGGCGAGATACGCGGCCGATGGAGTTTGACAAGCGAGACTTGCTCACCGTCGCAAGTTGGTTTGCCATCGCCTTATTCCGCTTCCCGTGGATTGTGACGTAGGCCTCGCTGGGGTACAGCCGATCAACGTTCGTTGTCAAGGGAACGACCTGCAATCGATTGAGAAGCCGATTCGACGTATCGTTGCTAACAATAACTGCTGGCCGCTGCTTGCGAATTTCGCCACCGACGGACGGCTCGAAGTTGACCCACCAAACCTCACCTCGCTTCATTGTAGGCGTCTCCGACGGTAGCCTCGACCCACTCGTGCGCTTCAGCCTCGTGGGCTTCATCCGCGGCCATCGCGCGATATCCTGCCTCCAAATCAAGCTGCGCTCGCGAGCGCTCTTCCGAGGACCCCAACCCAAGCCGGGAGATATGTTCCTTGACGGCCTGACTCACTACATCGTCCCGCGAGACGCCCTCGCTCCGCACGTATTCGTCCAATGCCAATTGGACGTCATCGGGAAGTGTAATGGTAACGGATTTCATAACACAGCTCCTTTTTGCCCTGCGCACACTACTCTTAAGCATACCGTGCCGCAACAGCCACGGCAATTGGGTTTTTCTCGCGGCTTCCTTCGCCTAAATTCTTAGTTCATGGGCCTTGACACGTGCGCATAGAGCCGCCAGAATGACCTAAAGAATTAGTTGAACGTCCCGCCAGGAGCAAGCGATGGAAGAAACCGCCCCGACCGGCCGAGAGCTGGAAATCCTCAAGGTGCTTTGGGAATCGGGCCCGGCCGACGTGCGGCAGGTCCGCCAGCGGCTCTGTCCCAACGGCGAGCTGGCTTTCACCACCGTGCAGACTCTGCTGCGGATCATGGATGAAAAGGGCCTGGTGACGCACAAGCGCCGCGGAAGGTCGTTCGTATACGCCGCCCGTTACAGCCGCGAAAAGGCCACTTCCCGTTTCCTCCGGCAGGTCTTCGACGGGGCCATCGACCAGGTGATCGTGAGCATGATAACCGCCGCCGATACAAGCCCGGAAGAGCTCAAACAGTTGGAAAAAATCATTGCCGCCAGCCGCCGCCGCAAACAGCGGCAAGCGCACAAAAAAGGACTAGCAAAAGGAGCCGTGACATGACCGGCACTGACGTTTTGTTTTCCTGGCTGGTGCGTTCGGCCTTGATTGGGCTGGTGGTTCTCCTTGTCGGCAGCGGCGCAGTCCTGCTCTTGCGGCAGCCCGTGCGACGAGTGCGGATTATCGAATTGGTGCTGTGGGCCTGTCTGCTGGCGCCGTTCCTGGGAATGTTGCCGGGCTATCCGCAATTGCCGGTTATGGCTTGGCACTCCACGGCGGCGAAGCCGCTGGAATCGCCTTTGCCGCCGGTGATTGGAACTGCTCTGCGACCGGAAGTTGCGCGGCCGAAGAGCTTTCCCGTCCCGGGTCGTGCAATGCCGATGCGCGGCAATAATGCGGCCGACGTGCCGGCCCCTGCGCGGGATGTTCGGTCGTGGCTCGTTGCCGCCTATCTCGCTGGCGTGGCGATCGCGGTTGGCTGGTGGCTCGTCGGGCTGGCCGGGCTGGTGCGAATCTTGCGGACGGCGAATCCTCCGCAATGAGGAAGACGTAAAGGCCCACGCGGATGTCGCTCAGGACCAGGACATGAAGAACAATTTCGCTCAAGCCTATTTCGGGTTGGCGCGGATTGCCGTTTCTCGCGCGAACGGACGAGGCGATCCGCGACCTTCAATCGGCGCTCCAACGGAATCCTCGCAGCCTTGCCGCGCTGGAACTTCTCGCCGCGCAGCGATACCAGCGCGGCGAGTATGACGAGGGCGAGAAGTGTCTCCAATCGCTGCTAGCCAAACTGCCGCCGGCGGCCAGGCAAACGGCGGCCGAGAAACTCGTTAAGCAATTGGACGACGCGGGCAAGCACGAAGCGGCCGCGAAGGCCCGGGCGGCTGCAAAGTTGCAAGCCGAGAAGCCGCTTCGCTAGGTTTCTTGGAACCGCACGCCCCAACAGCGGGCCGAGCTGCGGGCGTCGGCCGAGGCGCTACAGGCGGCCGGCATGACGGCAAATCGCGAAATGGGCGAAAAGGCGCTTGCGGTTCTCACGCCCGACCAGCGGAAGAAGCTTGAGGAGCGTCTGGACCCGCAAGGATGGTGACGGCCGTCCATTAAACGCCCCCGCCGGGCTTGCCCCGGCGGAGCGCAGGATTGGCCACTACCTGGCTTCCAAGGAAGCGCTCTGCCGCCCCCGCCGGGCTTGTCCCGGCGAAGCGCGGGATTGGCCACTACGCACGAGGAATTGCTCCCAGATCATACTCGCCGAACGTCCCCGCATAATAGCCGAACTCAAATATGCGCTTCATCCCCTCGCGGTAAGCCAGGTTGTTCATGAATCGAAGTGCAATCTCCGTCGGCGATTGGCTCGGTACGCAGCCGAGCGTCAGGTGAACGTGGTCGGAGACGAGTCCACCGCGAGAAAGGAGGTAGCCTTGCTTTTCGCACACGCCGATTATCATCGCCCTACGCGCCGCAAGCTGCTCCTCGCGCACTTCTCGAAATCTTTCGGTGTGGACCATAACGATGTGCAGGTTGTACCAGTACATCGCGTGGTCTCCTTTCCGCGGTCGCGATAGGTCCACGTGCGGGTTGCAGAGTTGGTTCCGCTCGATAATCGCCTGTACCCGCGCATCCGCCATCGGATGCCGACCCGGTTGTCCGCTAACGTAGTTTTCCACCGTTTCGCGCGTCACCGAACCGACGCTCCGCAGGCTGTAGTTTCTCTGAAAAGCCTTCGGGCGGTTGCCGCGAACAAGGTACTGCAAGCGGCCCTTGACCGACCGAACCAGGGCGTGTGGTGAGACGTCGGGCTTCGTGCTGATCAGGAATTGGCTCGTATGCCGGTCGACAAAACGATGCTGCAAGACTCTCACGCCGTCGGGCTCGGTGGCTGCCTGCAAGGCACCGAACCATTCGATGTTGTTTGCGTCCTGATGCCAGAATATGGTCAGCGACCAGTTAAGCTGATAAGCCGGATGGCAGTTTTCCGCGGTATAAATAGGTGAGAGTTCAGACATAACGGCCGCCTCGTAGTGGTCAATCCGGCGTCCGCCGGGGCAAGCCCGGCGGGGGCGAAGCGGCATGGCGAGGTGGTTGGTAGTGGTCAATCCGGCGCTCCGCCGGGGCAAGCCCGGCGGGGGCGAAGCGGCATGGCGAGGTCGTTGGTAGTGGTCAATCCGGCGCTCCGCCGGGGCAAGCCCGGCGGGGGCGGCCAATAAATAAACTCGCGGTCGAGATGGGACTTCACAACTCGTCAAATCCCATTTCGACGGTGGCGCCGGCGCGATAGTTTTGCTCCGCGCGCTCGGCGAGCTTGTCGATTTTGTCTGCCGACGAAGCAAGTGTCTCGTCCCATCGGGCCTCCCATACGATCTCCACCAGGAGCTCTTCGGCAAGCTGGTCTTGCAGTTCGTCCGATAGCGAGGACGCCTTCTCAAATGCTTTGGCTAACCGATTAGTCATCGCGAAATCTCCTATGAAAAACTTCCCTCACTGTTGCTATTCGATTCTACCTCCCCGGCGGCGTTGCTTCAACTACGTTCTTGCGTGCTGATCGCTCCTTCCTCTCTATCTCTCTCCCGCGCCCCGGCAACTGCACCTCGAAGACCGTGCCGGGCCCCTTTTCGTTGTCGTGGACGCGGACGCGGGCCTTCAGCCGCCGGGCGATGTTGCGGACGATGTAAAGTCCCAGCCCGGTGCCGGGCCGTTCGCGCTCCAACTCCAGCCCGAGGCGCTCGAAGCGTTTGAAGATGTGGCGGCGGAAGCGGCCGGGGATGCCGCGGCCGTTGTCGCTGATGCGGACGATCGCGCGGCCGTCGGCCGTCCGCCGCAACTGCACGCCGACGCGCGGCTCGCTGCCGGCGTACTTCACCGCGTTGTCGATCAGGTTGCGAAAAAGCACGTCCAGATCGATCCGCCACGCCCGGATCGTGCAGGGCTCTAGCTCGATCTGAAAGATTTCCGCCGGCAGGCGATAGTGCAAGATAACGGTGCTGGCGCAGTTGCGCAGCAGCAAGTCCAGCGCCACGTCCTCACGGTCAGCGTCGATCCGCCCGTCCTCCAGCCGGCCGGCGTCCAACAGTTGGTTGATGAGCCGGTCGAGGCGGTCGAGGTCCTCGACCATGCAGCGGTGGAAGTTTTCCCGCTCTTGGTCGCTGACGTGGCGGCGGGCAAGCGTCTGCAGGTAGAGCTTCATCGAGGCGATCGGCGACTTCAGCTCGTGGGTCACGCTGTCGATGAAGTTCGACTGCCGTCGGTTAAGGTTGATGGCCTTGACCGTGAGCACCAGATAGATGATCGTCCCCGCCAGCAAGAAGCCCAGAAACGTGGCGCCGACGGCCAACAAGGCGTAGTATACGCCCGCGTTCTCCTTCCAGGCCAGAAAGACATAAGCCAGCACCCAGCCGACCGTCAACACGATCAGCAGCAGGATCATCACGATCGCCAGCGTGATCGGCAGGCTCAAGGAGCGGCGTGAGGCCATGGGATGGTACCACTATCTATCGCTTCCGTTGCTCCGACAACTTAATGATTTCATCCGTGTCATTGCGGAGCGCTTCAAGTGTCGCATATGGCGGTTCTAGCCCATAAGATACGATCGCATCGAACGACTTTGCGAGCGCGTATGAAAGAACGATGAGAATCCGCCGTCCGTCGGAACGCGATTCGTCCTTCCTGCTCGGATTATTTCGAAGCTCAGCGCCGATCTGGCGAACCGCGTTGGAAATCGCGGCACGCAATGCCGAATCGGCGGCACGCCATACCCTGGCCAATTGATCGAAAGCCGTCTGTCGCCAATTGACTTGATACATCAATGGCTTTCCAAACTATTCAAATGCGCGAGGACCTCGGCCGTTGTGTAGCGCTTTTCATCGGATAACTCTTGAGCTCGAAGCTCCTCTTCAGAGAACTCGGGCTCCCAGTACTCGTATTCCGATAAGTCAATAGTCGGAACGAGACTCGCTAGGACATTTCCAGATGCGTCACACAGCTCCAGCGGCTCGGTTAGGTTATGGAGTTTGCTGCGCAAGACTTCATCAACAATCACTCGCGTCATGGGATTCTCCTTTGCTTCCGTGTTTCACCTGCCAGAGCAATTATACTTTTCGTACCGCCTATTTGCAACGCGAACGAGTTTACTCCGCAAAATACAACAGCCTCCCGCACGACAGGCAGAAGGTGGGATGCAAGAGGCGGATATTGGACTGCACGTTGACGGGCACCTGCGAGAAACAGCCGCTGCAGGCGCCGTCAACGACTTCGGCCAGGGCGTCCTCGCCGTGACTCCGCGCCCGCCGCAGATAGTTCTCGCGGACAGCTTCGGGCAATTCGCTCTCTAATTGGACCAATTCGCCCTCCAGGCGATCGATGTCGCCTTGGATCGCCGCCGCTTGCTGCTGCACGTCCGCGCGGGCGGCGGCAAGCTTGTCTTGCGTCGTTTTCAGCACTTTGTCAGCCTCGGCGATCTTCGGCCCGAAGGCGTCCAACTGCTCCATCATTTCGAGTATCTCGTCTTCCAGCACGCTGTTAGCCATCGTGTCGGCGGCGATCTGGTCTTTGAGAATTTGGTATTCCTTGTTGGTCGCGGCCATGTTGAGCTTCGTGCCGACGTCCTTGATTTTCTGCTCGCCCGTCTTCATCTGGAGCTGCTTCTGGTCGACGTTCTTGCGCGGCCTTAAGGTCTTCGCGGACCTTGTTCAGTTCCTCCTCGCGCTGCTTGACGCCCGCTTCGTGCGCCCGCACCTGCCGCGGACCGCGGTCGCGGCGCTCGCGGAGATCGGTCAATTGCTTGTGGATGCGGTGCAGCGTGCGCAGCACGTCGAGGCTCACGGTAGGGGTGGGCATGATGTATCAGTTCGATTGTATGGGTTGCCAAAAGAAAACGGGCCGCGGTGGTTTGTACCGCGGCCCGTGGTAAGTACGGGGGACGGGAGCAAGTGCAGGCGGACAACGACCCGCCCTCACCCCGCCCTCTCCCTGAGGGAGAGGGGAGTTGGCGGCTACGCTGCCCGTTCCAGGAAGCCGGCCAGTTGCTGGCTCCGCACGGGGTGCTGCAGCTTCTTGACGGCCTTGGCCTCGATCTGCCGCACGCGCTCGCGGGTGACCTTGAAAATCCGGCCCACCTCTTCCAAGGTGTAGGTGTAGCCGTCGCCCAGCCCGTAGCGCAGGCGGATGATCTCGCGCTCGCGGTAGGTGAGCGTTTTGAGCAGGGCTTCGATCTTTTCGCGGAGCAGTTCATTTCCAGCCGCCTTGTCGGGCCGCGGCAAGCCACCGTCCTCGATGAACTCGCCGAAACTACTATCTTCGCTTTCCCCAACCGGGCGGTCAAGGCTCACCGGCTGGCGGCCGATGCTGGTGACCCGGCGGACCTCGTCGACGCACAGGTCGGCGGCCACGGCCAATTCCTCGCAGGTGGGCTCGCGGCCCAGTTCGTGCAGGAGCCGCTTGCCCACGTTTCGCAGCTTGCTGAGCACGTCGATCATGTGGACTGGGATGCGGATCGTGCGGGCTTGGTCGGCGATCGCCCGCGTGATCGCCTGGCGGATCCACCAGGTCGCGTAAGTGGAAAACTTGTAGCCGCGGCGATATTCGTACTTGTCGACCGCGCGCATCAGGCCCGTGTTGCCTTCCTGGATGAGGTCGAGGAAGCTCAACCCGCGGTTGCGGTACTTCTTGGCGATGGAGACGACCAGGCGGAGGTTGCCGCCGGAAAGCTCCCGCTTGACCGCTTCGTAGTCCACGTGCTGGCGGCGCATCAGTTCGCTCCGCCGCCGCAGGCTCTTGGGCGACTCTTGCGTGTCCAGCATCAGGTCGCGCAGCTCGCGGCGCAGGTTCGTGCGGCGGTCGCGGTTCTGGGGCGTGTCGGGCAGCGTGCGGAGCAAGCCGCGAATTTGCTCCATCCGCACGAGCGAGTCTTCCATCTGCCGCATCATGGCCTGCACGCGGCGGGTCCGCAGGCTCAGCTCTTCCACCAGCGTGAGCATCTTTCGGCGGCGGCGGATGAACCGCTTGCGGGCCTCCAGGCGCTCATCGGCCGGCGCGGGCGGCTGAGCAGCCTGACAAAGTCCGCCTGGTTGGCGTCCGCAAGGTGCGTCAGTGTTTTCAGGTTGTGCGGCATGCGCGCGGAGATTTGCTCCTTCGTGAGCCGCTCGGTGAGCGAGACCTTGATCGTGCGGTCAAAAGGAAGGAAGCCGCCATGCACTTTCACCAGCGTGGACAGCGTGTTCCGCATCGCCAGGTTGCAGCCGATCACCGTGCGGCGGAAGCGCTTCCGCGTGACTTCGATCTTCTTCGCCAGGGCGATTTCTTCCTCTCGCGAAAGCAGCGGAATCTCCGCCATCTGCGAGAGATACATGCGGATCGGGTCGCTCGACCACTTGGTGACGTCGGACGGCGGCGGCGCCGCTTCGGCCCCGCTGGCGGGAATCTCGCCGTCGTGCAGATGGTCTCCGCTGGGCTCGCGGGGATCGGCCTGCTGGGCGATGTCGAAGAATTCCGGCGCAGGCGCCTCGTTCACCAGGTCGATGCCCTCTTCCTCCAGGGCAATCAAGAGATTGTCGAGCTTGTCGGGATTGACCTCCTCGTCGGGGAGGTATTCGTTGACTTCGTCGTAGGTCAGATAGCCCTGGGTCTTGCCGCGGGCGACGAGCTCTTGCAGGTCTTTATCGAAATGGTCCACCACACTACTCCTTTCACGCCGCAAAAATGGGCGGCTGGGTGTCGCAAAAGGGTGCGATCAGGACTTGCGCATGTCAACCGCGCGGGGTGCGGTGCTACTGAGTACTCGGTACTCGGTACTTAGTACTCAGTGGCAAGTGATCGCCCGTGCCAAGACATCGTTACCCGTCCGTGGGTCGCGAAATGCCTTGCCGGCTCCGTTCCTGCTGCAGGATGTTCCGCAGCAGGTCGATTTCCTGGACGTCGTCCAGTCTTCGTTCGCGCAGCGCAGCCAGATGACCGGGCCGCCGGCGCTCAACCTCCTTTCGCTCAAGGGATTTCAACAGATCGTTCAACAATTCCGCCGGCTCGCGGGGCACCCATGGAGTGGGTCGGCGGCTGCCTTTCGCCCGGCCCTGTTCGTCGAGATCGACCAGCAGATTTTTCACCGCCGGATCGTCGAATTCAAGCATTAGCCGTTGGTAACCAGGCAGCACGCCATCCTCCAAGAGCCGGCATCCTGTTTCGTAAATTCGCCGCAGCGCGGACGACGCAAGCTGTGCGGGCAGAAGCGCCGCCCGCGCCGCGGCCCATGTTTCGGGATAGACAACGAGCAATTCCAGAAGTTCGCGCTCGTGGGGGTCCGGGGCAGGGAGCGGGGAGCCGGGAGCAGGGAGACCAGCGACTCCCTGCTCCCTGCTCCCTGCTCCCCGCTTACGCAATGCCGTCAAGCGCCGCCGGACCTCGTTTTCGCTCACGCGGAACAAAGCCGCGATGCGCTGCAAGAACCGCTCTTCGCGCAAGCGGGCGTCGCCGGAAGAACCGGCTTGCAACGTGGGGGCCTTGGCCAAAATCGCGATCAGCCGCTCCAGGGCCTGGCTGGCGGCATGGATATCGCGCTCCAGGTCGATGCCGCGCGTCGCGCTTTGGAAGGCGTGATCGAGCGCATCGACCGTGCCCGCGGCCAGCAACTCGGCAAACGCCTCCGCCCCGCGCTGCTGCAGGAAGTCGCAAGGATCGAGGCCGCCCGGCAGCGTAAGAATTCGCAGATCCGCCTGCTGGGCAATGAACAGTTCCAACACCTCGTTGGCCCGCTTTTGCCCCGCTTCGTCGCCGTCCAGCACCAGTACGATGCGGTCCACAAACCGCTTGAGGATGCGGATGTGCGTCTCGCCCAGGGCCACGCCCAGCACGGCCACGGCCGTGTTGAAGCCGAACTGATGGGCGACGATGACGTCGGTGTAGCCCTCCATCACCAGGGCCGTCTTCTGCTTGCTTTTGTGGAACGCTTCCTTGGCCAGATCGAGGCCGTAAAGCAAATGGCTCTTGCGGAACAGCGGCGTTTCCGGCGAGTTGATGTACTTTGCCGGGCTGTTGATCTCCACGCCCGGCAGCAGCCGCCCGCCGACGCCGACCGGCCTGCCCTGCGCGTCGCGGATGGAGAACAGCCCTCGGCCGCGGAAGCGATCGAACGGATAGCCGCCTTGGGACGACCGCGCCAAAACGCCGATCGTCTCCAAGACTTTCGCTCGCGATCCGCTGCCGCCGGCCTGCTTGAGAATCCAATCGCGGTCCAGCGGGGCGAAGCCGAGCTGGAAACGCTCGATGCTCTCCTCGTTGATGCCGCGCTCTTCAAAGTATTTCCGCGCCGGCTCGGCATCGGGCGAGTGCAGCAAGCAATGGTGATATTGCCTTTCAACCCAGGCGGCCGCCTTGTAGAGCGTGCGCTTATCGGCGCCCGATCCGGCTGCCGCCGTTTCGCCCTTCTCGCGCGAGGGTTTCGTAAGCTTGATGCCGGCGCGATCGGCCAACATCGCCAGCGCTTCCGGGAAAGTGACGCCTTCCATCTTCATGACGAAGCTGAAGACATCGCCGCCGATATCGCAGGGCCAGCACTTCCAGCTTTGCCGTTCGGGGTTGATCTGCAAGCTGGGGCGGCTGTCGTCGTGCCAGGGGCAGAGGGCCACGTAGCCGCGGCCTTGCCGGCGAAGCTGCAAGTTGTACTTGCTCAGAAGATCGACGATATCGATCGCCTGCCGGACCTGTTCCTTATCGTCGAAGGACGAGTCGAAGCTCACCTTCGTCTCCCCGTGTGGTCTCCCCACCTGCTGTGCTAGCATCGCGACATCCGTTTCGCTGTGCCGGGGGGAAATGAATGCCCCCTTGTTGTTTTCCTTGCTATGGATTGCTCCACGGCGGACAGATTATAGGTCCGGGGGCAAAGCGGGTCAACCGAGGATTTCCTGTCGATTTCATGCTCACGCATGTCGGTGCCAGCGACGCCGCGGCGCGGGCGAACCGCAGCGCTAGAGTCCCAGCTTTAGCCCTAAAAAAGGCACAAAAAACCGGCTAAAGCCGGGACTCCAGCGCCAAAGTCTGAATGACTTCCCGGTTTGGCGCGCCGTGTGCATGGCACGCAGCCGGCAATAAAAGCAAAGAGGGACGCTCCATGCGCAGCCGCATACTTGGAAAGGGTGGTTTCACGCTCGTCGAATTGCTGGTCGTGATCGCCATCATCGGGATTTTGATCGGCCTCTTGCTGCCGGCGGTGAACGCGGCGCGGGAATCGGGCCGCCGCACGAGTTGCACGAACAACCTCAAGCAGATGGGGCTGGCCTTGATCAATTGCCACGAAGAAAAAGGCTGCTTTCCGCCCGGCTACTACAGCAATCAGCCCTACGTTGACGGCGCAACCGACACCTCGCCCGGCTGGAGCTGGGCGGCATACATCCTGCCCTACATGGAATACTCGGCCCTGTACAAGTCGATCAACTTCGCACTTCCCGTGCAGTCGCCGCAAAACGCCACGGCGGTCCAAACGATGATCAAGGGGTATATCTGCCCATCGGACATGCCGCCGCTGACCGCATTCCCCGTCACGGACGGCTTATCGACAACCATTGCGTCGGCGGCCCCGTCAAGCTACTCGGCAAGTTGTGGAAGCGACTTCTCGGACACCTTCGACGAGACCGGCAACGGCATGTTTTACCGCAGCAGCAAGACCCGCGCGGCGGGCCGTCACGGACGGCTTGAGCCACACGGTCATGGTGGGTGAACGGGCCTGGGTCTATGGCCGCGGCATCTGGGCCGGGGCGATCAGCGACGGCGTGATCCTGCGCGGGAGCATGAACACGAATCCCGGCTCGCCCGACGGCTCGGCGCCCGCCGCGACGCTCGTCCTTTCGCACTGCCACCTGATCAACACGGCCAACGACAGCGACGGCGGACTGGACGACTATTCCAGCCTGCATCCCGGCGGCGCGAACATGGTCTACGCCGACGGCTCGGTCCACTTCATCATCACCATTCCCTCCGACAATTCCGATGGCAGCTACACGCCCAACAGCCTCATCTTCCAGACGCTGGGCACACGGGCGGCGGGCGACACGGTTTCCACGGCGCCAATCGAGTAGCCGAAGAGCATGAAGCACGCACTTCCGCTTGTCGCCTTGCTCGCGATCGTCGCGCTAGGCGGCTGCACGCACAAGACTGGCTCCGCGCTTGCCGGCGGAAAACCGACCGACTACTGGGTTAAAAACGTGGCAAGCCCTGAGAAAAAACTCCGCAAGGAGGCAGTGGCGAAGCTGGGCAACGTCGGCGGCTCGGACCCGCAGGTCTTGCCGGCCTTGCGAACCGCTCTGCACGATGACGATGCGCAGGTCCGCGGCGAGGCCGTGCTGGCGCTGGCAAAGCTCGGCGCGGCGGCCAAGCCGGCGGCGGCCGATCTCGAAGAACTGGCTCGTAGCGACCCCGACGCGAAGGTCCGCGACTACGCGTCTCTGCGCTGGAAAAGCTCCGCTAGCCGTTACCGCGCGGCCCGCACCAGCCTTACCACCACCGCGATCGCAAACGCGATCAACGTGCCGGTGCCCGCGGCGCCGCCGTATTGGTAAGCTCCCCAGTGGGCCGTCTTGCCGTTCGTCTCGTCATAAGCGATGTAGACACCGCAGTGCGGGCAATGGTCGCCGGCGGTAAGATCGTTGGGGACGACTTGGCCGCAACTTTTGCAGTACTTCACCATGACCGGCTGACTGGTCGGCACGCTTGGCGCGAAAGTCGGCATGGACGGCGGGACGAACTGCGGCCGGGCGGGTGTCGGATCGGTCGCCGCGACCGGCGCCGGGCTTCCGAATGCGGGCTGCTCGGGCGCCGGTTGCTCGGGCGCCGATTGCGCTGCGCCGGCGGCGTGAACGCGGGACGTGTGAACTGCGGCAAATGAGGCATGGCCGGCATCATTCGCGGACCGGTCATCCGCCTGCCGCGCGGCATCGCCGGCGGCCCGGCCTGCGCGATCTGCGGCGCGGCCGCCGGCTGGGCATTGGCCGGCGTTTCCGCGGGCACTTTGTCTGCTTCGCCCCGCGCAGTCATCTCTCCGCGAACGTACTGCTGGTCCGCAAGGCCGAATTTCTCGAAAGGAAACGACGTATTCCTACCCTTGAACTGAAGCCGCACTCTGCCGTTTTCCACGCCGATAAAACGGGCCTCAACGCTGCGGCCCAGCACGTCCGTCCAGGTGCGCACCGGCCCAAGCTTTATCGGTTCTTCCGCCGCGGAATCCGTCGCCGGCGACTTGCTTGTCGCGTCCGAATCGGAGGTCTTCTTCTTGGCGGGCACCTGGCTTTCCAGCCCGTGCGCCTTCAGTTTTTCGCGTACGTAGTCCTGGTCCTCGGTCACCAAATGGCCGAAGGGAACCTGGACGGTCCGGTCGCCGACGTTGATGAGGACCCGTCCCTTGACCACGCGGTCGAACTCGCCTTCGAGCGTATTGCCTTGGGTATCTCTCCACGTCCGCGCCAGCGCCGGCAGGGATGCAGTCAAAAGCAAGCAGAGCAGCAGCCAGGCGCACTTTTTCATCGGCCGGAACTCCCGTAGCGGCGCGAAGGCCGGATCAACCCTGCATCATGTACCAGCGGATGCGAAACACGCTCAAGGCGACCACGCCCAAAAGCGAAAAGATTCCGATCGGAGCCGACACGTTCCGCAGCGTTGCCGGCGCGCTGTCGCGGCCCTGCTCCGTGTCCTCGTAAGTGAAGTGCGCCCCGCAATTGGGACAATCGTCGCCCAGCTTGCAAGTATCGGGCAGCTTAGACCCGCAGTGCGAACAGATTCGGTACTTGCAGGGCGGCGCGGGCGATGAGGCCAGTGCCCGCTCGCTTTTCGAACACCCTGAATGCCGTTCGGCAGACGACTTCGTCTCGTAGGTCGCAACGGCCGCCGCGATCGCCGTTGTAGCCGCAGATGTATCCTTTGGCGCCGCCTTGTCCTTCGGCGCCGACTCTTTGACGCCGGGCGGCTGCATCGCCGCAAGCAGCGCCTGCGGTTGTGTTCCGGTCGCTTTGGGCGGAGTTTGTGCCGCCGCGACAGCAGCGCCCGACTGCTGTGCCGGATTCGGCGGATTGGCGCCGGAGAGCGTGGTGTTTGGCGGCGCGGGGTTCTTAGGCTTCGTGTTCTTTTTCGGCTGATGCGCCTTCTGCGGCGGGTGCTCCTTTGGAACCTTGTCGCCCTCGCCGCGGGCCGTCATCTCCTTGCGGATGTAGTCCCGATCCGCCTTAATGAACTTGTCGAACGGTTTCCGCACGGTTTCGTAACCCGTGGTATTCCGTTTGATCACGAGAATGACTTTTCCTTTTTCCACGCTCAGCAAATGGCCCACGACGATTCCCTCGTTGATGTCCGTCCACTTCCGCTCCTCGACCTCAGCCGCAATCTTTGCTTGGAGGTCGACTTGCGCGTGAAAGTAGTTGTAGTCCGCGGCGAGGAGATCGTGAATGCGAACCGGCGTCATCTTATCGCCGGCCGCGATGATAATGTGTCCGTTGTCGCCCACC
This sequence comes from uncultured Planctomycetia bacterium, assembly GCA_963780045.1. Lineage (GTDB taxonomy): Bacteria > Planctomycetota > Planctomycetia > Pirellulales > Thermoguttaceae > JANXQG01. The sequence goes on along the minus strand of CAVZZZ010000004.1, from coordinate 371,679 downwards.
CTGACGAAATCGCCCTCGACGTGCTGGCCATTGCGCAACGCCCATGTGCGGGCCAGCGCCGGCGGCGCAGCAAGAGCGAGGAAGATGGCGGCCAATTGGAAACAGCGGTTCATTTTGGGCTCCCGACGAATGCGGATGCGGCGCGTGACACGAGTAAGGCCCAACAACATTCTATTCAATTTTGCTTTAATGTCAATCATGTAGCGCGAGCCGTTGGCTCGAGTACCTACCGGTCGTTGGCGTAGGGTGGGACAAGATCGCGTAGCGAGCGCAGGCCCACCAATTCAACATCTAACTCGGTGGGCCCACACTCGCTAGGGCTCGTTTGTCCCACCCTACGCTTAGGGGGAGCCTCCCGTCGCCTCCGCTGCCCTGCTATGATTATCGGCTTCCTAGGCCGTACCCCTGGCTTTCCCTAAGAATCCGCGAAGAATTCGGAGGTTTTTCATGGCAATTTCCGCACAAAACATGGTGAAATTCGCCCGCGGCGTGTTGGGCGACGACCCCGCTGCACCCACGTTGCCGATGGAAAAGTACCTGGAGGCGATTCCTCGCCTGAGCTCTCTGGCCGATCTGCCCAGCGGCACACCGGTTCTCGTCCGCGGAGACGTCGACGCCAAGCCCGGCGCCAAGTTGGGCGAGGGCGATATCCGCCTGCGTTCGATGAAAGGCACGTTGGATTTCTGCCGCCAGCACGGCTGGAAAACCGTCATCTTCGGGCATGTCGGCCGTGAGCCGGAAAAGTCGCTCTCCAAAGTCGCCGCGCGGCTGGGCGAAATCCTTGGCTGCTCAGTCTGCTTTATCGGCGACTGGCTCGACCCGGCCTCGACGACCATCAAGGACGAAGCCGCCAAGACGATCCAGGCCGCTGCGCCGGGCAGCGTTATCGTCCTGGAAAACACGCGGAAGTACGACATCGAGCGCGTCCTGTGGAAGGCCAAGCCGGCCGACCTGCCCAAGCTTGCGGACAACCTCGCCAAGCTGGCCAACGAGTTCGCCGCCAAAGTGGCCAAGGTCTACGTCCACGAGGCGTTTTCGGCCGGCAGCCTCGATGCGTCGAGCGTCATTGTGCCGGCGGCGATGGACCGCGTCGCCTTGGGCCAATACGAGGGCGAACAGTTCGACGTGCAGCTCCGCGATTGCCTGAATTCGCAGCTTGTCATCTTCAGCGGACTGAAGGCCGACAAGCTGGACGACATGGAAGCGATGATCGCCCGCGGCAAGATTCGCATGGTGATCTCCGCCGGCGCGCTTTCGGGCTCGCTCCGCAAGGCGGCCGCCGAGCTTGACGGCAAGGATGTTTGCCTGGGCGTGGCCGAAGATCCTGCCCATGCCAGCAAGCCGTACTTTGTTCCCCGTCATCGCATCGAGCAGGCGAAGAAGATGCTCGCGGAGGGCCGCTCCAAGGGCATCGAATTCGTCTTGCCCGTCGACTTCGTTATCCAGGACGGCAGCGTCGTTGGGAATCTCGGTCCCGGCGACGAGCAATTCGACGTCGGCCCGGCCAGCGGCAAGCTCTTTGCCGACACGGTCGCGCGGTTCATCGAGAACCACAAGGACGACAAATCGCCCGCCGTGGCCTTTCACAACGGCGTCTTCGGCATGTTCGAGGACCCGCGTTTCGAGTCCGGTACGAAGAACTTCGTGCCGCAGTTGAAGCGCATGAAAGACGCGGGCATCAAGGTCTACATCGGCGGCGGCGAGGGCGGCGCGTCGCTGGAGAAGTACGGCCAGGCTGACTGGGTAACCTATGTCTTCACCGCCGGCGGCACGGTGCTCAACGCCCTGGGCAGCGAGCCGGTGCCGTACTTGGCAGCTCTGATGCTGGCGGCGAAGCGATAAGCGCGGCGTTGGGAATGGCTTTTGCGATGACTCATGGCCATGTCGCACGCCCACGACCACGAACCGTTGCCTGACGTCGTCACCGATCGCGCCAAAAAGCGCGAACAAGAAGACCACGACTTCGTGCCGGTTGTCGTGAAGCGCTCGGACGAGGCAAGGCGGCATCCGGACGATACGCTGCAAAAATCGGTTACGGAAGGACTCGAACAAACGCAACGCGGCAGCGTTTCGCTCGCCATCTCTGCTTTGGCCGGCGGAATGATTTTGGGATTTACCGCGATGGCCGTGGGCGTAACGGCAGAGGCCGCAACTTTCATCAAGTTCCCGTTGGCCGGCCGAATGCTTACCGCGCTGGTCTATCCGCTGGGGTTCGTGATCTGCATCCTCAGCGGAGCGCAGTTGTTCACCGAGCATACCGCTTTGGTCGTCTATCCGGTGTTGGACAAGAAGGCCTCGATTTTGCAGTTGCTCCGCGTTTGGATCACTGTCATCGCGGGCAATCTCGCGGGGGCGGCGCTGATCGCACTTTTATTGACGGCGACCGAGCCGATCGTCGGCGCCCGCGACGGCTACATCCTTGTCGGCAGGCATCTGGTCGATCAGCCGCTGCTGCCGCTTTTGACCAGCGCGACCTTGGCCGGTTGGCTCATGGCGCAAGGCGCGTGGCTGGTCTTGGCCATGCCGGCCGCGACCGGCCAGATGTTGTCCGTCTACATCGTCACCTTCCTGATCGGCGTCGGCAATCTGCACCATTCCATCGCCGGCGCGGTGGAGATGTTTCTCGCGCTGATGGCCAGCAAGGAATTCACAATCAACCAAGCGGCCGTCTTCATAAGTGCGGCCTTGTTCGGCAACTTGGTTGGAGGCAGCGTTTTCGTAGCGATACTGAACTATGCATACATTCGGCGGACGCAGGCGATAGGCTAGGTCATGTCTTTGCCAGCGCCCACAGCACCTCGGCGACGCTCCAGGCTTGCGCGATGCAGCCGCGCGGCGTGTGCGGCTCTTCGGCGTCGAAGACTTCGCTGATCGTGCCGAGGCAGGCCTCGCCCAAATGATGCTCGAAGCCGCGGAGAAACTGCCGCGCACGGCGCGGTCGTCGGGATGGACGCGGAGCCAGGCGTCGACGAAGGGGCCGATGAGCCAAGCCCAGACGGTGCCCTGGTGATAGGCCGCGTCGCGGATGCGCTGCGTCGGTACGACGAGCGGCCAGTAGATACGGCGCAAATCCGCGATGCGTTCGCGATCGGCGTACAAGTCGCCCCGGCCTTGGCCCCGATGCTCACTCCGAGCGGATGAACGCAACTGGCGAACCAGCAGCGGTCAAGTGCGTGGCATTGTCTCGCGACTTTTGCGGCCTTCACGGCGCCGCGCGCAAGGCACATCGCCGACATGGAGGCAGCGGCGGCGAAGATCGCAAGCGTCCCCGGTTCGGGCACCGCGGTGACGGGCGGCAAGCCATCCGCCGATGAGATGCTCGCTCCAAGGCCGACGAGGCCGAGCGAGCTGAATTGATCAAGATCGGGGTTGAAGTCCAGACGGCTGCCTGTCGTAACACTGTCGGCCGGAGACACTACCGCCAAATCGCCGCCGAGGGCCGTCTTTTCGCTCGTTAACCCATTCGTGCCCGCCAAGACCAGCGTGCCGATGTCGCCTGGGCGGACGAGCGTAGTCTCGGCGTGGCCGCTCCCCGCTGGGCTAATAGGACTAAACAGGCCAACTTCGGAGCCGACGCTCAAGTTGCTCCCGGTGGCAAGTCCATACGGGTTGAACACCACCAACGTTCCGCTGGCGACAGTAGTGCCGCCCGTGAACGTATTCGTGCCGGTCAAAACAAGCGTGCCGGTGCCGCCTGAGAGGACAAGCGCCGTCTTGGCGGCCCCGTCCTGGATGGCGCCGCCGAAAGTGGTCCTGCCGGACTGGGTGTCCGTAAACAGCGCTAAGTTGGTGCCGCTATTGGTAATCGTTCCCGCGACGCCGCTAAAGCTGTGGACCGTGACACCGATGCCCATCAAATCGACCGTGCCGCCGTTGGCTGCCAACGCGCCGGCGCCCAGTGCGGAAGTGCTTTCGACCTGCAGCGAGCCGCTGCTGACCGTCGTTCCGCCGCTGTACGTGTTGGAGGTGGCCATAACAAGGCATCCGGTGCCGGTGGTGTCGGACAAGAGCAGACCGCCGGGGCCGCTTATCGGCCCGAACAATACCACGGTATGGCCATTGGTTTCAATCGTGCCGATACCGCCTGGCAGCGTGAAAGAGTTCACGCCGGCGACCCAGGAGCCAGCCGCCATGATCGTCCCGCCGCTAAAGCTGAACTGCGAACTGCCCGCGCCACCGACAATCCCATTGAATAGCGCGTCGCCGGCGATCGTCAGCAGGCCGCCGTTCATATTGTAGGTTCCGGAACTGCCGGCGCTGTTGCCAATAATGATGGCGCCCACAGTATTTGTTCCGCCGGATTGGGTATAGGTTCCCACGCCGCTCGTGGCAAAACCCACCACTTCGTACGCGGAAAAGGACACCGATCCGCCTGACTGCGTAAAACTGCCTGTGCCCGAAAGGCCGACGTTCATTTCTCCCCCGGAAACTTGGCCTGCGGTCAAATTGTAGGTCCCGATGCTGCCGGGCGCGTTGCCCACTTCTACGAGGCCGCCGCTGCCCGTCAAAACCATTCCGCCGGATTGACTGAAGCTGCCGCTGCCGACATACCCGACTTCCACGTCCGAGGCGGAAAGCAAGCCGCTTCCGCTAAGGCTGTAGGCACCGACAGCGCCGGCGGCGTTACCAATATAAAGGTTGCCGGTCGAATTCGTTCCGCCCGATTGGGTATAGGTCCCGCTCCCGCCCAGGCTGAAACCTAGCACTTCATTCGGGGAAAAGGATGCCGATCCGCCTGACTGCGTGAAACTGCCGCTGCCTGAAAGACCGACGTTCAATTCATATCCGGAAACCTGGCCGGCGATGAGATTGTAGGCCCCGACGCTGCCGGTCCCGTTGCCGAGTTCAACGAGGCCGCCGGAACCAGTCACAACCATTCCGCCGGATTGACTGAAACTGCCGCTGCCGATATAGCCAACTTCCACGTCGGGACCGGAAAGCAGGCCATTTCCGCTAAGGATGTAAGCTCCGGCCGTGGCGGTGCCCGCGCCGAGATAAAGGGCCCCCGTCAGCAGATTCGTTCCGCCAGATTGATTGAAAGTGCCGCTGCCGCCCAACCCCACGTTTTCATTCGACGCGGTTAGTAGGCTGCCGGTTCCGCTCAAGTTATAGAATCCGATTGCTCCCGGGTCGAAACCTAGCACAACGCCGTTGGTGAGAAAAGAGACCGTTCCGCCCGACTGGTTGACGATGCCGGTGCCAGTCAACCCCACGTTCATTTCGGTGGATCCGATCATCTGCCCGCCGCTTATATTGGCGGTCCCCGTAGCAGTGGTCGATTGGGTACCCAACTCGAGAAACCCAGTTGAAACCGTCCCGCCGGTCTGGGTGAAGACTCCTGCGCCGGATACCCCGAGTTCCAAAGCCGAGGTGTTAAGGACCCCGCTGCTGCTCAAAGTGTATGCCCCAAACCCAGTCGGGTCGAGGCCGAGCGAAACCCCAAACGGCGAGGCGCTAAAGTCGATTAGGCCTCCGGATTGGGTCACGGTGCCGCTGCCGTCAATACCTACGTTCATCGCCGCCGTTCCGATGATCTGCCCGCCGGTTATAGTGGCTGTGCCACTAGCCGCTGTCGCCGTGATGGTGGAACCGTTAGCCAGTACCCACCCACTATAGCCCGCACCTACTTCGAAGAACTCGGTTGAAACCGTACCGCCGGACTGATTGAACGTGCCGATCCCCCCGTAACCGACTTCAAAGCCCCCGAGCACCGAAACCGAGCCGCCATTGAGAGTGAAATGTCCCACCCCGGCGGGCGAATTGGTTGCGGCCCAGGCAAGGGGCGCGTAGCCATTGATGAATTCCGACGTCGTATTCGTGCCCCCGGATTGTATAAAGGTTCCGTACCCCGCGAAGCCGTTCACCGTTGAATTCGCCGTGGTGTCAAGCATCCCGCCGGATTGGTTGAAAGTACCGGTGCCGGCGTATACGCTCGAGTCCCAATCTTCGCCGATGTTCAATTCGTTACCGGTGACGACGCCAGCACCGCTGAGGTTGTACGTAGCGGCGCCGAAGGCGCCAACCGCCGTAATGCCGTTGAAACCGTTGCTTACATCGTTGGGGAACGCAAACGTTCCGCCGCTTTGGTTGAAAGTGGTACCGGCGGTCCCGTTATTGTAACCAATAGTGTTGTCTTGGCCCGTCAGCAAGCCGCCGGTCATGGTATACGAGGTGGGTGTGAGGACTGGCGGAATTGCGCCGTTTCCGTAGCCCATCACCAACGAGGCGGGGGCCGAGGCGCCTGCCTGGGTGGCCAACGCGATCACTCCGCCCGACTGGATGATGTTGCAGCCTTTTGTGCTGTCAAGGTTGACGAACAATTGGCTCGTCACGGTGACTGTTCCTCCGCTGACATTCAGGTTGCTGCTGCCGCCACCTTGGGCGTAACCCGAGTACAGGTAGGGGGTGTTTACGCTTCCGCTGCCCGAAACGTTGAGGTTTCCAGTGCTGGTGTAGCCGAGGACCAAAAGCGTTGGCGAGTAATGGCTCGCAGTGCCCGACACGTAGATAGTTCCCCTGCCGCCGTCGCCAATGATCTCGTCGCCCTGCACCGTGAGTGTTCCGCCGCTGACATTGCAAGCGCCGGTGCCGGAGCCCCCAGGCACGTAGAGGTTGCCGTACACCGCGTCACTTGCGTTGCCCGACATGTTGAAACTCCCTGTGCCGGAGACCCCGACCACCTGATTTCCCGACACCGTCAGCGTTCCGCCGCTGAAGTTGACGGCGCCGCTGCCGCCGGAGTTTACACCTAATTCAAAGTTGGTGTACACCGCGGCCATTGCATTACCCGACATATTGAACGATCCTCTGCCGCCCGAACTCACGCCTATTCCAATGTTGCCGGCTACCGTCTCAGATGCATTGCCCGACAGGTTGAAACTGCCCGTGCTGGAGACGCCGACCTCCTGACTGGTGGTCACCGTCATTACTCCGCTGCTGAAGTTGACGGTGCCGCTGCCGCCGGAGCTCACACCTACTTCGAAGTTGGAGCCCACCGTGTCAGATGCATTATCCGACATGTTGAAAGTGCCCGTGCCGGAGTATCCGACATACTGAAAGGTTGGAGAAGAGTACGATCCGCCGCCGTTGAGATTGTACGTGCCGCTACCGGTCGACGCCGTGTAACCAACGTACAAGTTGCCGGTGACAGCTCCTCCCGAATTGGTGAGACTTCCCGTGCCGGTGTACCCGACGTACTGAGTCGCCGCATAGAGCGATCCGCCGCTGAGGTTGTAGTTGCCGTTGCCGCCCGTGCTATCACCTACATAGAGGGAGGTGGCGGCAGCGGTGCCGCCCGACTGCGTGAGGATTCCCGTGCCCTTGAAGCCGACGGCCAAAGTGGCCGTCGCGAGGTATCCATTCTGGCTAATGTTGGCGCTCCCGCTGCTCCCGGCTAGTTCACCTAAATACAGCGCGGTGGCAGCAGTGTTGCTGCCACCGGACAATGAGTAACTTCCGCTGCCTGAGTAACCGACGTACTCATTGGTCCCGTAAACGGATCCGCCGCTAATATTCAGGCCACCCGTGCCGCCCGCGTTGTAACCAAGATAGACGTTTGCAGCCGTGGTGGTGCCGCCCGACACTGCGATACTTCCGTTGCCAGAATAACCGACGTACGTTCCCACGTCAGAATTGCCACCCGCGTAGAGCGATCCGCCGCTTATGTTCAAACTGCCGATGCCGGTCGCGGCATAACCAAGGTACAGCGCCGTGGAAGCGTTACTGGTACCGCCCGATAAGTTGAAACTTCCGGTCCCTGAAGAACCGACTACCTGGATGGGAGCAAAAAGCGATCCTCCGCTCAAAGCGTAGCTGCCGTTACTGCCCGCACTATAACCGACAGCCAGGGTCCCGGAAGCCGTATTGAAGCCGCCCGACTGTGTGAAACTCGCGACGCCGCTGTAGCCGGTATACTGCGCCACGGAAGTAAGCGTGCCGGCGCTCAAGTTATAGCTGCCATTTCCGCTGGCGGCATAGCCGAGCACAAGGCTACCCGACGAAGTGTTCAGGCCTCCGGATTGCGCAAAACTTCCCGTGCCGGAGTAACCGACGTACTGATTCGGCGCGCCTAATGAGCCGGTGTTGAGTGTGTAGCTGCCATTGCCGGAACCGGTGTAGCCGAGATACAGGCCGCTTGAGGCCGCGACGGTCCCGGCGGACTGAACGAAGCTGGCGGTGTTGGACGAGCCAACGTACTGCAACGCCGAGCCCACCAACTGCCCGCCGGTCAACTGCAAAGTGCCGCCGTTGGTAATGGTAGCGCCGGCGTACGTGTTCGAACCGGAAAGCTGCAACAACCCTGAGCCGAGCATCGTCACGCCACCCGAGTCCGAGATATTGCTGAGAGCGAAGCCGCTGCTGCCGGCCACGGTCAAAAGGTAACTGCCGGTGTCCATGCTTCCCGCGGTGAGCAGGCTGCCCGAGTTATTGAGCCACGTTTGGTTCCCACCCAAAACCAGCGAATTTGAAAACGTCATTGCGCCGCGCCGGGGTCCATTTCGATGCCGATGGAAAGGTTGCCGTTGACCGTGCATGAATTCAGCGTCAATGGCTGGTCGGTGATTGTGACGCTGCCCGTGCCAGTGTTCCAAAGTGCGCCGACGGCGTAAGGTGCTCCCAAGTCCGGCTGAAACGTGTACGGACCGGCATTGAACAGCCCGATATCAGTACCGGAGGGGACGGTCCCGCCCCAATTGGCGGCTGTGCCCCAGTCAAAGCCGACGTTGGCCCAAGTGTAGACGTTTTGCGCCCTCAGCGTGGTGGTGAACGACACGGATAAGATTGCCAGCCCAAGAAGGGCGCAGCGGTATTGAGCCGATTTTGATCGCACCATTTATGGTATCCCCCCGAAAAAGGCCCTAAGTCCCACAAGCGAACCGAGAACTTCAGCGTTTATTAACCCCAACCAAATCGCCAAGTCTCCTTTTTGGGACCGTGGCGCTTGCACTAACTAACAATTTAAGCGAGCAAGCCTTGCCGAGTCAACAAGATTGGGGCGAAAAATGCAGAAAAGCTAGCCAAGTTACGTTTTTGTTGCAGCCCTGAAGAAAGGAACTGAGATTCGGCCGCAGCGTCTTGCGTTTGCGGGCCATGCCTTGGCAAGTCACGTTTTGGCAAGTGCCCGCAGCACCTCGGCGACGCTCCAGGCCTGCGCGATGCAGCCGCGCGGCGTGTGCGGCTCTTCGGCGTCGAAGACTTCGCTTATCGTGCCGAGGCAGGCCTCGCCCAAATGATGCTCGAAGCCGCGGAGAAACTGCCGCGCACGGCGCGGTCGTCGGGATGGACGCGGAGCCAGGCGTCGACGAAGGGGCCGATGAGCCAAGCCCAGACGGTGCCCTGGTGATACGCCGCATCGCGGGCGCGAAGGTCTCCGTCGTAGCGGCTGCGGTAATCGGGACTGCCCGGCGCGAGCGACCGCAGGCCGACGGGCGTGAGCAGCCGGTCGCGGACCACGCCGAGTACCGCCTCCCACTTGTCGCGCGCCAGCACCGGATATTCCAGCGAAAAGCTGAAGATCTGGTTGGGCCGGCAGGAAGGGTCGTCGCCCGCCGGTCCGTCGACGACATCGTAGAGGTATTGGCCGTCGGAGTACCAGAAGCGCTCGTTGAACGACCGTTCGGCGCGATCGGCGTGCTCGGCGAAGGGCCGCGCGGCGTCGTCGCCTTCCTCGCCTTTCACCCACCGCTGCATGAGCCGCAAGGCGTTGTACCACAGGGCGTTGATCTCGACCGCCTTGCCGCGGCGCGGGGTGACGACCCAATCACCCACCTTGGCGTCCATCCAGGTGAGCTGGTAGCTTTCCGCGCCTTGCCGCAGCAGGCCGTCGGCCGCATCGACGCCGATGCCGAAATCGGTGCCGCGGAGGTGCTGGTCGATGACGTCCCGCAAGCGCGGCAGCAGCAGGGCAAGCGCCGCGCGGTCGCCGCTGTAGGCCAGATAGCGGGAGAAGGCGTGAAAGTACCAGAGCGTCGCGTCGGCGGTATGGTAGAGGCCCTCCTTGTCCCCTTCCGGAAAGAGGTTCGGGATCAGTCCGTTGCGAATGTAATGCGCGAACGTCCGCAGAATGAAGCCGGCCTCGACCACACGTCCGGTGAGCAGCGCGAGCCCTTCGAGGCTGATCATTGTGTCCCGGCCCCAGTCGGTGAACCAGTGATAGCCGGCGATAACGGATCGGGCTTCGTCGCCCGAGGCTTGCACCCGTGCGGCGTCGGCCGCCCGGCCGACAGGCAGAATGATGAACTGGTCGGCCGCGTAGACCAGCTCGGATGCGATTGCCGAGTCCGCCGGCAAGTCCGCCTCGCCGGAGAGCCGCGCGCGGCGCTCGCCCTCCGACCGCAGGACCTCGTCCGGCTTCAAGGCCAGGATCGTTTCCCAAGGCTCGACGGAGGCGATCATCGCCACGTCTTGGCCGGCGGCCATGTCCAGGCGGAAATAGCCGGGACTCCACAACTGGCCGCGCGACTCGTAGCCGCGGGCCTCTTCCAGATGGTATTGGCACTGCGAGACTCTGGGCTCGGAGGTGAAAGCGGGCCGCGGTCCGAAGAGCGTCATCCGCAGAGGAGGAAACTCGGCGCCCGCGCTCAATTCGTGCCTGCCGTCCTCGCTCGACAAGCGGAAATTGGCCGGCAGCGGCGTGCTCACGGGGTCGTTGTGCGAGCGGAAGTGGACCGAGGGGAGCAGCTTTATGCGTATGCGGTCCGCTCCGGAAAGCAGCCGGTAGATTACGTAGACCGTATTCTGACGATGAGGCAGGATGACGCGTTTTTCGAACTCGATTCCGCTGGCGTTGTAGCGCCAAACGGGCAGTCCGGCTTCCAGGCGGAAGTCGGCCAAGAAAGGCGCGGCGACAGGTACTCCTCCGGCCCTTCGCTGGGATTCTCGCCGCTGATGCGGACGTTGCTGCCGTCGGCGAGCCGGATTTGCTCCGACAAATGCGGCATCAACATGATCCTTCCCAGCGGCGCGGGCAAAGCCGCGACGAGCAGGCCATGATAGCGCCGCGTGAGACGGCCGGAAACGGTGCCGGAGGCATACCCACCCAGGCCGTTGGTGACCAGCCATTCGCAAGCCGGCAGTGGCTCCGAGTTGCTCATGTTGCAGACCGCCTTTTGCAGAAGTCAACTAGTTACTGCACGATAGGGCGCGAGCACGGTCGCCGCGAAACCGGCAACGGTCCATGTGCCTTCGTCCTCAAAGGGCGGGATCCCGCTGCCGCCGTAGGCCGTGTCTTCGCTCGACCAAAGCATCCGCCAGGCGCTTTGCGTCGGCGGGGCCAAGAGCGGCTCCCCGGCAGGTTCAAGCCGCAAGTCGACGCCAAGATTGACCAACAGCAATCGATCGCTGCCGTCGTCGCCAAAATAGCGCAGGACGAACGTCCAGGGACCGAGGACTGCGCCATCGACCGCGCCGCTGCCCTGCCGGCGAAACGTGGCGTCCTCGCGGCGCAAGCGGAGCAAGTCGCGGTGCATGAAGTACATGCCCTGGTGCGCGGCGCGCTCGGAAAAATCGAGCTTGCAGTTGGCGAAGGTGGCCGAATCCGACGGATCGGGCATGACGGCACGCGACTCGTCGGATTTCAAGCTGGGAAACTGGCTCAAGAACTCCTCGCGGCCTCGTCGAACGCCGTCGGCTTGCGAACCGCCCGTGTCGGAAAAAAAACAAAACGGCCGGGAGCTTGCGAAGTCCTGTCCTTGGAACAATAGCGGCGTGCCGGGCGACAACAGCAGCAAGGCCGTCATTGCGCAGGCAGCCGGGGTTTGCCAATTCGTGGCAGCGCTGGCCGCGGAGGGAATTGGCCGTTTGGTCGTGGTTCTCAAGGTAATTGACCAGCGCAGCCGGCGGCATCCAAAGATTCGGCGTACCCCGTCGCTTCTTCTGCCAAGGATACCATTGGCCCTGGTAAAGAAAACCGTATTTCGCCGTAGAGATGAATTCTTGCGGGCTGCCGCGGTAGCCGCTGCGATAGGCCTCGGCATGGCCGGTCAAGGCGACTCGTGCCGCGTGATGAAAGTCGTCGTTCCAAAGTGAATCCAGGCCATAGCCGCCCTCCTCCGGGGCGCGAACGAGTTTGGAGTCCTGCGGCTCGTTCTCGGCGACAAGCCACGTCGCGCGGCCGTTGGCCGCCTGCGCGCACGCGCCTCGCCAGCGTGGCCAATACGTGTTCCTCGGACGTGTCGTGAATGTCTTGCGTGGCGTCAAACCGGAAGCCGTCGAAGTGGTATTCCTCAATCCAGTAGGCCGCGTTCGTAAGGAAATAGTTGCGGACCTCGGCCGATCCGGGGCCGTCGAAATTGATGGCCGCGCCCCAATCGGTTTTATGTTCCTGCGAGAAATAGTCTTTCGAAAACGCTTCCAGCGTTTGTCCCACCGGCCCGAGGTGATTGTAAACGACGTCCATGATGACGCCCAAGCCCTGCCCGTGCGCCTGATTCATGAACCGCCGCAAGTCATCCGGCTTGCCATAGAGCCGCGTGGGAGCGAAAGGGCAAACGCCGTCATATCCCCAGCCGAAACGTCCGGGAAACTCTGCCAGCGGCATCAGCTCAATGACGGTAATGCCCAAACGAGCCAGCTCCGCCAACTGCTCGGCGGCAGCCGCGTAAGTGCCTTCGGCCGTGAATGTGCCGACGTGCATTTCGTAGAGCACCTGACCCTCGCGAGCGACGCCCTTCCAGTTGCCGTCGGACCAGGGAAAAAGCGAATGATCAACGACTTGCGACGGCCCCGTCGGTCCTTGCGGCTGGAAGCGCGAGGCCGGATCGGGGAAAAGGGTCGCTTGTCCGTCGATGCGAAACCCATAGAGGTCGCCCGCCACGGCATCCGCACTGACGGAGAAGAAGCCGTTGCCCTCGTTGAACATTTGAAGTTCCGCGCGTTCTTCGCCATTCTCCTCGCACAGGACCAGCCGCAACTCTTGTTTACCGGGCGCCCAAACACGGAAGTCGACGCCGCAAGGGCACCGCACTTCCGCGCCGATCGCGTAGTGTCGGGCGAAAGTGTCCGGACCAATAGATAACGTCATGGGTTGCCGTGGCACGCAAATCGGATGCCGACAAACGAGGAAACCGGAGTTGGCACAGCACTTGCAATGCTTGCTCAGGCGTCAGGCCGGTGCTTCGGCGTTCGGTGCAAGGAGCAAATCGGCCTTATGGAGGATGAACGATGGATCCTGTTACCGTTACAGCGTTGCCGCTTGCGGCGATCGGCTACTCGCTGGTTTATTTGCTTGCGGGTGGCGGCCTCTTTGGGGCAATCGTGATTTTCATCATCGCCAAGTTGCTGGGACGCTAAAGAACGTCCCGTTAGAAGGACGCAATAACACCTTTAGGAAGGAGAAGAGTTATGGGCATGTTTTTCAGTACCGAATTGAACTCACTGGATGATCTTCTGATGCTGGAGATCAACGATCTGTACGACGCGGAGAAGCGCATCGTAGCGGCCTTGCCCGAAATGGCGCAGGCCGCCACGTCGCCCGCGCTCAAGCAGGCCTTCGAGGAGCATTTGCAACAGACCGAGCGGCACGTTTCGCGGCTGGAGCAGATCTTCGTCGAGCTCGGCAAGCCGGCTAGCCGTCAGACCTGCGACGCGATGAAGGGCCTCATCAAGGAAGGCGCCGAAATCGTGGACGCCGTCGGCAACCACGACGTTAAAGACGCGGCCCTGATCGGCGCGGCCCAAAGGGTCGAGCACTATGAAATGGCCGGATACGGCACCGCGCGAACGTTTGCCGAGCACCTTGGTCACTCCAACGTCGCCCGCCTGTTGCAGGCGACCTTGGACGAGGAAAGGCAAACCGACATGCGGCTGACGGAATTGGCCGAGGAAAGCATCAACGTCAAGGCCGAAAGCGCGGCTGAGGCCGGCGGGAGGATGTAGCCATGCCGCGGGGAGACAAATCGAAGTACTCGGACAAGCAAGTCCGGCAAGCCCGCCATATCGAGGAAGGCTACGAGGACCGCGGGCTTCCTGAGAAGGAAGCCGAGCGGCGCGCGTGGGCCACGGTCAATAAAATGACCGGCGGCGGGAAGAAAGAGGGCGGCTCCGGCCGGGGCAAGGCAATGAACAAGGCCCCGGCGAAAAAAGGCGGACGCATTGGAGGCGCTCACGCTGCCGCCCGCACCAAAGCGGAACGTTCCGCTTCCGCCAAGAAGGCGGCGAAAACCCGAAAACGTCATCAAGCCGCCGCGCAGCGCTGAGCCGCGCGGCGAAAGAAAAGGAGAACGCATCATGCTCTATTGGGCACTCATGTTTCTGGTAATCGCCCTGATCGCCGGGCTGTTCGGCTTCACGGGAATCTACGTAGCCGCCGCAGGAATCGCGAAGATCATTTTCTTCGTCTTCCTCGTGCTGCTCGTGATTAGCCTGCTGGCTGGCGGCTTGCGCGGCGGGCCGGGGCGGATATAGTCCGCCTCCCCGAACGGCTGGCTTTCCGGCCTTACCTCAAGTCCGTCAGGCAAGATAGATCTGACTTTGCACGCAAAAGCAGCGGCACGGCTCGCCGCTTGAGTACGAGAATGACCCGCAGCGTCACGGAGGGCGGGTTCCCTGCTGACGCTTCGGGTCTTTTTGTTTCTCCAATCATTGGTTCCGTTACTCAAAGAAGGAGGCGACGATGACTACGATACTGCTGATAATCCTGATTCTCTTGTTGCTTGGCGCCGTTCCCACGTGGCCGTATAGCCGCTCTTGGGGCTACTATCCCAGCGGCGGCGTGGGACTTCTGTTGTTGGTCCTGATCGTGTTGATGCTGATGCGCGTCGTATGACGCGCAAAAGAAGCGGCCGTGGGCATCCCCCACGGCCGCGTGGAACCGGCGGCGGTCTGCGCCGGTTTGCCTGCTCTACCAGGAGCTTTGCTGGCGATCGAGTTCCCGCTCCGCTTGCTCCTTGGTGTAGCCGTAGCGCTCTTGCAGCTTGCCGAGCAGTTGGTCCTTCTTGCCGTCAATGACGGTAAGGTCGTCGTCGGTAAGCTTGCCCCACTGCTCCTTGACTTTGCCCTTGAGTTGCTTCCAGTTTCCTTTGAGCTGGTCGGTATTCATAACGAGTCTCCTTGTTGGTTAGATGTTAGCAATGAACTCGCAACGACGGGACGAGCAGCAGTTGCCATGCCAGTCGTTCGGCCCGCGTGGGCGGCACGTTTTTTGCTTAGTATTCATCCGGTAGTTTTCAGGCACATTCCCCAAATCACAAGGAGAACTCGAATGAGAGTTTACAAAGCGTCAGCCTTTGCTGCCTGCATCCTCGCTTGCGCCGCCGCCTGCGCGGCCGAGACGGAGATCAACGGACAGCCAAACGGCACTATAGTACGTGCTTCCAGCGTGCAGGGCCTGGTCGTCTACAACCCCGACAACGAGCGCCTGGGCAAGATCGAGGATTTGGTGCTCGATCCCTCGGCCGGGAAAATCCGCTATGCGGTGCTTTCCTTCGGCAACATATTCAGCGACAAGTACTTTGCCGTTCCGTGGAAAAGCCTTTCCTTCGTCGCCAAAGGCCAGACCAGGGAGGGAACCCAGAAGGAATCGTACGTCGTTCTCCATGTCGACCAGCAATCCTTGAAGAACGCGCCGGGGTTCGACAAGAGCCACTGGCCCGACTTCGCCGACTCCAACTGGCAGCGGAAGGTAGACCAATACTACCACGCTCGTGCCGCGGCGCACGGGCAAAACGAAACCCGTTGAGGGTTTCACCGATATCGACATTTCGCCGTGCCGTTTAACGCGGCCGGCAATCAATCCCTAGTGCCGCGAGCGCTCGCGCTGGCGGCACTTTGTCCATCGGCGGACGATCAACGCCAACCAGTTTTGGCCGCCCGGATGCAATTCCGGTCAGTTTTGAACCGAACCGGGCGGGAACCGACCAGAGCCTCGCGATTATGAGAAAGCCCACCTCGACTCCCGCTTGGCAGACCGCGATTGTCGTTCTCGCCAGCGCGGTAGTCGGAGTCTTGTCTTTGGCCTTGCTGTATTGGGCGCAAGCGGTGTGCATCCCGATTGCGCTGGCCGTCTTCTTGACGTTTGTGCTGTCGCCGCTCGTTAGCTGGCTTGAGCGGCTGGGTGCGTGGCGGTTAGTTTCTGTCTTGGGGCCGGTGATCGCAGTCGCGCTGCTGTTGGGCGGTGTGGTTTGGATAGTCGGGTCGCAGGCCAAGAGCATGGCAGAAGAAGCGCCAAAGTATGCCGAAAACGTACGCGGAAAAATCCACTCCCTGCGAATGCTCGGCGCCGGCCCGCTAACGAAGCGGCTTGAGACGATGGCCCGCGACGTCACCGACGAAATGGGTTCGCTGTCGGCGAGTCCCAGCGCCCCGGAAGCCGGCAGCGGAAAGCCCGTGGTACTCGCCGAGCCCGGTACGCCCTCCTGGTTGTCCTTCGTCCCTTCGCTCTTGGCCCGGCTGGCTGAGACGCTCGGCGGACTGTTGATGGCTTTCGTGCTGTTGGTTTTCATGCTTTTGAACCGGGAGGACTTGCGAAACCGCGTTATCCGGTTGTCCGGCCACGACCGGCTTACGACGACGACCAAGGTGATCGACGAAGCCAGTCGCAGAATCAGCCGGTACTTGCAGGCGCAACTCGCGGTGAACGGCGTTGTCGGCTTGCTGCTGGCCGCCGGGCTGCTGGCGATCGGCCTGCCCTACGCCTTGTTGTGGGGTTTTCTGGCTTTCATGTTGCGCTATATTCCTTATGTAGGCATCTGGGTGGCCGCCATACCGCCGGTCCTGATCGGCCTGGCCGTGTTTCCGGGATGGATTCGTCCGTTGATCGTGTTGGGACTGTACTTGGTCCTTGAGTTGGTCGCCGGCAACTTCGTCGAGCCGCGCCTGTACGGCCGGCGCATCGGTGTGTCGGAAACTGCCTTGCTGATCGCAGCCGCCTTTGGCGCATTTCTCTGGGGACCTGTCGGAATCGTGCTTTCCAGCCCGTTGATCGTCTGCCTCGTCGTCATGGGCCGTTACATTCCCTTCCTCGGCTTTCTCGACGTGCTGCTTGGCGACGGGCCCGCGTTGACGCCCGATGTCGCCTACTACCAGCGACTGCTAGCCCGCAATCGCGACGAGGCGCGGGAGATCCTTGCCACACGACTCAAAGAGTCGTCGCTGCAGCACGTGTTTGACGAAGTGCTGGTGCCTGCCTTGACGTACCTCAAACGCGACCGAGACGCACTGGCGGAGGCGGACGTTCAATTCGTGCTGGATGCGACCGCGGAGTTTCTGGAGTCGCTGGACCAGGCGGCGCCGTCCGGCGCCGCGGAGGGCATCGGCAGGTCCGCCGAAGCCGGTGGCAAGGTCCGCGTGCTGGCATGTCCGGCCCACGACGAGCCGGACCGACTGGCGCTCGTCATGCTGCAAAAGCTGCTTGCGCCGGCAAAGTGGGACGTCGAAATCCTTCCCTCGGGCACGCTGGCATCGGAACTGGTTGCCCACATCGTCAAGAGCAAGCCTGGGCTGGTTTGTGTTGGGGCGCTGCGCCTGGCGGGCTTGGCCGGGTCACGTACCTTGCGGCGCACGTTCGCACGCGGTCCCCGGAAACAAAACTCGTTGTTGGCAGGTGGGGACTCAAGCGCGGACTCCAGGCGAATCGCGAGCGCCTGCGCAAGGTAGGCGTCCACTTCGTGGCAGCCATGCTTGCAGAGACGCGCAGTCAATTCCGCAGCCTGTTCCCTTCACTCGTTTGGCACCAATCGCGGGCAAAGGAGGCCGCGACGGGTGACATCGCTCTGGTGCAGCCTTCCTCAGCGAACCAACCAGCCCGGCCGCTGGTCAATCAAGATGGTTGATATTCAAACGGCCTTTCCCGCCGGCCGCACTGCGCGGGACGGCCCTTCATCGACCTGGTTGGCATGGCAAGTGCGATATTGGCGATTAATTCTCACAAGTCCAACACACGACTATTACGGTATTAGCGGCAAACTCATTTGGAGGCACGTCCATGCGTCCCCATCCAATTGACGATCCAACGATTGAACGGCTGCGCCAACTTGCCGTCGCGATGTACGGCGGCAGAGATGAACTCTACGCCGCCGCCAGCCACCTCAGCAATGACGACCTCGCGGCCATCTGCCGGACCCTCGCCGATGACTTGGCGGGAGACACGGCCGATTTGGAACAAATCATCGTCAGTCACGGCCGCGAGCCGGGCTTCGAGGAGGCGGTCACCTCGGCACTCGGCGAGGAAATCATGATCCTCTTCCGCGAACGCGGCGGAGACGAAGGAGTCGTCTCTAAGGCCAAACAGGCACAGGCCGAACTGCGAGAAGTCGTCGACGAAACAATCGGCGCGACGGCCGACCCCGAAGTTCAAGCGCTCTTGGACCAGCAAAAACGCCACATCGAATTCGCCGGGCGCGTCCTGCGTCAATCCGCCCGAGCTGCGCGGCAAGGCGCATAACACGGCGTGAGGGTCGTTTGGGACCATGAACTCGTCCTTACGTCTTCCAGCGAACGGCGCGCACGCCGGGCTTCCGCGCAAGTTCCTCGACGAACGCAGGAGCGCGGTCGTCAGTGCGAGGCCCGCGCCAGCGCAATTCGCAGCGCACCGTGCGGCGCACGGAAGCCTCACCGCCGCGGGAGGCCACGTCCCAGGAGGCGACCGAGTAGCCTGCCGCCTGCACGCTCTCGCGGAGTTGCCCGTCCGTCGGGCCGTCCACGCCGGCGGCCACTGTCAGCGTGCCGTGGCGATCCTCGGCCAATTGCTGCTCAAGCCGTTTCAGGCCCCAAAGGACGCCCAGCCCTAGCACCAATCCGGCCACGCCCAAGCCGAGCTGCCCGCCGCCGAGGCACAAGCCAAGGACGGTGGCAAGCCACAAGGTGGCCGCGGTCGTGACGCCTTGGACCATGTTGCCGCGCCTCAAGATGGCCCCGCCGCCGATGAAGCCCATCCCGGTAAGGATACCCAGGGGAAGGCGCATCAGGTCCAAGACGGCGAACGAGTCCGCCGGTTTGCCTCGCAGACCCAGAAGCAGATTGACTTGGATCATCGAAACCGAAGCGGCCAGGCACACCAGCGTCGTGGTGCAAAGCCCGGCCGGCCGTCCATGTTCGCTGCGGTTGAACCCCAATAGCACCCCCGCGAGGATGGTCAGCGCCAAGCGCAAGGGAATGTCATACCATTGAAGCGTAATGAACATGCTGTAAGGTGTCGTAACAGACTAACTTGACCGGTTAAGCGACAAGGGTGGCACATCTCAGAGACGTGTCACCCGATCGCCCAACTTGTTTCATTGCGCCGCCTAAAGCACCGCCCGCGTCGTCGCATACAGCAGGCTGTTGAGGAACGAGCGGCAGGCCACGTATTCCTGCGGCGGCATGGTGTCGATGTTTGATCGCAAGTCGCCGAACATTTCGCCGATGCTCCGGCGCACCCGGGTCTGGTCGTTGAACGACAATTCGCCGTACCGTACCCAGTTCGCAGCGCCCTCGTTAATCACTTCCCGCTGGCTTGCGAAACGCGAATCCTGCAAGAAACCGGGCCAGTGAATCTCGCCTGATACCGGGTCGATTTGGTTCGTGTTCAGATCGCGCGGCGCGGCTGCATGGGCGATGCGAGTGAGTTCTGTGGCGTCCGGCCGAGGACCGCGCTCGGCATTGCGCAGCGGCGCCGCCTGCGTCGCGCGTCCCGTAGTAGGTGCGGACCCGATCGACCGAGTTCTTCATGGCGTTGCTTTCGGCCTGCGTCGCATTGACGGCAGCGGCGGCCGTGGCTTGATTGTAGGCGGCCGAAGCGCCGATCACGCTCGCTTCTCCTTTGAGCACGGTGCTCAGCGGGGTTTCGGGCGGGCCGCCGTCCGACGCGTCGTCGCCGTCGTCACCGAAAAACCCGGGGGCGCCAGAAGGGTTGAAAGCGCCGGACGAAAATGGGCTGTTAAAGCCCGTTGTAAACGGAGTTGACAAACCCGGTGCAACGGGGAACGTGCCGTTCGGGAAAGTGGTACCGTTTGGCAACTGGAAGTTCGAGCCGTTCGTAAAAAACGGACTGCTGAAGTTCGTATTGGAAGACCGGTTGCCGTTCGGGCCGCTGAACGAACTTGAGATCGTGCCGTTGACCGTGCCGCTGGGAAAGACGGTCGGCGAGCCGACCAAGTTGAATTGCGCTCCAGGGGGCGACCCGCTAACCGGCCGGGCCAAAGAGAGCCCGACCGATCCGTTCCGGAACATCGTATTTAGCGTCGACGTCACAGAACTGGACGTGGGGACGCGACTCGCGGATCGATTCGAACTGAACGATCGCGTCGCCCGAGTCATCCCGCCTGATGGGGCCATCACGGCTGCGTTCGCTTCGATGCAAAAAAGACCGAGCAAAAGTAACGAAATAATTCTGAGAGCGGTTTTCATGGGAGTTTCTCCTTACAAAGCTCCGCCGGCACCGCGGCGCGCGATTTTTTCGCTGAGTTGTTGGTCAAAATTGCCCGTTACCAGAGCATGCACGCCGCGTGCCGCTCGCCATCGCAGATTCCGGGGTGCGCACCTGTGCAAAAAACCTCCGAATTGGAAACCCGCGATCATGCTGGGCGCACGGCGACCGTGCGGGCGGTAGTTAAGGCACCCAATCCGCGACAGCGCAGCCTCATTCTTAGAACCTGTCCGAAAACCGGCTGCCTGTCCGTGGAAGCGGCGTCTCGCCGCTTAAATAAATGCGGCGGGACGCCGCATCTACGGGTTTTCGGATAGGTTCTTAATCGGTTGCCCTCGGGTTGTGCCAGCCGCCCGGTGGCGCCAGCGAGCGTTCGACTTCGCTTGGGCCCCAGGTCCCCGGCTCGTAAGGATGCACGGGACTGACGTCGCCCAGCACTTGATCGACGATCCGCCACGACTGTTCGACAGAATCCTCGCGGGCAAAGAGCGAGGGGTCGCCGTTGAGAGCCGCCCCTAAAAGCCGCTCGTATGGCGCCGAGTCGTCCGGACCCTGGTGGTGCGCCACGAGTTCGATCCGCTCGCCGACCATGCTTTCGCCCGCCTTCTTCACGTTGGTGCCCAGCGCCAGCACGGTTTCCGGCGAAAGGCGAAAACGGTAGTAGTTGGCCAGCGGCGGCGCGGACTCGTCCAACACGGTTCGCGCAGCGCGCTTGAAGCGGACCATCACCTCCGTCGCGGTGACGGGCAGGCACTTGCCCACGCGCACGAAAAACGGCACGCCGGCCCAGCGCGGCGTGTCGATCGTGAAGCGGATGGCGGCGAAAGTTTCCACGTTCGAGTCGGGCGCCACGCCTTTCTCCTGGCGATAGCCGCGGAACTGGCCGCGGATGACGTCGTCGGGAGCGAGCGTCCGCACGGCCTTGAGCAGCGCAGCGCGCTCGTCGCGCTGATGCTCGTGCTCGCTCCCGACGGGGCACGACATGCCCAGACAGGCGACGACTTCCAGCATGTGGTTCTGCACGACGTCGCGAATCGCGCCCACCTCGTCGTAAAACTTGCCGCGGTCCTGCACGCCGAACGCCTCGGCCATCGTGATCTGCACGCTTTCGAGGTGATGGGCGCTCCAGCTTGCCTCGACGCGCGGGTTGGCGAAGCGGAAGTACATCAGGTTCAAGACCGGTTCCTTGCCCAGATAGTGGTCGATGCGGAAGATGTCCTGTTCGGGGAAGAAGCGGTGCAGCGTGCGGTTGAGCTCTTGGGCCGAGGCCAGGTCGCGGCCGAACGGCTTTTCCACCACGACGCGGGCGTTTTTCGCGCAGCCGGCCGCGGCCAGACCCGAGGCGACCGTCTCGAACATGCTGGGCGGAATCGCCAGATAATGCAACGGACGCTCCGCCGCGCCGAACTCCGAGCGCAATTTCGTAAACGTCGCCGCGTCGGAATAGTCGCCGTCGATATAGCCGAGCAACGAGCAAAGCTTTGCGAAGGCCGCCGGATCCAACGGGCCGTGCTGTTCCAGGCTGGCCTTCGCCCTCGCTTTGAGCTGGTCCAGGTTCCAGCCCGATTTGGCCACGCCGATGACCGGCATATCGAGGTGGCCGCGGCGGACCATTGCTTGCAGCGCGGGGAAAATCTGCTTGTACGCCAGGTCGCCGCTGGCGCCAAAGAACACCAGGGCATCGGAGCGGGGAGCGGTCATGGCAAACCTCCTGGGGGGATTATGTTCGTGCAATTATAGGCGTACCGGTCCTGGATATTTTCTCCGCGCTTCGAACATCAAAAAACCCCCGCGTTTTCAGCGATTTTCCAACCTTGAGCGAACCTTGCCCAAACCTTGATCGAACCTTGAATGAACCTTGAACCAACCTTGAGTGGACCTTGAACGCGCCCAGGGCGGGCGCAGGAATTCCCGCCTCTGGGTGGTTTGTGCATCAGTGCAAGGCAGAGAGCACGGAGCATGGAGCGGGAGGGAATGAACAATATTCAATGAACAATCAGTATTGAACATGGGACCTTGGACATTGATTGTTGAGCCTCCTAACTTCTGACTCCTAACTCCTAACTTCTGGCCTTCCATCCCTCGCGCCTCAAGCCTCACACCTATGATTACTGTTCTTATCATCTAGTAACACAGCCCTCTATATACTACGATTCTCGCGCTATGCGAAAAGACAAGAAATCTTGCCGGCGACGCCAAGTACCGTGCGTAAGTCATTGCGACACTTGATCTTACAAGTATTCGTGAGTCCGGTTTTCGCGCTCTCGATTTGTCCATGTTTTTAATAGTGGCGTGCGGCCGCGAGGGGTGTGCGATTACGCTGCCGAAGTCGCTGCGCCAGCATGGACTGCCGCCGTAAACCCTTCGGTTGGACAAAACGCGGCCGACGCAAGCGTCAGGGCTAAACGTTACAATGCGGGTCACGTTTAGCCACTGGAGCTAGCGTCGGCACGATTGCCACCCCAATCCGGCGCGTTCGCGTGATTCTCGCCTATCATTCCATTGACCCGTGAGGGCATCCATCCGTTGGCAGGCTTCGTGGACCGAAAGGGAGGAATCCCGACGCCGTGGATGGCAAAAGGCCGGAACGTCTTCCTGGACGATCAAGCCGGCATCGACCGCGCGAGGGACTACGTTGAACGAAATCCCGAGAAGGAAGGCGAACCGCGTCAGCGGTGGCCGTTCGTCGTGCCGCGGTCGGCGTGACTCAACGGTTAGCCCGGACGCTTGCGTCGGCCTGAAACGGACAGCGGACGCAACGGGCGATGAGCTCGAACCTGCTCGTGGCTCCGGCTATGCCAGGTCGCGGTCTGCGGGCTGCCAAACGGCAGCGGGAAAAACGACGGCCGGTTTGCGCAGCCGGTGAAAATTCATGCCCGCGGTTTGGCTCGGCGGCTGGCAGTGCAGAGATTGGAAGCTACGGCGAGAAGTTCGGCAGGTTCGACCGGTTTGGGCAAGTGCATCTGGAAGCCGGCCAACAGGGCGCGACGGCGATCCTCCGAGCGCGCAAACGCCGTGAGCGCGACAGCCGGCGTGTTGCCCCCTTCGGCTTCGGGGAGCCGGCGCAGTTGGGCGAGGAATTCATAACCGTCTTCGCCCGGCATGCCGATATCGCTCAGGACCATGTCGGGGCGAATACGTTTGAGCGCTGCGAGGCCCTCGCCGGCGCTGGCGGCCGTGGCGACCGTCGCGCCGCGTTTGCTAAGGACATGTTGGATCAACAGCCGGGCGTCGAGCTCGTCGTCAATCACGAGCACATGGAACCCGCTTAAATCGGGCATGGGCTCCACTTTGGCTGGGATAGGCGCGGGCGTCAGGCCCGACTCGACGTCCTCGATGTGGACGGCCTTCAGCGGTAAGGCTACTACGAACGTCGCGCCCTGGTCTGGTCCGGCGCTTGATGCTTTCACGGTTCCACCGTGCATTTCTACCAGCGATTTAACCAGCGCCAATCCGATGCCCAATCCGCCGTGGCCGCGAGAGGTCGAAGTATCCGCTTGAGAAAATCTCGCAAATAGATGCGGCAGAAAATCCGCGGAAATCCCTTGGCCCGAATCCGTAACGCTGATCTCGATGTGTGAGTTCACCCGCCGCAACAAAACCTGGACCTTCCCGCCTTTGGGCGTGAATTTCACCGCATTGGTAAGGAGGTTCCAAAGCACTTGTTGAAGCCGGTTCGGGTCGCCATTGATCGTCGCGGCCTTGGGATCGAGGACTTTGATGAGTCGAATTCCCTTACCTTCGGCAGCGGGGCGAATCGATTCGATCGCTTCGGAAATAACGGACTGCACGTCAACGGACTGGATATCGAGCCTCAATTTGCCGCTAATCACGCGCGACATATCGAGAAGTTCGTCGATCAGTTGGGCCTGTGCGCGGGCATTGCGTTCGATGGTTTCGATGCCTTGCTCGAACTCCTCGGGAGAACACGCATCCTTCATGCCCAAGAGCTGCGCCCAGCCAAGAATGGCGCTGAGCGGCGTACGCAACTCGTGCGACAAGTTGGCGAGAAACTCGTCCTTCATGCGACTGATGCGTTCCGCCTCGGCGCGGGCCGCCGTTTCTCGCAGGAGCAGATCTTCGCGATCGCGCAGAATGCGTTTGATGCTGGTAATGTCGCGGGCGACTTTGGAAACGCCGATGATCCGTCCGGTCGGATCTTTAATGGGGGATATAGTGACCGAAACGTCCAAACTGCGGCCATCCTTGCAGAGACGAACGGTTTCGAAGTGGTCCACGCGCTGTCCCCGGCGAATTTGCTCTAGAATCTTGGGCTCCTCGTCGAGCCGGTCGGCGGGGAATAATACGGTAATCGATTTGCCGATCATCTCCGCGGCGCTGTAGCCGAACATCCGTTCGGCGGCCGGATTCCAACTTTGCACGATGCCGTCGAGGTCTTTGCTGATGATCGCATCGTCGGACGAGGTGATGATCGCCCTGAATCTACCCTCCAGTTCGACGCTGCGCGTGATGTCGCGGGCAACCTTCGACGCTTCAACGACAATTCCCTGTTCATTACGAATGGGCGAAATAGTCACCGAAACGATGACGGGCGAGCCGTCCTTGCGGAGGCGGACCGTCTCGAAATGGTCCACCCGTTCGCCGCGCTCCAAACGGGCGAGAATCTCCGTCTCTTCGTCGAGGCGGTCGGGCGGGAAAAGCACGGTGATGGGCCTTCCGATCATCTCGTCCGCCGAATAACCGAAGATGCGTTCCGCCGATCGGTTCCAGCTTTGCACGACGCCCTTCAGGTCCTTGCTGACGATCGCGTCATCCGACGAATCGATAATGGCGGCGAGCAACGCCAGCGCCTCTTGAACGGGGCCGATTCCTGGAACCATAAGACGTCTCAGCGCGAGATGTTGTGCATCGAGCAGGGACCGGGCATTCGCTCATCGCGCGTACACCCGGCCGGTTGGCTCGAAGGCGATGATTGCGAAACCGCTTCGTGCGTTCCATTCTACCGTCAATTGTCGCCCGAAGCGATGCATGTCGCCGGCCCTTCGGAAGCGTTCAGTGTTCAGTTTTTCAGTGCGTGAAGAGAGGACCACGAAAGACACGAAATACACGAAACACGAGCGCCTGATTTCGTGCCCTTCGTGTATTTCGCGGTTCCCTCCTCCGCCTTCCGCCGGCTGACTTGTTAACTCCGCCGTCCGCCCGGCGGCTATGGGCGTTCACTTCCCGGCAATCGCCGTCGCTTATTGCGGTTCCGGGGGTTGACAACCCGCCGCGCGGCACAATAGAGTTGAGTTCGACCTTACCGACCTTTCGCCGGCGAGCGCCTTCACCCCGAGCAAAGAGGGGCCGCTCACCGGCAAAACGCTTGATCGAAAAAGACGCGGATGGGTTCATTCTCAACGGCTGCTACCATGTTCCCTTTGCGGATTGCGACACCACGGAGAAGATCGTTTTGCGAACGGCCGAGATCATCCGCCAGCCGTGGAGCAGCACCGCCTATATTCACGCTTTCATCGCCGCCGCCAGCGAGCACATCGGCGATGACGCCAAGCCCGCCGCCTAGCCGGGCCGCGCGGCGGAGCGTCCGCGTAGAAGGAGTGAGCTTGAGGCCGGGCACCGCTCGGCATGAGGTGCAGACTCAAGCCTCAGGACTTAAGCCTGCTTCCGGCCCTGCGCGGCGGCAATCATTTGACCGTCGGGGCGGGCGCCGGCATGGCGAAGAAACTGGGCGACGGAGTCTGCGCCACAATGGCCGTCGCGGTCGAGGCCGCGCCGTTCGCCTGGGAAAGAACAAGCTTGCCGAACGGCGCGCCTTCGCTGACGGTGAGGTTCGACCCCTGGGCCAGGGACTCCGAGTTGGCGACGATCAAGGTGCCGCCGATGACTGCCGTGTCGCCGGTGTAGGCATTGACCCCGTCGAAAGCCACGGAGTCACCTACAGCGAGCGACGAGCCGAAATCCCCCTCGTCCGCGCCGACGTGGAGGCTCGTACCGCCAGGGGCCAAGCCCTCCTCGTTGGTGATGAGCACCGTGCCGCCGCTAACCGTCGTGGCGCCGGTTTCGCCGGTGCCTGGGCCCTCGACCTGTGAGGACGTGCCCGCGCTGAGCGTCAAGTCGCCGGCTTGGAACGTTGTCACGCCCGCGGCCAGCAGGGACGTGCCGCCGGTGAAAATCGTGCCGCCTTGGACCATCGTACCGCCGCTGCCGCTATCCACCATCGGGTTGGTCACCCAATATGCGGCGCCGAGCGCCGCCGCGGATGGACTCGCCGCCGGCGCGGAGGCATGTAGCGCCGGCGGGCTTGCGCCGTAGGGAAAGGGGCCGTAGTTGCCGCTCAAACCGCGCGCGGAGAGCAGCGCGGGAAACAACGCGCTGGCGCTGAGCATCGTGCGGTCTTCCAACCGCTCGACGGCCAGCCGCCGGCCGCTGCGAGATCGTTGCAACTGTCCCTTTCCTCTCTTTAGTGGCATGATTTCTGCCCTTTTGACGAGAAGCTTGTCCGGTCCGCGGCCAATGCGGGGCCGAATTTCAACCGCCAATTATGAGGGGGCACTATCGCGGCGTCAAGTCCCCCTAGCGCGGAAATGTTTGAAAGAGTGGCATTTCCGCTTTGGGATTTGTTTCGGATTTCGTGCTTGGAGTTTCCTGCTTTGGCGTGGCAGCGCCGCGCTGGGCCGCTGCCTGGGACGGCGTTATCATTACTATAGCGGCTGCGGTGGCAATCGTACCAAAGGCGGTCCAAGGGCTTTCCCGCGGCGGCGGACAACAGAAGGAAACGTTATGCGGCGAGCTTTTGTGATCGGGTTTTTGGCGTGCGTTATCTCGCTTTGCTGCGGCGCGGCCTCGGTCAAAGCCGGGACGGAGGCCGCGGCAAAAGGCCAGGATCAAACCGCTGCCGGGCTGCTGGCGGCCGCGCGGTCGAATCGCTCGATCTGGCCGAAGGAGTTTCCCGGCTTCAAGGCAGAGACAATCGCAACCGTCGACGGCGAAACGAAAACGGGCAAATTGGAAATCGACGCCACCGGAACGGTCGAGCTGGCGATGCCAAAGGGCAAGCCGGCCGACTGGGCCCGCGACCAGTTGGAAGCGATGGTGCGGCATCGCATGCCCGACGGCGAGGTGAGCGAGGGCAACGTCGTGTTCGCGGACAACGATCGCGCCAATCCGCTCGGCCGGCGGATCGCGCTGGGCGACGATCGCGAGAGTTCCTATCGCATCAAGGATGGCGCGATCATGGAGGTCCGCCGCGCCGCCGGACCAATGCGCTTCACCATCAGCGTGCTGGAGATCGAATGGAACCCGGACAAGAAGTATCTCCCCCGCTCCTTCGTGGTGAATTACATCGATTCCAAAACCGGCGAATTGCGTGAAAGCCACGCTTTTCTCAATACGTGGCATCGGCTGGGCGGATTTGATTTGCCCCAGCGGATACTCGAAATCGCTGTGGAGCGAGGCTCAACGAGCATCCGGCAAGTGGAGTTGAAGAACGTCGAGCTTCTGAAAAGATAGCGTTTCAAATACCCGCGGCGTCGCCGAATTCCATGGCCATCAGTTCCTCGCCGCGGGTTGCGTCGGTCAGGGAGTAGGTGCCCATGCGCACCAAAGGCGGCGAGTAGATGTGCAACGTCACGAGGTCGGCGTCGCCGGCTTGGAGGTTGGAGATCTGGTGGATGTCCGCGTCCTCGCTGCCGCAGACGCCGGCGGTGGTCAGGTCGCGCGAGAAGACGGCCTTGATGTGGCCGTTGGTGCGCGCTCGAAGATCGTTTCCGTCAGCGCGCCGCGGAGCACGCGCACGCCGCAACTGGAGCCAGCGTGGTCGTGAATCGGCGACCGCTGGCCGTTTTTCCAGCACATCACCCAAGCGTGATACCAAGGCCCCTCCCGCAGAGAGTTACGGGCGTATCCCTTTTTCGAGAAGCGGATAAACCCCGCCACGTCGTCGCAGTCAATCTCGAGGTTGGCCAGGCGGCTCGTCAGCTCGGCCAGCGGCACGCGACCGTCCAGGCCGTCGAGGTAGGCGAAAAGGGAGCCCAAAGGATGTGCCATAGACAACTGATAACGAGACGACGATTCGTTCCGAGGCGGCAAGTGCCAGTATACCGTCAGAAGCAGGCCCGTCAAGGTTGCCGACTGCGCGAAAGCGGGGACATGCCTTAATGCCCAACCAACGAGCCGGTAATCATACAACAAACCCACGAAGACGGACACTATGGTAGAATAAAGAGGACTTGCGAACCAAGGAGATTTCGGACCTATGCCCGTACACGACTGGAGCCGCGTGCCGGCCGGCATATTCCACGCCTTTCATCATGAATGGATCGCCGACATCTCTAGAGCGCTCAATGCTGGTCTCTTGCCGGACGCTTATTACGCGTTGCCCGAACAAATGGCCGGAAGATATGGTCCGGATGTGCTTGCGCTGGAACAGCGGACAGAAGAGAGTTACGAGCCGGCAGCGCCGGCCGAAGCCGGCGCCGGAACGGTGGCCTTACTCGACGCTCCTCCGAGGGTCCGGCAGACCGCCGAGGCGGAAGCCGATTTCTACCGCCGGAAGCAAAAGCAGATCGCGATCCGGCACGTCAGCGGACATAAGCTGGTCGCCATGATCGAGATTGTTTCGCCCGGCAACAAGTCGAGCCGCGGCGACTTGCGCGACTTCGTCGAGAAAGCGGCCGATTTGCTCAACCGGAGGATCCACCTGCTGATCATTGACGTGCAGCCGCGCACGCTGCGCGACCCCAATGGAATCCACGGCGCGATATGGAGGGAGTACGCCGGGGAGAAATACCGCGCCCCGGCGGACGAGCCGCTAACGCTGGTTTCCTACGAGGCGGCAATGGTCGTGAAAGCGTATATCGAGCCGTTGTCCATTGGCGGCATACTGACGCCCATGCCGCTGTACCTGGAGCCGCACGGGTATGTGCTTGTGCCGCTTGAAGAAACCTACACGACGGCATTCGCCGCCATGCCGCGCTATTGGCGAGAGGTCTTGGAGAAGAATAACGAACCTTGATGCCTAAAATGCGCACTCACGCAGGCAATCGGCGAGGATTACGAGAAGCTTGTCGAAAAAGCGAAGAACGCCCGACGCGAGGAGTTAGCGCGATGGCAACAGCGCCCATGCCAAGCAAGGCGAGGGTGGAGGGTTCGGGCACGGCGACGGCATCAGCCGAGCTTTCAACCGCTCCGAACATCGAGAGGGCTTCCGCGCCGACGGTTATGTTGCCGCCGTCGGGCAACGCGGCGGGGTTCATATCGATGAGCGTGCCGGCTACGACGTTCGTTCCGCCGCCATAAGTGTTCGTGCCGCACAAGACGAGCACTCCGGTGCCGTCGCCATTGAGCGTGAGCGATTCGGCGCCGTTGTCGTCGTTGATGTTGCCGGCGATGCAGAGGCTGCTGTTATTGGATTCGGATATCGTCAAGCCGCCGCCCGCAATAGTCACCGGGGCAGCAATCGAGTGAGTGCCGGCGACGACCAGGATTTGCGACCCGGCCGAATAGGTTGAGTTGTCCAGCGTGAGCGTGCCGCCGGAACCGCAGGTGAGCGTGTAGCCGGCCGCGCTGTTGTTGAACACGAGCACTCCCACGGTTTGGCTGCCGTCGAGAGTAATCGTGGACGATACGGTCAGGGCGCCGCCCATGATCGCCTGCCAACCGACGCCGTTGGGAACCATGGCGGGCGTCCAGTTGCCGGAGGAGTTCCAACTCCCGCCGACAGGCTGGTTCCACGTGGACGTCGGCGGCACCAGCGCGCTTGGCGGCAAGGCGAGCGCAAAAATGGTCCCATTGCCGGAGAAGCCGGTGCCATTGCCGCCCACAGTAGTCGCGCCAAACAGCGTGCCGCCGCCAAGCGTCAAACTTGCTTGCGGGTAGGCGCCGTCCGATCCGCCGGTGAAACTGTAAAGGTTTTGATAATCCGAGCCGTCGATTCCCACGCTGAAGATGTTGCCGTAACCGTAGGCGCCGCCCTGCGCGTCATGCCATAAAGGGTAGTGCCAATAAGAAGCAGGTTGCCCTGCGGGTACTCGCCGTTTTCCACGCCGCCCGTGCCGGTAAAGGAAAGGAGATTCTGGTAGTTTCCGCTGGTGTCGACGCTGAAGATATTGCCGAGCCCGTCGGCGCCGCCCGAGCGGGTCATGCCATAGAGAGTTGCGCCCCCGAGCGTCAGGCTGCCGAACGGCTGCGCGGCGTTCGCGGTCCCCGGGCTGCCGGTAAAGGAAACGAGGTTTTGGTAGTTCGAGCCGTCGACGCCGACGCTGAAGACATTGCCAGCACCAGTCCCGTTACTGTTTGGTATACCGCCTTCGTACGTCATGCCGTAAAGCGTTGCGTCGGAAAGCGTCGGGGCGCCCATCGTGCGCGGCCGTTCGCTGTGCCACTGGTGCCGGTAAAGGTAACAAGGTTTTGATAGTTCGTACCGTTCATGCCAACGCTGAAGATGTTGCCGTAGCCGTACCCGCCGCCGCCCGTCATGCCGTAAAACGTTGTGCCGTTAAGCGTCAACGTGTATCCCGTCCGATGCCGTTCGCCGTGCCGCTGGTGCCGGTAAACGAGACAACATTCTGATAGCTCGTGCCGTCGGTGCCGACGCTGAAAATGGCGCCATAACCGTTGGCGCCGCCCGCGACCGTGCCATAGAGGGTTGTGCCAACAAGCGTCAAGTTGCCGGCCGGCTCCAAACCGTTCGCCGGGCTGTTGTTAAAGTTAAAGAGATTCTGAAAGTCGGAACCGTCCGTTCCGACGCTGAAGACGGCGCCCAGCTCTGAAGCGCCGCCGCCTTCGGCCGTGCCGTACAGCGTTGTGCCAGCGTAGGTCAAGCTGCCTAATGGCACGCTGTCGTTCGCCGGGCCGTGCGCCGTAAAGCCGGTGAATGTGACCAGCGTCGTCAGAGGTTGCGAGGCGGCGCTGCTCGCGCAGAGAGCGACAGCAACGGCAAACATCCAGGCAAGGGATTTCATCTCTGCCCTCTCGATAAAAAAGGAGCCCCCAACTGGTCTCTCGGCGGTAGAAGCGAATACGCGAAAAACTACAGAGCGATTATAGAAGCACCTCACGCAGCGGGTCAAGCATTTTTACAGCGCCGAATTATTTCACTCCCCCTTACGACACTTGGGCGCCATTCTCATGCCGCCTTGCCCGTAAGAGCACGATCGCCAGCGGCGGCAGCGTGAGGTTGATGGAGGCGGGCAGGCCGTGGGAGGCGACGGGCGACGACTCGACCGCGCCTAGATTGCCCCAGCCGCTGCCTCCGTAATGCGCGGCGTCGCTGTTGACGATTTCTTCCCACTTGTCGGCCAGGGTCGCGCCCACGCGGTAGTTCGTGCGCGGCACCGGAGTGAAATTGCAGGCCACGATAATGTCCGCGTCGCCCTCGTCGCCTTTGCGCAGGAATGTGAGCACGCTTTGGTCCGAATCGCGGCAGTCGATCCATTGGAACCCGCGGGGATCGCAGTCGTATTTGTGCAGCGCCGGCTCGCGACGGTAGGCGCGATTCAGGTCGTCAATCCAATGCCGCACGCGGAGATGCGGCTCGCTGTCCAACAGGCCCCAATCCAAGTCCGCGTCGTGGTTCCATTCGTTCACCTGGCCGAATTCCCCGCCCATGAAGAGCAGCTTCTTGCCGGGCTGCGCGTACATGTAGCCCAGCAGCAGGCGGAGATTGGCGAACTTTTGCCACGCATCGCCGGGCATCTTGTTCAGCAGCGAGCCTTTGCCGTAAACCACTTCGTCGTGCGAAAGGGGAAGAATGAAGTTCTCCGAAAAGGCATAGACCATGCGGAATGTCGCCTGGTCGTGGTGGAACTTGCGAAAGACCGGGTCTTGCCGCATGTATTCCAGCGTGTCGTGCATCCAGCCCATGTCCCACTTGTAACCGAAGCCCAGCCCGCCGACGTAAAGTGGCCGCGAAACCCGCGGCCAGGCAGTCGATTCCTCGGCGATCGTGGCCACGTCCGGGTAGTGTGCATACACTTGTTCGTTGAACTCGCGAAGGAAGCGGATAGCGTCCAGGTTCTCTCGTCCGCCAAACTGGTTGGGCAGCCATTCTCCCTCGCGGCGGGAGTAATCGAGGTAGAGCATCGAGGCCACGGCGTCGGTGCGCAGCCCGTCGACGTGATACTTGTCGAGCCAGAAATGGGCGCAGCTCAGGAGGAACGCGCGGACTTCGTTGCGGCCGTAATTGAAGAGGTAGCTGTGCCATTCGGGATGCAGTCCCCGCCGCGGATCGGCATGTTCGTAGAGGTGCGTGCCGTCGAAGTAACCCAGCCCGTGCTCGTCCGTCGTGAAGTGCGAGGGCACCCAGTCGAGAATGACGCCGATCTCGTGCTGGTGGAGATAGTCGATGAGATACATCAGGTCTTGCGGCCGGCCGTAGCGGCTGGTGGGAGCGAAGTAGCCCGTCGTTTGGTATCCCCAGGAGCCGTAGAAGGGATGTTCCATAAGCGGCATGAACTCCACGTGCGTGAAGCCGCGATCTTGGACATACTGTGCCAGCTCCGGCGCGATTTGACGATAAAGGCTGGGAGCATGATCTTGCTCCCTGCTCCCTGTTGCCCGCTCACTTCCCCAGTGCCGCCAGGAGCCCAGATGCAACTCGTAGATGGCCATCGGGGCGGAAAGCGACTGGCGGGCGCCGCGAGTCGCCATCCAACGGGCGTCGTTCCAATCGTAATGCAGGTCCCAAACGACCGATGCCGTGTGCGGCGCCAGCTCGGCGCAAAAGGCGAAAGGATCGCCTTTGTCGACTTCGTAGCCCTGGTAATGCGAAACGATGTGGTACTTGTAGCGCGCTCCAATCGAGATCGACGGCAGCACGGCTTCCCATATCCCAGAGTCGCCGCGGTGCTCCAAGGGATGGCTGGTTGGAGACCAGTCGTTGAAATCGCCGATCACAGAAACTGCGCTCGGCGTTCGGCGCCCAGACGGCGAAGCTTGTATCCGAAGGCCCTTCGGCGTTCCCGGAATGCGCGCCGAGCTTTTCATAGAGCCGCGCGTGCGTGCCCTCGTTGAAGAGGTAAAGGTCTTGGTCGGAAAGACGACTGGTCAGTAGTAACATGGTTGTTCGCAATTGGTAGCGGTGGGATTAGGGATTGGGGATGGGGACGCATCTCTAATCCCTAATCCCCAATCCCTCACTATACACCGTCGTCGAAAGCACCGGTTCGTCAAGCAATTCCTGGATTCCATGCAAGGGGATCCGCGCCCAGTCGGGCCGGTTGTTCAATTCGTAGGCCAGCTCGTAGAGCGATTTTTCCAGCAGATACACGTCCAGGAGGAGTTGCACGTTCTCCAGTTGTTGCGGCACGAACGCCTGTCCCTTGGCCACGGCCAGATACGACTTCACGAACGCCGCGCTGGTCCACATGGTCCAGAACTTTACCCAGCCGCGCACCCGCGCCGATTCCTCGGGATCGAGCTTCATGCCGCTGACGCGGTCAGTAAGCGCCGAATAACAGACGTAGTCGAACGACCGCAACATGCCGGCCACGTCGCGGAAGGGCGATGCCCGGAGCTGGCGTTCCGTGATGGACCGGGTCGGCTCGCCCTCGAAATCGACAATTACGAAGTCGTTGCCGGTGTAGAGGACCTGGCCCAAGTGGTAGTCGCCATGGCAGCGGATGCGGGTGGCGTCGATCTTTCGCTTCACGATCCGTTTGAGCCGCTCGAAGATCTGGCTTTCCCGCGACATGACGGCCTGGGCCTGCGCCGACCTCGTCGGACACACGCTTCAGGCTGCCGCGGAGCATGGTGAACGTCCGCGCGGCGAGGTTGCGTACGGCCTGGTAGAGCGATCGCTGGTACAACTGCGAAAACGGCTCCTGGCCGAAGTGCGGAACGTCAGTCTCGGAAGCCAGCGCGACGTGCAGCTCGGCCGTGCGCCGGCCCAGCAGCGCGGCCGACTGCAAATAGGGACCGAACATTGATTCGGCCAGGGCGGGCGGCTCGGCGTCCAGCAACTGTACGAGCGCGACCTTGGGGATCGCCTCCGCGGGGACTTCCGGCAACGGCTGTTGCGAGAGCACCTTCTCGAAGTACCGCTCGACGACTTCCAGCGTGTAGCTCCAGGCGTCGCCCTGGTTGTGAACGAAGCCTTCCAGCACGCCGATGGTGACGGCCCGGGCGGGCACCGCTCGGTACGAGTGGTCGGTTTGCGAATGGCTGCGAGTGTATTCGATCGCGCCGGCCAGAGGCGGGGCGTGCGGAAACGCCAGGTTGTCGGTGAGAAAGCTCTCGATTTCCAACTCCGGATTCGTGCCTTCCTCCAGGCGGCGGAAGAGCTTCAGGAGGTACCGTTCGCCGTAGAAGACCGTGCTGTTGCTCTGCTCCGCCTTGGAGACGGCGATCTTCAACGGATCGTGGTTCTGCTGCCTCATGCGGCGGAAGGCCCGCGACGGCCGCCCGGAAAGCGTTCCCTTCTTGCCGCGGTAGCTCCGCCGCGAGGCGGTCATGTCCAGGAGGAAGCGGCTCAGCCCTTCGTCGCCGAAGGCGTCGTAGAGGACGCCCGTTGTCCGCCCCCCGCCTTGCTCGACTTCCAGGCGGCAGATGATCGCAGCGGCGCCGGTGGCGTTCGTCGCCCGCAATTGCGACTCGTCGCCGAATGCCACGGGAATCAGATAGCCTTCCGGCTCGGCGTCGGTGTATTCCACGCGCAGCAGGACCATGCCGACGGATGTAGGGCTGGGAGCCGACCCGCTGCCGACCCGCTGCGCGGGCACCCCGTGCCCCGGCGGGGAGCGGGAAGCCCCATTATGCAGTCCCTGCTCGTTGCTCCCTGCTCCCTGCTCCCTGCTCGTTACTGCCTGCCTCGGACGCATGAAAAGCACGTCCCACACTTCGGTCGAGCGGATGGTGCGGGCCTTGCCGCCAAACCACCGCCGCGAGCGCAAGAAGGCCGGGAAAAGGGCCTCCAGGTTGCGCCGCGGGGGCCCCTCGAACACGTCGTCCCAGGTGCCGTGGACCGCTAGCGTCGTCAACTGGGCTTCTTTTCCGCTCTCGCGCATCGGGCAGCCGTTGGCGCCCGGCACGCGCAGCGGCGCGGCGCTGCACAGCGCGAACCAGTAGAAGGCGTGCGAGCCGAACGTCAGCATGTAGGGCAGTTTCCCTACCGGCGGAAACTCCGCCTGCCCGAACATTTCCACCGGCACCTGTCCCTCCAGCGAAGAAAGATCGAGCTCCGTGAACTGCGGAAAACGGGAGAGATTCGCGGCCACGAGCACGCGTTGTTCGCCCGAACGGCGGATGAAGGCCAGTATCTTGGGGTTGCTCGGATAGAGCATTTCGATCGTCCCCTGACCAAGCGGCAGCGAGCCGTGCCGCAGCGCGATCAACCGCTTCATCCACGACAAGAGCGAATTCGGATTGTTCTGCTGGGTCTCCACGTTGACGGTTTCGAAGTGGTATTCGTAATCGACGACGACGGGCAGGTAAAGCTGCTGCGGGCCGGTGTTGGAGAATCCGGCGTTGCGGTTGGCGTTCCATTGCATCGGTGTGCGGACGCCGTTGCGGTCGCCCAGATAGATATTGTCGCCCATGCCAAGCTCGTCGCCATAGTAGATAATCGGCGCGCCGGGCAGGGAGAGCAGCAGGGCGTTGAGCAACTCGATCTTGCGGCGATCGTTGCCCATCAGCGGCGCCAGCCGGCGGCGGATGCCCAAGTTGACCCGCGCACGGGGATCGCGGGCATAGACCCGGTACATGTAGTCGCGCTCTTCCTCGGTCACCATTTCCAGCGTCAACTCGTCATGATTTCGCAGGAAGAGCATCCACTGGCAGTTCTCGGGGATGGGCGGAGTCTGCGCCAGCGTATCGACGATGGGAAAACGGTCCTCCATCTGCACGGCGATGAACAACCGCGGCATCAGGGGGAAGTGGAAGGCCGCATGGCATTCGTCGCCTGCGCCAAAGTAGCTGACGGCGTCTTCCGGCCATTGGTTCGCCTCGGCCAGCAGCATTCGCCCCTGGAAACGGGCATCGACGTGTGCCCGCAGCTCTTTCAAGAAGCCGTGCGTTTCCGGCAGGTTTTCGCAATTCGTGCCCTCGCGCTCGACGAGATAGGGGACGGCATCCAGCCGCATTCCATCGACGCCCATCCCGAACCAGTGGTCCATCACTTGGAGCATGGCCTGGCGGACCTCGGGGTTGTCATAATTCAGGTCGGGCTGGTGACGATAGAAGCGGTGCCAGAAATAGGCCTTCGCCACCGGATCCCAAGTCCAGTTGGAAGGCTCGAAGTCGCGGAAGATGATCCGCGCGTCGTTGTAGCGGTCGGGTGTATCGCTCCAGACGTACCAGTCGCGCCAGCGGCTGCCGGGCTTGGCGTTGCGTGCCCGCTTGAACCAGGGATGCTCGTCCGAGGTGTGATTGAGCACCAGCTCCGTGATCACGCGCAGGCCGCGATCGTGCGCCTCGCGGAGGAAGGTGCGAAAGTCGTGCAGCGTGCCGTACATGGGGTGGATGCCGTAATAGTCGGCGATGTCGTAGCCGTCGTCCCGCAACGGCGAAGGATAGAACGGCAGCAGCCACAGGGCATTGACACCCAGCTCTTGCAGGTAGTCGAGCTTGGTGGTCAGGCCGCGAAAGTCGCCGATGCCGTCGTCGTTGGCGTCGCAAAACGCCCGCAGGTGGAGTTGATAAATCACGGCCTCCTTGTGCCACAACGGATTCACGCTCAGCATGGTTGTTCCTCTACGCGGCGCGGGAGTCCCGGCTTTATCCGGCAATTGCGAAAAAACCGGCTAAAGCCGGGACTCCAGCGCTTTCACATGAAATACTCGAATTGTTGTTCGCTTCTGACGCGACGCCGCACGAGCAGGATGTGGGCGGGAGCAAGTTGCGGGTCCAATTGCACGAAGTTTCGCCGGCCCTGCCACAAATACCTGGCGCCGCCCAACAGATCGTGGACCTGATACGGATGGTCCAGGTCGATGCCCAACTCTGCGGGCAGCTCGATCCACCCGGACTGCGTGTGGTAAGGGTCCAGGTTCACGACGACCAGGATGGAATTGGGGAGGATTCCGGAGGGAAGAGGGGGAGAAAGGGAGACAGGGAGAAAGGGAGATTCGGTTTTCTCCCCTTCTCCCTTTCTCCCTTTCTCCCCTTCTCCTTCACTCCCCGCTCCCTGCTCCGTCCGGCTGTAGCAGAGGAGCTGATCGTTGTCCGTGGGATGAAAGCGCAGATTTCCGTCGTGCTGCAATGCAGGATTATCACGGCGTATGCCGTTGACGCGGCGGATGAACTCCTGCAAGCTGTCGGACCGGCCAACGTCCCAATGCCGCCATTGGTATTTCTCCGAGTCGAGGTATTCCTCGCTGCCCGGCTCACGAACCCGGTTTTCCAGCAACTCGAAGGCCGGGCCGTAGATGCCGTAATTCGCGCTCAGCGTCGCCGCCAGCACCAGCCGCGCCATGAACGCCGGCCGCCCGCCGTATTGGAGCTGCTCCGTCAGAATGTCGGGCGTGTTGGGCCAGAGGTTCGGCCGGAGGTATTCGCGCACGTCCGTCCGGGTCAACTCGGTGAAATAGTTGGTGAGTTGTTCTTTCGTGTTTCGCCAGGCAAAATAGGTATACGACTGACTGAAGCCGAGCTTGGCGAGATCGTGCATCACCTTGGGCCGCGTGAACGCCTCCGCCAAGAAGACCACGTCCGGAAACTCCGCCTGGACCTCTTCGATCAACCATCGCCAGAAGGGAAATGGTTTGGTGTGCGGATTGTCGACGCGCAGTATCCGCACGCCGCGGCGAATCCAGAAGAGGGCGATGTCCTTCAGCTCTTCCCACAACTGGCGCCACGAGTCGCACTCGAAGTCGAAGGGGTAAATGTCCTCGTACTTCTTCGGCGGGTTTTCCGCGTACTGCACGCTGCCGTCGGGCCGATGGCGAAACCACTCAGGGTGCTCCGCGACGTAGGGGTGATCGGGCGAGCATTGGTAGGCCAAGTCCATCGCCACTTCCAGGCCGAGCTCGCCGGCCTTTGCCAGCAGGCGGTCAAAATCGTCGAGCGTGCCCAATTCCGGATGCACGGACTTGTGCCCCCCCTCGGCCGCGCCAATCGCCCAGGGACTGCCAGGATCATCCGGCGCTGCCTCGGCCGAGCCGTTCTTGCCCTTGCGGTGAGCGCGGCCGATGGGATGGATGGGCGGCAGATAGAGCACGTCGAAGCCCATGCGGGCCACGTAGGGCAAGCGATCCGTACAGTCCCGCAACGTGCCCGGCCGCTTGGGATCGGGACTGCACGAACGGGGAAACATTTCGTACCACGCGCCGCATGCGGCCCTTTCGCGGTCGACAATGACCTCCAATTCCTTGCCGTAGACGGTACTCATGCGCCGGTCGCTGTGCGCGGCCATCAGCCGGGCGAGCTGATCGCTTGCGGCAAGGGCGATTGCCGCCCGTCCGCCGTCGCGCTCAACATCCGACAAGGCTTCCGCCCAAATCCGCAATTGTTCCGCGTCGTGGCCGTCGGCACGGCCGACAGCGTTGCGAACGATGTCCGCCGCGACCTGAAGCTCCAGAACTAACGGCTGCCGCGCCTCGATGCGCTTGCGAAAATTCTCCTGCCACGATTTGAAGCGATCGACCCACGCCTCCACGGTGTAGCAATAACGGCCGAACTCCGCCGCAATGAATGACGCCTGCCAGCGGTCGTTCCCGATGGATGTCATGGGCACTTCGTTCCACAGCGGCATGTAGTCATCTAGCCCCGTCGAAATGCGGTCGGGCTTGCGATACTTCAAGCGGCACGACAACTGATCGTGTCCGTCGCTTAGGGCGTCGGCGCTTACGATAACGGGCTGGCCGACGACGCGTTTGATGGGAAATTCCCCACCCTCGATTTGCGGCGAAACGTCTTGGATAAGCACGCGCCGCCGCCCGCTCTCCATCAGCGGCCCCGGGGTCCTCCTTGGAGAATGTTTCTTGACCTGCCAGCGAGCGAGGTTCACTCGTGTAGGGAGGGTGACTTGTACTGGCTAGCATTGGCATCATTAAAAACGCTTTCGGGTCCCTGATTCTCGCAAAGAACGTGCCCCCGACTTCGCTGGCTCAAGGGAAACTCGTTCGCCTGGGCGATCAATGGCCGTGTTGGTCGCTCCTCCCCCGCCTCGGTCGAAACTGACCCGTAAGACACTTCACGGCACCAAACTTGCTGCTAAGATTCCAGTAAACCAATCCGGGAAGAGTCCATGTCCGCTGAGGGCAAGTGTCAGGCCGTAGCCGATAAGAAACCCGCCCCCTCGCAGAGGGTTGCCGCGGGAGTGCCCGCGCGCGCGCTGCGCATACTGCTGGCGGAGGACAACCGCGCCATTCAGAAGCTGGTCCGCCATATTCTGGAGGAGCGCGGACATACGGTAGTGGCTGCTGAGACTGGATTGCAGGCCGTACATCTTGTGTGCGCCGGACAGTTTGACGTGGTGCTCATGGACATCCAGATGCCCGTTATGGACGGTCTGGAGGCCGTTGCGGAAATCCGAAAGCTTTTCCCGGCATTGCCGCCTCAGGCAGTCATTGCGTTGACGCTCGATGGCGAGGGTCCCGATCGCCAGCGTTGCCTGGCGGCGGGGATGGACGACTATTTGTGCAAGCCGGTCGTCCGCAGGGAACTGATCGAAGCGGTCGAGCGGCTGGGGGCGCGCGGTTGCCGTTCATGCCTTGAGATGCCTGAGTCTTGGAGAACGTGACATGCCTGGGCTTTTGATCGTTGACGATGATCGCAGCATCGTGCGGATTTTTCAGCGTTGCTTCGAGGGGTCGAGTATCGCCGTTTCCGCGGCCATGTCGGGGGCGGAGGCCGTCTCCCTTACGCGGCAGTTGCAGCCGGACGTGATCGTTTTGGACGTCGTATTGCCGGACCAAAGCGGATTGTCAACCTACGACGAAATCCGCCGCTTGAGTTCCACAACGCCCATCATTTTCATCACCGCCGCAGGCACCAGCGATACGACCATCGAGTCCATCCAGCGCGGCGCCATGGACTACCTTCGCAAGCCGCTGGATATGGCGAAAATCCGCGAGGTGATCGACCGCGCGCTGGCCATCGGCAATATGGCGCGAGCAACCGCCGCGGAGGCGGGGCACCCGCGCAGCGGTTCGGCGGCAACCGCGGACTCGGTCAGCGACCCGCTACGCGCATCCGCCGACGGAACGCGGGCACCCCAGGCCCTGATCGGACGCGGCCCGCGAATGCAGGAAGTTTACAAGGCGATCGGACGCG
Source organism: uncultured Planctomycetia bacterium (assembly GCA_963780045.1). Taxonomy (GTDB): domain Bacteria; phylum Planctomycetota; class Planctomycetia; order Pirellulales; family Thermoguttaceae; genus JANXQG01. The sequence continues at coordinate 331,169 of CAVZZZ010000004.1, read as the reverse complement.
TCGCCGACCAGAACATCAACGTGCTCATTCGCGGGGAAAGCGGAACCGGCAAGGAGCTTATCGCCCACTCGATTCACCAGCACAGCAGCCGGGCCGCAGAGAAATTCCTGGCGGTCAACTGCGCGGCAATTCCCGAAGCACTGCTGGAGAGCGAGCTTTTCGGCCACGAAAAAGGGTCCTTCACCGGGGCCGCCGGCCAGCGGATTGGAAAGTTCGAGGAATGCGATGGCGGCACGCTCTTCTTGGATGAAATCGGCGACATGCCCTTGCACATGCAGAGCAAAGTCCTCCGCGCGATCCAAGAGAAGGAATTCCAGCGTGTGGGAGGGAACCATACCATCACATCGGACGTTCGCATCCTCGCCGCAACCAACCGCGACCTGGAGACGATGGTGGCCAACGGAGAATTCCGCTCGGATTTGTCCTTCCGTCTCAACGGTTACACGATCCAGCTTCCACCGCTGCGCGAGCGGCGCGAGGACATCTCACCCTTGGTGGGCTATTATCTTGAACGCTTCAACACGGAAATCGGCAAGTCGATTTCGGCCGTCGCCCCGGCGGCGATGGAGCGGCTGGAACGCTATTGCTGGCCGGGAAACATCCGGGAGTTGCAGACCGTTCTCAAACACTCGATGCTGCACACCATTGGCTCGGTTCTGCTGCCGGAATTCCTGCCGCCGGAATTGAACGAGCCTTCGGCCATAACTGCCGCGAGCCAGCGCGGCAAGGCGCACGGCGACGAGCGCCCGGCGGTGCCCGACCCGCGTGTCGCCAGGGAGGAGGAGCCTGGCAGCGCCTTCCGCGACTTCATTGCCTCCCGCCTGAAAGACGGCACCACGTCGCTCTATGCTGATTGCCTCGCCCGAATGGAATGTCTCCTTCTGACGGACGTATTGGAACATACGAACGGAAATCAATCGCAGGCCGCCCTGCTTTTGGGAATCACGCGCGGCTGTTTGCGAAGCAAGCTCCGCGCTCATGGCATAATGTTCAAGACTTCCATTGCCATCCGAGAACCGGCGGGCGTAGCAGCCGAATCCAAGGGAGATTGATTTATGAAAAATCAGTGTGGTCAAAAAAGCACCACAACGATTAGTTCGCGACCGATCGGCTTTTCGCAACTCAGAACCCTGCGCCTGAACTGTTTCAGAACGGCGATGAGGTTGTCAACTTCGGCTCGTAGCCGGCCGAGCGCTTCAGCGGCAGCCGACCAATCGTTGGCCGCGACTTTCTGCCCGATCCATTTGGTAACCGATACGCCCTCTTCGGCATCGAAGGTTGCCAGCAAGCCGCGCAAAGTGTGGACTGCGCGGGCCACTGTTTCGGGATTCCGGCTGGCCGCGCCGATCTTGGCCGTCGCCAAGAGTTGCGGGGCGTCCTCGATAAAATACGTTGCCAATTCATCGAAGAGCTTTTGGTCGCCGTCGATGCGACCGAGCGTTCCTGTAAAACGATCATCTAGCATTGCCATAAATGGCCCTTTCGTCCTTGGGACCTGATTCTAATCACCAGCACAGATTGTGCCGAACTCTGGCGTCGGGGTTTTCCATTGGCACCGCAAATGCACGATTATAGCGGTTGCAACTATTGCGGAAGTATCGCTCTGCTTCTAATTGAGTAAGTCTGAATGTCGGCCGAATGGCAGCCACCGGAGTCAATGGGCATGCATCTTGGGAAAGTCGCCGATTTCCGCGGGTCCAAAGTGTCGTCGGTTTTTCTTCTGGTCATCGCCTTGCTGGTCATCAGTGTGGGAGTCACCTATTGGCTTGGGCTAGCCGCCGCGGACAGCAATCGCGAGTTGACCGCGATACGGGTGGTCATCGAACATCTCGACCGGCTGTTGGCCGCCGTGACAGAGGCGGAAACCGGACAGCGGGGCTACCTCCTAGTAGAAAAAAAGTCCTATCTTGAGCCCTATTATGCGGCGGCCAGCGCGATGCAAGGCGAACTTGCGTCGCTGGAGAGATTTGTCGCCGAAGGCGAGTTGCCCGGAGATGAGGTCGCAGGCATCAAGTCGCTGACGAACGAGAAGGCGGCGGAAATGGAACAGACGCTCGCGGAGTTTCGCACTCAGGGGCGAACCACCGCTCTGGCCACCGTATCGTCCGGCCGCGGCCAGGATACGATGAACGAGCTCCGCCATCGCGTGGGCGAATTGAGAAGCGCTGAGCAGGACAAGTACCGCCGGACGACCGCGGCCGGCGAACGGGCAAGCACCATACGGACCGTGATCTTCCTGGTTACCGTGTTCGGCAGTCTCGCACTTTTGATTTGGGCCTACCAGCGAATCTCGGCCACGCTCGGCGTCGAAGAGGCCCTGCGGGAAAGCGAGGAGCGATTTCGCCTCCTCTTCGAGCAGGTGGCCGTCGGCATCAAGCGGCTGGACCTTTCCAACGAGCGCGTGCTCGAAGTCAACGACCGGCTGTGCGAGATTCTGGGCTATTCGCGCGAGGAGTTGTTGAAGATGTCGTTGGCCGATTTTACCCACGCCGGCGATTTGGACCTGGAAAGGAGGGGATTGGCGCGGTTAGTGGCGGGAGAGATGCCGAACTCAACGATCGAGAAGCGAGGCCTCCGAAAGGACGGCGGGGTGATCTGGCTTCGCGTGACGAATTCGGTCCCTATCGCCCGCGGAGGACGCGTCCCGTGGTGGATTTCCGTGGTTGAAGACATCACCGAGCGCAAGCAGGCCGACCAGGCGCTGCTGCGCACGACCGCCGAGCTTACGCGATCGAACCAGGACCTGGAGCAGTTCGCCTACGTGGCCTCGCACGATTTGCAGGAGCCGCTGCGGATGGTCGGCGGCTACCTGCAACTGCTGAGCGAACGCTACCGCGGGCAGTTGGACGAGAAAGCAGACAAGTTCATCGACTATGCCGTTGACGGGGCCGAGAGGATGTCGGGCCTGATCCACGACCTGTTGGCCTATTCCCGCGTCAACGTCCGCGGCGAGCAGCTCCAGGAGACCTCCGCCGAGGAAGCATTCTGCTTTGCGTTGAAGAACCTCCGCTCCGCCGTCGAGCAAAACGGCGCGATGATACGCCACGAAACATTGCCGAGCGTGCGCGCCGACAAGGCTCAGCTTCGGCAATTGTTCCAGAACCTGCTGGGCAACGCGGTAAAGTTCCATTCCCCGGATCGAAAGTCCGAAATCAGCGTCTCCGCCCAGCGCGACGACGGTTTCTGGCATTTCGTCGTCCAGGACAACGGCATCGGCTTTGACGAAAAATATCGCGACAAGATGTTCCTTATCTTCCAGCGCTTGCAAGGACGCGGCAAATTCCCCGGCACCGGCATCGGCCTGGCGATTTGCAAGCGCATCGTGGAGCGGCACGGCGGCCGCATTTGGGCCAATAGCCGGCCGGGAGAAGGTTCGACGTTCCACTTCACTCTTCCCGCGGAAGGCGCCTCATGAACCCGCAAGACAGAGACTGGGAAATCATTGATATCCTCCTCGTCGAGGACAATCCGGGCGATATCGACCTGACGAAGGAAGCGCTGGAAGACGCCAAGGTCGCCAACCGCCTCCACGTCGTGGAGGACGGCGAGCAGGCGCTGGACTTCATCTTCCGCCGCGGACAGTACGTCGACGCCCCGCGCCCGGACCTGGTGCTCTTGGATTTGAACTTGCCCAAGCGGGACGGCAGGGAAGTGCTGCAGGAGATTCGGGCCAATGCCGGCGTGACCGATATTCCCGTCGTGATTCTCACCAGTTCCCAGGCCGACGAGGACATTGTCCGCGCCTATCGACTGCACGCCAACTGCTACATTTCCAAGCCGGTGAATTTCGTGCAGTTCCTCAAGATCATCCACGCGATCGAGGATTTCTGGCTGACGGTCGTGAAGTTGCCCCACGGCGGCCACTCAAGGAGTCCGCCACACAATCAGTATTAAGAGATGAGGGATGAAGGATGAGAGATGAAGGATAAGGGATGAAGGATGAGAGATGAGGGACGAATCGCTCATCTCCTATCCCCCATCGCTTATCCCTCATCCGTTATCCCTTGCCCGTTACTCCTTACGCCTTACCATGAGCGAAGCCAGCCTCCGCATACTTCTCATCGAGGACAACCCTGCCGACGCCGACCTGCTGGGCGAAATGCTCGCCGGCGCGGAGCAGCGCTCCGCGCCAACGCGCCGACAGCATGACGCAAGCCGAGTCGCTGCTTAAGAATGCATCCGGCGTGGACGCGATCCTGCTGGACCTTGGGCTGCCCGACAGCGACGGACTCGAATCGCTCGCCAGGGCCGAGGCGGCCGCGCCGCACGTTCCGATCGTCGTCCTGACCGGTTTTGACGACGAAGAGTTGGGCGTGGAAGCCGTTCGCAAAGGCGCCCAGGACTACCTTGTGAAGGGGCAGACCACGACGCGCCTGCTGACGCGGGTGATCCGTCACGCCGTGGAACGGAACCGCCTGATCGAGGCCAAGAACCAGTTTCTGGCCAATATCAGCCACGAGCTGCGCACGCCATTGAACGCCGTTTTGGGCATGATCGACTTGGCCCTCCGCGAGCCGCGGGCCGACCACTCGTCCCGAGCGGCGCCCGCCCCGCTAACGCCGGCCGTAAGGGAGTACCTGACCACGGCCCGCGAATCGGCGGACCTGCTCTTGGGGTTGCTCAACAATTTGCTGGATTCGGCAAAAATCGAATCGGGCAACCTGGAGCTGGAAATGGTCCCCATGAGCATCCGCCAGGTTCTCAACCAGACCGCCAGCACGCTGGCCGTGCGGGCCGGCGAAAAAGGCCTGGCCTTCGTGTGCCACGCCGCCGACAACCTCCCGGAGGCGGTGCTGGGCGACAAGTTGCGCCTGCGCCAGGTGTTGCTGAACCTCGGCGGCAATGCGATCAAGTTTACCGAGCGCGGCCAGGTGGAAATGGGCGTGCGGGTTGTCGAGCTGGACGGGAGAAAGGGAGAGGGGAAGAAAGGGAGAAAGGGAGAAAGGGAGAACAATCCGATTGCTGCTCCGCTCCCCCACTCACCTTCTTGCCCTCAGCCCGATGTTCCCGACGTCGTCCTGGAATTCTTCGTCCGGGACACCGGAATTGGTATCCCGCCCGGCGACCTGGAGCGCATTTTCAAGCCCTTTGCCCAGGGCGACGCCTCGATAGCGCGGCGCTACGGCGGCACGGGACTGGGGCTCTCGATTTCGGCCGACCTGGTGGCCTTGATGGGCGGCCGCATTTGGGCAGAAAGCGAGCCAGGACAAGGAAGCACGTTCCACTTCACCATTTGCCTGCCCTTGGCAGGGAGCTGGGAGCCGGGAGCTGGGGGCAATGCCGTTGCTCCCGACTCCCTGCTCCCTGCTCCCCGCTCCCTGCCGGGGCACCCGCTCGACGAGTCGGCTTCCCGCCCTTTGCGGATACTGTTGGTCGAAGACAACCCGGCCAGCCAGAAGCTCGCCCGCTTCATTCTCCAAGAGGCGGGTCACGCGGCCGACGTTGCCCGCGACGGTGAACAAGCCCTGCAATTGATAGGACAAATGGCTTACGACGCGGTCCTTATGGACGTGCAAATGCCGGTGATGGACGGATTGACGGCGACAGCGGCCATTCGCGCGCTGGAAGCTCGGACACCGCCCGGCACGAGCAGTCGCCGCCGCTTGCCGATTATCGCCATGACCGCGCGGGCCATGAAAGGCGATCGCCAACGGTGCCTGAAATGCGGCATGGACGGTTACGTTTCCAAGCCGATCGACGCCGCCCAATTGCTCGACGAAATCGCGCGGCTAACAGCAGGCCGATCAGGGGAGAAAGGGATTAGGGATGAGGGAGTGGGGATTGGTGGCGGTTCCATCCCCAATCGCCAATCCCCAATCCCCAATCCCTCAGCTCCCGTCGCAGCGGCCGCGCCGGTCTTTGACTTGCCCTCTGCCTTGGAGCACTGCTGCCAAAGCTGGGAAATGTTCAGCGAGCTGATTGAATGTCTCTTCGCCGACGACAAAGAGCTGTTTCCAAAAATGCGTGCCGCGCTGCAGAACGGCAGTTTCGAAGAATTGGGCCGCTTGGCACACAGATTGCGAGGAACCCTTGCGTGCCTGGCAAGCGAGCCGTTGACGGATACCGCAGCCGCTCTCGAACGTTGCGCGGACCGCGACCACGCGAGAGCGCCAGAGGCGCTAGCCATCTTGGAACAACAGGTTGCGGCCTTGAAGGCTGCCCTGGCGATTTATCGCGCGCAGGAAGGACCGGTAAAGTAAAGCGGCGCCCGCACAAGTTGCTCCGGGCGGCTCGGTAATTGGCACGTAAAGGCCTGGCTAGTGAAAAGCATGGTAAAGGTTTAGTTCGCCGCCCGATTGCCTGTAGCGCCGTACGAGCGAAAATTGTTTGGCCTAAGGCAGGCTTGGTGGTCGCAAGACCAAAAGCCGGCCTGGAGGATGTCATGACGGAGAATTCCATGTCGGAGACTCGCAACGAAACACATACGGTGCCGACGCGGCGCGATTCAAAGCCGCCAGAGCGAGCGCTGATGGCCCAGTCCGAGGCGCAATCGCGGCTGAGAGAGTCGGGGTACCGCGAGTTTCAGTCCGTTTCCTGCGAGTACAGCGGCGGCGTCCTGACGCTGCGCGGGCGGGTGCCGAGCTTCTATCTCAAGCAGCTCGCGCAAACTTTGATTCGCGGCGTGCGATTCGTCGCGGAAATCCATAACCGCCTGGAAGTCGCCGCGGCGCCGGGCGCTGAGGCGCGATCGGCTGCCATCCGCAGATTAACACCATGAACGGCCATCGGAGGACATAAGAAGAATCTTCGCAGAGGGAACAGCGCAAGAACATCGGTTACCTATCGGCAACGGTGCGGAAAGCTGAAATGCCACAGGTGTTCTCGGCCAAATCGAACATCCTCTCCAAGGCGGCCTTGCTGGCCGGCCTGCTGTCGCTGATTGGGGTCTTGCTGGCCGGCCTGATCTTTACGCGGTCTTCCTACGGCACGGGCGCCGGCCTCTCGCGCGTGCAGCCGGTGCCATTCAGTCACGAGCACCATGCCGGCGTGTTGGGCATCGATTGCCGCTACTGCCACACGTCGGTAGAGAACTCTTCCTTCGCCGGAATCCCGCCCACGAAGACCTGCATGAACTGCCACTCGCAGATGTGGGTTGGCAGCGACATGCTCCAACCGGTCCGTGAGAGCTACCGCACCGACGAGGCCCTGCGCTGGAAACGGGTCTACAACCTGCCCGGCTTCGTCTATTTCGAGCACAGCATCCATGTGAACAAGGGCATAGGCTGTTCCGAGTGCCACGGACGGATCGACGAGATGCCCTTCACCCGTCAGGTCCCCTCGCTGCTGATGGAATGGTGCCTCGATTGCCACCGCCATCCCGAGCAGCACGTCCGCCGGCGCGAGGAAGTTTTCAACATGAATTATCAGCAGCCTCCCGACCAGGTCGCGCTGGGACGCAGGCTGGTGAAAGAGTACGACATTCTCAACGTCGACCGCATTACCAGTTGCTCCGTTTGCCATCGATGAACACATGACCGACAGAAAAGACCTCACGCTGAAACTTGCCGCAATCCAGGACCGCCTGGGGACGGCCGGGGGTCCGCGGTACTGGCGGGCATTGGAGGAGTTGGCCGACAGTGCGGCCTTCGCCGAGTTGGTGCGGAGCGAGTTTCCCGAGCAGGCGGACGTGTGGCCGGAGTCGCTCAGCCGCCGCAAATTCCTCACGCTCATGGGCGCGTCGCTGGCGTTGGCCGGCCTGAGCGGGTGCAGTGTGCCGCCCGGCGCCTTCGGTCGATCTGGTGCCCTACGCGCATCCGCCCGAACCGGTTGTGCCGAGCAGGCCCTTGTTTTTCGCGACCACGATGACGCAGGCGGGCGCGGGTGTCGGCCTGCTGGTGGAAAGTCATACGGGCCGGCCGACGAAGATCGAGGGCAACCCGGACCATCCCTCCAGCCGCGGCGCGACCAACGCTTATCACCAGGCCTCCGTGCTGCAGCTTTACGATCCCGACCGCTCCAAGACTGTAAGCTATCTCGGCCAGACGCGGACGTGGTCCGAGTTCGTCGCCGCGATAAGCGACCCGATGGCGAAGCTCCGCCAGCGCCGCGGCGCTGGGCTGCGGCTGCTGACCGAGACGGTCGTGTCGCCCACGCTCGACGGGCAATTGGAAGCCTTGTTCAAGAATTTGCCCGAAGCCCGCTGGCACGTCTGGGAACCGCTGCACCGCGACTCCGCGAGGCAGGCGCAAGGCGCGGCGTTCGGCCGGCCGCTGGACGCGGTTTACGATTTTACCAAGGCGGACGTCGTGCTTTCGCTGGACGCCCCCTTCTTGGACTCATTCGGCCTGCAATGCGGACAAGGGCACTTGACATACGCAGCGGATTTCATCGCCCGACGGCGCGTCCGCACGACTGAGAAGGACGCCGGCAAGGCGACGATGAACCGGCTCTACGTGGCGGAGACGGCTGTGAGCTGCACCGGCGCAAAAGCCGATCATCGGCTGGCCTTGCGGCCGAGCGAGATCGAATCGTTGGCCAGAGCGATCGCCGCGCACTGCGGCATCAACGCATCCGGCCCCGGCGCCGGAGTGAACGAGATGTGGGCCGCAGCGGTCGCCAAGGACCTGCTGGCACATCGTGGCCGCTCCCTCGTGCTGGCGGGCGAGGGCCAGCCGGCCGCCGTCCACTTGCTGGCGCAGGCGCTGAACGACCGGCTGGGCAACGTCGGCGCGACGCTCCGCTACATCGCGCCGATCGACGCGCGGCCGGTCCAGCGCACTCAATCGCTCCGCGAGTTAATCGCCGATATCGACAAAAAACAGGTGGAGACGCTCGTCGTGCTCGGCGGCAATCCCGTCTATTCCGCGCCCGCCGATCTCGATTTTGCCGCGCACATGGCCGCGGTGCCGCTATGCATCCGCCACGGGCTTTATGTCGACGAGACCTCGTACCACTGCCACTGGCAGTTGCCGGAGTCCCATTACCTGGAGGCATGGGGCGACGCGCGGGCGCACGACGGCACGGCATCGCTTGTGCAGCCGCTGATCGCGCCGCTTTACGAAGGCCGCTCGGCACTCGAAGTGGTAATGGTCCTGGCGACGGGGCAAGAACGACCGGGAAGAGAGATCGTCCGCGAGTATTGGCGACGGCAGCACGACAAGCCCGATTTCGAGCGCTTCTGGCGGACGGCGCTGCACAACGGCGTCGTGGCGGACACGGCTTTCAAGACGGAGACGGTGACGCTCAAGGCGGGTTGGGAAGATGCGCTGAAATCCCAGCTAGGAACGAAGAAGGGAGAAGGGAGAAGGGAGAAGGGAGCAGCTCCGCCTGTCCCGCCTCCCAACTCCCCCTTCTCCACTCCTTCCGCCACCGAGGCGATGTTGGACCTCGTCTTCCTTCCCGATCCGACGATTTACGACGGCCAGTTTGCCAACAATGGCTGGTTGCAAGAGCTGCCCAAGCCGCTTACGAAACTTACCTGGGGCAATGCCGCGATCATGAGTCCCGCTACCGCGCGGCGGCTGGGCGTGCCGGAGGGCGACTACGCCCACGGCGGCGAACACGGCGGCTACTACATGCCGCTAGTCCAACTGACGCTCGACGGACGGAGCGTGTCCGCCCCCGTGTGGCTCATGCCGGGTCATGCTGACGACACGATCAGCGTCTATCTGGGCAACGGCCGCGAGAACGCCGGCCGCGTCGGCGGCGGGGCATCCGCGCAACAGGGTCGCGGGGAAAGAGTCGGTTTCAACGCCGGCCTGCTGCGCACCGCGGACCGCGCCTGGTCCGCGGCGGGAGTCACGGTCGGACTGCTGCCCGGCCGCGAGCTGGTCGCCTGCACGCAGGCGCATCAGACGATGGAGGACCGCGCCCGGTCCGTGCCGGGACGCTGGCGGAGTATGCCAAGCACCCGAATTTCGCCACTGACCGTGACCGCGAGAAACTTCGCGAGCAGGGTCAGGCCGACGCCGACGCGGTCACGCTCTATCCGCAATTCGACTACGGGCCGCCCAAGCATAAATGGGGCATGTCGATCGACCTGACGGCGTGCGTCGGCTGTCATGCCTGCGTGGTGGCCTGCCAGGCCGAGAACAACATCGCGGTGGTCGGCAAGGAACAGGTGGCCGCGGGCCGCGAAATGCACTGGCTGCGGATCGACCGCTACATCTCCGGCACGCCGGACAACCCCGAAGAGTTCCACTTCCAGCCGGTGCCTTGCATGCAGTGCGAGAACGCGCCGTGCGAGTACGTCTGCCCCGTCGCGGCCACGGTCCACAGCGCCGAGGGGCTCAACGACATGAACTATCAGCGCTGCGTCGGCACGCGATTTTGTTCGAACAACTGTCCGTACAAGGTGCGGCGTTTCAACTTCCTGAAGTTCTCCGATTTCGAGACGCCGTCGCGCCGCTTGCAATACAACCCGGAAGTCACCGTGCGGTCGCGAGGCGTGATGGAGAAATGCACCTATTGCGTGCAGCGCATCCGCCGTGCGGAAATCGACGCCCAGAACCAGCGGCGGCCGATTGCCGACGGCGAAGTGCTCACCGCTTGCCAGGCCGCCTGCCCCACGCAGGCCATCGTCTTCGGCGACATCAACGATGAGCACAGCCAAGTGAAACAGAGCAAGGATTCGCCGTTGAATTACGGACTGCTGGCCGACACGAACACCCGCCCGCGCACGACGTACCTGGCGGCGCTGCGAAACCCCAATCCGGAACTGGAAGGAACGAGTAGGCCGGAACAAGCGCAGCGCAGTTCCGGCACTGCTTCAGATCGAGGTTCTCTGCCGGAACAGCGCTGCGCTCGTTCCGGCCTACAGGCGACGAAATCCCAACCGCAGACTGAGAGAGCTTGAGATGGCCAACAGCCAACGGCCAGCGGAAATTCCGGCCGAATCCGGCGAGGCGGGGCCACGCGCCATTCCCGCGCCGAACTACGTTCCCCCCGGCCACGACCTGGCAAGCGTGACCGAGACGATCAGCGACCTGGTGCTCAAGCGGTCCACCGGCAAAGGCTGGCTGGGCCTGTTCGGAATCGGCCATCTGCTGGTGCTGGTGTTCCTCGTTGCGGTGGTGTATCTGCTGTTGCGGGGCGTGGGAATCTGGGGAATCAATATCCCTGTCGGCTGGTCGTTTGCGATTACCGATTTCGTCTGGTGGATCGGCATCGGGCACGCGGGCACGCTGATCTCGGCCTTTCTCTTGCTGATGCACCAGAAGTGGCGGACTTCGATCAATCGCATCGCCGAGGCGATGACCATTTTCGCGGTGATGTGCGCGGGGATGTTTCCGCTGCTGCATCTCGGCCGGCCGTGGTTTTTCTACTGGCTTTTGCCCTATCCGGACACGATGTCGCTCTGGCCGCAGTTCCGCAGCGCGCTGGTGTGGGACGTGTTCGCCGTGAGCACCTACTTCACGGTGTCGCTGTTGTTCTGGTACATGGGCATGATCCCCGACCTGGCGACGCTCCGCGACCGCGCGACGGGCCGCTTCGCCCAAGTCGCGTACGGTGCGCTTGCCCTGGGGTGGCGCAATTCGGCGCGGCATTGGCAACGGTTCGAGATGGCCTATCTGCTCCTGGCCGGCCTGGCCACGCCGCTGGTGATCTCGGTGCATTCCGTGGTCAGCTCCGATTTCGCTATTTCCATGATGCCGGCCTGGCACGAAACGGTCTTCCCGCCTTATTTCGTAGCCGGGGCGATTTTCTCCGGCTTCGCCATGGTCATCGTGCTCTGTATTCCCATCCGGCACTTTTACAAACTCAAAGATTTCATCACCATCGACCACATGGACGTGATGGGCAAGCTGGTCCTGGCCACGAGCCTGCTGACCTCCTACGGCTACTTGAGCGAGCAGACCCTCTCGTGGTATGCAGGAGAGCATGTGGAACATTACACGTATCTGAACCGGCTGATCGGCTGGAACCAGTACGCCCCGGTCACCTGGATCCTTTTCACCTGCAATACCATTGTGCCGCAGCTTCTGTGGATCAGGCCGCTGCGGCGCAACGAGCCCGCGTTGCTGGTTGTGTCCATCGTGGTGCTGATCGGCATGTGGCTGGAGCGGTTCATGATCATTACGACTAGCTTGCACCGCGATTACTTGCCGTCCTCGTGGGGCATGTTCGAGCCGACAATCTGGGACATTCTGACCTATCTCGGCTCACTGGGAGTGTTCCTGGTGGCCTTTTTGCTCTTCGCCCGCTTCCTGCCGATCCTTTCGATGTCGGAGACGCGGGCCATGCTGCCCGGCGCGCGCGGGCCGGAGGTGGGACGATGAAATCGAACCCAGCCCCTTGCGCAGCAAGAAATAACGAAATCTACGGACTGATGGTGGAGTTCCTGACGGCGGACGCGGTGCTGGCCGCCACCCGCGCCGCGCAAGGCGGGTTATCGCCGCATGGACGCCTACACGCCCTACACGGTCGAAGGGCTGGCAACCGAGCTGGGCATGCCGCCCAATCGCATCCCGTTCGTGGTGCTCGTCGCCGGACTGATCGGGGCCGCCGTGGGATTCTTTATGCAGTTTTACTCGATGGCCGTCAACTATCCCTGGAACGTGGGTGGGCGGCCGTTGAACAGTTGGCCCGTCTTCATTCCCATTACGTTCGAACTGATGGTGCTGGTAGGCGGCTTCGGAGCGTTTTTCGGGATGTTGTTTCTCAACGGCCTGCCGCATCCGCACCATCCGGTGTTCAACGTGCCGCAGTTCGCGCGGTCCAGCCAGGACCGTTTCTTCCTCTGCATCGAAGCGCGCGATCCGCGCTTCGACCTGACCGCAACCTCCGAATTCCTGGCCTCGCTTAGACCGCACGGCACGGTCATCGTCGTGCCCATGCGCGTCGCCGAGCCGGTGAAGGAAGGCGAGGAAGGAGCGACATATGGTTGAACTTTGGAGTGCGGTGGCTTGCCACCGCTTTTCAATGCGGCTTCAGTTCCGGTTGGCTTCGACCGCCAACGCGACGCCTGCCTTTCTGAAAAGCGGTGGCAAGCCCCCGCACTCCAAATGGGCCGCGCTGGCCCTGGCAGTGTTGATCGCCGGTTGCCAGCAGGAAATGGCCCGGCAGCCGAGTTTCAAGCCGCTGGACGCCAGCGATTTCTTTGCCGATGGGCGCTCGGCACGCCCGCTCGAGCAAGGAACGGTGCCGCGGGGATATCTGAGAGAGGACATTGGTTTGTGGACCGGCCGCCGCGCCGTGCCCGGCAAGGAACAGGACCTTGTTACTGGACTGACGCCCCAGAACCTCCAGGCAACGGTGCAGCCCAAACAGCCGCAGCCGTTTGACGAGAAGAAAGAGTACGCCGATTTCATCAACGAGTTTCCATTTCCCGTCACGGAGCAGATCGTGCAGCACGGCTATCAGCGATTCATGATCTACTGCGTGGTTTGCCACGATCCGCTGGGCACGGGCCAAGGCAAGATCGTGGAACGGGGCTACACGCGCCCGCCGTCGTACCACATTGACCGCCTCCGCCGCGCCGCGGTTGGCCACTTCTTCGCGGTGATCAGCGAGGGCTACGGTTCCATGCCCTCCTACGCCGCGCAGATTCCCGTTCGCGACCGCTGGGCGATCGCGGCCTATATCCGGGCGCTGCAGTTGAGCCAGCACGCGCCTGCGGCGGAAGAAGGAAGACGGGAGAAGGGAGAAGGGGGAGGGGAGAAGGGAGAGGGAAGAACTAATGCGTCTCCCCTCTCCCCTCACCCTTCTCCCCTCATTCCTGCCGCCGCGCCCAAACCGGGCGTCGAACCACGGGAGCAAGCGCCATGACGACCATCGACTCCACGAATGGCTCCGATCGCGCCGGCCGCGTGATGTGGATTTCGCTGCTGGCCGGCGCGCTGGCCCTGGCGGTGTGCATCGCCGGCGGCATCGGCGACCCCGGCGAGTTCTTCCGCGCCTATTTGCCGGCCTACCTCTTCGTCTTGGGCTTGGTGTTGGGTTCGATGGCGCTTTTGATGATCTACCACCTCACGGGCGGCGCCTGGGGATACGTCGTTCGCCGCATCCTCGAGGCGAGCATGAGGACCATGCCGCTGGTGGCCGTAATGTTTGCGCCGATCGCCTGCGGAATCGGCAATCTCTATCCATTTGCCCAGCCGGAAACCGTCGCGGCAAACGCGCAACTGCAACACCAGACGTTTTATCTCACGCCGCAACTCTTCTGGCTGCGCACGGCGGGCTATTTCATCGCCTGGATGATCATCGCCTTCTTGCTCAGCGCCTGGTCGCTGCGGCAGGACGAGTCGAACGACTGGCGGCTGGCGTGGAAGTGCCAACAACTAAGCGGTCCGGCGGCGGTGATCTACGGCATCACGCTGCACTTCGCCGCGGTCGATTGGGCGATGTCGATCATGCCGGCGTTCCATTCGACCATTTGGGGGCCGCTGTTCGCGCTCGGGCAATTGCTTTCCGCGCTGGCCTTCGCGCTGATCGTGCTGGCGTGCCTTACGAAAAAGGGGACATCTCTGATTTGCCGGAACGGCCCGGAGGGTGCTTCGCACAAATCAGAGACGTCCCCTTTTCCGCCAGACGCGGCGCAGCCACTGGCCGCGCTGATTTGCGCCAGGCTCTGGGCGATCTGGGCAGCCTGCTGCTGACCTTTGTGATCGCGTGGGCCTACATGGCCTGGTTCCAGTTTATGCTGATCTGGATCGCCAACCTGCCGCAGGACATCATCTACTATCTTCCGCGGAGCGGACCCGCATGGCTGGGCGTGATGTGGGCCATCGTGGTGCTGCACTTCGCCGTGCCATTCTTCCTGCTGCTGGTGCGGCCCGTCAAGCGGAACATCCGTCGGCTGTCCGCCGTGGCCGCCCTGTTGTTGGCGATGCAGTTGATCTACGTCTATTACCAGATCTCGCCTTCTTTCTACCCGGCGCTGAGCACCGGCGGGCAGCCGGAACTTGCCGCCGGCGCGGGCGGGTTTATCGGCGCTCATTGGATGAACTTTGTTGCGCCGATCGCGCTGGGTGGAATATGGCTTGCGCTGTTCCTCCGGTTGTTGGGCAGCCGGCCGCTGATCGTTTTCGGCGATCCTCAAAGGGCCGCGGCGGTCCGCCTGCGGCATTTGGACGAGGAGGAAGATGCTCGTGAAAAGGAGGTAGTCCATGAGTAGCACCGAGCACGAACACTCCAATGCGGCCTACGAGCGGAAGGACGTCAATTTCGGCTGCATACTGGCGCTGATCATCGTCACGGGCTGCACTTTTGCCGTGATGTTCGCCTTGGACTGGTACTTCTTTCATACGGAAAGGCAAATCCAGTCGGAGAGCAAGAATTCGCCTTACACGCGGAGTTCCGCCGGGCCGCCTTCCTTGCCTCCGCCGCCGCGGTTGGACCAGATCGACCGTATGGAAATGCCCCCTCAGAAAAACTACAGCGCGCGGGTGGCTGAAATGGTGCGGCAACTGCATTCGTCCGGGCCGACCACCGAAAAGGGGTTCGTTCACATCCCCATCGAGCAAGCGATGAAAGACATCGTTAAACAATTGCCGGTACGAAAACAGCCGTCGAACGAGGCCCTGCGCCCCATCCACCCTGGTTCCTCGAACTCCGGCCGCATGTTGCCGGGAGCACCACCATGGACAGAATTTTGACAGGTTCCATCTCCCAAAAGGTTCGTTGCCATACACCTATCGGACCCCATCCGGCTCGCCCGGATGGTGAACAAGGTTGGATAGCTAGAACCTTCTCACTTGGCACTTTGTTCGTCGTTGCCCTTCTGTTTTTCGCTGCCCCCGCTCCCGCATCCGATACCCCCGCCGTGCTCCGCGAGGTCGGTTTCGATCAGCGGTTGGGCGAACAGGCGCCGCTGGACCTGCAGTTCGCGGACGAGACGGGCAAGATGGTGCGACTTGGCGACTACTTCGGCCACAGGCCGGTCGTGCTCGTGTTGGCCTACTTCCGCTGCCCGATGCTCTGCACGCTTGTCCTCAATGGAATGGCGGACGCGATGCGAGATATGCCGCTGGTGCCCGGCAAGGACTACGAGGTCGTGACGGTGAGTTTCGATCCCCGCGAAACGCCAAAGCTTGCTGCCGCGAAGAAAAAGAACTACGTCGCGCAAGTCGGCCGGCCGGGGCAGAAGAAGGCTGGCACTTTCTTACCGGACAGGCCGAGGCCATCCGCCGCTTGACCGCCGCGGTGGGCTTCCGCTACGTCTACGACCGGGCTAAAGACCAATACATCCATACCAGCGGCATCGTGCTGCTGACGCCCGGGGGCAAAACGGCCCGTTACTTCTTCGGCATCCGCTACCCAGCCGACGATCTGCGGCTGAGCCTGGTCGAGGCCTCCGGCGGCAAGGTCGGCTCGACGGTCGATGAAGTGTTGCTCTATTGTTTTCACTACGACCCGTCGCTGGGCAAGTACACGGCCAGCGTGTTGAACTTCGTCCGCGCCGGCGGCGTGCTGACCGTGCTGGGGCTGGTCGGGATGGTGTGGTTTTTGGTGAAGCGGCAGCCGCGAGAAGGGGGTACGGAACGAGAGGAGAGTGGAGAAAGGAGAGGGGAGACGTGATCGCCGAAATCGCCATATTTCCCACGCAAGCCTCCACCACGGCCAAGCAGATCGACCTGCTGTTCCTCTACTTGGTGATCATCTGCGGTATCGTGGGCATATTGGTGGCCGCAGTGTTGATCTGGTTCTGTATTCGCTACCGCCGCCGCCCCGGCGAGACCGGCGTGCCGGCGGAGACCCGCTCGTCCGACGCTCTGGAGACGTTCTGGACGCTGACGCCGCTGGCCATTTTCGTCACGATGTTCGTGTGGGGCGCGAAGGTCTATTTCGGCGCCTATCGCGGGCCGGACGACGCTCCGGTGGTCTACGTCGTCGCGAAACAGTGGATGTGGAAGTTCCAGCATCCCGAAGGACAGCGGGAAATCGACGCCTTGCACCTTCCCTTGGGCCGCCCTGTCAGACTGGTTATGACCTCCGAGGACGTGATCCACAGCCTGTTCATCCCTGACTTCCGCATTCACATGGACGTTCTGCCCGGCCGTTACACGTCCGTCTGGTGTACGCCGACGCGCACCGGAACGTATCACCTTTTCTGCTCGCAATACTGCGGTACGAACCACGCGGGCATGACCGGCGAGGTCTACGTTATGGAGCCGCAAGATTACCAGAACTGGCTGCACTTGCACGCGGAAGGGTCGCTGGGCCTGGAAGGCCGCAAGGTGTTCTTGAAATACCGCTGCGACAGTTGCCACAGCGCGGACGCTTCCGCGCGGCGCCCGTGCTGGAGGGCCTTTACGGCAAGGAGGTGGCCCTCAACGACGGCCGCACGGTCCGCGCCGACGAGACCTATATCCGCCAAAAGCTCATCGACCCAAGCGCGCAGATTCCGGCCGGTTGGCAGGACATCATGCCCACCTTCAAGGGCCAGGTGAGCGAGGAAGAGATCATCCAGATCATCGCCTTCATCAAGTCGCTCGAGCGCGGCCAGACACCGCCCCGCGTGGAAAGCTATCCGCCGCCGCACGCGACGCCGCAAATCAATCCCCAGGAGTAAGCAAACGATGAGCGAATCAACCGTGATCGAACCGCCCCCTCCCGCGCCTGTCCATCGGCCGCGCGAGACCTACCTCAACGTGGCGCACACGATCTCGTCGTGGCTCTTGACCACCGACCACAAGCGGATCGCCATTTTGTACCTGGTTCCCATCACGGCGATTTTCTTCATCGGCGCGCTGGCGATCGGCATCGACCGCCTCTGCTTGTTGACGCCCGACGGCCGCATGCTCTCCGCCGACGCCTACAACCGGCTGTTCACGATCCACGGCGTGCTGATGGTCTTCTTCTTCCTCGTTCCCGTGATCCCGACCGTGCTGGGGAACTTCCTGCTGCCGATGATGATCGGCGCCAAGGACCTCGCCTTCCCGCGGATCAACCTGCTGAGCTGGTATCTGTTCATGCTCGGCGCCGGGTGGACGCTGCTGGCGGTCTGGGGCGGCGGGCTCGATACGGGCTGGACCTTCTACACGCCCTACAGCACGGAGGCGTCGCACTACAACGCCGCCTGGACGATGGTGGGCGTGGTGATCGCCGGCTTCTCCTCGCTCTTGACAGGATTGAACTTCATCGTCAGCACGCATTGGCTGCGGGCGCCGGGCATGCACTGGTTTCGCCTGCCGATCTTCGTTTGGACGATCTACGCCACGAGTTTCATTTTTCTGCTGGCCGTGCCCGTGCTGGCCATGGCGCTGATCTTGACGGCCATCGAGCGGATACTTGGCTTCGGCATTTTCGACCCGGCCCTCGGCGGCGACCCGCTGTTGTTCCAGCACTTGTTCTGGTTCTACTCGCATCCGGCGGTGTACATCATGATTTTGCCCGGCATGGGCGTGGTAAGCGAAGTCATTCCCTGCTTCGCCCGCAAGGCTCTGTATGGCTACGATTTTGTGGCCTTCGCCAGCTTCGGCATCGCGGGGCTGGGGTTTTTCGTCTGGGCGCACCACATGTTCGTGGCGGGGATTTCGATGTATTCGGCGATGGTCTTTTCCAGCTTGACGTTCCTGGTGGCCGTGCCCTCGGCGATCAAGGTCTTCAACTGGACGGCCACGCTCTACAAGAGCTCGATCACTTTCGAGGCGCCGATGCTTTATGCGTTGGGTTTCGTGGCCTTGTTCACCATCGGCGGCCTGACGGGGCTGATGCTGGCCACGCTGGGCATCGACGTCCACGTCCACGACACCTATTTCGTCGTCGCCCACTTCCATTTCATCATGGTCGGCGGGATGGTGCTGGGCTACATGGCGGGTTTGCATTATTGGTGGCCCAAGATCACCGGGCGGATGTACTCCGATTTCTGGTCCCGCCTGGCGGCGCTGATCATCTTCATCGGCTTCTTCCTCACTTTCCTGCCTCAGTTCGTGGCGGGCTACAACGGCATGCCCCGCCGCTACCACATCTACGCTCCGGAATACCAGGTGTGGAACGTGCTTTCCACCGCCGGCGCGTTGATCCTCGGCGTCGGCTATTTGCTGCCGCTGTGTTACCTGATTCCTTCGCTCTGGTTTGGCAAGCCGGCCGGCCGGAACCCCTGGGCGCGCCACCGGGCTGGAATGGCAAACCGAGTCGCCGCCGCCCAAAGACAACTTCGAAGTTACCCCCGTGATTTTCCATCCGCCCTATCAATACCATTTGCAGAAGGCGCAGAATGAACCGTGAAGCAGGGATGAGAGATGAAGGATGAGAGGAATCTCTCATCCTTCATCCGTCATCCCTTATCTCCCAACGCAACCGACCATGAGCTCTGAAAACAGCCTTTTGACCGCCGACGAACGCGAATCGCTCAAGCATACGATGCTCGTGCGCGGCGTGCTGGAGGAGCAGTTCGAGAACCTCCAACAGCAGCATCATTCCGCCGTGCTGGGGATGTGGGTCTTTCTGGCCACGGAAGTGATGTTCTTCGGCACGTTGTTCATCTCCCTGGCGATCTACCGCTACATGTACGCGGCGGCCTTTGAAACGGCCAGTGCCCGGCTCAACTGGATCATCGGCGGCATCAACACCGTCGTGCTGCTGGTCAGCAGCCTTTCGATCGTGCTGGCCGTGCATTACGCCGAACATGGGCGGCGAAATCTCGTAGTGCTGTGCCTCGGCATCACGGCCTTCCTGGGCCTCTGTTTTCTCGGCTTCAAGGCCCTGGAGTACTACATCGACTATAAAGAGATGCTGATACCAGGCTGGCGGTTCGACGACCAGGAATGGGTGACGAAGTACGGGCTGGGCCGGGGCGAGGTGCCGCACGTGAAGATCTTTCTGCTTTTGTATTGGATCATGACCGGTTTTCACGCCCTGCACGTGACCCTCGGCATCGTGGCCGTGCTGATCATCATGGAGCTTGCCCGCCGCGGCTTTTTCTCGCCCGAGTATTATTCGCCCGTCGATGTCACGGCCCTTTACTGGCACTTCGTCGATATTGTGTGGATTTTCCTTTTGCCGATGCTTTATTTGCTCGGCACGCACCATTGGGGGCAATGAGACACAATGCTCATCCGGATTGCGAGCACAATATTTGGCCGCCCCCCCTGGGCTTGCCCCAGCGGAGCGCAGGATTGGTCACTACTAGGACCTTTCCAGCGCGTTTTGCGTTTTTCTCGTGCCGCCCGGCCCCGCTGGCGCCGGGCGGCACGAGGAAAACGCACAGTGCTGGTCGGCCTGCGTTCTAGTAGTCAATCCGTCGCTCCGCCGGGACAAGCCCGGCGGGGGCGTTTACATTCGACTAACCGGAGAAGTGTATGTCGGAACGAGTTATTTCGCCGTTAACGTACATCGTCATTGACGCCGTGCTCGTGGTTCTCACCATTCTCACGGTCGGCTTGTCGTTCATCGAGGAAAGCGGCACGAGGCACGTCGTCATCGGCCTGGTGATTGCCGTCTTCAAGGCCGCGCTGGTGGTGCTGTTTTTCATGCATGCCCTGCGGAGCACGGGCCAGACGCGGGCGGTCATCGCGGTGACGATTTTTTGGCTGATCGTGGTTTTTTTCGTGTTGACGTTCAGCGATTATGTATCTCGCGGCTGGGTCCCCAACATGCCCGGACACTGACATGGCAACCCTACCCAAAAACCGCGCTACGGCCTATCCGCTGAGCGTCGCTTCGTTCGCGCTCGGCGCGGTGGGGCTGTTGCTCTTTTTCATGCCGGTCTTGGGGATACCGCTTGGCGCCATCGGGCTGTTGTTTGGCGTGCTCGGCCTCTTGACGGCTGTCTTCGGCGGGCCTTCCAGCCTCCGCTGGTCGATGCTGGGAACGCTGCTTTGCGTGCTGGCGCTGGCGGTGGGTGTAGCGACCGGCTACGCCCCGCGCGTCGAGCTGCCGCCCAGAAACCAGCCGCAGACCGCGCGGCCGCCGCTCGTGCCTTACGTTTCCCCGCCGGCCGACCCGCGAATGTGGGTTAATACTCCCGAAAATCCTCCAGCGGAGCATTAAAGTCCGGCGCCATCGAATGTTTCGTGCCACTTGCGCTTCCGGCCTTGCACGGCCAACTGTTAGCTTGCGCGGATCAAGGTTGCGAGAGGTTTTCCCTCCTGGACAATCAGCAATTGATCGCCTGGAACCAACGCGGAAATCAGCTCCGACAAGTGCGCCTGGGCATCATTGAGGTCAACTGTGCTCAAGATCGTTCCTCCCAAACTGGACCAAAGGGCTATTGCTTAAAAACCTCGGCGAAAAACATCTTCATCGCCTCCCACGATCTGCGGTCGGCTGCTTCGTTGTAGGCGGCCCCTCGGGACTTGTCGCTGCCGGCTGAAGGGACGGTGAAGGCGTGGACCGCGCCGCCGTAGGCGACCAACTGCCAATCGACGCCCGCGCCACGCATCTCCTCCTCAAAGGCCAGGACCTCTTTGGGCGTCACATGCGGGTCGTCGGCGCCGTGCAACACAAGCACCTTGCCGCGGATGTTTTTGGCGTCGGCGGGGCTGGCGGTCGATAGGCCGCCGTGGAAGCTCACCACGCCGGCCACGTCGGCGCCGCTGCGGGCGAGCTCCAGGACGCACGTCCCGCCGAAACAGTAGCCGATGGCCGCCACGCGCTTGGGGTCGCACAAGGGATTGCCGCGGAGAACGTCCAGCGCGGCGTTGACGCGGTCGCGCATCAGCTTTTGGTCGTTCTTGAACTTGCCGGCGACGGCGCTGGCCTCCTGCGGCGAGTGCGGGCGGACGCCCTTGCCGTAGATATCGGCCCCGAAGGCCACATAGCCCAGCTCGGCCAGCTTGCGGCAGCGCATCTTGACGTAATCGCCCAGACCGGTCCAATCGTGGACGACCAGCACGCCCGGCCGCGGCCCGGCGGTGGCATCGTCCCAGGCAATAAAGCCTTCCAGTTCCTGATCGCCCTGTTTGTACTGGACGGTTTTGCTTTGCACGGCGGCGTGAAGTTGAGTGGTAATGGCAAGAATGAAAACACCGATGGCAGCGCGCTTCATGGTAATCCTTTCGCAAGACAGGGTAAGAATCAACGACCGCAACCGCCGTTTTCGCGGTTCTAATGACGCGGCTGGCAATTATACCGCCGACACCCCGATGGCGAATCTTGCGTAACTCTTACAGCGCCTGTCCTTGTGGCTGAGCGCTTGGCGGTGGCGGCACGCTGCCGGCGTGAGGCGCGGCAAACGGAGAGGGCGCGAATGCAGGAGCGGGGGCCATTGGCCCCGGCACAGCTTGCGGCATCCCCTGCCAGCCAGCCGGACCGCCGCCGTAGCCGGGCTGACCGTTACCTGATTGCCCGTATCCATAGGACGGCCAGCGATTCAGGCCGTAGGGATTCCGCCAGGAATCAAAAGGCAGCGTCCAGGGACCTTGCGGATTGCCCCAGGGGCCGTAGGGCGTCGCTCCGGCACGATAGGGATAGAGCCATTCGCCGTAGGGCCGGATCGCGGTCCCCGCGCCCAGGTTTGCACGATGTTCACCCACTCGTTGCCCGCCTGGATCGTTTGGTGCCGGTAGCCACTCTCCTGATAGGTCGGATCGTAAGAAACATAAGAAGGAGTGTCCGGCTCGAATTGGGCCACGCGCTTGCCCGTAATGGGCGAATGCGTGTAGTAGCCGGGACGGAACATCCAGCTTACTTCGCTGCCGCCGGCCGCGGAGACGAGGAAGAGGATTAGAGCAAAGGTTATCGCGTGCCGCAGTTTCATAGTGGTCGATGTCATCGGCGATGGAGGGGACGGTCTTCCGTCAGGGCCCTTTGGGGTCCTGTGGAACGAGGACCATCAGTTGACCTTCCTTCGGGTCGTACTCGTACTTATGTCCTTCCGGCAATACGGGAAGTTTGATGTCGTTGTCCTTGATGATCTTTTGCATGAACTCCTCTTGCGTCTTGGGAAAGGACCCGTTCTCGGCCTTGTAAAGGTCCATGGCATGTTGTATCAGGTTGATTGCCATGCGCTCCTTGACCTGCCAATAGGATGCACAGACCACGGCGATATAACTGCTGCCGTAACCGCGTCCTTTCTCGCCCATGCCTACGTGGACCTGTTCGCGATTAGCGCCGGGCGCGGTTCCCGCCGCTCCCGATGCGGAACTTCGGCCCTGGCGAATGGGGCCAGCCGGCGCGTTCGCGGGATCATTGTTGTTTTTGCCGTCGGCCGGCGGTTTCGCCGTCTCGGTCGTTTGCGCCTTCACGGCTGTAGGCTTTGCTTCCGGGGTCCGTTTCGTACCGGTGTCATTGCGGGCGATTTGCGTCGCCTCGGCGGCTGGTTTTGCATCGCTTGGCGCCGGCCCCTCCATGCCGCAGCCGGCGGTTAGCAATGTCAAAGCGGAGACGACCCAGTATGGATAAGCTTTCATCATCTCACTCCCTCCGTGCCGGCCTTGGGACAGCCCTACGAAGCCTTCGGGGGGCCGTTAGCCCTTTCGGCTTGCCAATATTCATCATAGTTACGCGGATTCCCAATTGCAACTCGCGGCAATTCAGCCCTCCGGATGCCGTTGCAATTCGGCGGAATTCGGTTAGAATCGTGTTTTGTGCTCTTTGTGTTAAAAATTAAACAAAGCATGACTTGAGGTGCCAGAGGCGTTACATCGCCGAAGTGCCGGGGCATAGCGTTTTGCGATTTTTCGACTGGTTCTGGATTTGACCGCAGGAACCAACTCATGTGTGACGACGAACGGGCGGCAAGCTGGGTTTTGACGATGGTGCGGTGGTTGTCGGCCATGGCCGACAATTTGCTTCGCTGGCGCTTCCGTAAACGGGCCGCGTGGACCGCTTGGGAACAAAACACCACCTTGCCACGTGACGGTAAATCATCCGGCCGGCAAATGCCGGACTGGAATAGTCTGTTTCGCCGCCTCATTAGTTGGATGACTTATCGTTTTGGACAGGTAAGGACGGGCGCCTCACGAAGATTAGTGCCGGCCTGCGCCGCGAGCCGCTCGCGCCGGGTTGACCCTCATGATCCGGCTCGTCTGAACCAACACAACCTCCTCTTGCCGCGATCCGAACGCGCGCGGTGGCGAGCCGCGACCGGCAAGCCGACCATGCAAGCATGGTGCATGCCATCGCTTGATCCGCCGGGTCACTGGACCGACCGCTCGACTATCGCATCCGCCGATCCTGCAAGCTGACCGGATCTCGAAACGGAAAGGGATTCGGTCCCCTGGATTACACGACCTGTGTTTCAAGCCAAGGGCGTGTTGCGTCGTTTCGCAGGCTATGACTTCGCGCTTCGCGAGTTGCACTCTCCGACACGGGTTCGCCCGCGGACGCCGCGCTTTCGCATGCACCTGAAAGTCGAAACTTGCGAGGCATACTCTCGTGACGCCTGCTCAGACCCTTGTCGTGACCGCCATCTTTTCCTGCATCATCGGCAGCGTGCTGGCGTTCATTCTTGTCAAGATTTTCGACCGCCTGCGGCGCCGCGACGCGATGAGCGAAGCAGCGTCGATCATCGCCAAGGCCCAGGAGGACGCGGAAACCCGCCGCCGCGAGGGCGAACTGAAAATCAAGGAGCTGCTGCTCAAGCAGCAGGACGAAAGCGAGAAAGAGCACCGCAAGATTCGCGGAGAGCTGCACGAACGCGAGCGGCTGCTGGACAAACGGCAGGACGCCCTGGAAGAACAGGCCGAGCAGGTCCGCAAACAGGAGAAAATGATCGAGGCCACGCAGCGGAAGCTTACGGAGCGCATCCAGGAGATCAACCATCGCAAGGAGGACCTTGCCAAGCTGATGGACGTGCAGCGGCAAACGCTGCACGAGCTAAGCGGCTTGAACCAGGCCGAGGCGACGCGGCGGCTCTTGGAGCTTCTGGACGCCCAACTCCAGCAGGAGACCGGCGCGGCAATCCTCCGCCACGACAAGCAGATGGCGGAAGTCTGCGAGCAGAAAGCCCGCGAGATCGTCATCACCGCGCTGCAGCGCTACGCAGCCGCGCACACGGCTGAATCGACCACCAGCACCGTCGGCATCCCCAACGATGAAATGAAAGGCCGCATTATCGGCCGCGAGGGCCGCAACATCCGGGCCTTCGAAAAGGCCACGGGCGTCGACTTGATCATAGACGACACGCCCGGCGTGGTCATCGTCAGTGCGTTCGACATGGTCCGCCGCGAGATCGCGCGGCTGGCGTTGAACAAGCTCATTGCCGACGGCCGCATCCACCCCGCGCGGATCGAGGAGATTGTCTCCGCCACGCAAAAGGAGCTGGAACGGCACATCCTGCAGGTCGGCCAGGAAGCCTGCCAGGAGTTGGGCATTGTCAATCTGCACGAGCGGCTGGTCGAGCTGCTGGGAAGACTGCACTTCCGCACCAGCTACAGCCAGAACGTGCTGCGGCACAGCGTCGAGGTGGCGTTCATTGCCGGCATGATGGCCGAGGAAGTCGGCCTGGACGGCGCGCTCGCCAAGCGCTGCGGACTGTTGCACGACATCGGCAAGGCGGCCGACCACGAGGCCGAGGGCGGCCACCCCCGCATCGGCGCCGACTTGCTAAAGCGATACGGCGAGCGGCCCGAAGTGGTCCATGCCGCGATGGGGCACCACGACGACCTGCGGATTTGCAACCCGTACACGGTGCTCGTGGCCGCCGCCGACGCCTGCAGCGCCGCCCGGCCCGGCGCCCGCCGCGAAAGCCTCGAGCGTTACGTCAAGCGGATGGAGGAGCTGGAGCGGATCGCGGGCGGTTTTTCCGGCGTCGAGCAGGCCTACGCCATCCAGGCCGGCCGCGAGCTCCGCGTGCTGGTCAGCGCCAAGGAGACCACCGACGAATCGGCCGCCAAGATTTGTCGCGATATCGTACAGGCATTCGAGAAACAGTTGACATACCCCGGCGAGATCAAGGTTACCGTGGTGAGGGAGACGAGGCACGTGGATGTGGCGCGGTAGGAAGTGTTCAGTTTTCAGTGTTCAGTGGAACCGAAGTCTGATGCCTTTACCATGCGAACTGAACACTGAAAACTGAACACTGAAAACTTCCATGCGTCTTTTATTCATCGGCGACATCGTCGGCAAACCAGGACGTGAAATCTGCGCCCAGGCCCTGCCCGGACTGCGGCGGGAGCAGGCAATCGACCTGATTGTGGCCAACGCCGAGAACGCCGCGGGCGGTTCGGGCATCACGCCGCCGATTTTTCATGAATTGCTGGCGGCGGGCATCGACGGGATGACGCTGGGCGATCACGTCTACAAGCGGCGGGAAATATACCCAGTTCTTGAGAGCGACGGCCGCATTGTCCGCCCGGCCAACTATCCGCCCGAAGCGCCCGGCGTGCAGTTCGCCATCCTCACGGTGCGGAACTGCGCGCGGGTGGCCGTTTTTTCGCTGCTGGGCCGGGTCTTTATGTCGCCCGTCGATTGCCCGTTTCACGCGGCCGACCGCATCCTGGCGACGCTGCCGGCGGACATCCGCGCAATCCTCGTGGATTTTCATGCCGAGGCCACCAGCGACAAGCAGGTGATGGGCCGGCACTTGGACGGCCGCGTGACCGCCGTTCTCGGCACGCACACCCACGTGCCGACGGCGGACGAGCAGATTCTGCCCGGCGGCACGGCCTTCCAGTGCGACGTGGGCATGACCGGGCCGCACGACAGCATCATCGGGCGGCGGATCGACCGCGTGATGGAGACGACGATCACTTTTCGGCCTACGCCCTTCGACGTGGCGGAGAAAGACGTGCGGCTGAATGGCAGCATCGTAGATTTTGACGCCGAAACAGGCCGCGCGACGGCGATACGCCGCGTAGTAGTTGACGAGGCCGAGGCGCGACGACTGGCTGAGACGTAAGGCGTAGGATGGACCGGCGTCAGTCGAAATGCGCGGCGGCGTCCGGCATGTTCGCGGTGGGATGAGCGCCGTCAGACGGCAGATTGGGCTTCGCCGCGGATGATCGGCTGCTGCTGGCAGCGGACCCGCGCGGCGGGTCGGCCGGGCTGTTTTTCGCATTTTTCTCGGACCAGATTTCACGAACGCCCGTTAGCGGCACGCGGACCAGGTCGTGGTGCCGCTCGGTGACGGCGCGGGAATGGCCGCTGCCGTTGTAGTCGATGTTGGTTCGTTCCATGACCTTGGTCAGGACCACCTCGTCGTGCGTGACTTCCTGCACCCAGCCCATATAGCGGTGTTGCGAGTCGTCGGCCGCGTTGGGCGGCACGACCATGTCAAGCTCGCAGTAGGCGCCCGGTCGAAGGTCCGAAACGTCGACCTTATGAAGCTCCGCGCAGCCGTTCAGCGCAAGCAGGCGCTGCGCCGGTCAGCAGCAACGACCATCGCCCTGTGGAAAAGCCCGCGCGAAACATGATTTGCGGACAATACCATTAAGCCGTGCAAAAAGGCAAGGGCAGATACCGTTGACCCCGGTGGCCAATCGCCAATTGGAGGGGGCGGATTGTTTGCCGCGCCTACGCTGCTCGGCGGCGGCGAGAGAGCGGCCGTGGGCGACGTTTTGCCATCCCCAGGATTTCGGGCGCATCGGCCGCGGTCTCGTGCAGCGCTGTCTCGTCCAGTGATTGCCGCCCGGCATTTGTTCCCGAGAAGTCGCCCACGATGACTTTTCGTCGGTGAATTTCCGACAAGACTGCGTCTTGCAATTCATGCAACTCGCGGAGCGAAAGGGCACTGATCAGGTTCAAAATATTCATGGTGGCTTGAAAATGCTGAATGTTTCCCTGTCGAGATCAGGCTGCCCGCCGTTCTGGCCGCTGTTGGGCGTCGCCCTTCGGCCTGCCTGCCGCAACGTCGGTGGACGGCGCTACGCCGCTTGGCAAAAGCACCGAAACGGGGGCTTCGACCGGCTGCGCGCGGTCCAGACGACGTACGCCGCGGCCAATGACAGCAGCAGTCCCGCGCCGGCCAAATACACGATCCAGCTTCGATCGCCGCCCGGCATGGCAATGACTGAACCGCTCGGCTTTTCCTCCGCTCCCAGTCCGTTGACGTCCGCACCGTTGATCTGCTGTTGCTGCTGGTTCGTTCCCTGGTCGGCGGCGGCGTTTAGGCCGCCGGCCGGAACGCTATTCGACTCGGCCCGGACCGCCGCCGCCACGAGCGGCGCGGCACAGGCCAGGAGGACCAGAATCAGCTTGCATGTGTTGCGAGTCATGGCAACCTCAGTATACTTGTTCGGACTCGAATCGTGAATAAGGTGAACGGCCGACGGAGCCCGCAAAGTGCGTAAGCCCTCCCGGCGGTCGATTCGGACCAGTAGGCCCCCTCTTATCGGCGGCGCGATGCCGGAAGCGGGTTGCCATTCAAGCGGCCCAGCGCGCCGAGCGACGCATGGCATGGTTTCGCCCGGCCCAAAAGGCCTCGTCAGGTTTTTTCTCGTCTTCGCCGCCGGTCGGCTGCGGAGGCTGGTCATCGGGCCGGGAATTGGCCTGGCGAAAGGCCTCCAGCGAAAGGATGACCGGCTCGTCGTCGGAATTGGGTTCTTCATAAATGCTCATAAGCTCGTCCTTGTCGCTTGCGCCTCGGGGTGTGTGAGATGCGGTGAAAATCAAATGCGCTGCTCAAGCGGCCCGCTTTCCGGACTGCCTCTTGCCGTGCAACCCGACGGCCCGCACGGGCGGCGCGGCGGCGCCGGTGCGGCGGCGGTAGCTCGCGCCCCGTTGGATCGCCCTGCGGCGAGCGGAATCGGGGACGTTTTCGGTCAGTCCCTCGCGGCGCTGCAATTCCATGTCGACCACTTCGCACAAGGCGTAGAGGTCGGAATCAGTCAGCTCCAGCAGTTGGGTGAGAATCGTAGGGTTCACGTATCAATGCTCCTCAAACGCTGCCGGCTCGTGCCGCCGGTTGCTCGTTGGTTGAATGGTTTCACGTTATGCCGCCTTCCGTGCCGGCGCCGTGCCGGTCCGATCGGGCGTCCGGGCGCCGTTGCGCAGCGATAGTCGGCGGCCGGTCGAAGGCAGCATCGTCGAAAAGTAATCGTTCCATTGCTCGTCCGTCAGCGGTCCCAGCAGCAGCCATGCCCCCTGGGTCCGCACGAACGGCTCCAACCCTTCGTGCATCCGCTCCGTATAGACCGACGCGTGCCGCCCTCCCAGGCGCGCGACCGCCTGCGAAAACAGGTCGATCGCCTGCGCGTGGTCGTCGCTGGCGTCCACTAGCGCCAACTCGGCTTCGTCCAGCGCCTCGCCCATGGCCGCCGCCGAGCGCGCGAAAACCGCCTTCACTCGGCAATCATCGCGGCCCTGGGCCCAGCGGGCGACCTGCCCTGACAACGACTGCGTGGGATAACAAATGGCGATACGCTGCACAACGGCCTCGGGTATGGACACGATCGACGCACTCCTTCCATGAAGACGCGCAATTCCTCCGTGCGTCAGTCAATTCTGACGAACGGCAGTTTGCATTTGCAATCAGCGTGCCAAAGTGCGCGGACGTGTCGCCAGCGAGGCGTAAGCCGTGGGCTGGAACGAAGTTACGAACGACTGGAAGCCTCGGCGGCATGGACGGCAGAGCGATGGAAAGGTCGCAAAGCGCGGCCAAGGCGTGGTCGCAAAATGCAGCCATCCGTAGGATACGTGGAGCGAGCCGCCGGAAGGAACGGTGTGTTTCGCACTGAGTGGGTCGTGCTGCAAGGCCAAAAAACGGCTTCGGGCAAGTCGCAAAGACGCACGATTCAGCAAGACCTCCGTGCTTCAGCCAGCCAGCGATGAATAGCTCGCCTCGCTCTGCCGAGATGTACAGGAATTGATAATCCCTGCCACTTTGCCTATCATTGGGTCACTTGCCCGTATCCCCTCCCCCGGTTCCGCCTTCCCCACGGAGTCCCCGCCATGCCGTGCAAAACTACCCGCCGCCGCTTCCTTAAAACCACGGCCACTCTCAGCATCGGCTACTGGATCGCCGATCGAGCCGCCGCCGACAGCCGCTCGCCAAACGAGCGCGTCGCCTTTGCCTGCGTCGGCACGGAAGGCAAGGGACACGAGGATTCCAACGATGCCGCGCGGTTGGGCGACGTGGTGGCGATCTGCGACGTGGACGCCCGCAACCGCGACGCCGCCATGCACCGCTTCCCCAAGGCCCGGCCGTTTGCCGACTTTCGCAAGATGTTCGATGCAATGCACAAGAGCATCGATGCCGCGACGATAACCGTGCCAGACCACATCCACGCGCCGGCGGCGGCGATGGCAATGCGGCACGGCATCCATTGCTTCGTGCAGAAGCCGCTGACGCACTCGCTCTACGAGGCCCGCACGCTCGCCGACCTGGCCCGCGAGAAGAAGCTGGCCACGCAGATGGGCAACCAGGGTTCGGCCGAGAGCAGCTTGCGGAAGGCGGCCGCGCTTCTGCGCGGGCGTGCTGGGCGAAGTGAGCGAAATCCACATTTCCACCGACCGGCCGATTTGGCCGCAGGGCATTGACCGCCCCGCGCCGCTGCCGCCGCCGAAGTATCTCGATTGGGATCTCTGGCTTGGCCCGGCGCCGGCGCGGCCCTATGGCGAGCTGACCGACCAGCAGCGCGGCAAGTACCCCAAGACGACCTATCATCCGTTCGCCTGGCGGGGCTGGTGGGATTTCGGCACCGGCGCGCTGGGTGACATCGCCTGCCACGCCATGAACATGACGTTCCACGGGCTGGATTTTCGCAATCCCCAAACGATCCAGGCCGAGACATCGGGCCACAACCGCGACAGCTTCCCCTCGTGGTCGATCATCACGTACGAGTTTCCGGCAACCTCTGTGCGGCCGGCATTGAAGCTCTTCTGGTACGATGGCGGCAAGCTGCCCAGCCGAGATTTGTTCCAAGGTTTCCGGGGCCGCAGCCGCGGCTGCCTGGTGGTTGGCAGCAAGGGTAAGATGATCTTCGGCAACAACGGACACGTGCTCTCGCCCGATTTGACTGAGCCTATGGTGATCTTCCCCAAATCGCCCGGCCATTTCGAGGAGTTCGTGCGGGCGGTCCGCGGCGGCGAGCCGGCTTGGTCGAACTTCCCCGATTTCGCCGGCCCGCTCACCGAGACCGTGCTGGCCGGCAACCTGGCCGTCTGGGCTGCCGACAAACCGGGGCTCGGGCCAAAGATCGAGTGGGACACGGCGAACCTGCGCGCGAAGAACCATGAGGGGTTGGATGGGCTGATCCGACGTGAATATCGGAAAGGGTATGAGCTTTGACGCGAGCTGAACATGAAACATCTCTGCGTAGTATTCGTATTACTGCCTCGCATCTTAGCAATGGTGGTGGAATGGGCGGCGCTACATCGCGACGAGTTGGTCACGAATTGGGAGTTGGTCCAGAACAATCTGCCGCCGAACGCAATCGAAGGTTTGCCATGAACGAACGACGAACAAATGATAATTGGCCGGAGCAATCGCCGCGAGTAACCGCCGTCAGGTATCTCGATTCATATCGGCTTCAGCTCACGTTTGACAACGGCGTCAGTGGAGTCGTTAACTTGGATGGTTGGTTAATTGGGACCGGCGGCGTCATGGGACCGCTATCGGATCACGCGTTCTTCCGGCAAGTCTCGGTGGACGAGGAAGCGGGAACCATTCGTTGGCCCAATGGCGTCGATCTCTGCCCCGACGTTCTCTACAGCCGCGCTACGGGAATTCCCATTCCGTTTGCGGAGCCTGAGCGGTCGTATGAACCTCTTTGACGATTCAGCATGACGGACGATGAGGTCGCAGTAAGACAGCTACTTCAAATCAAACAACTGGAACACCGTCCTCGCAATCGCCTGCGGGTCCTGCACGACCAACCAGGCCAGCCAAAGGACCAACACGTTGCCGACGGTCAGCAGCAGCAGGCCAGCGAGGCTCCGCGGCGTTTCCACCTTGCGCAGCGCGGCCGTAAGCTCGGCCTGCAGGCGCGACCAGCCTTGGTAATCCTGTTTCGGGCCGGATGAGACCAAGGCTACGTTCTGCATCCAGCCCACGCTGTCCAGATGGAGCTGCACGCCGAGTCCCGGCAGAAAGAGACTTTCACCGGCCCAGCGGGCCTCCGCGTCGATCCGTTGGGCCAGCTCGGCCAGGATCGGGCGAAGCCGATCGGCCGAGATGTTGTAGATCACCAGCCGGGGGCGGAGCGTGAGCAGCACAAGGACCAGACTCAGCACATACATAGCGATGAAGATCAGCCAAAGATACTTGGTTCCCGCCGGCCCCATCCGCGCGGCCAGGCTCGCGGGAAACAACAACGCCAGCGGCCCCACGAAGATCAGTCCGGAAACCGCCAAAGCCAGCGCCGCGGCGTCGCGACCGCCGGAAACAACCACCGGCCGGCGCAAAAGCCCGATCGCACCCAAGAACCACAAGTAGATCGCGACCGGGCCGAAGGCGAGGCATTGGTGGAAGGGTTCCATTTGAATATCTTAACACGGAGTCGACGCGGCCAGGGGGGAGGAAATCCCAAATGGCAAATGCGAAATCCGAAACAAATCAGAAATCCAAAGCCGGAATGTTCCAAAAACTCTTGGGAACTTTCATCCATTGATCCTTGGGATTTGTTTTGAATTTCGTGTTTCCGATTTCGGATTTCTCCATTCATGCCGCCTTCTTTCCGTCGCGTTTCTTCCGCGTGTCCTTCCAGCGGCGATGGACCCACCAATACTGATCGGGCGCGGAGCGAATGGCATCCTCCAGCTTGCGGTGATACCACTGCGTGATGTCGCGGACGTTGCCAAGCCCGGCGGAGGCGTCGCTCGGATCGGCGATTGCCGCGGAGACCATTTCGAACTGCATCGGCCGGCCCCGTCGCAGCGCGTAGCAGACGGCCACCGGCGCATTGTGCTCCAGCGCCAAAAGCGCGATCGCCTTGTGGGCCGAGGCAGGGCGGCCGAAGAAATTGATCCAGCAGCCCTTTTCGCCGGCGTACTGGTCGGCGAGGAAAGCCATCGTGCCGCCGCCAGAAAGGACTCGCTCGATCTGTTCGTAGCCGCCGTTTTTCGGGATCAGGTGCTGCCCCGTGGCCGCGCGAAAGCCGGCCAGGTAGCGATCGAGATAGGGGTTGTCGAGGTTCCGCGCGACGGTGAAGGTGGGAAAGCCGAGAACGCCCAGCGCGTAGCCGCCCAGCTCGAAGTTGCCGAAGTGCCCGGTGACGACGATCACCGGGCGCTCGCCGACCAAGAGCCGCATCAACGGCGCCACGTCGCGGAGGGCGATGTACCGCCGCCAGTTCGTCTCATGGATCTTTCGCGGCACGTGGGCCACTTCCAGGACCAGCAGAAACAGGTGCTCCCACATCCGCCGCGCGAGCCGGGTTCGCTCTTCCTGCGCCAGATCGAGAAACGCATGGGCCAGGTTCTCATCGACGACCTTGGCCCGCATCCGCAACACGTCGTGCATCAGCCAGGCACACGCCACGGCCAGACGGCGGCCCGTTTCCAGCGGCAGCGCCTGCACGATGCAGATCAAGATCCGCACGGCGACGTAAGCGACGTAATCGAGGATGTTCTTGCGGGACATGATCCCTCCTTGGACCGCAGACCGCGAGCGTATGGAAAGCACTGCACGACGCATGCGACATTCTCTCTAAAACGGCCACTCAGGGGAAGGGCGAAAAAACGCTATCGCCGCCTATGGAAAAGCGGCAAATCCGGCGGTATCCTATATCCATTCAGGCTGTAAGGCCAAGTTGAAACCGGCCGCAACGAGTACGTGAACCATGTCCGACACCAACAAAGACGACCTCATCGTGATTACCGGGGCCGGCGGGTTCATCGGCGGAGGCGCTGGTCCGCCGCTTCCATGAGCGAGGCTTCGCGCGGATTCGCGCGGTCGATAAGAAGGCTTTGCCCGACTGGTATCAGGTCGTCGACGGCGTGGAAAACCTCTGTCTGGACGTTAGCTGCGAGGAGAACTGCCGCCGCGCGTGCGAGGGAGCTGTCGAGGTCTACAATTTGGCGGCCGACATGGGCGGCATGGGCTTCATCGAGCGCTTCCGCGTCGAGTGCCTCCGCAGCGTGCTCATCACCGCGCACATGCTCGAGGCCGCGTACCGCGCAGGCTGCCGGCGCTACTTCTATTCTTCCTCGGCCTGCGCCTACAACACCGAGCTGCAAAAGGACCCGCGCGCGTACGCGCTGAAGGAGAGCGACGCTTTTCCGGCCATGTCGGAACGAGGCTACGGCTGGGAGAAGCTTGTCTCCGAGATGTTCTGCCAGGAGGACTGGGCCGAGCGGGGCATGAAAACCTTCATCGCCCGGTTCCATAACTGCTACGGTCCCAACGGCACATGGGACGGCGGACGGGAAAAGGCCCCGGCCGCCATCTGCCGCAAGGTGATCGAGGCCAAACAGACCGGCCGCCACGAGATCGAAATCTGGGGCGACGGCCGCCAGACCCGCAGCTTCATGTATATCGACGACTGCACGGAAGGCATTGATCGGATTGCCCATTGCGATGACCTGATCGCTATGCCCGTCAACCTCGGCTCCGCGGAGCTGATCGAGATCAACGAGCTGGTGACGATGGCCGAACAGATCGGCGGCATCAAGCTCAAGCGGACCTACAATCCCGATGCGCCCACCGGCGTGGGCGGGCGAAACAGTGACAACACGATGATCAAACGCGTCCTCGGCTGGGAGCCGGCGATTCCTTTCGGCACCGGACTGCCCAAGACCTATGCCTGGATCGAGCAGCAGTGCCGCGATCGCAAGGCGGGGAAGCGAACGGTGCGGGACGTCTTATAAAGGCGGAAAGCGGCGGTTGCATCGCGGGCAGATTCGCGTGGCCACGGAATTGTGCCTGCCACACTCCGGGCAAGTAAAGGTACCCTTGGCTTCTCTCACTTCGCGCTCGACCTGATCGTCGTCCGCCGCGCGGCTGCGGCCTTCGCCGACGGGTGGCAAGATGACGGCCACAAGGAAGGCGAACGGCCCGAAGAGTACCCCCAGCGTCGCGCTTAGCGGATACGGGTAGCCGCGATACGCCGCCAGCGACGCCGCACCGATGCCGAAGAAGAGCCAGACGATTAGATAAATCATCGTTCACCACTTCAAGGTTCCAACTTGCCGATCAGCCTTCCCAAATGCCACAAGAGCAAGGCGACGAAGCCGCCGACAAAGGGCAAACAAAAGGCGGCAAGTCCGGCCAAGATCATCCATCGGTAGGGCAAGCCCGCGACAGGCGTCTCAGGCACCTTGGCCTCCTCATGCCAGACGACGCGCGGCGGCGCCGACTGCTCGGTTTGCAACGCGATTAACCGATCTGAGATTCGCGCCAAGACTGACTGGGCCTCCTTCAGTTCGTCCTTCTTGAATTCCAAGTTCAAGTCGTCCAAGCCGTGTTGCTGCCGCTCCTTCATGAGTTTCACGAACCGTGCTGAGTATCCCTTCCGCAGATCATTTTCGGCGATTTCCAATCCGCGATACTCGAGTGCAATTGCTCAAGCTCTTCGTGCCGCCGCGCCAGCGTATCGTCAGGCGCGTTTTTGCTCTTCTTTGCCGCTGACTCCGCACGCCGGATTTCTTCCTCCAAGGCCGTGATGCGCGCGCTCAACATGGCGCGATCGATCTGCACGGCGACCTGCCGGCTTTGCAGTTCACTGACGGGTGGTTGATAGTGGGCCGCTCATCTCTCTCTTCACCGTGCGCCGCATGTCCCTCCAGGACAACAAGGCTCATACCCGACAGGCTCTCGACCTGTTGCCGGAGTGTTTTGACGACTTCCCTGCGGGTTTCCAACTCTTGCGTCAACGTCTTGAGGATTCTCGTCTTGCGAGCCGATTCCTCCTCGCTCTGCGCCAGCAGGTATTGTCGCGTGGCCGCGTTCACGATCAGGGCGGCACTTTCCGGGTCGGCGCTGGCGTACTTGATCTCAAAGACATCCGAATCGTTCGCCCGCACCACGCGGACATTGTCCTGCAGCCATTCGATCGGATCAGGCCGCTTATGGATCTCGGGCAGCTCTTTGATGTTGGCGCTGGCCACCGTTCGGCCCATGATCCAGCGGCTGCGAATGATCTCGACTTGGGTGCGGAAATACTCCCGCGAGATGCCTCTTTCCTTAGCCTCGAAGGCAATGTGCGGCGGCGCTTCGGCGATTTCCAACAACGCCGCTGCCTCATACCGCGGCTGGAACTGCCAATGGATTCCCTCAACAACGACCACTGCAAGAATCGCCCCAAGCCAAAGTGACACTCTCCACCACCACCATCGCCGTTTGCGTAGTGGAGCAGCGGGTGCAGGGGCGGGCGTTGGAACATCTTGGTTGGACATCGGTAAGGACCTTTCAGTTCTATCGATAAGATTCGTTCCGCCAGTATTGGTTTAACCCGGCTACTGCTCAGGGTTTTTCTGCGCCTGGGTCTTTCTGTGCTGCGTCGTTCTGATCCGGCTCCTTCGACCTTATATGGATCTCGCCCACCGGCAGCTTGCCCGCGTGGATTCGCTCGCCGAAAGTCGGCGATTTCTTATCGTTCGGGTCCGATTTCAGCCGCGAGACCTTGGCCAGCGCGGCGCGGATCTTCGCCGGGCTGCCGGCGTCGTTCTTGGTCAAGAGGTTCTTGACCTGCGTGCCGTAGGCGTTGAACGTCTTGGGGCCGGGCGTCTTCTGCGGATCGGTCTTGTGGCAGACGGTGCAGCCCTTCTTTTCCACCGCGGCGTTGAAGATGAGCATGGTGCGTTCCTTGCTGTTGGGCTTGACGTACATCGCCTTGAACTGCTCGAAGAACGGCTTCATCGCCCCGGCCTGCTGCGCCGTGAATACGCCGCCGATGGCCGCCGCCAATACCAAAACCGCAATTGCGTACCGCATCATTGGCTCCTGTTTCTTGCCGTCAGGCGTGAAGATAGCGATAGCAGCCCGCACGCCCCAAAGGCAAGCAGCAGACTAAGCAACAAGGCCCCTGTCGTCGGCTCCGGCACGGCAGAAACGCCAGCAAAGCTCGCTGCAGAGTTGCCGGCCGCCGCGCCCCTCGGCGACGAATCCGCCGAATCAATTGAACCGAACGCGGCCAAATCGCTTCCCACGAACAGGTTACCGCCCGGCGCCGCCGCCGCGCCCACAACTTGCAGCATGCCGCCGGTGACGGTCGTTCCGCCGGTGTAGGTGTTCGTGCCGCTGAGAACCAACGTGCCGGAGTCGGTCTTGAAGAGCCCGCCGGCGCCACCGATCCCGCCGGAAAGCGTGACCGGCGACGAATCGTCCTGTTTGATCGTGCCGTTTTCATTCAGCGTAACCGGCATGGCCGAGTTGAATGGGACCGATCCGGTAATATCGAGCACGCCCGAACCGCTGGCGTCGAAAACCAGCCCGCCCGACCCCAAGTTGGCGGTCGAGCTGACCTGCAGCGTGCCGGCGTCGATGGTCGTGGGGCCGTTGTAGGTATTGGTCGCGGCGAGCACCAACAGTCCGTTGCCGGTCTTGACCAGGCCGCCCGTGCCGGTGGAATTGCTCACCGTGCCCACGAGCTTGGCGAAGTCGCCGCCCTGGCCGACGTTGACCTGCACCGTGCCGTTGGAACCGTTGAGATTGATTGGATTGAGGAAGTCGGTTTCGTTGTTGGCCGTCAGCGAGCCGAAGATGAGCGGGCCTTGCAATTGGCTGGGCGAGTTGCCGAACGACAGGGTTTGCGGCGTGCCCGACCCGCCGATGTTGACGCTCATCAAGCCGCCGTTGGCCGAAAACCCGCCGCCGCCCGCCAACCATTCCACGTCGTTGCCGGCGGCGCCGATTTGCCGCGTGAACGAAAAGCCGCCGCCGTTGCTTTCCACGACGCCGCCACCCAGGACCAAAAGGTTGCTGGGCACCGTCGCATTCGCGCCGATCCGCAGCGCGCCGCCGGCAACCACAGTCGGACCCGTGTAGTTGGCGTCCAACAACGGCAGGATCAAGGTGCCGGGACCGAGTTGCACGAGGTGTCCCGAACCGCCGACCGAGACCGGCAGCGTGTAAACGTCCGAGCGGGCGAAGACCAAGGCGTTGAAATCCGTAATCGGCCCCAAGCCGGGCGTGCCGGAAGCGCCGCCCGCGCCAATTTGCAAGGTGCCGGAGTTGATCGTCGCGCCGCCGCTGAACGTGTTCGAGCCGGAAAGGACGACCGTTCCTTGTCCGTTCAACAGCAACGACTGGCTGCCGCCGGTCTGGCTCACGACGCCGGAAATGTTCAAGGTGGACCCCTGCGAGGGCGTCAATGTCAGGCTGCCCGACAAGACGACTGATCCGGAAAGGTTGAGGGCGCCGGGTCCGGCCAATGTCAAGGACTCGCTGCCGCCGGACTCGGTCACGGCGCCGGAGATGTTGAGCGAAGCCCCTTGCGACATGGTCACCGACAGGCCGCCCACCAGGATCACGGGCGCGGAAATGTTCTGGCTGCCGCTGATGACAGTCAACAAGGAATTGCTGCCGCTGTTGCTGAAGGTCAATGTGTCCGCGGAGCCGCCCGAGCCCGCGCTGATCGTGTAGCCGGCCGTCGTGCTGGCCGAATTGCCCAGGGTAAGCTGGCCGAGGGTTTGCGCGGCGTCCAACGTGACGTTGACGTTGCTAAGCGTGGGCGCGATGAGCGCCGCTTCGTAGGTGACGCCGTTAGGCACATACCCGGTGGTCCAGTTTGCCGGGGAGTTCCAGCTTCCGCTGCCCGTGCCGGCCCAGAGCGGAACGCTTTGCGTCTGCCACGCCAGGGCGAAGTTTCCAAGGCCGGCTACAGAGAGCGAATCGACTGCGCGTTACCTGCAATGCGTATTCACCGGCCGGCAGTCCGCGGTCGAAGACGTATTGCACGTTGTCGATCGACGAACTGCTGCTCTGTAGAAGCGAGCCGAGCGTGTTGCCGTTGACCGAGTAGAGACTGAGATCGATCGTGGCCAGCGACGGCGTGTAAGTAAGCGTGCCGCCGCTGCTGGTTGCCCAACTCGCGGTGCGCGACCAGGTCAGCAAGGCGGATAAATCGTAAGGCTGGCCGCTGGGAACCTGAAAGTAATATGTTTGCGAACTGCCGGACGATGCGGCGGGATTGACCGAGCTGTAGCTCCAACCGGTCGATGACGCAAGGCTGGTGGAACTCGCAGTTTGCGGGCCGGCGGTCATGATCTGGTAGGCCCAGTTGAAATTGATGTCGCCCGCACCCCACTGCGGGTCCAGCGGCGCGGTGGACGTGTGGCCCCAACTGGGCAGCGGGTCCTTGTTCGCGCTGGCCATGATGATCGCCTTGATCACCGCCGCGTTGGTACCTCCCGCCGCGGCAAGCGTCGACGAGCGTGAGACCTGGACGAGCATCGTGGCCTCGGAGGATACGTCGGGAGTGGCGAAACTGGCGTAGCTGTCAAAAGTGGGATCCCACGCGACGACGTCTGGCTTCGAGCGCCCCGGCCCATCGACGTAACCGTTATTAGGCACCGGACCTGTGCTGGTGGTTGCGGTGGAATTGCCCAGGCCAACGGCAATCGAGTTGTAGCCGCTGGCCATCAGCGCGGGAATTTGCGAGACGCCGTTGTTCACGGCGACCACGGCAACGAGGTTGGTTTGATCGATCAGTACATCGAAGCGGCACAAGGCGTCGTTATCGAGCAAGGCGCTTCCGAAGCCGCCGTCCGGCGGGTTGCCAATCCAACTGAAATTGGCCACGGCCGGCTTGTTCGCAGGCAACGCGCTGGGCGTGCTGCCGGAAGCGACGTTCAACGTGTTGGCGCCCGATCCGAGCCAATTATCGGCGTTGAACAAGTCGACCGTTGTCACTCCATACGCGCTGGGGATGTATACGCTTTGGCCCCCATAAGAAATAGTCTCGAGATTCCCGTAAAAAACCTGCGCGACGTTGCCGGCATGGCCGCTCACCAACGTGCCGCTGCTGCTTTCATTGATGATGGTCTTTCCCGAAAGAAAAGAATAACCCGTGTACGGCGCATACGAATAGGAGAGGCCCATTGAGCCCGTCGGCGCCTCGTTTTGCTCCACGACTATGCCGGTCCCCGGCGCCCCAAACGTCGCGGTGAATGACGTCAGGAGGGCATCGTAGCCCACCGGATCGACCTGCGCGAACGCGCCTGTCGCGGTCAGCAATAGCGAGACGAGCGCCGCCGCCGGCAACCCCCGCAGTGTCGTATTTTCGAGCATGTTTTGGTTCCGGAATCGACCGCGGCGCGTTGTGCGGTCTCTGGGCGGTCGGCCTCGATGGCGGGAATGCCCTGGCAAATTGTATCTTGGGGGTGCGCGACGGAAAAAAAAGCCGCCTCAATGGATCACCCTGCGCCCGCCCCAGCGGGCCCGTCCGCTCGCCTTTCTGACTTCTGGTATTATGGCCGCGGGCAGCAAAAATGGCAAGGAGAATCCGCTACCAATGAGGGGTT
Source organism: uncultured Planctomycetia bacterium (assembly GCA_963780045.1). Taxonomy (GTDB): domain Bacteria; phylum Planctomycetota; class Planctomycetia; order Pirellulales; family Thermoguttaceae; genus JANXQG01. Next base: position 291,062 of record CAVZZZ010000004.1, on the reverse strand, counting down.
GGGAATTGATCGTGCGGCGGTGAGCATCCACATTTCCGTTTTCGCGCGGTTGGCCGGTGGTATCCGTTTCTTGGATGGCTACAACGTTATGCGGCTTCCAATCTTGGCTGTTCACAATCATGGTCAGTCAGTACGCGGTACAAAGTACCCAGTACGGAGTGCTCGGCTAGCTATCAACACCGCCATCGTCGAAGCCGCGGCACTGAGTACTCGGTACCGTGTACTGGGGCACCGCGACAACTCACCGCGTCTTCCACGGCACAAAAACCCGCCGGCCCTGCTTTCGCAAGACCGGCGGGTTTAATTAGCTCAATCATCGCTAAGACGGACGCGGAGGTCCATCCTACGCGCGACTAATACATGTCCTCGCCGCCGCCGCCGGCGGGTGCGGCTTCCTTGTCCTTGGGCTTGTCGGCCACCAGAGCGTCGCTGGTCAAGAGCAACGTGGCCACGCTGGCCGCGTTCTGCAAGGCGGTGCGCGTGACCTTGGTCGGATCGACAACGCCGGCCTTCACCAGGTCTTCGTACACGCCGGTGGCCGCGTTGTAGCCGAAATTGCCTTTGCCCTCGGCCACCTTCTCGGCCACGATGCCGCCGTCGGCGCCGGCGTTGTCGGCGATCTGCGTCACCGGCGCGGCAGGCCCGCAAGACGATCTTGTAGCCCACCTCCTCGTCGTGGACGAGGCCCGCCGCCTTGACCGAAGCCGCCGCGCGGAGCAAGGCCACGCCGCCGCCGGGCAGGATGCCTTCCTCGACCGCCGCCCGCGTGGCGTGCAGGGCGTCTTCCACGCGGGCCTTCTTCTCCTTCATCTCACTCTCTGTTGCGGCCCCGACATTGATCTTGGCCACGCCGCCGGCCAGCTTGGCCAGCCGCTCCTCCAGCTTCTCGCGGTCGTAGTCGCTGGAAGTGTTCTCGATCTCGCGGCGGATCTGCTCGATGCGGCCCTTGATGTCCGCGCTCTTGCCCCCGCCCTCGATGATCGTCGTGTTGTCCTTGTCGATGACGACCTTCTTCGCCCTGCCGAGTTGGGCGAGCGTAATGTTCTCCAGCTTCGTGCCCAGGCTCTCGAAGATGGCGAACCCGCCCGTGAGGATGGCGATGTCTTCCAGCATGGCCTTGCGGCGGTCGCCGTAGCCGGGGGCCTTGATGGCGGCCACCTTGAGCGTGCCGCGGAGGCGGTTGATGACCAGCGTGGCCAGGGCCTCGCCGTCGACGTCTTCGGCGACGATCAACAGCGGCTTGCCCGAATTGACCACCTTCTCCAGCACCGGCACGAGCTCTTTGATGTTGGAAATCTTCTTCTCGTGGATGAGAATGTAGCAGTCTTCCACCACGCATTCCATCGTCTGCGGATCGGTGACGAAGTAGGGCGAGAGGTAGCCGCGATCGAACTGCATGCCCTCGACCCACTCGACCTCGGTGGCCAGGCTCTTGCCTTCATCGACGGTGATCACGCCGTCCTTGCCCACCTTCTCCATCGCGTCGGCCAGCAGCTTGCCGATTTCGGTGTCGTTGTTGGCGGCGATGGTGCCGACCTGGGCGATCTCTTCCTTCTTGTTCTTGACCGAGATCGACATGCTCTTGAGCTTCTCGGTGATATCGTGGACCGCCTTTTCCATGCCGCTCTTGAGCTGCACGGGATTGACGCCCGCGACGACCGCCCGCAAGCCCTCGTTGAAGAGGGCTTCGGCGAGAATGGTTGCGGTGGTGGTGCCGTCGCCCGCCTTGTCGCTGGTCTTCGAGGCGACCTCGCGGACCATGCGGGCGCCCATGTTCTCGTAGACGTCCTCGAGGTCGATTTCCTTGGCGACCGTCACGCCGTCCTTGGTCACGGTGGGCGAGCCGAAGCTCTTCTGCAGGATGACGTTGCGGCCCCGCGGGCCGAGGGTGACGCGGACCGCTTGGGCCAGCTTGGACACGCCGCGGCGCAGCGCGTCGCGGGCTTCCTGATCGAATGCAATCAACTTGGACATGAGTAAACTCCTGATAGTATTCTTGAATTGGATGGTTGAGTCGTTCAGCCGATCACGGCCAGAATGTCGTCTTCGCGCATCAGCAAGAGCTCGCGGGCGCCGATCTTGAACTGCTCGCCGGCATAGGAGGTGAAGAGCACGCGGTCGCCGCTCTTGACCTGCAAGGCGACGCGCCTGCCATCCTTGTTCATGCGGCCCTCGCCGACGCTGACGATCTTGCCGCGGGTCGGTTTGTCCTTGGCCGTGTCGGGCAGCACGATTCCGCCCGCCGTCTTCGATTCCGACTCCTCGCGCTGGACCACAACGCGGTCGCCCAGGGGCTGCAATTGGACCTTTTCGTCATCGGAACGGGATTCTTTGTCTTTCTTCGCCATGCGTCGCCTCCACAACTCCTCGAAAGTGTTTCAAAAATGACGGCAGCGGGGAAACACTGCCAAACTTTGCGCAAAACTAGCGCGTGCGGTAGGGGAAGCAAGTCGCGCGCCAAAGTGCCGATCATCGACGTAAGTCCTTGCGGCATAGTAACTTAGCAAAAGTTGCTTGGAGGCGATTGCCTGCCGAAATTGGTGTTTGGCGAGGGGCGAACGCAAGTTGGTACACGGTGCCTGCCGTTTTGACAGGCGGGGAGCCGTCCGGGTGGCACGTCCTGAGCTTCAGGCGAAGGGCGTGGTTGCCGAGTTCCCACGCCCTTCGCCTGAAGCTCAGGACGTGCCACCCAGCTAGCGGAATTGCTCAGTTTCAACAACGCCGCCTTTAGCCTCACGCCGTGCCATATTGCAGCCTTTGTTACCTCAATCTCCTCAACTCCACCGGCAGCCGCGTACACATCTCCAAGGCGTCCGGGCCGTCGTCGTGCTCGGCCAAGGGAAAATCCATGAGCTGATCGACCAGCCGCCGGCAGCCGGGCGAGTCGGACTTGAAGCGGAACTCGCGGCCGTTGATGTACTGCGTCAACCGCCGAATCCGCGCTACCTTGGGAATGCCTTCGCTCTTCATCATCCACACCGGCCACCGCCGCTGAAAATCGTTGCACTGCCGGCGGAACTCGTGGACCAGCAGCTCCTGGAACTGTTCGGCCTCGATGCCCACGTGGTCCGGGCGGTAGTGGTCGCAAAACGCGATCGCGCGGCGGACGACCTGCGTGAGCGGGATGTGTTCCACGACGGCGTCGACGAAGATCAGCCCGTCGCCGCGAAGGCCGACGAAGACAATCGCCGAATAATCGCCGGGGCGGTCGCTGCGGCCCTTGCTGGCGTCCAGGCAGATGACACTGAGCTTGAATTCCTTCGGCCACTTGTCCGCCGGGCACCAAATCTCCGGGCCGAACAGCTCCGCCGGCCAGTCGCTCGCCGACGCTTCGGCCGGGTCTTGCTGGTACAAGGCGGCGAACGCCCGTGCGTCCTGCTGGCGGATGAGTTCGAGATCGGCGGAGGACTTGAAGGCAGGCCAGAGAGGTTCTCCTGGCAAACGATTGTCGGCGGCGCCGGAAGAAAGGGAGAAAGGGAGCGGGGGAGAAGGGGAGAGGACTGCAATCTCCCCATCTCCCTTTCCCCCTTTCTCCCCTTCTCCCTTTCTTGTCTCCACTTCTACCGGCGCCGCCCCCTTCACCGCCTGCAAGCACAGCACCTCCCACTGGTCCGCCGCGCGGTCCGCCATCTTCTGCAGAAGCCGCCCGGCCAGGTCGTCGCGGTGCCAGCGGGTGTGCGTGAGCACGATCCAGGCGTTGGCGGAAAGCCGCGTGTAAAGGTCGTTGGCGTACCAGTCCCAAATCTTTTGGCGGATCGCGGCGCTGTCGGCGTCTTCGCGCTTGCCGAAGGGGTCGTCGATGATCGCGCCGTCGGCCGGCAGTCCGGCGATCGATTGCCCGACGCCCGCCGAGCGGAGGCTGCCGCGATGGTTCGCGATCTCGAAAAAGCCCATCGTCCGCCGCGGCAGGAACAGTCCGCGGGGCGAGCGCGGCGTCGCCAGGCGGACGCCGGAAAAGAGGTCGTGGTACTCTTGCCGGTCCATGATCCGCTGCACATCGCGGTTCATGGCGACGGCCAGTTCATGGGTGTGGCTGGCCGCGATCAGCCGCAGGTCCGGGTCCTTGCCCAGCATGAAGGCCGGGAAGCGGCGGCTCACCAGTTCGCTCTTGCCGTGCTGCGGCGGCATGAAGACCATCAGCCGGCGGCACTCCTTCCGCGCCACGCGGTCGAGCATCTTCGCCAGCCTCTCGTGGTGCCAGTTCTTGCGGTAGTCCGGCTTGGTGTATTCCGTGAAGTCCAGCAGGGTCTTCTTGGCGGTCTTCCGTTGCTCTTCGATAGGCGTCAACGACCGATCGGAGTCGTTCAATAGCTGCACGGATTCGTTGTACGGATTCATGAGGCAGGTTCTCCCGTTGTTCCGGGGTGAGGAGTTGGAAGATGGCCAGATACTCGGCGTCGCTGGTCTGGTCTTGTTTGGCTTGAGGATCGGCGAACTGGCGGAGGGCTTTCAGGGCGGCGACGGCGGCCATAAGGAAGGTCTTGTCGCCCGGTCCTTCCATGCAACGGGTGGTTGTCTTAACGATTTGGTCGTCGGCGTCGGCTTGCTTGGTCGTGGTCGTTTTGGGCTGTTGCGAGCGGAACCAGCCCTGCATCGCCTCGCGGAAGACGGCGGCACATTGGGTCTGGCTCAATGCCGCGCGTTGCCGGGCGGCGGCGCGTGCCCAGCGTTTTTTGAGCTCGCGGAGGTTGCGGCCTATCACGCGGCGTTCCACTGCCAACTCGTCGGCGATTTCCTGGTTGGCAAGGCCTTTGTTCCACAACCGCTCGATTTCGGCGAGGAACCGCTTCTTGTCGGCGGCCGGTTTTTCTTCCAATTCGGTTTTGCTCATTTTTCGCGGGAAAGCAGGGGTTTTGGAGATTGGGACTGGATCAGGAACCAAGTCAGGATGCGATCAGGATTGGATTAGGATGTGATCAGGTTGCGATCAGAATGCGATCAGGGATACGTCTTGCGGGTGGTTTTCGGCAGAAATATGGGAGACAGAAACATGGAGAAAGGAAAATGGGGGAAAGGAAGATGAGGGCCGAGGCAGCGGCCGATCCCGCAATCTCAAATCCGAACGCTCAGCTTTCATGTTCCTTTCCCTCATTTTCCTTTCCGACTTCGCGTCTGACTGCTTGCCACCCCCGCTCGTCGCCTGCCGCCATGCCGTTTCGAGCATCATATCCCATATCTTAACGTATGTCAACAGATATTGATACATCTTGCTCGCCCATCGCCGCAAGTCGTTGCCCCGCAAGGCTTTACGGCGCTTGACATTTGTTCGCCATTTCGTGCCTGCCTCGATTAGGCAGGCATCTGCGAAAATAGCGCAAGTCCAAGCTGGCAAAGGAGTTGGAGATTCCTCCGCCTGTTGGCGGCTAGCGGCGAAGAAATCGGACCGGCGCAAAAAAATCCGCCGCGAAAGCCGCTTGGAAGGATCAAATTGGGCGGGGGTACGTCCCATCGGCCCGGACCCTGCCGGGGCTTGAGCGGGGCGTTCACGTAGCGATGGCATGATGGTAACCGCGATGACTGCGTTAGTGCTTCTGACGCCAAGCTTGCCATTTCTTCAGGTCGTCACCAAAGCGCTCGCCGGTAAACTGTTCGAGCGACTTGATAATTGCAGCCATTGTGCGGCTTCCGCTGGGCTTGAAGTGCTACTACGGTCGCAGCATCAAGACTTCGGTCACTGTCATCCGGCTCGTAGTAATGCTCAATATACGCCAGCATGTCAACTGCGTGACATGCTTCCTGATCGCTATGGATCTGCGAGTCTTGGACCGCCCATTCGGCCAACTCTCTCGTGACGCCTTCCATGTGCGCCGCGCGACCGCGTTTACGGCGAATTGCAGCGCAGCCTTTCCCAGGCCCAGCAGAATCGCCGCCGTGGTGACGGCGACCAGCAATGACCGTAAGGTGAACTGATACCAGCGACGCTTGGCCTTCGTTACGGCAGGTTGGGATTCATTTGAAGTCATGGAGGGATCGACCGGCAAACCCAGCGGCTCTCTAGCGACCGTCATGCACGGCTTCCAACGGGTGAGGCCGGGGCTCGTACAAGACTGGGCAGCTTCAATTCGCCTATTGTACGGCGCTGAAGTAACTCACTGCAAACCGGACGAAAAGCTGCCGGACTCCGCTTTCTGCCGGCCATACCAGCTATTCTTGTCCTCGCCGACTCCGGCCGGTAAGACTTCCGCATCGTCATCGCCGCATACGCCGGGCCGTCGACCCAATATGCCGCCAAGGAACTGCAATCGTTTCTCAAGCAAATCTCCGCAGTATCGAGCGTCGCTGGCGAAAGCGCTCGGCCGGTAGGGTGCGTGAAGCGAATCGCCGTTGTGATTGGTGGGTTTCGCACGGAGTCGACCGCGCGAGGAAACGTTGCTGTGCTTTCGGACGATTCGTCCAGCGCACCAACCAACAATGGCTCCGTGCTGTACCCACCCTGCCATCGAGAATCGCCCTTGACCGCCGCAGCCCTGCGCCGGTATAGTCCACGCCGCACGAACGCTTGCTTCAATTGGTGTCGCCTGGCATACGAAAGGACTCGTATCAATGGGCACGCAAAGACCCGAACACGCGCGGACGTCGATCGACGAGATCGCGATCCCATTCACGACGAAGCAAGCCCCGCGGCCGGCGGAGCATGTTCCGCATCGCGCGGTGATCGCCCCGCGGATGATTCGCGGCCTGCTGCTTGAGGCGGGCGACATCCTCTACGACGACACCGACTGGCGTCGCTGGCTGTTGCGGCTCTTGACGCGGCTGGGAATGCGGGCCGAATACGGTCCCTTCTTCCGCGTCCTCGACCGCGACTTCCTGGACGACGTGTATTGCGGGCGAAAGACGTTCGACGAGGCCCTCCACGCCTATTTGATCTCCGCCGGCCTTTCCGCGGGCCAAACCGACGAGGCGTGCAGGGCGCTGGACTCCTACCGCCGTCACAGCGAGCACGATTATCGCCCGTTGATCGGCGTTCGCGAAACGATCGCCGCGCTCGGCACGGCGGGCGTCAAACTTGGCCTGCTGTGCAACAGCGAGCGCAGCGGCGAACTGCTCCGCCAGCGGCTTTCCGAGCTGATCGGCGTTTCGCCCTGGACGGCTGTCGTCTCCTCGCGCGATTTGAGCTGCGCGATGCCTGACCCCGCTTGCTACCGGGCGGCGCTGGCAGCGATGGGCCTTCCGGCGGGCGACGTGGCCTTCGTCGGCCGCGATCCGCGGGAGCTTCGCGGCGCCAAGCGCAGGGCCTGATGACGGTTGCCTTCAATGCCGAGCCGGACGCCGTGGCCGACGTCTATTTGCAGCGTTTCGAGGGCCTTTTGGAGCTGACGCGCTTCTCGGCCACGCATTCCGCCGCCGCCTGACGTGCGAAAAAGCCGCATTGACACCATCGCCCGGCTTCGGGCATAATCCGCGGCGCTTGTCTTTAGGTGTTATGACGAGAGTAGGTTGAGCGTTCGGGTGGCACGTCCTGAGCTTCAAGCGAAGGGCGTGTTTGCCGAGTTCCCACGCCCTTCGCTTGAAGCTCAGGACGTGCCACCCCGATTGCCGTATCGCTCAGGCTGATCTGTTGCAACGCCTCAGGTATTCGGCCGCTTCTCCTCTTTTATGGGTTGGACCGTGGCGGGAAATTGCAAATTCGTTTTCTGTCTGCTGGTCGCCGCGGCCGCGTTGTCGGCGCGCGATGCCCGCGGGCAGCCCGTCGCGACGCAGAATCCACTCACCATTCACTCTGCGCCGGCGGAGGCTTCCTGCGACCCGCCGGACGATCCCGGCTACGCCCAGCCGCAGCCGACATTCCGCGACTGGCTTTGCGAGCACAGCTTGTGCGGGCTGTTCAGCGGCTGGTCCACCACCTCGCACGAAACGCCGTGGGTCGATTGGCAAGCCCGGCCGATCACCGTCGGGGCCTTTGCCGGCGCGATGGTCGGCGGCCCGTTGATCAACGATTGGGTGGGCACGACCAGCGGCTTCAACGGCGGCTGGCGGTTCGGTTGGGAAATCGAGCCGGACTGGGGCATGGAAACGCGCTTCGCCTTCGCCTCGCTGCCGCTTTACGACACCGATCTCGCCAAGCAGGCGCTCATTGCGCTGGACAACGCCAACGGCATTGCTCCCAATAGCCCGCAACAGCAGCAGTGCGCCAACCGCAACGCCGAGTATTTTCAAGGGGACCTCGACTTCCTCTACTATCCCTGGCGCGAGACCCGCTTGCGGCCCTACGTCTTCGCCGGCATGGGGCTGACCTACGTCAACTTCAGCGATCGCTTGGGCCAGGGCTACAGCGTCAACTGCCTCTCGCTGCCGATCGGCATCGGCGTGAAGTATCTCTGCGCGGAGAACCTCGACGTGCGGTTCGACCTGATCGACGACATCGCCATGAGCAACCAGCATCTCGAAACGCAGAACAATCTCTCCTTCACCGCCGGCCTCGAGCTCCGCTTCGGCGGCAGCCGCAAGATCTATTGGCCGTTTGATTTGTCGCGGTAATTCGCCATGACGAGCAAATTGCGCAGCGTGTTTGCGCGGCGATGCCGTGTCCATTAGTCAGCCCGCACGGCTTTGTCGCCGCCGCCATCGTACTTGGTTTTCTCTTTGTCGCGTGCCATGCCTTGGGGTGGCGCGAATACTCGTCATTTCTTTCAGGCAACAGGCTGCCGGACGGGCAAATGGCGATGGGACTCCTCTACGTGTTGGCCTATTTCAGTTTCGTGGTCATCGCGCCGATTCTGCTGGTGGCTTCGGCCATCTTTTGGCTGCTCTTGCAGACGCGGCGGCAAGCGTGAAGAGGGGTACGGCGGGCACTTGTAAAACGTCCCGCCCAGGACTAACCTTAACTGGATAGACTGTCTCTTCCCGCGTAAGGTCGAAATCATGGTCGCTTCTGGATCTCGTTTGCGTCCGGCGTCTTTGCTGGCACTGGTTTGCGTGTTCGCGTTGGCCCTCTGTGCCGTTTTGCTATTCGGCTATCGGGCCCTGGATGAAGCTGAGTTGCTGCCCAGCGGCGTGCCGAGCGATCAAAAGCGTGTTGCCGAAAGCAGGCTCGTTCGCGACGCGGGCAGTGGCGATACGCCGGAGTCCAAAAAGACGCTTAAGGCTGACGTCGAACAGCTTTCCGGCGTTATCAAAGACAATCCCAATTACGCGCCGGCTTACTATTTCCGCGCGGTCGCGTACCAACGGCTGGGCGAAAACAAACTGGCCATGGACGATTATTCCCAGGCCCTGGATCTCGACAAAAAGGTTGAGAGCATGAGCAGCGCCCAACAGAATTCGCTTCATGCCGTCTCCTTGCGAAGCGATCTGGCCGAAGCGCATTGCAATCTCGCGGCACTGCGGTTCGAGACCGGCAATCCAAGCGCCGCGATCGACGATTATACCGCCGCCCTGGCGATCGACGACGGATATGCCGAGGCGTTTTGCGGTCGAGGCGAAGCCTTCCTGAAAATCGACGAGCCGCGGCAGGCCATTCTCGACTTGAACGAGGCGCTGCGGCTGACGCCCAATTGGTTGCACGCACAGGCTCTGCTTGCCCGCGCCCGCGTGGCCGCGGACGATTATTCGCAAGGGCTGGCCGATGCGCAGGGCGGTCCAACTCGACCCGCAATCGGCCGATGCCAAGTATGCGCTGGCCCTGGCGCTGGCGGCATCGCCCGACGAGTCCCGCGACGCCACCGAAGAGCACCTCGACAAGGACTTGCTCCGCCGGGCCGCGGCCGAAGAGTCGCGCGCGCTGCTGGACGAAGGCGTGCGGCTCACCAAGGCCGGCCGGCCTTGGGACGCGAAGCAGGCGTTTGACGGGGCGGAACGGCTCGATCCGGCCCTGGTCGCGAGCGATCGGGAATACCGCGCCCGCAACCACCCGGCGCCAGCCGGCCCGCCGCAAGTTGTTTCACCGTCGGCGCAGTCGGCCGCGCTGCCTGTCTCGCTGCCGCCGCGGCTGGCGGAGCTTTCGCGGCGGCCGTTCGCGGCGCTGAGCCAGAACGAGTTCAACGAGATCGTCCGCGCGTTTGCCAGAATCGGCCCGATCGACCCCGACTGCCGCGATCCGTGGGTTTGGTGTGGACGCGGCGCGGCGTTCTTGGACAAAAACGATCCCGTTTCGGCCATCGGCGATTTCAGCCAGGCGATTTACTCCGCGGCGAGCTTCGCCCAGGCGTACTGCCTGCGCGGCCGGGCAAATATGATGCTTGGCGATTGGTTCCACGCCGAGTTGGATCTCACCGCGGCGATCCGCCTCAAGCCCGATGACGCGCTGGCCTATCTGTATCGTGCCGAGGCCTTTTCGCGAGACAAGTCGTGGGACCGGGCCGTGGCCGATCTTGCTCAGGCCGCGGCGCTGGACCGCAAGGCCAATCCCTCCGAGACGTTTAGACGGCAGGCCGAAGATTTGTACGTGGAAATCTGCCGCGGTCGGGCCCGCGCGGACATCGCCGATGGGCGTTGGCAGGCGGCAGAGGACAGTTTGGCGTCCATCGAGAATCCGCATATCGACGTGCGCGTTTCGACACGGGTGCCGCCGTTGGCCCAAGACTACGCGGACCTGGGCGTCAAGGCCCTGAAAGCCAACGATTGGAGCGCGGCCATCGGCGGATTCCAGAAGGCGATCCAACTCGACAAAGAGAAGGCCAAAGAGATTGATCCGCAATTGGCCGTTGCCCATGCGGAGCGAGGATACGACCTTTCCGGCCGCCGCCAGTTCCGCGCGGCCGTTGCGGACTTGGATGCGGCCCTCCGCCTCGATCCGCACCGCGCGGAGAACTGGCGGCTTGCCGGCCTCGCGTCCGCCATGCTCGCCCGCGATTCGCAGGATCGCGCCCGCCCGGCAGACGCCCGCTTGCAATGGCAAGACGCGGTTGTTCAACTCCGCCGGGCGATCCGGATCAAGCCGGACCTGAAATACACTCTGGAGCCTGCGCTGGACGAGGCGCAGCGGAATTCAACGTTGCTCGTCGCGCAACCGCAGGCGACGCTGGTCAGGTGAGGTGCGAACGTGGCCGAGTTTCGGTGTATAATTGTTGCGTGCAATGTTGACTCGACGTGCCCAGCAGGAGCCTTCTTATGAGTGTGACAACCGAAGGGTTGCTTGAATCCGTTCGCGGCTTGCCGAACGATCAGCTTCAGGAATTCACTGCGGAGGTTCTGCGATTGAATGCCGCGCGTCAGTCGCCGTCGCTCTCCAAATCGGAGACTGAAGAGCTTAAGGAGATCCATCGGCCACTGCCCGCGGAAACCGTTGCGCGTTATTGTGAGCTGGTGAAGAAGCGCGATGCGGGAACGCTGGCGGAATGCGAACATCGCGAGTTATGCGCGCTGAGCGACTTGCTGGAGCAGCGCAACGCCGATCGGCTCGCGCACGTCGCCAATCTCGCGCGGTCGCGCGGTGTTTCGCTCCCGGAAACGATGCACCAGTTGGGGCTGCGACACCTGGTGGACGCATCGTGACGGCCGTCAGCCAGAGCACAAAGGAGTTGGTCCGGAGGCGCGCAAACGGTTGTTGCGAGTATTGCCGTTGCCCGGAAGCCTTTGCCACACAACCGCATTCCATCGAGCACATTCATCCGCGCGTTCGTGGCGGCGACAGTGATCCAAGCAACCTCGCGCTTGCGTGTCAGGGGTGCAACAATTACAAGTATGACCAGGTCGAGGTAGTGGACGATTTGACCGGCAAGACAGCCCAACTCTTTCACCCGCGCGAGATGCATTGGGAGAACCATTTTGCCTGGAGCAACGACTACAGCGAAATCGTTCCGTTGTCGGCCATAGGACGGGTTACTGTGGCGACATTGTGCTTGAACCGAGTCGGTGTCCTTAACCTTCGACGGATTCTCTTTTCGATGGGGGAACATCCCCGTGCGGGTTGATTTGCAACGCATCCGGCGGCATTCGTGCCCGACGCCAATTCGTCCTCTCCCTCGCGCCGGACTTCAATCCGACAACCTGCCGGGAAGACTCTTCGCAATCGCTGGGTAGGGTGGGCCGAGTGAAACGAGTCCCACCGAACAAGACCATCTGGAAAATGGTGGGACTCGTTGCACTCGGCCCACCCCACATAACTCGGCCCACCCTACACGGCAAGCGGTTCATTTCGCCTTTGCCAGCGCCAATCCCGGCACAAGCAAGTCCGTGGGCTTGCGGGCGGTGATGTCGTGGCTGTAGATCATCGACTTGCCGACGAAGTAGCTGTGGAAGTCGGCGACGATGAGGTTGTAAACAGCCCCGACTCCGGCCGGCTCGGAAGCGCGCAGCGGCGTCGTGCCCGCGGCGCCGTGGAAGTTCATGCCCGGCTCGATGTCGCGTGCCTTCGTCCATCCTTTGCCGGAAATCCAGAAGCGGTGGCCGACGCTGCAGGTGATATTCTCGTCGGTCAGATTGAGCCGGACGAGATCGGCCTTGAAGCGGACGGTCGTGTGCATGACCGGCTTGTAGGCCAGTTCGCCCGTCTCGACGTCCTGGGCCAGCACGCGGTCGCCGACCTTGATCTTTTCAACCGCCACCGGGCCGGCGTCGGTCCAGATCGGCGTGCCGGCCGTGAGACAACTGTAGTGGACCATCTGCATATTCTGCATCGGCACTTGCATATACGTATTTTGCTCCGTCGCCACGTAGGTTGTCGTCACCGGCTTGTACTCCGGCACGTAGACTTCGTCGGTATCCACCCACCACTGCGACCAGGCATCGGGCGACTGCGGCTGCGTCTCACCCGTCACGTCAGTGAGCAGTTGGCAAACGGCGCTGTTGAAGGCAACCGTCTGCATGTTCGAAGTCGCAACCGCCGTTGCGCTCACCTGCGCGTCGGCGGCCGCCTTCGCCGCCGCGCCGGCCTGTGCCTGCGCAGCAGCGCTGGCGGGATCGACCGGCACCAACTGGTGTTGCAACCCCAAGCCGCCGAGTCCTTGGTCCCAGGCGACGGCGGCCGCGGCGGAGCGAGTCATGAACTTGTCGTAGTTCGACTGCGGCCCGATCGGAACCACCTTTCTATTGGGCTGCACCCCAATAGTTCCGCCGTCATCAAACTGCACTAGGGTCTGGCGGGACGGAGCAATGGAGGAAGCGCGACGCCAGGATTATACGTATTGTCCTGCACCATCAACTCGTCACGGTCCTGCCCGGAACGATAAAACTGCTGGCGATAGAACAGCCGCCCGTCGGGCTCCTGGAAGGCGTCGATGCGGCTTTGGATCGGTGAGTGCATCGCGGCGAGCAGTTGGGGCACGAAGGTCTCGCGATCGCGCTGCTTCAGCTTTTGCACCGCCTCCTTGCGGACTTCCGGCCACTTGGAGAACAGCGCTTGCCGCGCGAGGGCCAACGAGGCGTCTGCGGCCCGCATGTCGGCGAAATGATCGACGCCGGCCAGGGCCATTGGCTCGTTTTCCGCGGAGAACACAAGCTCGAGCGCCGGAATCGCGGCGGCGTCCTGGACCGCGGCCAGCTTCTTTTCGGCGGACGCGCGGAGACCGGGACTTCTGCTTTGCAGGCCGTTGCGAATCGCCACCAGTTTCGGCTTCCACTTGTTCAGCGCCGTGATGGCGGCGGCCACCCGCGATTTGCCTTGCGCGATCTCCTGAGGCGTCAGCCAGACGCCGTCGACCAACTCGTAGCCCAGCGCCGCGCGGGCCTCCTTGTTGTCTGGGCTCAACGCCAGGACGTTGCCGAGGTGCGCCCGCCACTGGTCTTTCAATCCGGCCGACTTGGCCCATTTGGCCAGCGCCAACTGGTCTTCGACCGTATTGCCGTACTTCTGGCGCTTGCTGAGATAGGTTTTGAAGCTGGGCTTATTCACGGCCACAGCCGGGTCGTCGAATTTCAGCCAGCGATTGCCCGACCAGACGTAGCCGCTGTTCCATCGGGCGGTGTGAAGATCGGGCGCCGCCTCCAGGGCGGCGTCCAAGCGCCCCTGGCGACGGGCGTTTTTGCCTTCGGTCTCAGCCTGCAGGGCTTGAGACACGTCCTTTGTTGCCTCGCTGCGCGGCGTTGTTGCCTCGCGGCGCGCTGTCGGGGCAGGACTATCAACTGCCAGAACCGGCCTGGTGATGAGCAGCATCAGCGGGATTGTCCCCGCGACGTTCGCCAGGCCCCAGCAAAACTGCCTTCTCATGTTCCTTCTCCCTCCTTAGACTGGCCCAACGTCCGGCATTATAGGGGCCGCACAAAAGAGTTGTCAAGGAAAATACACCGCGGCCTCTTGGCGGCTCGCAACAACCTGCTACAATAGCAGCACATGCATGTTTTGTAGCACATTTGCAAGTCGCGAGCGAAAGGAAGTAAACCGCGGATTTCGCGGAGAACGCGGATGCAGCAGGGCGGGCGCCAAAGGTCGTGCCACCACGATCGTATCCGCGGAAATCCGTGTAATCCGCGGTTCGTTACTTCAATGCGGCTGAACAATTACCCACATTTGCCCCGTTCGGAGGACCTGTTCGTGCGCCGCAAAAAGAGTCTCAGCCAAAAGAATCTCATGGACCTGGCCAAGCGGCAGCGGGAGATCGTCGAGGCCGTCTATCGGCTGGAAGAGGCCTCGGTTGCCGATGTGGTGGCCGAACTGGCCGACCCGCCCAGCTACTCGGCCGTCCGCGCCATCTTGACCAGTCTCGTGCATAAAGGCGTCTTGACCTATCGCCACGAGGGCAAGCGTTATCTCTATCGCGGCCTGGCGCCGAAAGAAAAGGTGCAGAAATCGGCGATAGGCCGCATGGTAAGCACGCTGTTCGGCGGACGCCCTGCCGTGGCCCTGGCCGCGCTTTTGGATGTTGCCGGCGATCGGCTTACCGACGCCGAGTTGGATGAAATGCGCAAACTGATCGACCAATCGCGATAGGAGAATCCCTGACATGATCCCTGACATGATCTCGGCCGGATGGAAATGGATCGAACGCGGGGCGGCACATCTTTGGCCCGTCTCGCTGGAGCTTATCGTCGCGGCGACCTTGCTTCTGCTGATCGCCGCCGTGATGCATCTTGGCCTCGCCGCGCGGCCGCCTCGTTGCGGCACCGGGTTTGGGCCTTAACGATGGGCGGGCTGCTGCTCTTGCCCTTCTTGTGCCCGATATTGCCAAAACTTCCGCTGCCGCTGAGCATCCCGCTGGCGGAAAGCAGACCGGTTGCGAGTAAACTGGCCGCGAGCGAACCGGCGACGAGTACACCTGCGACGTCGACGCCGGCGCCAGTCGATTTACGTGCAGTGGCCCTGCCGCCAGCGAAAAACTGGACGGACTCGGACGTCCATCCTACGTCTTCCGTACCGGCTGCCGACGTTCCCGCGACCCCGGCCATCGCCCCGCCCGCGGCGCCTGTGGCGGACGCGCCCCTCGATCGTAGTCATTCTCTGCTCGCCAAAATCCACTGCGCGTTGATCCTCGTCTGGGCTTGGCACCGTGCTTTATCTCTTGGCGATGGCCCGCTGGCTATGGCTGGAGCGGCGTTTGGCAAGGAGCGATCGCGCGCCCGACGATCCGTCGCTAGGGGCGCTGGCCGAAGAAATCAAGCAGCAGCTCGGCATCCGCTGGGCGGTGGCGGTCGGCGCCAGCCAAGAGGCCGAGGTGCCTCTGACCATCGGCTGGCGCAGGCCGACGATCTTGCTGCCCGTCGATTGCGGATCTTGGACGGCAGACAAACGTCGCGTGGTTCTGGCCCACGAGCTGTCGCACGTGGCGCGGCACGACGTGTTCTGGCAGGTGGCTGCGCGGCTGGCGTGTGCCGTGTATTGGTTCCATCCGCTGGCGTGGCTGGCCGAGCGGCGGCTGCGCGTGGAGCGGGAGCTGGCCTGCGACGACGCGGTCCTTCGTTTCGGCAGTCAGCCCGGCCAGTACGCCGCCGTGCTGTTGGACGTCGCCGCTCGCGTCGGCCGACGGCCGTGCGCGGGCGCTGCGGTGATCGCGATGGCTTGCCGGCATCCGATCCAGCGGCGAATCCGCGCGATCCTGCAACCGGGCCTCAACCGCTTGCCGGTCGGCCCCCGAACGGGCAAACTGTTGTTGGCCTCCGCCGTACTTCTGGTGGTTCTGGCGGCCGGCCTACATCCGTTTGCGCCGCCGGTGAAAGCCGAGAATCCAAAATCGGAGGCCGACACGGCGAAACCAGCGGCTGACGCGGCGAAATCGCCAGAGAGTACCTCATCTCGCTCCGGGAGATGTCGCCGCGAAAGTAAAATCCGATAAGCCCGGCGTTCGCTCGATAAGGTTCCGCGTCGTCAATCAGGCCGGCAAGCCGGTCGCAGGCGCCAAGGTCAAGCCTTGGCCCGAGTTCAAGGAAACCGTGGCCGATTTCCATCCGCCGGCCGGCGAGACCGACCGCGAAGGCGTCACAACCGTTGAGTTCCCGCAGCAGAAAAACAGTTACGGCATGGCGGTTTCGGCCGCTGATTACGTGACTGCGGGTGCGCGTTGGGGAAATCAACCGCCTGCCGAGTTTGTCATCACGCTCGAACCGGGCACGACCATGGGCGGGACCGTTCGCGACGAACAGGATCGTCCGATCGCCGGTGTGGAAGTCGTCATCAGCAGCGGCGAGAAGTTGCCCGATGGAATCCATTTCAACGAGGTGGACGACACTGTCCGCACCGATGCGCAGGGAAGGTGGACGAGCCACCGCATGCCAAAAGACTTCGGCCGATATGTGTTTGCGATCATTGGCCTGAAGCACCCCGCATACGCCAGCCCCCCAGGGTTTGACCTGAAGTCCCAGCCGCTCGATCAACTCCGCGCGGGCGCTGCGGTGATGGTCATGCACAAAGGGACCGTTGTGGAAGGCGTCGTATACAGTCCGCAGGGAAAGCCCGTCGCCGGGGCCACAGTTGGGCAGATCAACGAACTTTCCGGTGGTGGTCCGCTGCGGACAAAGACCGACAAAAACGGCCACTATCGACTGCCGCCGTGCGAGGCGGGCGATTACACGATCGCGGCCGTGGCCAAGGGATGCGCCCCCGACTTCCAACGAGTCACCGTCGCGAATTCTCCTCTTACGGTCGGTCTCCAACTCCGCAAGGGAGAACTGGTCCGCGTTCGAGTTGTTGACAAGCAAGGCAAGCCGCTTCGGGGCGCTACCGTCTCGACCGTCTTTGACGGCAAAAACTTGCACGTGATGATGCTGGACGACGAGACCGTTAATAGCCACGAGCCATTTCTTACTGACGCGGAAGGCCGCTGGCGCAAGTTGTGGATACCGGACGACCCCGTCCATCTCATCGTCTCCAAGCCAGGCTACGCCCAAGCGGACATTAAGGTCGCGACCGGGGAGCCGGAACGCGTGGTAGCGCTGCAGTCCGGCGGCTGGAAACTCTCCGGACGCGTCGTCGATCGCGACACGAAGGCCGCCATCACGAAGTTCTACCTGGTAGAAGGCGACGTCATGTGGCGCCAGCGCACCGCGGTGGAAAACGCCGCGGGCGAGTTCCGGAAGGAGTGGGATACGTCCGGCCACGTCGTGCGCATCGAGGCGGACGGGCACTTACCGAGCAAGCGGCTGACGCTTGATCCCGGCCAGCGCGAGGCCACGTTTAATTTGGAACTGGAAAAAGGAAAGGAAATTGCCGGCGTCGTGCGCGATCCGGACGGCAAGCCGGTTGCCGGGGCCGACGTCGCGCTTGCCAGCGCAACACGTCTGGTCTATCTGCAAAACTCCCGTCCCCTAGATGGTCAAGACACGTTGCTCGCACGAACGGGCGCCGACGGCCGGTTCATGTTCGCCCCGCAGGGCGAGCGGTACATCCTCATCGCTCTGCATGATCGAGGATTCGCCCGTATCGAAGGGGACGTCGACGACGACAACGAAATCGCCTTGCAGCCTTGGGCGCGCGTCGAGGGCACGGTCTACGTCGATGGCCGACCCGCCGCGAGGGAGCACGTTCGCCTCGATTTCGCCGATGACGGCATGGAGATCGCGCGCAATGAGCACAGGCCAATCGGAATCAACCCCGGCCGCTTTCTTTACTACGATTACCAGGCGCAGGCGGACGACAAGGGGCATTTCCTGATGGACCGCGTCCGACCGGGCAAGGGGAAGATCAGCCGTTATATCATGGTTTCCCATGAGGGGATGACGTCGAGTTGGAAATACGCCGACACCCGGGAAATCGACGTCGAGGCAGGCAAGACGCTGACCGTCAACCTCGGCGCACCGACAGTCGAGTTCAAGCCGCCGGCGGACGCGCCGAGCGGCAAGACAGGCGGCGAGGCCGACCAGGGTGAGTCGCATCCGCGCGGCGCAAACACGGCACCCACCAAGGTCTCCGGCAAGGTGATCGACGAAAGAGGAAGGGCCGTGGACGCAGCGGACGTATGGCTTCGCGTTCTCGGGCACGTCCAATACGCAAAAGCGGATTCCAAGGGCCTGTTTTCCCTGGAGGTTCCGTCCGCTTGGCTTGCCGAACTCCAAGCGCTAGAACGGCTGTCCATTCCGCAAAGGCTTTGGGCCTATGCCGCCGGCTACCAGTTGGGCCTAGGAAACTTGGTGTTATCAAGCAGCGTGTCCAATCTGACGATTCGACTCGGACCGGCAACCAACACTTCTTTTGTCGTGTCGGATCCCGAAGGACGGCCTTGCGCGGCGCCTTGGTCGAGCCCGAAAACATCCGAACCCTCAGTTGGCTTAATGAGCCTGTGCCGGACGAATTGTTGGCCCGCGTTGGGGCTCGCACGGACAGGGAAGGCCGAGCAAACCTCCCGGCGGCCCCACCTGACCGGCTTTACAGCGTCCGGGTACTTGCCAAGGGCTTCGGGACTCAGCTACAACCTACCACCCCAGAATCGGCGATCGTCGGGAGCCCAATCCGGCTGCGGCCGGTGGGCAAGATCGAGGGGCGCGTGGTTGGCGGGCCGCCGGAGCTCGTCCGGGGTACCCGTTTGGTATTCCACTCGGAAGAGAAACCGAATGGGCCGCGTCCGTTTCCGCTAAAAGTATGGCCAATCGAAGGCCTTGCCGATATCAAGACCGACGAGCAAGGCCGGTTCACCGTTGCGGCGATCGCCGCCGGAGACGCCTGGATCGAGGCCCGTGTGGACGAGAAACAGCCGCTGCGCCTGAAACTGCCGAAGTCTGTCAGCGTACACGCGGGACAGACCACCTCGCTTGAAATCCCGCTGGTTCCCTCAGTCGTCGTGCGCGGCACGGTCCGCGTCAAGGATACAGGCAAGCCGGTCCCCGGCGCGAATGTCCACATCTATTACGGAGTCGGACGACAGGGCGCCGATCCTGTGAGCGACGCGCGGGGAAACTACACCGCACGGGTGTTGCCGGGCGGTGTGGGCGTGCAGGTAATCTACATGCCGGAGCCGTACGTTCAGGTGGTCGAAGGCGACGCCCGCCAGGCAAGCTTCCGCCCGCTTGAAGTCCCGAAGGACGCCAAGGAATTCAATTTGCCGCCGATCGAAGTTGAAGTCGTTCCCATGAAGAGCATTCGCGGTCGCGTCGTTGACCGGCAAAGCCATCCGATCGGAAACATAGAGATATCTGTCCGCGTTGGTGGCCGGCAATACTCTAGCGGCAAGTCCGACAAGGAGGGGCGATTCGAGATGAGCGTACCGGCAACGATGAAACCTGGGAACGTGGAGTACGGTTGGTTCCCTGAAGTTGGTCCCGGAAGGCCATTCGTCTCGACGGTGCCCTCGAAGTGCGAGATTATCAAGGCCGATCCGCTGCTTCTCCGCGCCTGCCGAGGGACCCGCTGGCGGATTCCCCGTGATTCACGCCGGCAAGCTTTTTTGCCTCGTCGACCCGAACTTAAACTGTAAACGATAATGCAATGCAAGAAGGAGAACAGGCCCGTGAACAAGCCAACCATCCGCCAAACGTTGGCCGCCGCGATCGTGGGACTGCTGTTGGTAACCGGCGCGCGGGCGGCCGATGTGGCGGGAAGCGGGCCGGCAAAGAAGGTCAATGCACCAAAGGATAAGGTGGCCGAAGCCGTCTCGTGGCTGGAAGCGGAAGCCGGCCGCGTGATTCGAGCGTCCAGGCGCAAGATGAAGGATGGATCGGCCGCTTTTCCGCCCCAGGTGGGGACCGGCTATGAGGCATTTTGGCTGCGGGATTACGAGTATACGTTGGAGGGCTCGATTGCCTCCTACTCGGACAAGGAATTGACCGACGCCTGCCGCCTCTTTGTGCGGAGCATGAATTCCCGCGGAGCGGGTGTCGATTGCGTGAAGTTCGACGGCACGCCGGTCTACAAGCCGGGGAACGGCTCAATGGGCGAAAATCCCGTCGCGGACGGCAGCCAGTTCACGGTGGGGGTCGCTTTCCATACGTACCGCAAGACCAAGGACGCGAAACTGCTGGGCGAAATCCTGGACCCGCTCGTCAAGACGATGGGCGCAGCGCGCGCAACCCCGAAACGGGGCTGGTGCGCATTGATCCCGCGCGGGCCTGGGATCGCTGCCCCTACGGCTTCACGGACACCATCCGCAAACAGGGCGACGAGTTGTTCTGCTCGCTGCTGTACGTACAAGCTTGTCGCCAACTGTCGGATTTATTGCTCGCCGGGGCACCCGCTTGCGGGTCACGGGAGGCTGAGTCGCGCAAGTGGAAGGAAGAAGCAAGTCGCGTCGCCGCGAGCGTTCGCAGGGTCTTCTGGGACGCGGATGCGGGGCTGTTCCGCGCGGCAACCGTCAAGTGCCGCGAACACGACATCTGGGGGTCGGCCTTTGCCGTTTTTCTGCATGTCGCGGATACGGCCCAATCACAGGCCGTCGCGCGTTACTTCAAGTCGCACTACGATCGAATCGTACGGTACGGCCAGGTCCGGCATCTGCCGGGCGGAGTCTACTGGGAGCAGGGGTGTGCGCGCGATCAATATCAGAATGGCGGGTATTGGGCCGCTCCTGTCGGGTGGTTTGTCTACACCTTGGACCTTGCCGATCCTCTGCTTGCTGACCGGACCGTCCTGGACATGGCGAGCCATTTCAAGAAGTACGGCGCTTGCGAGTGGATCGTCGGCGAGCGGCGGCAATTGCCGAACTACCTGGTCAGCGCCGCTTTGCCCTTGGATGGAATCAGAGCCATGCTCCAGCGCAGACAGAAAGCGCAACACCTTGGAGATCGAACTGAGGGGCCTGAAGACTTGAAGTATTGGGCGTTTGCGGTGACGCTCGATCGACTCTCGCTCCCACGACGGCCGCATGACGGAAACTCTCGTCGAGCCAAGTTCCCCAAGTAGAATCTCCGTGATCTTTGAGTCCCGTCGTCGCGGCGTTTCCTGGGAGTGGTCCGCGCCTGACGGATGGCCGTGCGCCTGCAAGGTACACAAGACCAATCCGCTGGTCCTGCGGGCGTTACGGTAGTATAATAAAAGCCATGCAATGGATATTCGGTAGATTTGCGGGCGGCCGCGCAGCCGTGGGGCTGCTGATCATCCGACTGGTCTTCGGGGCGGGCATCATGCTGCACGGCCTGCAGAAGCTGCAAAGCGACGGCGGCCCGATGCACTGGATGCCAGCAGGGTTGCCGGTGCCGGCCGTCTTTCAAGGCCTGTCCGTACTGGCCGAGTTCGGCGGCGGCATGGCGCTTGTTCTTGGCCTGCTCACGCCGCTGGCCGCCTTCGGTCTGGTGTGCAATATGCTGGTCGCCTTGTTCACGGTCCACCTGCGGATGGGCCATCCCTTTGTCGCCGCCCGGGGAGGGCCGTCCTTCGAGCCGGCGCTCGGCTATTTGGCCGTGTCCCTTTGCCTGCTCATCGCCGGGCCGGGCTGCCTCTCGCTGGACGCGCTGATCTTCCGGCCGCTGTTTGGAAAGCGGCAAGACTGATAACCACCTTGCCATCCAAGGAGCTCGTCATGCGGCGCCTGCTTTCCGTCTGTTTTCTGGCGCTTTTCGTTTCAGGTTGCGGACTTGAAGGTCCGGCGCCCAGGAATCCAAAAATGCGGCGACGCCAGAAACATCTCCCGCGGCGGCCGCGCCGAGCGCGGCGGGAAACGCCGCCGAGAAGTCGGCTGCGCGGACCCGCGGCCGTACGCCTTCCCGCGGCGGCGCGGCGGCGGCGCAAGAGAAGAATTCTGCGCCGCTGGCCGGCAACACCGACTCAAGCGTTGATCGGCCGTTTCTTGACAAGACGTACAGCGCCGGCGGGCATCGAGTGGACCACGGACATTACTTCTCGCCGCGGCGGCACGATTCGCTTTCACGTGGCCTCACAAGGATCGTTTGGAGTGACGGTGGTAATTGACAGGGCGTATCAGGCCCTCAAGAACAACGACGAAAAGGGCCTGCAAAAGCAAGACGTCCTGTTGATGCGCGACTCGCAAGGTTTCGAGATGGACGGCATGGTTGCCGTTCCGGCAGGCAGATCGTGGTTCATCATCGAAAACCGCGCCGGCAAGCCCGTTGACTTTCACTTGAAGTGCTACGAGGTTAAGGAATAACATACAAGCGCGACACGTGAAACAAACGAGTTTTCGCGTAGAAATCCGGGGCTAACCGCGATCCAAGCGGGGGCAGCGCATGACCTTGTTGCAGCTTTACGCGTTTGACGGCCTGTATCTGGCCATCCTTGTGGTTGTGGCACTACTTACGTGCGCGACGGCGCGGCGCATCGCGGGGGCGGTGGCAGGCGGGCTGGCATTCGCCGCGGCGGCGCTGGGCATCATTGCGCTGGGCGAACGGGCCGGGTTGTGGCACATCGTGATCATCTGGAAGCCGTTCTACATGGTGCTGATGGTGATCGGCTTCGCCGAATGCGCATTCATCTACCTCATTACCTGGCGGATCGTCCGGCGTTTCGGTGGGCGGGGGTTGGTGGCGGCGGCAATCGTGGCGGCGGTCATCGGACCGCCGCGGGACTACTCGTACATGGCAAGGTTCCCGGAGTGGGGCACTTACGGGACAGGGCCCGCAACCATCTTCGCGGTCGCCGGAACCTACGCCTTGATGGTGCTCCTGGGGCACGGCGTGATGCGGCTGGTCGCCGGCCCCGCTCGCGCGGACCGGCTGGCGCCGCCCGTGGGCGAGGGAGACGCCAGAGCAGGGATAAAGCGTGCCGAGTACCGAGTAAACAGTACAGAGTTCGCAGTACCGAGCGCGACGTGCCGCCGAGCTACAAAAACGAATGCCGCCCTTTAGCCCATATTTCCTCCAATCATTTTTCTGTCGAAAGCCCGATCGACGCGATTCAACGTCAGGTCCGGAACGCCATGCCGGGATCTGCGGTCGCCACGCGGCGCACGGAAAGCAGCGCGCCGGCGAGCGAGGAAAGAAAGAGCGCCGGCGCCCGCGAGAACCAGGCGCGGCGTGATTTCCACGGCGATGGTCGTGGACCGCAGCGCGGTGATGACCGGCCACAAGCAGCCGGCCGCCAGCGCCGAACCGAGCGCGAAGACCGCCGCCACCTGGACCAGCAGCAGGAAGACCAGCTCGCCGTTGGCCGCGCCGACGGCCTTCAAAGAGGCGTAAAGCGGGACCTTCTGGATCGTCGAGAGGTAAAACGTGATCGTCACCATGAGGAAGCCGACCAGCCCGGCCAACAGCGAGGGGAAGAGCATCAGCGGCCCGATGCCGGTCTTCGTCTCCCAATTGGTAAACGTCCGTTGGCAGAACTCGTCGCGGGTCAGCACGTCGTCCTCCGGCACGGCCGCGCGAAGCTGCGCTGCCGCCGCGGCAACGTCCGCTCCGCGACGGCACTTGCAGGCCACGTAGCTCACCTGCGACGGCGGGATGCCCAGGAACTGCCGGGCGTTGTCCAAATTGGCGACGACAAAGCCCAAGGTCGTGAAGAGATGGACGTTTTCCACGAAACCGACGACGGTCGCCCGCCGGCCGCGGATTTCCGGCCCTTCGAGGCCCGCGGCGGCGATGCCCAGTTGCCGCTGGCTCTTGCGGCCGACCAGCACGCAGCCGTCGGGCCGCAGCAAGGAGGAAAGGGGGACATCACCCATTTGCCGGAACGGCCCGGAGGGTGCTTCGCACAAATGAGTGATGTCCCCTTTTCCTCCGCCGGCGGTCTGCAGAGTGACGCGGATGCCGGAATCAAAATCGACGCCCAGAAGCTGGATCCGCTGCGCCGAGCCGTTGACGCCGTGGCGGAAAGGCCCCACGCTCCAGACGATCCGCGCGGCAGAGTCGATCTGGGGCAGCTCCTTCGCCCGCCAATAGGCCAGCTCGTCGATGGTCGTGAAACCGTCAATGCTGGTTTGTCCCTTGGGAACGATCCACAGGTCGGCGTCGAAGAGGTTGATGACGACCGTGGTGTCGCGGCGGTAGCCGAAGTAGAAGCCCCATTGCAGGAGGACCAGCGAGATCGCCAGCGCCACGCCGGCGACCGCGCCGGCGAAACGGGTCTTCTCATGGAGGATGATGCGAATGGCCGTTTTGAGGAGCATGTTCATCTTCCAAAGGGATCCGCGCCGTGATCCGCTGGCCCGGATAAAGCGGCACACTGCAAGCGCGGATGTCGCAGAGGACGTCGAGGATGCGGGTATCGACGCGGGCGCTGGTGTCGGGATCAAAGAGCCGCTTGGGGCCGAACTGCGGGACCACCGTCACGACCGTGAGCCGCCCCGCATCGTCCGCGACGCCGCCGACTCGGAACGTGCCCTCGCGGGGCGGTTTCAAGCGCGGCGCAGGCCTCGTCGATCTCCAGCCGGATGCGGAGGTGGCCGCCGTCGACGAGCCGCGCGATCGGCGTCTGCTGCTGCAGCGAGACCGAATCGCCCGCGTGCCGATAGACCTGCAAGACGGTGCCGTCCATCGGCGCGTAGACCGTGCGGTAGGCGAAGTTGATCTTGGCCTGTCGGAGCCGTTCTTCGGCCTCGGCCACTTCGGCGCGGGCGAAGTCGATTTCTTCCGGCAGCGCGCCGCGGCGGAGCGACTCGTAATGCTGCCGCAGGCCGTCCATCTGCTTTTGCAAGTGATCGACCTGGTTCTCGCTGGCCTGCAGCGAGTCGAGGCTGACGGACTTGGTCGCGTAGAGCTTCCGCAGGCGGTCGCGGTTGGCGGTTTCGTACTTCAAGAGCGCGGCGACGGCCTCGGCCGACAAGAGGGCCTCTTGCTTCTCCTCCTTGCCCACGCCGGCCTGGATGCGCTTCAGCTTGGCCTGTGCCATGGCGACGGCCGCGGACGCGACGGCCACGTCGGCCTCCTGCCGCCGAGCTTCCAGTACGGCAAGGACCTGGCCCTTGGCGCACGCTTTCGCCCTCGCGGACGTTGACTTCGACCAGCTCGCCCGGCATTTGCGCGAAGACGTCGATCTCGCCGCCGGCGGCTTCGACCATGCCGGTGCAGACGGCTTCGGCGGGCTTGGCCGCGACCGGTTGAACGGCCGGCGGGCCGGGCGGCGCGGCCGGCTTGCGCCAGTCGGGTATCAGTCCGGCGTAGAACGCCACGCCCCCGGCGCCGAACAGCAGTCCAACGATGAAGAACAGGAGTTTACTCATGGAAGTGTCCGTCCTCCAGGCGGACCTGCCGATCGGCGATGCTGCCGAGGCGCGGATCGTGCGTGGCCACGATCACCGCCGGATTGTACTGCCGCACGGCCCGCCTGAAAAGCTCGCTCACGGCCTCCGCCGAATAGGAATCCAACTGCGAAGTCGGCTCGTCGGCCAGCAGCACGTCGGGCGAGCCGATCAGGCCGCGGGCGATGGCGATCCGCTGCTTTTCGCCGCCGCTGAGGTCGCGGGGGAGCTTTTTGGCCTTGGAAGCGATGCCCAACTCGTCGAACATTTGAAGAATCCGCTTGCGCTGGACCGGCTGCCGCCGCAGTGCTGGGCGAGCGCGACGTTGTCGTAGGCGGTCAAGGCGTCGACCAGATGGAAGCTCTGGAAGACGAAGCCCAGGTGCTTGCGCCGCGCACGCAACCGCACCGACTCCCGCGCCCGGCCGAAGTCGCGGCCGGCGATTTCCACGCGGCCGCTGGTGGCGCGGATCAGGCAGCCGGCGATCTGCAGCAAGGTTGTCTTGCCGGAACCCGAGGGACCCATCAACATCACGATTTCGCCGCGGCGAACCGAGAGCGTGATTCCGCGGAGCACGTGCAGCACGCCCGACGGCTCGGGGAACTCCTTGCGGAGGTCTTCCAGGCGCAAAACGGTATCGGGCGCGCCGTTACTCATGTGCGGAAGGCCTCGCCGGGGTCGATGACGAAAACTCTGCGGAGGGAGATCAGCGCGCCGAAAGCGGCGCAGTGCCAACATCGTGCCGAGCCCCGCGGCGACCAGTTCGGGCGTGACCAACAGCGAAATCATCGAGCCGCGCACGGCGGCCAACGTCGCCCACAGCGCGGCGCCGGCGATCGCCGAGCCCAAGAGGAAAACGACGAAAACCTGCACGGCCACGAGCGCCGCGATTTCGCCGGCGCTGCCGCCCAGCGCCTTGAGGCAGCCGTAGACGGGGACTTTTTCCAGGGTGGAAATGTAGAAGGTCGTAATCACGATCAAAAAGCCGACCGCGATTCCCAGCACGCTCGACACGAAGATCAGCGGCCCGATACCGCTGACTTTCTCCCAATAGTCGCAGCAGAGGTCGTGAAACTGGCGGGCAGTCAGCACGTCGTGTTCGGGAACCAGCGCCTGCAATTGAGCGGCGACCGCGGGCACGGCGGCGCCGGGGCGGCACTTGCAGACGATAAAGTTGACGTGCGAACCGGGCAAGCGCAGGAACGCGCGGGCGTTGTCGATGTCGGTGAGCACGAATCCGGCGGTCGTGAAAAGCCGCACGTCGTCCACGTAGCCTTCCACGAATGCCCGGCGGCCCGCGATTTCGAATGGGCCGCGGGGATTCTCAGTCACGCCGAGCTTCTTGCGGTCTAGTGCGCCGATGAGAACGTGACCGTCCCCGCGGAGAAGGGCAGAAAAGGAGAGAGGGAGAAGGGGAGAATTGCTAGTCTCCCCTTCCTGGTCCGCGTGGTGGGTGCAATGAAAGCGGGCGGCGATCGACGATTCGAGGTCGAGGCCGAGGACTTGGATATAATCCTTGCCGCCGGAGTTGGGAAGCCGCCAGTCGGCATCGCCCCAGACGACCCGCGCCGCATCCTCGATTCCGGCGACCTCCTTCGCCCTGCGGCAAGCAAGATCATCCATCGAAGTGAAGCCGTCGAACATCGTCTGGTTCTTGGGCACGATCCAAAGATCGGCGTCGAAGGCATCCAGCACGACGGTAGTATCCCGTTTGTAAGCGAAATAGAGTCCCCATTGGAAAACGACCAGGAACACTCCCAAGGCGACGCCAACCACGGCCCCGGAGAGTTTTTCCTTCTCGTGCCAGACCGTGGAAATCGCCATTTTCAACAGCATGGCTTTACATTGCTCACGTCGAAAACTGAAACAAACGTTTCACTGCGGTAACCGTTTGTTTCCGTCCAGGCCGTTTCGCGTATCGCTGAACCTTGGGGGCGAGCCAGACCCCCATTGTACGAGAGGACGGCGATGCAGGCAAACTCGCGCGTGGGCGCAATGCCCGTCGGCCCGGGTGGCACTCAAGCGAAGGGCGTGTTTCCTGAGCTTTCACGCCCTTCGCCTGAAGCTCAGGACGTGCCACCCGATTGCTCTATTTATGTCGTTACAACGCCTCGGGCCTTGCAGCGTTGACGTACTCTGGACAGGGTCAAATAAAAAGAGCCATTCCGCAGGAATGGCTCTTGGAACGATTCGAAGTGAATGACGGAATGCGCTGGCAAAGGCGACGGTCACGCGCGACCGAATTGACCGGGACGGGTCAGGTCCGCGTCAAAGCTTTGCCTGCTGGCCGCGCTCGATGACGCTAAGGATAGCCTGGCGATTCTGCTTGGACCAGCGTCCGCGCTTGCGGGGGCCGCGTCGCACCGCGGCGGCGCCGGCAAGACCTGCGCCAATGCCCCAAACGATCATGCTGGCCGGCTCGGGAGCGGTTACCGGCGGTGGAGATTGCGGTCCGCTGGTAGGTACAAGAACGATTTGGTCCTGGTCCTGATGGCCGTCGTTAGTGATGAGAAACGCGTTTACGTCCGTCGGGGCCCAACTCGTGTTATAAGAACCGTTGATGTCAGTTACGCCGAGAAGGGTCGTGATGTCCGCCGTGGCCGAGGCGAGCATGCTCAAGGGAAAAACCGCCAGTATTCATGATTTGGATAGCGCTGTAGCCCTCGCTCTCCCAAAGAGCCACTTGGACGGCTCCAGCGACCGCGGCGCTTCCCCAACTTGAGTTGTACGCGCCGAGCAGGTTATTGCTCCAAAGATCGAAGAGGTAGACGCCCTTCATATTCTGGAGCACGTTTCCCGAAGAATTGATTGTTCCGCCCGACGTGGGAGTAAAAACCTTGCCGACCAAGTAGCTGTCGTCTTTGGTGATGCTCTGTTGGAGTTCGGTGCAAAACGTATCAAAATCCGTGCCGATGGCGGACGACGGGCCGGTCGAACCGCTGGTGCCAGTAAGCGTCCAGCTAAAGGCTCCACCGTTGCCCTCGGATGCGCCCGACACCACACCCAAGAATTTAACCGTGTCCCCAGTCTCCAAAATGACCGACGCCCGTGCAGGAACGCCGACTGCCAAAGCTACGCCCAGGCATAGAAGAATTTGTCTCATAGGTGCTCCAGTCCGATGGTCCACGTCGATAACGATGCTCATTAACCAATGAAATTCCATAACGCAGATAGACTACTCCCGCTACCTTCACTCCGCCGTAGACCGATGATTCCTGACGGCAACCGTGAGATTCTGCCCAAAAAGCCCAAAAACTGCCCTTGGTTAAATGTCACAGCCCGTGAAACCGACCGTTTTGCCACGCGGGTTTGCGAAAGCCTAACCCCCCCGCATGGAGATGGCAAGGGACTTTTTCCGAGACGATTACCCTTTCAAGAATCTACGGGCCTTTAGACTTCTTGTTTGTCTCGTCCGCTTTTTGCGTTTCTGAAGGCACGCGGCCTTTCGCGGCATCGAGCCAGTCGAGGTAGGCCTCGATTTCATTCAGAGGCATGCCTAAGGAGATTGCGGTACGCACAGCCTCGGAACGCTTCAAGAACGTGTCCGCGTGCTCCAGCATCAGCTTGGCGATTTCGTGAGCCATACCGCTGCAAGCATTATAGAGTCCCCCGCAAAACCGATACTAGGGCGATATCGGCCGCTCCAGAAGGTTCGTTCGAATAGAGTTCCGCATAGCCGGCACGGCGACGGAAGCGCAAGCAAGCCACCCTGCCGATTAAAAGAGGCTGCTCAAGTCCATCGCCTGCTGATCGTTGCGGCAGCCCAAGAGTTGATGAGTCACTCGATTGATTGAATAGTTGATCCAATGGATCGAGCCGTCACAGAAGACGAAGCAGCAACTGTTCACGTGGCGCTGCCGAAAGCGTCTTGAGCAACCACGCCGGTGCGGTCCTGCAACGGCGTGCTGTCGTAGGTGGAGCGCTCGTTGTCCAACGTGCAGCCAGAATACATGCTGTAGATGTCCGACTTGTCCGACGCGGCGGGGCCGCTGGTTGCGAGGCTCGTGTAGTTGTCCGGCGCCAAATACTTTTCGCCCAGCAAATAAGTGTTGCTGACGCCGTCGGTAATGTCGTCGTCGCGGACCTGGCTGCCGGTATAAATGACGCCGTTGGGCTCGCCGATGAATGGGACGAAAGTCCCGCTTGAAGTACTGTACTGGGAGCTATGGCAACCAGTGCCGTTGCTGGAATAATAGCCGAGCCAGTTGCCCGCGGCGTACCACAGGCCGCTGCTTCCGTCGGTCGAGCTCATCGGACCTGACGGGGACGGAGGCCCTTGCCACTGTAGGACCCAGCCCGCCGTATTTCCCGGGTTGGCCGAGTAGGCAACGTCGCCGGCGTTTGCGGCATAGTCGCTGCGGGCGACCGAAGTGGCCGCATTTGCATTGAACGGCGCGTAATTGTTGACGGTCGGATAAGCGATCGCCCGACGCCGCGTCGGACAATTCATCATCGGCAAGGGAGTGGCCATGCATTGCGCGGCGCCCTGGGCCTGAGTGCTGCCTGTCAGGGTGTAGGCGGCGGAGCCGGAGGTCATGGTCAAAGTGCTTCCCCCGAGTTGGTAGAGCGCCTGTTGCTCCATGTCGGGCAAAATCGAATAAATCCAACTGCCGGGCTGCCGCCCGCCGTAGCCGAGAGCCGGATCGCCCACCCATTGGTATCCCCAGCCGCCCGACGGGTAGTAGCCTTGGTCCGCTTTGTGGTGCAGGCAGGCCAAGCCGAGTTGCTTGATGTTATTGGCGCACTGGGCCTTGCGACCCGATTCGCGGGCCATTTGCACCGCCGGCAGCAACAGCCCGATAAGCATCCCGATGATGGTGATTACGACCAGAAGTTCGACGAGAGTAAACGCGCGGCGGACCATTTTTGATGCCTTTCCCGTTCCGATTCAGGACCCTTGCCTGCTGCTAGTATACCCGATTTTTCAAGTCGGATTCAATGCGGCGGGCATGCTCGGATGCAATCCTGTTTCTGTAGTCGGCGCGAATTCCAAGTCGGCCGTGGAGGCGGGGCGTAAGC
The DNA here is from genome assembly GCA_963780045.1 of uncultured Planctomycetia bacterium. GTDB lineage: Bacteria > Planctomycetota > Planctomycetia > Pirellulales > Thermoguttaceae > JANXQG01. The sequence goes on along the minus strand of CAVZZZ010000004.1, from coordinate 260,682 downwards.
GGCTTCAATTGGCAGCTTGCCGCGGAGCGGCAAAATGTGAATAACCGAGGGTATAGCGCAGCGGAACCCTCGGAGTCGAGGCCGCCCGAGCCATGCCGCGTAGCGGCTTTACTATCGCTCGTCCGACGGCAATGTGTCGCCGCTGCGCGGCTTCGTTCACTACCTCGTGGGACCGGGGGTTCCACCCCCGGTTATTCAGGTTACACCGCTCCGCGGCAATTCCTTGGTCGATTCGCTGCGTCCTGACCATGCGCTGAAAGCGCAGAAACGAGATTGCGCCGCCCGTGCTCCAGCATGCCGATACGTTGAATGAAGAGCATCTTCCGTGAAGCGATTTCCCCGGCAACCTAGCCAATCTGCGCTTTCTTGACCGCACTGAGCAAATAATACCCGAAATGCCGCCGGGCCAGCCCGACCAAGGGCGAAAGCAGGCACGCCAGCACGTGCCCGCGGCGCGCGGAGCTGAGGCGCAGGCCACTTTTGAAAAGCTCCTGCACGACGAACTTCGTCGTTACCCAAGGAATGTGAAAGACCGATGGCGCGATCCGCCAGGAAATCTCTTCCAAGGCGATTTCGCCAAAGCCGCGCGATTGCATAGCATCAATAAATTCCGGCAGCACGGCGAACGATTCCAGCGCCCAGTTCGTGCAAACCGTCTTGAAGATAGGCCGCAGCAAGCGCGGCAGCGGCGTCGCGAGCTTCAGAAAACCGTCGGCCACGACCAGCCGGCCGCCGCTTTTCAGGCAACGGGACGCCTCGCGGACGAAGTCGCGCTTGCCGTCGCCGGGCGCGTGGCATGAAGATTCCATCGCCAGCGCCAGATCGAAGCGGCCGTCGACAAACGGCAATTGCGTGAAGTCGGCGGCGATGAACTTCGCGTTCTCGGCCTGCGTCAATTGCCTTGCCATATCGACTTGCCAAGGAACGAGGCTGACGCCCGTGATCCTGCATTTGGGAAACGATCGGGCGAGATGCCGGACGGGACCGCCCAGCCCGCAGCCCAAGTCGACGATTTCACAAGCGCTCTGGGCGGAGAGGCCGAGTCGCGCGGCGACCTGCCGATTCATTTCCTCCAGCATCGACTCGCGCCCGAGCGGGTTCAACCCGAAGCGATAGTAGCCGAAATGCATATGGTACGACGGGCTCCAGGCATGATAGTCGAGGCTCGACGCGACGTAGTAGTCGCGAATCCTTTGCTTGAGGACATTGGCCGCCCGGCAAGCTTCCCGATCTGCCGTCGATTCCGTTTTGGGCGTTTTGGGCGTCATGATTCCTCGAGAAGAGCCGAGCCGATGCGGACGATCGTCGCGCCTTCTTCGATCGCGATCTCGAAGTCGCTGCTCATGCCCATCGAGAGCTCGCCGAGATGAACGGCGTTACCGTAGCGGGTATGCAAGTGATCGCGCAGCTCCCGCAGAGCGGCAAAATCCCGCCGCGCCTCCGCATTGCCTCCTTCGAGCCCGGCGATGCACATCAGGCCCCGGATATTGATGTGCCTCCGCTCAATCAGGTTCGGCAACAGCGGGTCAATCACCTCGGGAGCGAAGCCGGTTTTGGCCGCATCACCTGAGATGTTCGCTTCCAGCAGCACCGGCACTACGCGGCCCAGGGCGGCAGCGGCACTATCGATCTCATCGGCTAGGCGAGGACTATCAACTGACTGAATCATTGCCACTAGCGGCAGCGTCCGTTGAACCTTGTTGCGCTGCAAGTGGCCGACCATGTGCCAGCGGACGGGCAGATCGGCCAACTCGGCTGCGCGCTCCCAAAGCTGCTGCGGACGACTCTCGCCGAGTTCCATGCAACCTGCGGCAACCAGCGCGCGAATCTCGTCTGGGCCTGCGTATTTCGTGACCGCCACCAGCCGCACGGCATCGGGCGGGCGTCCCGACCTGATCGCGGCCGCCGCCATGCGGCGGCGAATCTCGGCCACGTTGGCGGCGATATTAGCACGCATCACTCGCCTTCCACGCGGACGATCGCCCGCGCCGCGTTCGCCACCACCAGGCAGGAGCGGCTTCGCCGGGCGAGCCGGCACAAGTCGCCGGGCGATTCGACCGGAATCATTTCCAACGCCTCCACCAGCTCCGCTTCCAGGCCGCTGAGGAGATAGACGCGGTGCAGTTTGACGGCCTTCGCCAGTTGCAGCGCGGGCAGGGCGTCGCGGGGGTTCTCGCGGCGAATCTGCCGCAGGACCGCCTCGCGCTCCGGCACCGCGCTGAGCCGCTGCACCGCCGGTCCCGGCGCCGCGGCCAACTCGCAGCAGACGGCGATCGCCCCGCCGTCTTCCACCAGCCGGCCCGCGCTTTCCACCGCGCGGCCGAGGTTCTCCCATGTCTGATGCGAGGGTCCGCCTTCGATCGCTGCGATCACCAACTCCGCCCGCTGGGCGATCGGCCAGGTCCATGCGGCGCAATAGCGCTCGCGGCACTCGTGCCGCACGGCGTCGCTCTGACCGAACAGAACGTGCAATATCCCGTCGCCCGCCGCCGGCACGATCTGCAAGCTGAAGTTGACGCCCAGCAGCCAGGCGACATGGTTCACTTCGTGCCGCAACTGGCGGTGATGGTCGTTGTCGCCGAAACGGTCGTGCTTGCGGAAGCGGGCCTGCGTCGCCAGGTCGGAAAACTCAGGATAGAGGGCCGTATGGATGCCGTAGTAGCCGGTCGCGCGATCGGGCTGCGCAGGCCGACCGGCAACACGACGTCGGCATCGGTGAGCATGCGGTTGAGGAAGATCGGTTCGCCCGCCTCGGAGGCCGCCAAGTAAGCCAGATTGCGGCGGTTCGCCGGATCGTGCGTCCGCACGCGGATCCGCTCGGCTAGATGGGCGGGAACCAGTCCGCAGGGGTCCTCCGCATTGGCATCGGCATCGCCGCGATTGCGGAGAATCGTGATGCCGTCGGCGTCGATGCCCGCGGCGGCGAGGGTTTGCACGATCGCGGCGGTAACCTTGGCGATTTGCGGCACTTCCGCTCCCAGCGCGATCGCCACGCGGTCGCCCGGCGTGGTACACCGCGCCAGCGGCGGATATTCCAGCGGCTCATCCAGCGCAGCCTTGACCGCGGCCGCGGTATCCGGCAGCGGCGCGCCGCGAGGCACGCCGCAAGGTTCTTGCGGTCCTCCCTCGATTTGCAAATTGACCGACGCATCCGCGCCGTAGCGTAAAACGGTCATGGGCACTGCTGCAAACGGTAACGCCGGGCATGTCACTCACAACTCTATTATCCGTGGGATGCGGCAGGCGGTCAAGAAGCTGGCATGGACGAAGGCGTGGGGAAAATGGTCAGGCTTACCGCGCCGCCGCGGCCTTCTTCGCGCGGTGCTCTTGCGCCTTTTCCGCGTTGCGCTTCGCCCGAACCCGCTTTCGCCGTTTTTCTTCTCTTTGATGTTGTGCCACGATTCTCTCCTTTTGGGTTATCTTCCGATCTTGAGCATCCCGATCGACAACCTGCCGTCGGTATGATAGGGGTCGCCGCCGCCGTTGCAGCCTTCGCACTTGGACTGGAATCCGTCGACCAACCGCGTCGAGTCGAGGTCTTCGGCCAGGTCCTTCATCAGCTTGTCGCGATCGGCGTCGATATCGGCGTCGATGTGGTGTGTGATCATGCCCGTCTTGTGGCTCAGGCCGACCTTCTTGTCGAACGTGGCCGCGCCCAGCCATACCGGGCGGCCGCCGAGGAGCTGCGCGGATTGCCAGAAGCGGACGTGGTGGCGGCGGCTGGCGTCGCGGCCGACCTCCTGCTCGAAAGCCAAGTCCTCTTTCCGCTTCCAAAGATAGAGGTTGCTCACCGGGGCCGTTTCGTCGGGCCGGTGCAGCATCACGCTCTTGACCAGCCTGGCCGAGCTTTTGAAGGTGATCGGGTCGGCGGGCTCCCACTTGGCGGCGACCATAGCGGCGATCAGTTCCTCCTTCGTGCCCACCAGCGCGACGTTGATCGGATCGCCCTTGATTCCCAGCTTGGTCACGGTGACCCGCGGGGCGTCGTCCAGGGAGCAGCGGTCGATCTCGCCGGCCGATAGCGGCCAGACGAATACGAGGCACATTAGCGGAATCCATTTCAGCGCAGTCATGGCAAACGCTCCTTTGCGTTTTTGTAGGATGGGCCTCCGAGCCCGTCCCTTTCCTGCGAAATAATGTACCCGCAACGTCGCGGCGCGGGAAGGCCGGCTTTTTGACATGCCCGGCTATTTGCACAAACAAATCGCGAACCAAGTGTGCTTGACAAGCGTATAGTAGTAGGTACAATATGTCCAGTTGTGGAGAGAAACTCATGGAAAACCGCGTAAACCGTTTGGCAACTGACCGTCTTTCGCCGCGCTTGCCGGCGGGCGGAGAGGAATGTCGCGGGCCGCAGCCTATTGGCGCCGTGCTGGCCGAGCTTCTGGCCCAGTATCAGGCCCGCTTTCCGCAAGTCCGCATTGCCGTCGTGGAAACATCCAGCGTGGCGATATGACGAAGCGATATGACGCTGCGCCTAACATAAAACGGAGCGAAGTAACGTGCCGCCGAGAGGAGCCGTTCGTGGCAAAACCGAACCGAAAACGTCCTAACAGTGTGGCCCGTCTTATCTGACCTTTGTCTACAAGGAGGAACTGTCATGCTAGGTCCTCAGCCGCCATAAGAGTGAGGCCATCGTCATCGGCGAAGGCATTAAGATAACTGTCGTCGAAATCCGCGGCGACCGGATTCGCCTTGGCATCGAGGCCCCGCGGGAAGTGCCTGTGCTGCGCGGAGAGCTTGTCCAAGCGAACGAGCGTGAACTGGCGTTGGCGTAAGCCGCATCACCCTGCGGCTAGCGTCGGTCATCGACTTTTCCATAGCCCAATGGGGAATGGTAACCTGGTCGAATGGTTCGCCGATCCGCCGGTAGCCCAGCTTTTCGTAGAACTCCAGCGCGGTCTCGCGGGCACTTAGAACGATGCGGCGGTAGCCGATCCGCCGGGCGGCCGCTTCGCAGTATTCGACCAGTGCCCTGCCGATGCCTTGACCTCGCAGCTCCTCGGCGACCGCGACTTGCGTCATGCGGCCGTCGCCGTCCTGCGGACGAAGCACCAGGCAGCCGACCACCTGCTCGCCGCGAAAACAGGCGACGTGCAGGGCGTCGGTTTCGGCTGCCAGTTGCTCGTCCGAATAGCGCAGGCCCAACGGCTTGCGCAACACCGCGTCGCGGAGCGCGACCATCGCCCAATAGTCGGGCGAGCCGTGCGCGACTTCGCGGATGCTCTGCTGCATCGTTCTAACTCTTGCCCGTAATTCCCAGTTCCGCGGCATGAGGCCGCAGCGCGTCGATCACGAACTGGATGTGGCTGTCCGGGTCCGCGCCAAAAGCTCCATGCTGTTCTTGACGATCTCGCGGTCAACCTTGGCGGCGAAGGCCTTGTCCTTGAGCTTCTTCTTGACGCTCTTGGGCTCCAGCGAGGCGATGCCGTCCGGCCGGACGAGGCAACAGGCGATGACGAAGCCGGTCAATTCGTCGCAGGCCAGGAGGCACTTGTCCAGCATGGTCTTCGGCGGCAGGCCCCAGGCGGTCTGGTGGAAGGAGACGGCGTAGGCGATCTCGTCCTCGCCCTGCTCGCGGAGCCAATCGACCATGCGCCGCGGATGATCGCCGGGCCACTGGTCGTAATCGGCGTCGTGGATCAGACCGGTGACGGCCCATTGATCGGGGTCGCCACCGTACTTTTCCGCCGCCGCCCGCATCACGATCTCCACGGACCGGGCATGGGTGAGCAGCGAGGGGTTCTTCGTCCAGGCTTGGAGCCGTTGCAGGGCTTGTTCGCGAGAAAGGCGCATAGGCAGGTTTGGCTCAGTTTACAGCATATTGACTTGGGCAACAAGCATTAACCGAAGTCTCCGTGCCTGCGACGAATTACGCCAGACCGGCGTTCAGCAGTCCGGAGGCAAGTGCCCTTTGCGCAGCAATGCGAAAGGCTCCTTCGGTCGAGTCGATCGGATGCACGACCATCTGCTCAATCGAAATGTTCAAGCCAGTAATGTCAAAACCGAGATCGCGGTAGTGCTGGAGGACATCGGCAATGCCCCGGGCCGCACCCCGCCTGAAGAAGTCAATCTCGTCCCCATTGTAATGCGATCCCGACTGGTCGATCGGATGGCATTGGTCAACAACCGTCAGGGTGTCCCGGTCGGACGAAGGGGCCAAGTCTAGGGTTACCACGGCATACTGCCCAGCGCGGCCGCCTGCGGAACACATCGACCTTCGGATATCGTGGGTTTCGTCGGCCTCAACGACTTCAAATGATCGTCCAGGACCGGAAGTGGGATATCGACGGTCGCCATGGTTGGTACTCTCCTATTGTACACGCGCCTCGGCTTCGGCGGGACTCTCGGCGTCGTCTGGTCCGGTTATCACTGCCTTGCTTGGGCCGTAAGTCCGGTTTCCTACCGCAGATCCCTCAGGTCACGGCTTCCATGAACAATTCGCGCGACTTCAATTAGCAAGTTCGTGGATGTGCCGTTCGGCGCGGAGATAGACATCCTCCGCGGGGATGCCCAAGCCGGAATCCAGTTCGTCGAAGCCGGCCCGAATCTCCTGTCCAAGGGCTTCGCGAGCCTGTAGCAATCGAAGCCCTTCGGTCAGCACTTCTTCGGCCGTCAAAAAACGCCTTTGTGCGACCATTTGTTCGACAAAGGAAGTCATATCAGCGGGGATTTCAGCGGTCATAACGTCCTCCCGACGGATGCTCTCGTGCTCGGAATTATACCGCCGGCCTTCCAATGCTGTAATAGGTGAACCCCGCCTGCTTCATCCGTTCCGGCCGGTAGAGGTTGCGGCCGTCGAAGATGACCGGCTGCCGCATCGCGCGGCGCATGGCGTCAAAGTCGGGATTGATGAAGTGCTTCCACTCGGTGACGATCGCCAGGGCGTCCGCGCCTTCCAGGGCCTGGTCGCGGTGAGTGCAATAGGACAGCCGCTGCCCGTAACGCGTGCGGACGTTGTCCATCGCCTCGGGGTCGTAAACCTGCACCTTCGCGCCGCGGGCCAAGAGACCCTCGATGAGCACCAGCGAAGGCGCCTCGCGAACGTCGTCCGTGCTGGGCTTGAAGGCCAGGCCCCAGAGGCCGATGGTCAGGCCTCCCAGCTTGCCGGCGAAATGCTTGATGATCTTTTCCAGGAGGACCGATTTCTGACAGGCGTTCACGTCGTGTACCGCGTCCAGCACGCGCGGATGCACGCCAAGAGCACGCGCCACCGCGGCCAGCGCCCGCACGTCCTTGGGAAAGCAACTGCCGCCATAGCCCACGCCGGGAAAGAGGAAGGCGAAGCCGATGCGGCTGTCGTGGCCGATGCCGCGGCGGACGTCGTTGACGTCGGCCCCGGCGCGTTCGCAAATGTTGGCCATCTCGTTGATGAAACTGATCTTCGTGGCCAACAGGGCGTTGGCCACGTACTTCGTCATCTCCGCGCTTTCGGGCGACATGCTCAAGAGTGGCTTGTCGGTCCGCAGGTAGGGCTGATAGAGATCGGCGAGCACGTCGCGGACGGCCTGGTCGCTCGTGCCGATGACCACGCGGTCGGGCTTCATGAAGTCGTCGATGGCCGCGCCCTCCTTGAGGAACTCCGGGTTGTTGGCCACGCGGCAATCCCGGCCGGTCAGCTCGCGCAGCCGCGCGGTCACGGCCGCATTCGTGCCCACCGGCACGGTGCTCTTGAGCACGACGATGGCGTCTTCGGGCAAGTGCGGGGCCACGTCGGCGACGACGCTCCACAAGGCCGTGAGGTCGACCGAGCCGTCGTCGGCCGGCGGAGTGCCGACGGCGAGGAAGACGATCTTCGACCGCGCGGCCGCGGCCGCCAGGTCAGTGGTGAAGTGCAAGAGGCCGGCCTGTGCGTTGCGCTCGACGAGCTCCGCCAGGCCCGGCTCGTAGATCGGCACTTCGCCCTGCTGGAGTCTGGCGATCTTTCGCGCGTCGCAATCGACGCAGGTGACGTCGTTGCCCGTCTCGGCCAGGCAAGTGCCCGTCACCAGTCCGACATAACCCGTTCCGACAATGCAAAGTTTCATGGTTTTGGAGTGCGGCGGCTTGCCGCCGCTTTTCAGAATGGATTCAATGCGTCAACAGCGTGGGAAGCACGGGTTAAATGTTGACACCAAGGCGGCCATTTGGAAAAGCGAAGGCAAGCCTTCGCACTCCAATGATCACCCGCCCTCCGTTTCTTCCGCCGGCTTCACCTCTGCGTCTTCCTTGGGCACGCGCTTCACGGCAATCAAGGTATCGCCCTCATCCAGGCTCATGAAGCGCACGCCCTGCGTGTTGCGGCCGATGACGCTGACGTCGTCGGCCGGAATCCGCTGGATCTTTCCACGGGCGGTCATCATCAGCAGTTCGTCGCCGGCCGCGATGCGGGCGATGCCAATCACCGGGCCGTTGCGCTCGGTCGTCTTGATATCGCGGATGCCTTTGCCGCCGCGGCGCTGCGTGCGATAGGACCGCGACGAGGAAAGCTCGCTATCGCCCTCGATTTCGCTTTCGGCGCCCTCGCTCTCGGCCGAATCGCGCTTCCTCCGGCTCCTCGGCTCCCTCCTGATTCCGGCAAGTCCTGCTGTTCAGCCGCGTCGTCGTCGCCCGGCCCGGCCTCGCTCAATTCTAGCTCCAAATTGGGGCCAAAGGGGGTCCGTTTGCCGTAACCGTTGGCGCAAGCGGTCAAGAGCGTCCCTTCGGGATCGGCCACCACCATGCCGACAACCTGGTCGTCCTTGCCCAGGCGGATGCCTTTGACGCCGCTGGAAGCGCGGCCCATTGGCCGGGCGTCCGATTCCTTGAAGCGGATGGCCATGCCGCGGGCGGTGGAAAGAACGATTTCCTCGGCTTTTTCTACCACAGCCACGTCAACCAACTCGTCGCCCTCGCGGAGCTTGATGGCGATGATGCCCGCGGTCCGCGGCCGGCTGTAATCCACCAGCGGCGTCTTCTTCACTAGCCCCTTGGCCGTGGCCATGATGAGGTAATGATCCGGCAGGTCGAAATCGCGGACGGCGCGGCAGTCCATGATCCGCTCGCCTTCCTGAAGGCTCAGCACGTTGACGACCGCGCGGCCGCGGCTATCGCGGGCGGACTGCGGGAGATCGTAGACTTTTCGCCAGTAGACCTTGCCCTGGCTGGTGAAGAACATCAAGTACGAATGCGTGCTGGCGACGAAGAGGTGTTCGATCGGGTCTTCTTCTTCGGTTTTGGCGCCGGTCAGCCCCTTGCCGCCGCGGTGCTGGGCGCGATAGGCGGTCACCGGCGTCCGCTTGATGTAGCCGTTGGTGCTGATGGTGACGACCATCGTTTCCTCGGCGATCAAGTCTTCGAGATCGACCTCGCCGACTTCCTCGCCGCTGATTTCGGTCCGCCGCGGCTCGGGATACTTTTTCTTCAACTCCTTAAGGTCCTCGCGAATGATGTCGAGGATGTTCTGGCGGTCGGAGACGATGCGGTTGTACTCGCGAATCTTCTCCAGCAGTTCCTTGTGCTCGTTGGCGAGTTTCTCCTGTTCGAGATTCACCAGTTGCCCGAGCGTCATGCGGAGGATGGCGTCGGCTTGGACGGGCGTGAGGGCATACGTCTCCTGCGTTCCGCGCTCCGTCTGGAAGATTTCGAAGCCGACGTCGCCCAGCGCCCGCTGGAGCATCGCGGCGGGCGTTTGGATGAGGATCAGCCGCCGCTTGGCCTCTTCCTGGTTGGCCGACGTGCGGATCGTCTTGATTACCTCGTCGATATCGGCCAGGGCCAGCAGCAGGCCCTCGACCGTGTGCTTCCGTTGCCGGGCCTTGCTCAACAAGAAGAGCGTGCGGCGGCGGATGACGATCTCGCGGTGACGGACGAATTCCTCCAAAAGCTCCTTGATCGAAAGCACCCGCGGCTTGCCGTCGACCAGGGCGAGGAAGATCAGCGAAAACGTGTCTTGCAGCGGCGAGAACTGGTAAAGCTGGTTGAGCACGACCTCCGGATCAGCGTCGCGCTTGAGCTCGTAAACCAGGCGGACTGGTTCCTTCAGGTCGCTTTCGTTCCGCGCGGCCGAGATGCCGGCGATCCGGCCTTCGCTGATGATTTCCGCGATGCGTTTTTCCACCACGTCGCGGGCAGCCTGATAGGGCACCTCGTTGACGACGATGCGGAAGCGGCCCTTGCCGTGCTCTTCGATGCGGGCCTTGGCGCGGAGCGTGATATTGCTCCGGCCCGTATGGTAGCCGCGCCGCAGCCCCTGCGCGGCCGACGACGATATTTCCCGTGGGGAAGTCGGGTCCCGGCACGATTTCCATCAACTCGTCGATGGAGATGTCGGGATTGTCGATCACCGCGATCAAGGCGTCGCAGATTTCCACCAGGTTGTGCGGCGGGATCGACGTGGCCATGCCGACCGCGATGCCCTGCGATCCGTTGACGAGCAGATTGGGGAATTTGGACGGCAGAACAGCCGGCTCGGTGCTGCGGTCGTCGTAGGTGGGCAGGTAGTCGACCGTGTCCAACTTCACGTCGTCCAGCATCAGCGCCGAGACGGTCGACATGCGGGCCTCGGTGTACCGCATGGCCGCGGCGGGCAGTCCGGCGATGGAGCCGAAGTTGCCCTGCTTGTCGATCAGCGGATAGCGCGTGTTCCAATCCTGGGCCAGCCGCACGAGCGTGGGGTAGATGGCCATGTCGCCGTGCGGGTGGTAGCGCTTCATCGTCTCGCCGACGATGCCCGCGCACTTCGACGTCGAGGCGCCCGGCGTAAGGCCCAGGTCAGACATCGCGACGAGGATGCGGCGCTGCGAAGGCTTCAGTCCGTCGCGGACGTCCGGCAGCGCGCGGCTGACGATGACGCTCATCGAGTAGGTCAAGTAGCTATTCTTGAGTTCTTCGTCGATGGGCAGCGGCAGTATGCGGCCCTCATTCCCGTTGCCGCCCGGCGCGGGGGTTCCCTCCGGGGAATCGTCGTCCGCTTCGGGCGGTTCGGGCGGTAAATTGGCGTCAGTTGACAAGGGGCTTCCTTTCGTCGGCAGTCACATGATAACTTGAAGCGTCAGCGAGGAACGATCGACGTCCCTCCGCGACCTCTGCGATCAAAAGCCGTAACTCCTTATAACATAATCACTTACGACTTTACATCCTGGCTTGCTTTATGGGCAGATATTATACCGGTTTTGGGCGCGTCCACAACTGGTCTGGGCCGCAATCGCGCACCAGCTATCGCTACGCAATGAAGATCATCAGTGAGTTGCCGTGGTCTGCGGCTTCGACGTAAGCAACCTTAAGATTGGCGAACAAACGTAAGTCGCGGTCGTATCCTCCGATGCCCAATTCAGTGTACCATTGTTGCAACTGCGGCAATGTCAATGCCGACAGCGCTTTGGCAATCTCCCGAACCAACTTCGGCGACATGAAACCCGCGTAGAATTCGTGCCACTCCCCAAAACTTTGCGGGCGCTGCGGGTGCAGACAATCGCCGGCGATGGCAAGGCTTAGCGGCGGCCCCAAACGCTGAAAAACCTTGTCGAACTCGTACCATGCCTTGTCAATGAAATGCTGATTTCCCTTTGAGACATCCGGCTCCCCGCCCCGCGCGATTTCTTCAAACGCCTGGGGACTAATCTCAGTGAAGGAAGCGCGCATTCCCATATCGGACGATCCTGGCGGCAAGTCCACGAAAAACGTGAACGCCGGCCAATCTATACGCTGGATTTCTTCTGTACAAGAGTTATTTGTCTTGAGACTCGCGCTCTCACCGAGTGGGCGGTGAGCGGACGTTCGGTCGTCTCACTACATTAAATTGGTGTAGAATGAAATGGAAACCAATTTACTGGTCGATTCCACGATGAACTTCCCGCGAAGCTGGCCCGACAACTGTCCGCCGCCCGATGCCGAAGATGCAGCCGGAGAAGTGTTTCGCATCGTCAATAACGACCCGCCCATCGGCGGCGATTTCGCGACGCATTGGGAGACGGGGAGACTTCCGAAGGCCCCGGCTTGCTTGCGCTGCGGCTTGTCGGTGTTTCGAGACAGGCGCGACGCGGCGCATCAAAGGACGCTTATGCCGCGACTCGGCCGCTTTATTGCTTGGGCAACTTTGCGTGCCGAGCAGGGCAAGACGAAGGCAACGAGTGGCATGCAGCCATCGCACACGACTTGGTGGCCGTTTGAAGACGTTGACCGCGCGGCGCTGTTCGTTATAGTTGTTGAGGGGTAGATTAGAGATGTGGGACATTCCAAACAAACCAGCCGCGCAAGTGCGGTTGTCGTCGCTAGAGCCGCAGGAAGTGCTTTACGATTTCGACGGGCCGCGTATCTTCACGGCGCTCGACAGCGACGGCGAATTGAATCTTGCCTATTGGTCGGACGGCGATCAAGAGAATTGGCGCTGACGTGGTCGTCCCCACGACGCCAACCATTGTCGCCGCACTGCGCGGCGGAAGAATGAGCGTACTGGACGCCCTCAATCAGCCGCGCTGCTGGGTCTGTGACACGGACTCTGGCGGCGAAGTGCGCGCGTGCCACCGCGTTGATTTCGAGTCGATTCCGCGCAATGCGCTTCCCGCCCCGGGAACAATGTTGTTGTCGACGCACGAGCGGCTCCCATCGCGCACGGACGGCGACTCAATCGACCTTGAAGGCCGCGTCCGCGAGTTGGACAAGGACCGGCTAAGCTTCGAGTTGCGCGAGATCGTGGGACCGACGCCGGTGCAACAGTTCGTCTTTGGCCGAGAACTGCTGGACGACGTTATTCATGCGTTCCACGACGATGTGCGCGTGCGGGTGGCGGGAAGGATGCTCGCAGTCAAGAGCGTGGCATTCGCGCTTGCGCTCTCACGACACATTTGATAGTGCGGCAATTCTCTGCTCGGAGAAGGATGAGGCGGCGGTTGAGTATGCCCTCGGCGAGATGCAGGCTAACGTCTTCGCCTCGAAGTACCTGAGCGCCTTGCCCGACAAGGAAACGCTGCGGCAAGAGATTTTGAGAACGAAGCGAGCGCTGGCGATGCGCAGAGCGGCGCGGAAGGGCTAACGTCGTTTAATCGTCGGGATTGGGGAGCGCGAATCAGTGCCGTCCCAGCCTTAGCGGCCATCTTGCGTGACCGCCGACGAGACTTCATAGGTCAGAATGTCCGTGCCGTGCATGGCCTTAATAATGCGTTTAATGTGACTCTGGTTGATCGTCGTCGATCCGGTTGCCTGCGAACCCGATTTTGTTACCGCCAGGTAGTCGCCGTCGGCGTCCTTGCCATAGATCACGTGCATATGCCAGCCGACGGGCGACGACAGCGAGACGATGACAAACCGCCCCGAGTCCAACTCTTTGTCAATCGCGGCGAACAAGCGGTCGAGCGGGAAATTCTCGTCGCGCGGCAGGGTGTATTTCTTGTGGAAAGTGAGGCCCTTGATTGTCTTCCCGTCGAAGTCGCTGAAATTACCGTCGTACTTGTTTTGCCACGCCCACTGTAGGGCATAGAAATCTTGCGGCGCGTGCTTTGTCAGCTTAAGCACCATTTCGACGGACATCGGAATACACGACATGTCGAAGAGTTGCTTGTGCTTGTCCACGATCCGGCGGTCCAGTTTCGGAGGACCGGACTTCACCTCGACGGCGGTTAGGGGCCGCTTTGCCGACGCTGCAGGCGCCTTCTCGGTTGCCGCGGTCCCCGCCTGGTCGTTTTCGCGCAACCCATATGTGGCGACGCCGGAAGACTTCTCTGCGGCCGCAGTAGTTGCCGAGCCAGTTTCGCGCGAATGCCGCGCCAGGGTTGCCGAAGGCTCCGTCGCCGACGCTGCCGACGGCGCGCCGCTATCGTACGGCTGCTTGGGAGGGACCGGCGCGTCGCAACCAAAACAGAGAAGTAGTGCCAGCAGTGCCGTCGATTTGGGATCATTGAGGAAGATTTTAAGCGGAACCATTTCCTTGCTGCCTTGAAGGAGCTGAGAACAAGTCCAGACCAACGCCCTCCACGCTAAATCGTGGCACTCGCAATGTCAATACAGGCGGGCTATGCAGACCAGGCAAATCCAGTGACCGCGATGAACCGAACCTACACTTCGACGCCTTCAATCGCCGTTTCGGCCATCCTATTTCCTCCCTAGCCTTCATCAGTTTTTGTCCGCGTGTTCTCTTTGCCGAGAACCCGTGCCCACTTGCACTTGACCCAGATCGCCCGGTCGGCTATTTTCGCGGCCCCTCATCAGGCTTTTCAACCATCATGCAACGCCTTCTGGCATTGGCGCAACTCCTGCTGGTCCTTCTCGCGCTGGGCACATCTGGCTGCACGCTCTTTAACCCGGCCATCAACCCGACGACGGGGCAAATACTTCAGCCGACGCTGATGCCCCCGGGCGCGGTGGCCTTGGAGGTCATTTCGGTCGGACTGCCGCCGGACAGTCCCGAGTTGGCCGCACGCGTCTGGAAAGAGGTGGACGAGCAGGATTTTGCCGTCGAGGTCCGCCGCCAGTGGGAAAAGAACGGCTTCCGTGCGGGCACGCTCGACGGCCAGATTCCGCCAGCGCTCTCGAAGCTTTTGGACTTCAAGGGCAAGCCTGCAACGCCCGGCGAGGTGCAGCATGTCAACATTGCCGACCTGGCCGTGCCCGCGCGGGTCACGACGGAACACATGCAAACCCGCGCCGGCCAGCGCTACGAGATCGCCGCTTCCAGCGTATTGGACCGCATGTCGGTCCTGACCAGCGAGGGAGGCGAAATCCACGGCCAGCCCTACGAGCAGGCGCAAGGCATCTTCGCCATGCACGTCACGCCGCTGCCCGACGGCCGCGTGCAGATCGAACTGGTGCCCGAAGTGCAGCACGGGCAGCCAAAGCAGCGCTGGGCGTTGGACCAGACGTTCTCGCGCATGGAAACCAGGCGCGACAAGCGGGCCTTCGATGACCTGAAGCTGACGGCCACGCTGGGACCCGGCGGCATGCTCCTTTTGGGCAGCCAGCCCAATCGTCAAGGAAGCCTCGGGCACTATTTCTTCCTGGAAAACAACGGCCACGACGACCGCTTCGACCAGAAACTGATTCTCGTCCGCGTCTGCCAGACGCAGCACAACGATCTAGTCTCGCCGGGACCGTTGCCGATAAAATAGTGTTCAGTTTTCAGCTTTCAGTTGGCTTGACTGAACACTGAAAACTGAACACTGAAAACTCCCATGTGTGGCCGTTTTACCCTGCGAACTCCGGCGAGCGCGATCGCCGAACAGTTTTCTCTGCTGGAAGTCCCTGACTTGCAGCCGCGGTTCAATATTGCGCCGAGCCAGCCGGTGGCGGCGGTCCGCATGGAGCAGGGAGCAGGAAGAGAGCTTGCACTCTCCCTGCTTCCTGCTCGCCGCTCCCTGCTTTTTTTGCATTGGGGCTTGGTGCCATCCTGGGCGGACGACCCGAAGATCGGCAATCGCATGATCAACGCCCGTGCGGAAACGGCGGCCGAGAAGCCGTCGTTTCGCGCGGCGATGCGGCGGCGGCGATGTTTGATCGTGGCCGACGGTTTTTACGAATGGAAGACCGTGGCCAAGCGCCGCCAGCCGATGTACATCCGCATGCGCGACGGGCGACCTTTCGGCTTTGCCGGCCTTTGGGAGTCGTGGGAGGGCGCCGATCACTCCGCGCTAGAGTCGTGTACGATTCTGACGACGTCTGCCAACGACCTAGTGCGTGCGATCCACGACCGCATGCCGGTGATTATCGCGCCGGAGGACTATCCGCAATGGCTCAATCCCGCCTTGCAGCAGGCGGATTCGGTCGTGCCGCTGTTGCGTCCGTATCCGCCGGAGGAAATGGAGGCGTACCCGGTCAGTACGCGGGTCAACAGCCCGGCAAGGGACGATGAGTCTTGCCTGGAACGGATTGAGGGATTAGAGATGAGAGATTAGAGATGAGGGATTGCTTCTGATGCCGTATTCTTTATCCTTTATCGCTCATCCTTCATCCCTTATCCCTCATCCGCATCTACCGCCCAGCCGCGGCCTCGCGACGAGCGGCGCAGCCGACGCAATGCGTGGCGTAGGGAAGGACTTCCAGCCGTTCAGCCGGAATTGCCGAGCCGCAGTCCTCGCAGAGGCCGTAGCTTCCGTTGTCCATGCGTTCCAAGGCCGATTCGATCTGGTTGATCGTGCCTGACGCGTTGTCCAAAAGGCTGACCGCGACATCTTGTCCCGAAAGGTCGCTGGCCAGGTCGGCCGCGTCGGGCGCGTTGCTCGCCAATTCGCTGCTCTCGATCAAGAGCACGTCGGTGGTTTGCGAGATGTCCTGCCGCAGCCGAGCGTGCAGCGTCTCAAGCGAATGCCGGCGCGCATGTTCGTTGCGAACGCGCTCGTTCGGCCGGCTCCTGGCGGGAGAGCTGAAGCTCGCTGAGCTGTCGGGCGAATGATTCAGGCGCTGGCGGCCTTGTCGCCGGAGACTGTGCGGGATGGTCCGATTCGAGTTGTAAGCAGTGTTTCTCATTGGAATCTTTAGGGGTTGCTTTCTGTCGGACACCGGTCGGCCCATGCATTTGGCGTCCATGTTGATGGGGTTGGCAGTAAGCACTTTGCATACCAATAAAAGACGGAAGAAGTGAAGCAGCAAATCCTGCATGAATCGGACTCAAGAGCGGTCATTTTGGTCAAAAAGCAACCAGATTTGCGGAGGCCGAACCGGCTACTCCTCTTTCTCCGGCACCTTCTCCAGCAACTCCAGCAGCACACGGTCGCTTTCCACGCCTTCGGCCTGGGCCTCGAAATTGACGATCACGCGGTGCCGCATGGCCGGCAGGCAAACCCGCCGCACGTCCTCGAAGCTGACGTTGTACCGCCCGTCCAAAAGTGCCCGCACCTTCGCCGCCAGGGCCAGCGTCTGCGCCGCGCGGGGCTGCGCGCCCAGCGCAGGTACTGGTTCGTGCAGGGCGGCGCGAAAGGGCCTTGGGGATGCGTCGCCAGCACCAGCCGCACGACGTAGTCGCGGACGTGGTCGGCCAGGATCACCTCGCGCACAAGGCCCTGCCACTTGACGATCTCCTCGCCGTCCATCACCTGCGCGGGTTCGATCGTCTCGCCCCGCGTGGTGCGGTCCACGATCGCGGCGAGCTGCTTGCGGTCGCTGTAACCGACGATCAACTTGAAGAAGAAGCGGTCAAGCTGGGCTTCCGGCAGCGGGTAGGTGCCTTCCTGCTCGATCGGGTTCTGCGTGGCCATGACAAAGAACGGCAGCTTGAGCTTGTAGTGCTGCCCGCCCGCGGTGATGGAAAACTCCTGCATCGTCTCCAGCATGGCCGACTGCGTCTTGGGCGTGGCGCGGTTGATTTCGTCCGCCAGGCAGATTTGCGTGAAGATCGGGCCCCGCTGGAATTCGAAGTGCCGCCGGCCGTCGGGCGATTCCATGACCATGTTCGTGCCCAGGATGTCGGCCGGCATGAGGTCGGGCGTGAACTGGATGCGGGAGAAATCGAGATTCAGCGTTTTGGCCAGCGTGCGGACCAGCAGCGTCTTGCCCAAGCCCGGCACGCCTTCCAGCAGGCAATGTCCGCCGACGAACAGGCAGGTCAGCACGCCGTGGACGATTTCGTCGTGTCCCACAATCACGCGGCCAATCTGTTCTCGGACGGCCTGATAGCGGTCGACGAAATCCCGCATCCTGCGTTCCATGACTTCGGCGATGCTCATGCGGACGGTCCTTGGCGATGAGATGTTTTCCGACTATACCCTATCACGCCGCGTGCGGTTGTTCAATCGGTTGCCATCTCTACGGAAAGCCCAATCGATGAGCGGCTCTCTGGGCGATTACACACCGAGCCGAAGCCACCGCTTAAACGAGTTCAGATTTTCCCCTGAGCGATCTGAAAGATAGCCGCCACAATCGCGCATAGGAAAAGAATCGGCCCCCAAAAGCGCAACGGCACAAAAAGGAATGTGCCCTGCGGAGGATGCAGGACAACCTGCTCTCGTGTTTCGACGTCAATCAAAGTTCGTGGCTCGCCGCTGCAGATTTGTCCGACTACTACGCAGGCCAGCCCAGCCATGCCTAGCGGCATAGGCCAGCAATGCTCTTGGTAGTACGCATCGTCGTGGAACACCGCCCGGGTTGTCAGTTCCATACCGAGGCAGGAGCCGAACGTGATGACGGGGACGAGATAGCCACGACCAGACCAGATGAGATGGATCACTCGGATTCTCCACTCACAGCATTATTTCAGTCCAATCTTCAACTGAACTACGTTTGGTCTCCAACGTCGCCTCATCGCGTCCCCAAGACGCCGAACTCATCGTCTTCCGCGATGCGGCGCAGGTCGGCGGGATCGCCATTCCAGCGGAGAATGCCCGCCGTCTGCTCGGTCCAGCTTGGGTCGGCCTGAATAACGAGATCGACCTTCTGGTGCTCGCGCAGCGGCAACGGCGCCATTGGCCGCAAGACGCCGTTTTCATAGACGGCTTCGGACTTGAGGGTCATTGGAACGCTCCTCGAACTTGCTGGGTACGGGCCAATAAGCCCACACCACGTCCAATTATACCCTCTCAGGCCGCCTGCGGCCTGTCGATCGGGGCTGCCCGCGGCGCGGTTTCCATTTCCGCGTCCTCTTGGGCGCGCTGGGCTTGAAAGGCCGGCAGCGCTCCGGCCAGCGCGGCGTAATGCGCGGCCAGCTCGGGATCGGCCAGGGCCATTATCTGAAGCTCCGTGGCCAGTTGCTCGTTCGTGATCCGCCTGTTGGCGGATGCGCCCATCAGCTTGGCGGAGGCCAGATAGGCCATCCGGTGAAATAACTCCATCGCACGAGTCCTTTCGCACGTTGTGAAGTCGAGATTGTCCCAGGTACGACCGGCAACAATACCGGCCGCTCTCCGCCGCGGCAAGGGCAATTGGTCTTGCGCGCCGCAATAGTATATAAATCGGCATTGCGTCCGACGTTTCTTCCCGCTATCTTCCTCCCCGGCAAAGTGACTTGGCGTGAACAGCCCAGGCCCCACCGCTCGCAGCCGATTGCCCTGGTATCAGCGCATCGGCATGGCCGCCCTGGCGGCGGCGCTGGCGGCCCTGTTGGTTCTCGCCCGGACATTGACGCCCGACGATCGGGGCCACGGCACGCACGAGCAGCTCGGCCTGCCGCCCTGCACGTTCTACCTCATCTTCCAGCGGCCCTGCCCAGCCTGCGGCATGACGACGAGTTGGGCCTGGCTGCTGCGGGGAAGCGTGGGGCGTGCCTTGGCTGCCAACGCGGGCGGCGCTGTTGGGCCTGCTGAGCGCGGCGACCGCGCCGTGGCTGCTTGGCTCGGCGGTCCGCGGACGGTGGCTTGGCCTGGTGCCCGACGACCGCATTTTTGCCGCACTGGCCGTGCTGGTCTGCCTGGTGACCGCCGGTCAATGGTTATGGAGAATGAAGTAGCAGGGAGTGGCGAGCACGGAGCACGCGAGCACGGAGTTGGAAAACCAACTTCCCGCTCCCTGCTCCAGGCTCCCTGCTCCACGCCTCAAGGAGGAATCACGATGGAACGTCGCTCTTGTCCACTCGGTTGGCCCGCCATGTTAACGTCATTGGGCTTGCTCACGGCCGCGGCGGCCGGCTGCACGGTCCTGCAAACCGGCGCCTTGCTCATTTGGGGCACCGACACGCCGGCGGAATACGAAGGCTTGTCGGGCAAGAAAGTAGTCGTCGTGTGCAAGATGGTCGACAGGGTCGATCTCAGCAACTCCAGCGCGGCCCGGTCGCTCGCGGAGGCGATTTCTCTGCGCCTGAAGGACAACGCCAAAAGCGTCCGCCTCATCGCGCCGCAGCGGGTCGCGGCGCTGGTGGACGACAAAGGTCTGGAAGATCCCATCGAAATCGGCAAACAGCTCAAGGCGGACAAGGTCGTGTCCATCGAGGTCGAATCCTTCAATTATCACGAAGGGCAGACGCTCTTCCACGGAAAGGCTAGCGCGTCGATCAACGTCTACGACGTCGCCACGAAATCCGTCGAGTGGCACAAGGAGCCGATGCCGATGGAGTACCCGAGCTGGGGCCCGAAGCCGGCGCAGGAAATCGGCGAAGGCGAATTCCGCAACCAATTCGTCGGCCACATGGCGGACGAGATCGGCAAGTACTTCTATCCCCACGACCGCTACGGCCGCAAGCCGAACAGCATCGACTACTCCGGCCTCGATCCGGGCTGATGATCTGCGGACCCTGTAGGGAACGGCCTCCGCGCCGTTCCGCTTCCGGTGGAACGCCACAAAGGGCGTTCCCTACAGCCCTTCTTCTGGAATCTTTCGCAGCGCTTGTGTTTTCGCGCAGGACTAGTAATAATAAGCTCCTGCCTGAAAACCCACCGTTAACCCCCCAAAAAAGGGATTCCGATGAGCAAGCGCTTCGTTTTGTCTTCGACCTTCTCGTCCTTGGCCGCCCTCGCCATCATCGCGCTTGCGCCTCGCCGGCGCTGGCCGTCAAGGAGTTCAAGGATGCCTTCAAGGCCAAGTACGTCAAGTCCGACAGCGATGATCCCAAGGACAAGGCCTTTGCCGAGGCCTTTGACAAGGCGAGCTGCATGACGTGCCACGTCGGCAGTAATCGCAAGAAC
The DNA here is from genome assembly GCA_963780045.1 of uncultured Planctomycetia bacterium. Classification (GTDB taxonomy): domain Bacteria; phylum Planctomycetota; class Planctomycetia; order Pirellulales; family Thermoguttaceae; genus JANXQG01. The sequence continues at coordinate 240,187 of CAVZZZ010000004.1, read as the reverse complement.
CGCAACGATTACGGCAAGCAGCTAGCCAAGCTCCTAAAGAAGACCGACAAGAAGAACAAGGACAAAATCAACAAGGCGCTGGATACCGTTGCCAAGATGAATACCGATCCCAAGGACAAGAAGTCGCCCACCTTCGGCGAGAAGATCGCCAGCGGCAAGCTGCCCGCCAGCGAAAAGGCCGACAGCAGCAAACTGCCCGCGGCGAAATAGGCGCTGCACCGGGTGGCACGTCCCTGAGTCTCAGCGAAGGGCGTGTTTGCAGGTCAGCACGGCTTTCCCGTGAGACCCACGACGCGCCGGGCAAACACCAGGGCAATGCCCGCCGCCGCAAGCCCTAGCGCGGAAGGCTCCGGCACTGTGGCCGTTGGACTTGCGTCCGCGGACAAGAGGGGAGCGAAGTCCGCCAAGGCGGCGCTGCCGACGATCAAGCTCGACCCGTCGGCCAGCGCCTCGTTGTCGCTTGCGATCAAACTGCCGTCCAGGACGAAGGTCCCGCCGGAGTAGGTATTGCTGCCGCTGAGAATCAGTGTGCCGCCGGTTCCGCTCATGGTCAACGAATAATCGCCGCCGATGCTGCCGGCCGTGCCAAAGCTGAGCGTCCAGGGATTCGCCCCGCTGGTCGTTACCGTCAGGTTGCCTGCCAGAACCACCGGCGCATTCGATGGCATGCGTGCCGCTGGTCACCGTGACCGTGGCTCCGTTGCCGCCATTGTTGAAGGTCAACGTGTTGCTCCCGCTGCCGATCAGCGTGCAGCCCTGGCTGGCCATGCCGGAGTTCCCAAGCTGCAGCCTGCCGAGCGACACGGGCATGTTCAGGGTGACGGTCAGGCCGGCGGAACTCGCGGCGCTTGCGCGGCCCCGCCCCCGGCAACGTTCGGTACGCCATACGTCCAGTTGGCGGAGGAACTCCAGTTTCCATTGCCGGCCGTTGCCCAGTGAGAGGTGGGCCCCGTGGACGTGAAACCCGTTGCGGACTGTTTGGACAAAGCATACGGGGCTTGGTTTGCGATGACGTAGAGCTGGCCGCCGCCCGACGACGAGTATCCGGACACGGTGCCGTTGAGCGTCGGGTAGAACGTCCCATCCCAGTAAACCTCCCCGAAGACTTCCGTGGCCGAAGACTTGGTGAAGGCGCCGGACCACTCGGAGCCTGGGAAGTAACCCGCGGCAGCGCCGTTCATGTAGAGCCACCAGTTGCCGCCGGTATACTGGAAAGCGACATTCTGTGAAGTACCCTCGTATGAAGTCAGCGGCGTGGCCCAGAAGGCGCCGATTTGAGAGACGAAATCGGAGCCGGCATCATACCCTTGCCAATTGCCGTTTATCCAGGACGAAACGAACCAATGCGGGTTACTGTCGCCATTCACGCCCATATCGGTATTGACGCCGATCTCGATAATGTCGCCGGTAGCGCCGCTCATGTTGGACATGGACATCTCAAAAAGCGAATGCTCGTTGACGGTCACGTACCTGACCGTCTGAGCGTTGATCGGAAGATTGACCGACGCTTCAGTCGTGGGAATCGAATCCCACTCGCCGGCGTACAGAAAGCCTTGGCCGCGCGCTGCCGTTGCCGCGAGGGCCGCCGAAAGCAAGAACACGGCGACAAAAAGCGCAAGACGGCGCACGGACAGGATTAAGAAGCCCGCGGCAAGAATTTCCGCGCTCTCGCTGCAGCGACACACGATCCAACCCCCCGGTAAAAAGTTGCTTGCGCCAGCGGCACATGCTAACCGATGTAGACGCAATCAATGCCTTGCGAAGCGCCATCCCTAGGATAGCCTCCCGCCCGAGGAGGAATCGCATTGGACAGGTTAGCCGGATTGTACGCACGCCCATAGTTCGAGTCAAGCATTTATTTCAACTGATCCTGACGGCATCCGCGGACGGCAGAGGGCCGAGATGCCAGACCTTCAACGAAGGTGCCGCCCTGATAACTGTTGCTGCCCGATAGCACCCGAGAGGAACCGCAAGCCAGCGATTTCTAGCCATTTTCAACCTCCCTAGCCGAATGTCCCGCCGCGCGGCGGTCACGCGAGACGGCGAATAGGCCTTGCCCAACGGGGGCGATTATAAATGGGGGGCGCATCCGGTGCAAGCATGAAACGAGGTAAGCTCGGATTTGGCATCTGACGTCCGAGATTCCTATCCGCTGTGCCGCGTCATCACGAACAGCACCAGCGCGGTCACCAGGAAGAAAAAGCTCACCAGCGTCAGATAGGCCACCTTGCGCCCTGGCGAATCGGCCGGTAAAAGGCGCCGATGATCACGTGCAGCACGAGCCACGCGAACATCGCCAGCGTTACTAAGACCACCGGATCGCCCAGACCCAGGCCCGGCCGCGACTGCCGCGCGTTCAGCCAGTTCAGCGCAATGCCCGACGCCACCGCCAGCCCGGTGAGCAGCATCGAGGCGACCAGCGCGCGGGCGTTGGACCTTTGCAGCCATTCGAGGCTCGGCAGCCGCGCGCCGCGCCGGGCGGCCGCTTGTGCTTCAGCCGCTGCGCCTGCCACAAGTACATCATGCCCGCCGCGAAGCCGAAAAGCACGGTGACCGTTGCCGCCAGGATGGAAACGCCGTGTACCAAGCCCAGCACTTTCGACGCCGGCTGCGGGAAGGGCACCTTCGCCATGAACCACGCCGGCACCACCAAGCCCAGCACGAGCGGCAGGAAGAAGATGCCAAAATGCGTTGCCGGGTGGAAGCAGGCGAGGTAGAAGTAAACCAGCACCAGCGCCCATGCCGCCAGCAGCATCCAGTCGCGATAGCTCGAAAGCGGCGACCCGCCCTCTTGCATTGCCGAGTTGTAAAGGAATGCCGTATGCGCAATCCAGCCCGCCACGATAAACACGAGCGTAACCGGCCGGCGAACTCCACTGCGGAACCACAGCCGCGAGACTTCCAGCAGCAGCGCCACGACATAGCAGGCCAGGAAGCAGAAGACTTGGACGTGGGCGAGCATGGAGCGGGGAGCGGAGAGCAGGGAGTACAACGCTCTAGTATAACGGAAACGAGCAATGTGCGTCTGCCGCGCTTTCGTCGGAGGGATCGGTCGGATCCGCCCGATTCATTGGTGGCCCCTGCTCCCCGCACCCTGCTCCATGCCCTTTACCTCCGCGGCCAGGAAAAACGAACCGGTCACGCATATCAGATCGTCCTCTGCGGCCATCGCGCGCGCGGCGGCCAAGGCCGCAGCCGAATCATTAAAGACCGGCCAGCGGCGGCCGGTCAACTCTTTGGCGATGCGTTGCAAGTCCTCCGGCGGCACGAAACGCGAACTGCCAGAATACCGCGTGAAAAACACGGCATCAAACTCCTTTCTCCCTTCCTCCTTCTCACTTCCCCCTTCTCCCCTTGCCACTAGCACCCGCAACATCCCCCTCACGTCCTTGTCTTGCGTGGTGCCGAAGACCAAGAGCCGCCTGCTTACGGCAAAGCTTTCCCGCAGCGTTTCCACCAATGCCTCCATCGAGGCCACGTTGTGTGCCGCGTCGACCACCACCACCGGCCGCCGCGAGACGACTTCCACCCGCGCCGGCCAAGTCAGGCCGGCCAACGCGGTCTCAATCGCCGCATCGGGAATGTCCCATCCCGCCATGCGCAATACTTCAATCGCCGTCAGCGCCGTAGCCGCGTTCGCCGCCTGGTGCCGGCCGGGAAGACTGAGGGAAAGGGAGAAAGGGAGAAGGGGAGAAAGGGAGAGATCGCGGGTCTCCCCTTCTCCCCTTCTCCCTTTCTCCCTTTCTCCCTTTCTTGCCGTCCACCACGTCAACCGTCCCGCCGCCGCCGCGCGTTCCAAGTGCCGCGGTGGTTCGTAGCTGAAATCGAAATCGACGCCGAGTTCCATGAGCGGCGCGCCGCGCTCGCGGCAGACGCGGCGGATCACGTCCCGCGGCTCCGGCTCGATCACTCCGCTCACCACGGGCACGCCGGGGCGGATGATGCCCGCCTTCTCCCCGGCGATCGCCGCCAGCGTATTGCCCAACTGCTGCGTGTGGTCGAAGCTGATGCTGGTGATGACCGAAACCACCGGCCGGCAAACGTTCGTGGCATCCAGCCGCCCGCCCAGCCCGACCTCCATCACTGCCGCCGCCACTTTCTGCCGGGTGAAGTGGAGGAAGGCCAGCGCGGTGATGATCTCAAAAAAAGTCGGGCAAGAAAGGGAGAAAGGGAGAGAGGGAGAAGGGGAGACACCGCAATTCTCCCCTTCTCCCTCTCTCCCTTTCTCCCCTTCTTCATCCATTCGCTCCACCGCCGGGCGAACCTCCTCCAGCAGCGCTTCGAAATCCTCCGGCGCGATGCACCGGCCATCGACTTGGATGCGTTCTTCGATCCGTAACACGTGCGGCGACGTGAACAGTCCGGTCCTGTAGCCGGCCGCCAGCAGCGCAGCGGCGACCATCGCCGCGGTCGAGCCTTTGCCCTTGGTGCCCGCGACGTGGATAACCGGCAGGTTTTCGTCGGGCGAACCGAGCTCCGCCAGCAGCCGCCGCATCCGCTCTAGGCCCATGCGGGTTTGATCGTACGGCATCGTCCGCCAGCGCTCGTAGTTCTCGCGGCCGAGGAGGAACTCGCGCGCGGGGGAACGCTCGGGAAGCGGCGGAGAAGTCATGCCCGGCAGAAAAACCACGAATCACGCGAATTAAACGAATGATGGCTCCAACTTGAAATCGCAATCTGTGATTTCAAGATGCTCCATGCCCACCTTTGTCGATTTGAATTGCCAAACCGGCATTTCACATTTCCCGGGCCAACTTGAGGCGCTAACTTGCGCCTCAAGTTGCCGGAATCCAGCGGCGCTATCGCTTTTTCTTCTTTTTGGCCGCTTTCTTGGCGGGCTTGGCGGCAACGTGCTTGCGCCTGGCTTGGATAGCGCGGCGCCGTGAGCGGCGCCCTGGTCGATGATCAGCTTGTTCCAGGCGCTCTCGCAGGCACCCCCCCAACGGCTGAGCTCCTTCATCGCCCTTTCCAGGCTCTGGATGTAGTAAATCTCCAGCTTTTTGATGCCGGCGGCCTGCATGGCCCCCGTGCTCCTGGGGTCGTCGGGGTCGCCGGCCAGACGGATGGCTGGGGCCAGGAGGTTGCGGATTGTGACGACGGCGTGCCGCAGCGATTCGGCGTCGTGCGTCTGTTTGGAATCGGTGCGGCCGAGGAAGTTCACCATGACAAAAGGCTCCTTTACTGGAAAAAACAGGGGAAAAATGCAAAAAACCGGGAAATCTCCCATCTGCCTCGCCGAAGCGAAAAATTTTCCGCCCGCGAGCAAAAACGGCCCGCGGCGGCGCTTTAGCCCGGAAATCTCCAAACCCAAGCAGGATAAGGACTTACGTCGGCTTCGGCGCACACGCGGCGCTTATCAGTGTAGCTTTTCGCAAACAAATGTCAAGAGGCCTAAACCCTTGCCCCGCAAGGACTTGCGCCGCCTTCCATGCAACATCTCTTAAGAACTGTTGACAGATTGCGGGACGCGTGTATGCTGGGGGAACGATGAACGTCCCAGGGCGGGGAGCAGGGAGCAAGGAGGAAAGGCCACCTTGCAAAGCTCCCCGCTCCCTGCTCCCAGCCCCAAACCGCCCCATGCGACACCCCCAACACGCCACCCACGCTCTCTGCCGCCCGCTCGACCGCCTGGAAGACCTCGCCTGCACGCTCGCTTTGGTCCGCCGGGCCGTCCGCGAACGGGCGGCGGGCGACGTGCGGAACCACTGCCGCGGCCTGCTGCGGCGGCTGGCCGACGCCCCCTTGCCGCCCGACGACCGCGCGGAGATCGCCGCCGTCGTCGAGCTGCTCCACGACCGCGTGAAGTACGGCCTGCACGACCGCCTGCGGAAGCTCCTGCTGCCTCTGGTGACGGCCGCGGAGAGCCAGATGGAAGTGAGCGAATGAGTTTTCAGTTTTCAGTTTTCAGTGTTCAGTTTGGGCCGCGTCCTGCTGAACACTGAACACTGAAAACTGAACACTTCACACCACCCCCTAACCCAACTCCCCCCCATGTCCCCCGAAGCCCGGCAACTTGCCAAACAACGAAAACAAGAGACGCTCGACCACCTTTGGTCCTGCTACGCGAAAAAGCGCGGCGACACGGCCTTGCGCGACCGCCTGGTCGAACACTACACGCCGCTGGTGCAGCAGATCGCCCAGCGCTACATCCAGCGCTATCGCCTTCGCGAAGGCGCCGCGGCCATCGGCGACGCCCTGCTGCTGTTGCTGGTGAAGCTCGTGCCGAAGTACGACGGCAGCCGCGACTTCCGCCGCTGGGCGATGATTTGCATTCGCGAAAAGATGCGCGACCGCCGGCGGATGGAAAAGCGGGACCTCCACCAATTCCGGGAGGATCCCGGCAGCGAGGACGAGTGGCCCGAAATCGAGGCCCTCATGGTCCGCCCGAAGGAGCCGGGCAGCGATGCCCGCTTCGCCGAGCTGGTGGCCGCGGTCAGCGCGCGAGACGCCGCCATCCTCTGGCTGCGTTTCTATCGCCATCTCTCGCCTCGGAAGATCGCTTACGCGCTCGACCTGGGCCAAGCCGCGGTGACCAAGCATATCGCCCGCGCCATCGGCGTGCTGCGAAAGGTGGCCAGAGAGAGCGCGTAAGAAGCAACCGCCGGCAAGAAATCCCAAACAACAAGCACGAAATCCGAAACAAAAACCAAATTCGACGGAATGGCTCAAACGTTCTTGAAGATTTGAGATTCCTTGTTGTGATTTGTCTCGAATTTCGGATTTTCCAATTTCGCATTTTGTCGTTCGTTACCCAACCCTTAACCCAAAGGAGACTTCCATGTCCGAGTTTACTTCCGTCTTTGCCCTCAGCGAAATCGAGGCCTGCCAGGCGATCGCCGCGGCGGTGGCCGAAGGCGTCCGCGCGGAGCCGCAGCTTGCCGCGGGCAAAGTGATCGCCAGCCTTCAGGCGGCCTTCGGGCCGCTGGTGCAGAAGATCGTCGGCCTCGTCGAGGCCGGCGCTACAAGTCTGCCCGCCATCCTCGCCGCATTGCAGGCAGCCGGCGTGACGCTCCCTTCGTGGGTCGGCGTCGTAGCCACGATCCTGATCGCGGTGACGAAACAGCAGTAACAGAGTGTGAAGTTTTCAGTGTTCAGTTTTCAGTGGTAAGCGCGCTGAAAACTGGACCTGAAGACTGAGCCCCGCCCCCACTTACTGAAAACTGAAAACAGAACACTGAAAACTACCATGACTACCAAGCAATCCATCCTCTCCCTTCTTTCTCTCCTTGCCGCGGCCCTGGTGGCTGCGGCTGTCGTCTTCGAATCGCCCTTGATCCAACCGGCCGCGGAACGTCGCCCGGAAACGGCGGGCGAACCGCACGCTTCGCCGGCTAAAGCCGGAACTCCAGCGCGGCCGGCTAAAGCCGGAACCCCAACGGCGAATGCCACCATTGCGGTGCAGAAGGCGCGGCTGGGGCTGAACGACGGCCGTACGGCCACGTTCGCCTTCATGTCGAGCGCCGGCACGCTCACTGCGCATGCCGCCGTCGGTCTCGATCAAGAATGCAACTACGCGCTGCTGCCGCTGGCCGACCCGCTGCCGCCGTTGCCGGCACCGTTCCGCCGACGCCCTCGCCCGGCCCGGCGCCGCAACCGAGTCCGCCGGCGCCGCAGCCGCAAACGTCGAACCTCCGCGTGCTGTTCACTTACAACCCGACGACGTTGGCTGATATGCCGGCGGCACAGCAAGCGATCGTCGTCGCGCCCGTGCTGCGGAGCTATTTGGAGAAGCACTGCCCGGTGGAGTCCAACTGCGCCAACGGCGTTTGTCCGCTCGGCGCGGCGCACACCGCTTCCTATCGTTTCCTGCCCGCGACGGCCGACGTTTCCGCGTTGCCGGCCGTTTGGCACGGCATCTTCCACGCTGCCCACGCCAAACCGGCGCCCTGGCTCATGGTCGTGAACGAGGCCGGCCAGACGGTCATCGACCAAACCTGGCCCGGCAGCGTGGACGAGACGCTCGCGCTGCTGAAGAAGTTCGGCGGAGAGTAAACGAGGAGTTTTCAGTGTTCAGTTTTCAGTGTTCAGCAGAACACGGCCCTAACGGAACACTGAAAACTGAACACTGAACACTAACCCCAAGGACCCCCACTATGTCTTCCTTCCCCTATCTCATCATCTCCGACGCCAATGCCCGCGAGTTCTGCGCGGGCGGGAACGGGGCACCCGCGCAGCGGGTCGGCGGCAGCTTCGGCTACCGCGGTTGGCAACGCCCGGACCGGCCGCACCAGTTTCGCGCCGGCAGCCCGATCGCCCGCACGATCCCGCGGAGCGAGTGGAAAGACCGCATCCGCGCAGGGCAAGGCTCGTTCCTCTCCGATCTCGTCAAGCAGCAAGGCATCGCGGCCAAGGACCAAAACGGCCTGGGCTACTGCTGGGTCTACGGTTCGACGCGGACGGTGGAAGTCCGCCGCGCGACGATGGGCCTGCCGTTTCACGACCTCTCGCCTGAAAGCGTCGGCGGCCCTTGCACCGGCTGGCGCGACGAAGGCGGCTACGCCGGCGAGGCGTTCGGGCAATTGCAAGACGCCGGCGCGTGCGAATCGGCCTACATGGACGCGCCGCACAGCCTCCAGCCCAACCGCTGGAAGCCGGGCTGGCAGCAGAACGCCCGGCTGCACGAGGCCGTGCAGTGGTACGACATCGGCACGTCGTTCGATGACGTTATCACCTGTCTGCTGAACCGCATTCCGGTGGCCGCCGGGCTGGACTGGTGGGGGCACCTCGTGTGTTTCCTCGATCCGGTGATCCTTCCCGACGGCTCGGTCGGCGTGTTGTTCCAGAACTCCTGGGGCACCGACTGGCCCACGACGGGCGCCAACGGTTTCGCCTGCCTGACCGAAGACCGCGCCACGCCGGACGGCGCGGCGGCGGCGGTGATCGTGACGGCGAGTGAAGAGTAGCGAAAAGGCGCGGAGGGGAGAAGGGAGAGGTGCGAGGGGAGACGATTCTCCCTTTCCCCTTCTCCACTCCCCTCTCATCCCCTGCACAACCAAACCCCAACCCTCAGATTTGACCCCATGTACCACCCCACCCCTTCCACTTCCCACGGCTTCTACCTCGAGGGCGTCACCGTCTCGGTCGGTTACGGCGACTTCCTTGAGACGACGCTCCTGAAAAACCTTGACCACTTCGATAACTTCGTCGTGGTCACTTCCTACGACGACGCTGCCACGCAGGCCGTCTGCGCGCGGCACGGCGTTACGTGCGTGCGGACGGACCATCACCGCGACGACGGCGCGGCCTTCAACAAGGGTCTGCTGGTCAATCTCGGCCTGGCCCACCTGCGGCATCGCGGCTGGATCGCGCACCTGGACGCCGACGTCGCTCTGCCCGACCGCATCCGCTGGGTGCTCGGCAAGAGCCGGCTGGACGCCGATTGCATTTACGGCGCCGATCGCCTGGAGGTTGTCGGCCGTTCGGCGTGGCGGCGGCTGCAAGATCACGGCAGCTTCCGGCGGCAATATCGCCACAAGTACCTCGTCGGCGGCCCGCCGCTGCCGCTGGGCGCACGGCTCTTGCACAACGAGTACGGCTACTGTCCGATCGGCTACTTCCAGCTTTGGCACGCGAAGCACCGCGCGCGGCGGTATCACGACAGCCAAGGCTCGGCCGAGCACAGCGACGTGCTCTTCGCCCTGCAATGGCCCGCGCAAGCGGCTGCTATTGCCCGGCATGTTCGTCTACCACCTGCAATCCCAGCGTGCCCCGATCGGCGCGAACTGGCAAGGACGGAGGACGAAACGGTGGTAACGAACATGGCGACAAGAAAGGGAGAAAGGGAGATCAGGGGAAGGGGAGAAAGGGAGAAGTCTCGCCTCTCCCCGTCTCCTCCTCTTCCCTTCTCGCTTTCTTCCCCCCTCGACCGCCCCGAGGCTAAAAAGCGCCCACCAAGGAAAGCCCTTCCCGAGCTTTGGCAACTGCTCATCGAGTGCCGCGATGAGAAAGACCAGGAGCGCCTTTACCGCGAATTGCAAAACCGAGGTTACCGATGCCGCGCGTTGATACTGTAGTTTCCTGCGAAATCCGACCGTCGTTCCGCGTCAGCCAGGTGCAAGGCATGTTCGACTTGCCCCAGCGCGAAACCGCAAGCGTTCGTTTCGCCGCGGAATTGCCGGGTGACGACGAGCCTTGGCAGATCGGCCTCATCGTGGGTCCTTCCGGCAGCGGCAAGTCGACGATTGCTCGAACGGTTTTCGGCAGGTTGGACGGCGCGGCCCGCTGGCCGCGCAATCGCGCCGTGGTCGATTGCTTCGGCCGCCGCTCGATCAAGGAGATCACGGCCATGCTCACCGCCGTCGGCTTCAGTTCGCCGCCGGCGTGGATCAAGCCATATCGCGTCCTTTCCCAGGGCGAGCGCTTTCGCTGCGACTTGGCGCGGGCACTCTTAACGCGCAAGCATCGCGTGGTCTTTGACGAGTTCACCAGCGTCGTCGATCGCACCGTCGCCCGCATCGGCGCCGCGGCGGTTGCCAAGGCCGTGCGGAGGATGCCTGAAAAGCACTTCGTCGCCGTCACCTGCCATTACGACGTGGCCCAGTGGCTCCAAGCCGATTGGGTGCTCGACATGGCAACCGGCCACTTGACGCGAGGGCGTCTTCGGCGACCTCGTTTGCGGCTCCGCCTTCACCGCGCCACGCCCGACGCTTGGCCCGCCTTTGCGCGTCATCACTATCTGAGCGGCGAGTTGAACCGGTCCGCGCATTGCTATGTCGGATTGCTGGAAGGCATGGTGGGTGGCACGTCCCTGAGCTCCAAGCGAAGGGCGTGTTGCGCCGGAAAACACGCCCTTCGCAAGCTCAGGGACGTGCCACCCGGCGAGTGGACGGACTCGGAGGTCCATCCTACAACTCCCGTCGCCTTCCTCGCCGTCCTCTCCGCCATCGGCCGCCGGGGCGTGTGGCGGATCTCGCGGCTGGTCGTGCTTCCGGACTACCAAGGCATAGGCATCGGACGGGCGATGCTTCGCACCGTCGCCGAGCTTTATCCACGGCTGCGGATCACGACCGGGCATCCCGCCATGCTCCGCGCCCTGGCCGCCGATCCTTATTGGAAACTGGCCGTGCTCCGCCGCGCCGGCTACACCCGCCAACCGCACGCCACAGCCCACACCCGTTTCCGCGGCGGCGCGATTGGCGGAAGTTCAGCCGGAAGATGCGTAGCGACGTTTGAAAGGACGAAATGACAGAAACATGAATGACAGAAAAATGAGAGCACTTGCAGGACTTGCTAGAGGTTTCCATAAATCTGCGGTCCGCTCAACCACCAATAGAGACCCCATAAGGCGAGGGCCGCGAGTATTGCTATGATGCCCGTCAAGACCGCGTTCCAGCCTTTAAGCACGATGTGAGGAGTAAGGCGGACTTCCCTCCGGATGATCCCCACGATGCCAAAGACAACTCCGCAAAATACTACTCCATACATCACGAGCAACGGGACGTCTCGCTTGTCCATCGTTTCCTCCATTCTGCGTCAGAACAGCGAATTATAACCCAAGTCGAGAGCCTTCCACAACAAATTTGAAATTTCAAATTTGAAATCTCAAATCTAATCGTGAACCCCCAACCCAAGGACCCATCATGCCCGAAACCACCAAAGACCTTTCCCGCGCCATCCGCCAGCTCGACCTGCTGGAAGACTACTGCGACATGTTCGACCGCCTGGTCGACATGAGCGACATCGGCACTTTTGGCGACGAACTCGCCGGCCCGGCCGCCCCTGGTTTGCCCGATGCTACGCTCGGCGCGTCGCGGGCGTATCTCTATCCCGGCGCCACCAGCGTCGCCTACATCAACGAGACCGAGTTCCGCTGGATTCGCGCCCGCAGCCGCGCGTTCCTGGCCGTCAACCCATACGCCGCCGGCGCCGTCCGCAATCGCGTGGCGTATACCGTCGGCAGCGGGCATACGTATGATGTCGTTCCGCGGCGGGCGACATCGAAGCCCGAAGCGCAAGCCAGTGGACAACACAAACCTCTCGCTGGCGCGTCGGGCTTGGATGAGGCACAGCGCCTCGCCGACTGCCGCGCGGTGCTGGACGAATTCTGCCGCGTCAACCGCTGGCCGCAGCGGCAAAAGGAGACCGTGCGGCGGCTGGACCGCGACGGCGAGCGATTTCTGCGCTTCTTCCCGGATGTTGAGGCGGGCCTGCTCCGCGTCCGCTTCGTCGAGCCGCTGGAAATCCAGAACCCGCCCGGCGCGACGGCCGTTGACGGCTGGTTCTTCGGCATCCGCTTCGCCCGGCACACGGGCGGGCTGGACATGGAAACGCCGCTGGAATACGCGATCTGCGACATCAACCCGCAAGGCTCCGTGACGGAGCTTCGCGAGACCGTGACCGCGGCCGACATCCAGCGGCTGACGGCCAACGTCGATCTTTCCAGCCCCCGCGGGCTGCCGGTCTTCTACGCCTTGCAGGGCCACCTCACCGACGCCGTACGGACGTTGAAGGCGACCGGGCGGATCGTCGAGTTCCGTGCCCGCATCGCCATGATACGCCGCCACGTCAACGCCACGCGGGAGACGCTCTCGCAGGCGCTGGAATTGGGCGTCCCGCGAAACGAGATGAATACGGATCGCGTCCGCACCGCACGCATGTATCCTTACGCGGCGATCATCGACGCCTCCGACGCGACCGACTACCAGTTCCCCAGCGAGGCCGCCCCGGTGGACAAAAACGTGGCCGCGATCCAGGCCGAGCTGCGGGCGGCCGCCGCCGCGCTGGGCATGCCCGAATACATGCTTTCCGGCGACGCCAGCAACGCCAACTATGCCAGCACGATGGTCGCCGAAGGCCCGGCCGTAAAAACCTTCGAGGAGATGCAGGCCGCGCTCATCGAGGCCGACGTGGAAGTGATGGAACGCGCGTTGGTCATCGCCGCCGCGGCAGGGCGGATTGCCGGCGCGTCGGCCGACGACGTGTTGGACCTGGTGAGCGTCCAGGCCGAGCCGCCGCTCATCAAGAGCGAGAACCGCTTGCAGGAAGTGCAGGCCGACCAGATACTTCTGTCTTCCGGCGTCATGAGCCGCGCCACCTTCGCCGCACGGAACGGGCTGGTGTATGCGGAGGAGCGGGAGCGGATGGAAGGGAATTGAAAACTGAAAGGCTGAAAGGTGGAAGCGGCCGGCGGGCGAGCATATCGGTCGCGGGCCGCTTCCGGAGGACAACAACGTACTCGGCACTGTGTACTGAGTACTCGCACTACGCCGAACCGGGCGGTGCGGCGTCGATCTGGTGATCGAACCACTGCGGCACCAGCGCCGGAACGCCGTCCGGCTCCGGCGCCCGCCGCGCCGAACGCACCAGTGCCAGCGCAAGCGTCAGGGAATAACCGCGGCCAAGCAGACGGACCACTTGGCCCTTCGACAAAATCACAATCGTGAAACGCTCCTCGAGGTGAAACATGATGGTAAAGCTCCGCAATACGGAGGCGACGGTACAGCCGTCGCACTGGCGGCCATCGGGCCGAGCCAAAGACAGGCACTAGTATACATACGTATACATTGCATGCAAGAGGCCGGAAAAGATTTTTTCGAGGCGGCAGACCTTTGGGGGGTCAGGAGCGAGGAAGGGGCGGAAAACCCATGAATGCCCCCGGCTCGTCCGGGGGATTGTTACGTTCGCGGCTACGTGCGCCGACCTTACTTCCGTTTTTGTCCCGCGTTCCGGCGGCGGCTCCGCCGCCGCCGGAACGCGGGAAGGGAAGGTTTATTGAGGCGGCTATGTAGCTTCGAACGTGAAACTCCACCGGGCAAGCTGGTGGCATCGGCCGTCGGACGCAAATACCAATCCCCGATGCCTTATAATGAAACTGCCATGACCGAATCCGAATCCCAACTCGCCGCGAAGCCCAAGCGCCGCTGGTATCAGTACAGCCTGCGTACGCTGCTTTTGCTGCCGCTGTTATTGGCGCTGGCGTTATCGGCCGTCTGCAGTTGGCCGATCGTCCAGCGGCACTACGCCCTCTGGCGGCTGCAAGGGTATGTTGACAAGGATTTACGGAGATTGCCCGAGGAGGAGAGGCAGCAGGTCGATTATTGGATAGAAACACTGATTGGCTGGCATAAGGTGTTGTGTTCTCTCGGCCACGAGAGCTGGCTCGTCCATGCCGCAAACGACCGTGACGGCAGTCGAATGCTTTATGTGGTTGCAATGGAACCAGCATTGGCCGTTCCAGGAAGCTCCTGTTTCTTCGTTCATGCGCTGGATTCCTCAGGCCTCTTGCTCCGCTCGACCAGGTGTGATCTTGGAAAGCGAAACCGGCCGGACATTGCCGCCTGGGACGAGATTCAACACGGCCTGTTATGCCTGACGATGGAGACGAAAGGCGTGCGAGGCAATTACGAGAAGAGGTTTTACCGCATCGAGGACGGGTACGTCGCATTGCTTCGCAGCGAGACTCAGAGCCGCACTTAAGGACGTGTTCTCTCGCCGGGTTGACAATCGACGAAAGGGCGCCGCCGGACTGGTCCGATTGGCAAGGGCTGCTCGCTTCGCCGGAGCGGATTCAGCAGTTGCGCGGGCTGGCAGCATTCTTTTCCATCCGTGATCAAGCGAATCCGATCGATGACGGCAAGAATCCTCTCGGCGAAAAGGTCCGCCTTCGCCTCGCTGAACTTGCCAAGTCGCCCGATCCGTGGATCAGCGAGGAAGCGAAGCTGGCGCCGGGCGAGGCGCAGGGAAAGTAGCGAAGCAAGACTGGACGCGTGAGTGTAATGCCCCCGGCTCGCCCGGGGGGATATTTACGCTCGCCGCTACAAGCACGGCCACCCCAGACGTCTTCCTCTCGATTCCCGGCGGCGGCTCCGCCGCCGCCGGGAATCGAGAGGACAAGTTTAATTAGGGGACGGCTATGTAGCTCCGAACGTGAATCTCCACCGGGCAAGCCGGTGGCATCCGGCGTAGATGAAATGCCCTTCCGCGAACAATGACCAAGCCCTCACTTCAACCTCCGCATCGCCACCAGCAGCCGCGACCAGTAGGGCTCGTTGAGATCGTCGATGTGGATCGTGGGTGTGCCGTGCGTCGTGGCGTTGATGAACTTGCCGTCGCCGAGGTAATAGCCGGTATGCGTGATCTTGTCTCGCCTGCCGAAATAGAGCAGATCGCCCGGCGCGAGGTCTTTGCGTTGGACGGCCGAGACACCGCTCCAGGCGGCCTGCAAGCGGGCGTCGCGGGGGATGGTCACGCCGCGGCGGCGGCAGAGCATCTGCACGAAGCCGGAACAGTCGTAGCCGAAGCTCGACGTGCCGCCCCAGGTGTACGGCAGCCCAATGAAACGCTTGCTGAAATCCAGAGTTTGCTCGATGCTGAGCGGCTTGACGTCGAAAGCCACGTCGCCGTGTTGCACCCAGGCGGTGCGATCGTCCGGCAAGCGCACTTGCAGCCACCGCTCCCGCCCGGCCGGCTCGGCGATCACCTCCAGCTTCGTCTCGAAGGGCACCGTCAAGAGCGGAGCATGGCGTTCGACGTTTGGCTCGCGATAGAGATGGGCGCGGAGCGATTGCACCTCGGCCACGCGGCCATGTGCGGCGTAAGCCGGGCCGCGCCGCAGGGCCGCCGCCGGCATCCAGCCGGTGTAGCTGTCGGCCGTGAGGACGTGGGCGAAGTCCTCTTTCTGCTCAAAAACGTCGACGTTATTGCCGTAACGGACCTGCGACACGACGTCCGCGTCCGTCGTGGGGCGGGAATACATGTTGGCGACCGGCTGAGTGACGACGGCGGATTCCGCGACGAACCTCGATGGGGCGGCGTCCGGCGCCGCGGAAAGCAAAACGGTTATGGCAGCGAGTGCGAACATTGGTTGTATCCTGAAAACCCAAACTGTTGGTTGTTCTGGACCCCACCCGGCTTGTCCGGATGGTGACCAAGGTTGAATGGCTAGAAAAGATAACAATGGCAAACACGACCCCAACGGGCTTGCCCCGTTGGTGAAGGAGGCTTCGGGGCCGCCGTGCCAGCGTGTCGTAGCTGGGCAGCCGTATTCACCATCCAGACAAGCTGGATGGGGCCTGCCTTTTGTCGTATTTCTAGCTAGCTGTTCAACCTCCTTCACCATCCACACAAGGTGGATGGGGTTGTTAATGGACTTCGGACGTTTTCCACTGGATGTCGTTCATTTCGGCAAGGGCCAAGAGCAGGGCCTGCGTGCCGTCGCGGGAGTGGCCTTGGGCGGCCGCCTGCGCGATAAAGTTGCTCCACCAGCGCCGTGCCGGGCATCATCAACTCCATCCGCCGCGACTCCGAAAGTATAATGCCCAAATCCTTGAGAAAGTGCTCGATGAAAAAACCGGGAGCGAAGTCGCCCTTGAGCATTCGCGGCCCAAGGTTCAGCAGCGACCAGCTCGACGCCCCGCCGCCGCCAGTCGATTGCAGCACCTTGCTGGGCTCCAATCCCGCCTTGGCCGCGTACAGCATGCCCTCGCAAAGGCCGATCATGCAAGAGGCGATGAGCGTTTGGTTGACCATCTTGGCGTGCTGCCCCGCGCCGGGACCGCCGTGGTGGACGATCGTCTTGCCCAGCGCCTCGAAGCACGGCTGCAGCGCGGCCACGGCACGGGCGTCGCCGCCGATCATGATCGAGAGCCGCCCCTCGCGGGCGCCCACGTCGCCGCCGGAAACCGGAGCATCGACGCTGTACACGCCG
This sequence comes from uncultured Planctomycetia bacterium, assembly GCA_963780045.1. Classification (GTDB taxonomy): domain Bacteria; phylum Planctomycetota; class Planctomycetia; order Pirellulales; family Thermoguttaceae; genus JANXQG01. Next base: position 223,542 of record CAVZZZ010000004.1, on the reverse strand, counting down.
CGTTCCGACGCTTCGCGGGCGATCTCCACGGCCAGCGTCGGCTCGCTGGTGGTCATGTCGATGAGGAACGAGCCCGCGCGGCATCCGGCCAGGGCGCCGTCGCGGCCGAGGATGACTTCGCGGACATCGGCCGGATAACCGACGATGCTGAAGATTGCGTCGCACTCGGCGGCCAACTGCCGCGGCGAATCGGCCCAGCGTCCGCCTTGGGCCACGAGCGGCTCGGCCTTCGCCCGCGTGCGGTTGTACACCGTGGCGGCGAACCCTGCCCGCATCAGGTTCGCGCACATGGCCGAACCCATCACGCCTGTGCCAATCCAGCCGATGCGGTGCGTGCCGGGCGAAAGCTGAGAAAGGGGAGCGGCGTCGGTCATTTAAATGCTATTGGGAGTGCAGGGAAAGTTCGCCGGGTGGCACGTGCCACCCTGTAGTCGGCTGCATCGCTATAGTATAACAAGAGGCGCTGCGCAAGTAGAGCCAAATGCCGAGCATGACCCTCCCCGAAGAATCACCGCCACCGCCGCAGACCCCGCCCGTCGCGCGGCTGATTGTGTGCGAAAGAACGGGCGAGTGGTCGGCCGCGCTGCGCGTGGAAATGGCCGATTCGGGCGTCCGCTTGTGGGAATGCCGGCGGCTGGCGGAAGCGTGGACGGCCTTGGCGGAATCGCCCGGTTCGATGGTGATCGCCGAGGTCAGGCGCGAAAACCTGGCCGAGCTTTTGCAGCGATTAATCTGGCTGGACCGCGATTTCCCGCTCGCCCGCGCGTTGGTAGTCGCCGACCGCGATCTTGCGCGGTACGAATGGCTGCTGCGCGAGGCGGGAGCGGTCCACTTCCTGACCTCGCCGCGGAAACTAGCGCCGCTAGCTCGGCTGGCGGCACGGCATATCGCCAGCGTGCCCGTGCCGGAGCAGACACTGGCCGAGCAGATTTGGGCGACACTACCCTGGCCGCCGCGAGGATCGTAGAATAGGCGGCTGCATGAAGGACGAGAGATAAGAGATAAGGGATGAGAGATAAGGGAACACGCCTTCATCTCTCATCTCTCATCCTTTATCCTTTTTCCCGCAAGCTGACGCTCGATGCCTACCCCTTTCACCGAACCCGCCGTAAAAAACGCCCTCTCCGGATTTCAGGACCCTGAAACCGGCCGCGGGGCGATGCAGCTTCAGCAGTTCCACCGCATCGAGCTTGGCAACGGCAAGCTTTCCGTCACGCTCGGGCTGACGACCTGGGCCGCGCCGCTGTGGAACGAAATCGGCGAGGAGCTGGCGGCCATGCTGCGGAGCCGTTTTCCCGGCCAGACGATCGAGGTGACCGTCGAAGAGCACCGCCGCCCTGCCGAGCCGATGGGCCAGCTCGGCCTGACCGCCAAGAGTGTCATCGCCGTCGGAGCGGGCAAGGGAGGCGTGGGCAAAAGCTCCATCGCCGCCTATCTCGCTTGCGGACTCGCCCGATCCGGCGCCAAGGTGGGCCTGATGGACGCCGACGTGTACGGGCCGAGCGTCGCCCATCTCTTCGGCGTCAACGATTCGCCGCGGCTGCTGGATGGCAAGATCGAGCCGATCGAGGTCGCGGACGTGAAGCTGCTCTCGATGGGCATGCTCGTGCCGGCGAACAAGGCCGTGATTTGGCGCGGGCCGATGATCCATCACGCCGTGCGGCAGTTCGTCCAGGACGTGGCGTGGGGCGACCTCGATTACCTGATCGTCGACATGCCGCCGGGCACGGGCGACGTGGCCCTCTCGCTGCGGGAGTTCGTCAAGGCGAGCGGCGCCGTGGTCGTCTGCACGCCGCAGGACGTGGCTCTCTTGGACGCCACCAAGGCGATCACCATGTTCCGCGAGCTGCAGATCGATGTGTTGGGCATGGTCGAGAACATGAGCTTCTTCATTTGCCCCTCGTGCAGCGCGCGGCACGAGATTTTCGGCTCCGGCGGGGCGAAACGCCGGGCGGCGGAAATGCAGGTGCCGATCTTGGGCGATGTGCCGCTGGACACGCAGCTTCGCGTGCTGGGCGACGAAGGCCGTGTCTATGCTTCGTTCGATCACGAGCCGACGCGATTGTATCTTGAAGCCCTGCCGCACAAGCTGGTGAGCAATCTCGCCCGCGCGCACCGCACGCGGCCGATGATGCCGTCGCTGACGGTGCTGTAGGTCCTTTCTGCCGGAATGGACTTATGCGGCCGCCGGTGTTTGTAAGCTCCGGCTCTTTCGAGGGATGCGGCCGCAATAGTCCATCTCGGCAAGATGGACCTACTTTGGAAACATCGGCGACGTCATCATGCCCCAGCGGCAAAGACGAAAGACCATCGCGGTGTGCAGGCAGCCGAGCCCGTAAACGACGCTGCGGCGGAAATTGATCGAGGAGGATTCCTTTTCGTATCGCGTCGGGCAGCTCACTTCGGCGATGATCTCGTTCAGCCAGACGATTTGGGCGAGCACCTGGTTGTCGAAAACGAAGTCGTCCGAACAGGCGTCCAGGTGCAGCCGCTCCAACAGTTCCCGGCTGAAGGCGCGGTAGCCGGTGTGGTACTCGGAAAGCTTCGTGCCGAGGATGCCGTTTTCGGCCCAGGTCAACACGCGGTTGAAGAAGTATTTCCAGATCGGCATGCCGCCCTTGACGGCATGGCGGCCCAGCACGCGCGAGGCGAGCACGCAGGGATAAAGGCCCGACGCGATCATGGCCACCATCGCGGGAATCAGCCGCGGCGTGTACTGGTAGTCCGGGTGGACCATGATCACAATGTCGGCCCCGGCCTCCAGCGCCAGCCGGTAGCAGGTCTTCTGGTTGGCCCCGTAGCCGGAATTGACCTCATGGACGTGGGAGATCGTGTTGGGCAGCGTGCGGGCGACGGCCGTCGTTTCGTCGCGGCTGGCGTCGTCCACGACGATCACCAGATCGACCATGCCCTGCTCCATCACTTCGTCGTAAGTGCGCTTCAGCGTCCGCGCGGCATTGTATGCGGGCATTACGACGACCACTTTTTTGTCACGAAACATGCGCACCTCGCAAAGGATCAATAACGGCTCGAACTGCCAACTCTTATTGTAATTGGAGCAGCCGTCGATTGCAGCGGGTGGGCGCGATCACGGCGCAAAGTGTGCGCGATTGCGCAGGTCGTAGTGATTGTGCGGCGTTACTTCCGCAACTTCCCGCTCTTGTCGGCCTGCCAAATCCGCCCGGTCTTAATGTCCAGCGCGGTGAGCCAGCCTTCGCCGAAGCACCAGGTGTCGATGCAGCGGAGATGGCCCAGGTCGAGGACTTCGCCGTTTTTTTGCGACGTGTGTCCCACGATGGCCGTCTTGCCGGAGACGTGGGCCGCGGGCACGTAGTCCTTGAGCGATTTCCAAAGCAGCATCTTCCGCGGCATCTCGTTCAAAGGCAGCTCCGGGTCGTAGTTGGCGTGAACGAAGAAGTGCCGCCGGGTCTGGAAGAACAATTTGCACTTGTCGAGGAACTCAAGATGCGACCGGCGGACGCGCCTCGGCTCGGAGACGCCGTAGCTGGCCAGCGTCGCGTCGCCGCCGAAGTTGTACCAGTATTCCGGAAAGTACGTATGCCCGCGGCAGACGGCCAGCATCACTTCGTCGTGATTGCCCAGCAGCGGCACAAGGTTCGTTCGTTTTTGCAGGGCGATGAGCGTTTCCAGCACGCCGCAGGAGTCCGGCCCGCGATCGACGTAATCGCCAAGCGTGACGATTGTGTCGTCGGCCGTCGGGCGGATCTCGCCCAGGACGGCCTGCAAGGCGTCCGAACAGCCGTGGATGTCGCCGATGGCAATGGTTCGACCGGGCATGGAGCAGGGAGCGGGAAGCGGGAAGCGGGGAGCGGGTGGAATGAGGGGAGAAGGTGGACAATCGAGTCGATTTCGCAAGTCGCTTACTCCCAGCTCCCTGCTTCGTGCTCCCTGCCCTTTACGTTCGCAGCCTTTCCAGTTCACTCAATCGGGCGGCGATTTGCTGGTCGTCGGGGATCGCGCCGCGCTGGCGAGCGCCGTTGTATTCGATCTCCAGCTCCAAAAGGTCGTCGCGGATGTTCGCCAGGTGGCTGGGGCTGAGGCGGTCGATGAAGAGCATGCCGTCGATGTGGTCGTACTCGTGCTGCATCGCCCGCGCGAAGAGTCCGTCCGCCTCGTAGTGCCGCTCGTTGCCGCAAAGGTCGTAGGCCGCGACGACGACGTGCTCGCTCCGCCGCACCGGGGCATAGATTTCGGGGAAGCTTAGGCAGCCCTCCTCGGCCTCGACGTTGCCGCTTTGCCGGAGGATCGTGGGGTTGATGAACACCAGCTCCTGGTCCTTGTTGGCCGCCTCGCCGCTGACGTTGAGAACGAAGACGCGATAAGGCAAATCGACCTGGTTGGCCGCCAGCCCGATGCCCTTGTGCGCGTACATCAGCTCGAACATCTCGGCGATCATTTTGCGCAGCTCGGCATCGACGCGCTTCAATTCCCGCGACTTGTGCGTCAACGCGGGATGAGGATACTTGACGATCTGCAAGGTGGATGCTCCGACTCGATTGTGACCTCTTTATTATATGCGAATGCGGTCGAATTGCGTAGACGAGTTTCGCGCTTTGACGCCGCGCGCGGCCGGGCATAGACTGAACAAGGGATGTAGGCCGGAACAAGCGCAGCGAAGTTCCGGCATGGGGCGATTTATGCCGGAACTTCGCTGCGCTTGTTCCGGCCTACGATTACCACTTCAACCGCCATCACAAGGATCATGAAGATGTCGCCATTCCGCTTGTCGCGTCTTTTGGCCCTCTGCACGGTTGCCGCTTGCTGCGCTTCGGCCGCCCGTGCGGAGGAGCCGAAGAAGGATAATGCGGCCAGGAAGCCGCTCGTGATTTCGCCGGGCGAAAAGGCCCAGGTCTCGCTCTTCGGCATCAAGGGCGAAGGCTCGAAGATCGTCTACGTGCTGGACCGCTCCGGCAGCACCGACGGCAAGGTGCTTTCCGCCGCCAAGGCGGAAATCTTGGCCAGCATCGAGAAGATCGACGACCTCCACCAGTTCCAGCTCATCGTCTACAACGAGCGGCCGAAGAAGTTCAACCCGGCCGGCCCCAACGGGCAGTTGGCCTTCGGCACCGAGGCCAACCGCGAGGAGGTGAAGAAGTTCCTTTCCACGATCTCCGGCGACGGCGGCACCGACCATGCCGCCGCACTTTCCATGGCCATCCGCATGCACCCCGACGTGATCTTCCTGCTCAGCGACGGCGACGATCCCAAGCTCACCGACCGCGAGCTGGAGCGGATCGACCGCATCGGCCCGGGCATCATCATCAATACCGTGCAGTTCGGCGAGGACCACAAGCTCGAACACGGCTTCATGGAGAAGCTGGCCAAGCAGAGCGGAGGGGAGTACAAGTTCGTCGATGCGACGAAGCTGGGGGAAACGAAGTGATATCATCTTGAAGGTGGGGTTAAGGGCTACTATAATCTACAATAAGCAGTAAGGCGCTTTGAGTCTCCGGGGTGCAGGAATGACGTCAGTTGTTCAGTCGAGCACAGGTATACGGCACAGGATGGTCTTCGAGCTCCGATACGACTCGGGCGAGTTGTATTGGGATCGTTGCGGCCGCGCAGCCCGAAAGCTGGCAGGCGAAAAGGAATGGGCCGTGAGATCCGTCGATCTCAATGGATGCCACATACTCAACGAGGATCAGAACCTAGTATTCAGTTACTCCCCCACCCAACTGGACTTAACACAATCCCAGAGCAAGGACGTCGCCGACTTGCTTTCTTTCGGAGCGTTTGCGGCGATTGCCGAAGAGTTTTCTGAAGTTGTGGTCCAAACACTGGAAGTCGATTCGTTCCCGCGAATCGGTTTCCGTCTTTGGACGTTGTTTGCGACAGATTCGCTCGAAGATGCGTCCGCGCGGATTAGCAAGATGTCGTTCTTTTCCCCATCCAAAAACCTGCAGACTCTTGGAGATCTTTCTTATCTATCTCACAGCGTAGTGATCGGCCGATCGAATCAAATGGTCCGCGTCGCCGCCACGCCCTTTGAGCAGCAAATCCACCTCGCGCCAAGTCTGATTGCGGCGGCCAAGGAAAGACCGCACAAACACTCAAAGGAACAGAGGAAGGTGCTCATCCAGCAACTTAAGGCCAAGAAGGCGATAGAGACCTTCCCTCAGCTCGGTATCATGCTCGACCTCGATGCTTATGTTGAGGAGGCGCCCTATCCTGACCAACTCACCCCATGCAAATTCATCGAAGAATCCACAAGGGAATTCCAAGCAATTTCCGAAGCAATTCTTGCGGAGGCTAGCGAATTATGAACGGCGATGATTGTACAGGCCAAGGCCCTTCGCTGGGAAGTCAAGTGGCCGCACCGGTTGCGATTGAGTTTGAATCGGTATCGGGCGACCGTTCGGCGCCGGGACTCGAAACTGTCGGCAGTCGATCCACCGGCGCGTCGAGACGCCGTTCTTCGGACGCATCGGTATCCGCACCGTTGGGCGTACCACATTCGATCCCGCAAAGGGCGCTTAAGAAGAGGAGGCTCTACCTGCAGGCGTGCCGCGATGCGTTAGAGAGTCTTAGAGTCGTTGGCGACGATCCGATCCACAAGGCTAACGCGCTAGCAGAGATAAGGCATCAACTCCGGTCGCTGTGGGAGCTTTTGGAGGGAAACCCTGACTCCGAACCGTTCGAGGAAATCGTCAACGTATTGCAAGTCGCGTTCTGTGATTCGGCGGCCGAATCGTTCGGACCCGACCAGCTTGACGCCATCTCGTCGGTCTTGTCGAAGTTGCACGACGATCCCGACTTGGGCGATCAGGCGGCGAAGGACATTGCATTGGATCTCATGCGGAGCGGAATTGATGTCTTTCGTGAGATTGGATGAATCGCATCGTCCGGCTTCGACCGAGCTGTTCCTTGATACCTCAATTCACTGCTGTTATCACAAAGGCGAAACGCTCCGGCCGCGTCTCAAGTGGTTGCTTTCGCTTTTCTCTTGGAAGGGCTCATCCAGCTATTCCAAGGTCGAATACGGGAATGTAATCCTTGCACAAGCCGAATACTACCTCCGAAAGCTGCGCGAGCTCAAGAGTGTTGAAAGTCTCCTTAACTACGTCGCTCATGTGCTGCCTCCTCAGCACCATGAAAAGCGCACGTGGGCGTTCAGTTTAATCCAAACACTGGGCAAGAGCGAAGAAGATCGCACCCGACGTGCCGAGGCTTCGCTGCGGCTGCTGCTGAGAGTCGGGACAAGCGCAGTCGATGCCCACTGCGATTCACCGCTCGCTGACGGTACGCGATGCCATTGGGGAAAGACCGGACACCACCGGCGGCGAGACGGCAATTACGTGTGGAAAACCCCCAATTGTAAATCGTCGAACAAGGCGTGCAACGTGGACGATTTCTTTGTGGAGCACCGCGAAACATTCATGGCGATTAAGAAAGCAATTGACGGCCTGGACGAAAGTATGCTTACGGAGGAATTGAAACAGTTCTCGAAAGTCATCGCAGAGGCCATGCACGATCCGGCGATTCTGCTGAATTATCGTACCGGATGCCGTCTTCTCGCCGACGCGCTAATCGCCGTGGACAGCCGGGATTATCGCAACCTTGCGACCCAGAACTTCAAGGAAAGCCAAGTACTAACAAAAATCCTCGGACAATCGTGCTATTACCTCCCGAACAATCCGGATCACGGTGTCTCTCATAGCGCCACAAATGCGACGGATGCGTCAGGGCAATAATCATTGTCTGCTTTTGGCCTAATGGCGACGACGACCTATCGCCGCGAACTTCCTTCACGCTCGAATCAGTTCCCCAATCGTCTTCACTTCCTCCGCCGAAAGTTCGATCGAGCCGGCTGCGGTGTTTTCGATCGCTTGCTCCGCATCACGGGCGCCGCAAAGCACGCAGGTGATGCCGGGCTGCGCGGCGGTCCAGGCGATGACCAACTGCCCCATCGTCGCGCCGTGCCGCTGCGCGATCGGCTCAAGCTGCTGCAATAGGCCGTTGATGCGCGCGACGTTGTCGGGCTGAAAGCGCGGGTTTGCCTTCCGCAGATCGCCCGGATTGTACTGGCGGTCCGGACTCAGCTTGCCGGTGAGCAGGCCGTTGGAGAGCGGCGAGTAGGCCAGCACGGCGACGTCGTTCTCGCGGCACCAGGCAATCATCCCGCTGTCTTGGATGCCGCGGTCCAGCAGGCTGAACTTCTCCTGGTCGGAGTCGATCGGGCCGTAGGCCTTTAGATGCTCCAACTTGCAATTCGAGACGCCGATCGCGCGGATTTTGCCCTCCTGCTTCAACCGCTGCAGCTCGGCCACCGTCTCGGCCAGCGGCGTGCTGGGGTCTTGCCAGTGCGTTTGCAGCAGGTCGATGCGGTCCGTGCCGAGGTTCCGCAGGCTCCGCTCGACTTCCTCGCGGATCGACGCCGGGCGAAGGTTTTTATATATTTTTTTGTCGACGGGTCGGAGCGTAGCGCCTTTATCGTCGGCGTAGAAGAACATCGTGCCCTCCTCGCGGTCCCAAATCAGGCCGCATTTGGTGGCCAGCACGACCTGGTCGCGGCGGCCCTGGACCGCGCGGCCGACGACCTGCTCGCTGTGCCCGTAGCCGTAGACCGGGGCGGTGTCGATGAGGTTGATGCCGTGGTCGAGCGCGGCATGGATGGCGGCGATCGACTTTTCGTCGTCGGCACCGCCCCACATCCAGGCCCCCGTGACCCACGCGCCGAAGCCGACCGCGGAAACATCAATGCCCGACGAGCCAAGTTTTCGCATCAACATGAGACGGCCTCCCAAGACGCAAGGTGGTGGAGAAAACAGGATAACGGACGTGCAATTATATGCAAGGCGGGGAGTGATCAGTACACAGTTCGCAGTATCCAGTATTCAGTACACAGTTCGCAGTATTCAGTATTCAGTACACAGTACAAAGTTCGCAGCGCTCAGGATCCAGTTCGTAGTCATCGGCGCTGAGGTTGAGCGGCTCAATTCCGAGTACTCGATACTGCGTACTGTGTACTTTGTACTCCGCACCCGACCTTCCAAGATCCAAACGCTACGGTCGCTTGAAAAACATCGCCACCGTCAGTCCCAGACCAATGAGAATCATGAGGCGGCGGACGTTCTTCTGTCCGAGCCGCCGCGCGAAACCGGCGCCGAGGTAGCCGCCGACGATCGCGCCGACGGCCATGATCAGGGCCAGCCGCCAATCGACCAGGCCGCGCAGGGCGAAGAGCGCCGCGGCGATGCCGTTGATGAACATGCCGTTGAGGTTCTTGATGGCGTTGGCCTCGTGAATGTTGGTGAAGCCGAGGATGCCGTAGGCGGCGAGCATGAGGATGCCGATGCCCGCGCCGAAGTAGCCGCCGTAAACCCCGACGAGAAACTGCGAGAAGAGCACGACCGCCCAGCGGAGCGGCGTCGCATGGCGGGCGAAGGTCGGGCCGGGGACTGTCCCAGTTTTTGTATCAGCAAAAACGGGACTGTCCCCTTTGCTCTCCTTCGGAGTGCTCGCCGCCGTGCCCATCAGCCGCCGCTGCAAGTGGGCCAAGGGCCCTTGCAGGATGAGCAGCCCGGTCGCCAGCAGGATCAGGTAGGGCACGAGAAAGTCGAAAGTTTTGTCGTCGGTGACGATCATCAGCCACGCGCCCAGCACGCCGCCCAGCACGCTGGGCACGGAAAGCCAGACGATCTCGCGGCGATGGCGGCCCAGCTCGCTGCGGTAGGCCCAGAAGCTGCTCAGCGCGCCGGGCCAGAGGGCGACGGTGTTCGTGGCGTTGGCAAAGCGCGGCGACTGGCCGGCGAAGATCAAGGCGGGAAAGCTCAGCAGCGTGCCGCCGCCCGCCACCGCGTTCACCGCGCCGGCCAGGAAGGAGGCGCCGACCAGGACCAGGATTTCGTACTGCTTCATCAGGTCTCCAAGGTAGCAGGCACGCTGGGGCACCCGCTTGCGGGTCCATGCCGTCCGCTTTGCGCTCGCCGCGATGTTGCCAACCGTGTTGTGTGCGAACGATATCTTTAGCGGACGGCACGCGGAGCGTGCGTGCTACTATAAGCTAGACTTTCTCGCCTGCATACACCGCGTTCCACTTGACGCGCGAACCAACCGATACAATCGCCATGTCCACCACAACGCCTGCCACCGATCCTGCCGTCAGCCGCTTCGCCGGGCTTTCCACCTGGCAGGCCCGCGGCGTGCTGGCCGCCATTGCCTTGCTGCTGTGCCTTGGGCTGTGGAAGGCGCCGCGGCGCCGGAAGTCTCCGATGTCCGCGAGCAGGAGAAGGACCGCACCAGCGATGTCCATCTCTACATGACGGAAGTGCAGCGGATCCATGCCGGCGAGAATTACTACCAGGTCGCCGCCGAAGAGCTGACGACGCTGGGCTATCCCACGGCGAGCGTCTTCAACTGGCGGACGCCGCTGCCGATGTGGTTCATCGGCATGATGCCGGATGCGATGCTCGCCCGGCTGGCGCTCGTCGCCGCCGCCATCGCCATGCTTTTGATGTCGTTCGAGGCAGCCGCGCGGGAAGAGCCCAACGTCTACCGCATGGCCATGCCGCTGACCGTGCTGCTGGTGGCGCCCGTGATACCGTGCCTGCAAGGCAACGTGTTCGTGCTGTCGGAGATTTGGTCGGGCGTTTTCATCGGCATGTCGCTGGCGGCCTACGGCGTAAACTTGCGCTTCCTGGGCGCGACGATGGGCCTGGCCGCGCTCTTCTTCCGCGAGCTGGCGCTGCCGTACTGCCTGCTCGGCCTGGCGATCGCACTTTGCCAGCGGCGGCCGAAAGAGTCGGCCGTGTGGCTCGCGGGTCTTGCCGGCTGGGTGGCTTATTACGCCGCGCACTGCTGGAAGGTGAGCCAACTGATCACCGCCGCGGCCGCCTCCCATGGCAGTTGGTTCCGCTTCGGCGGGCTGACGTTCGTGATCGGGACCGCGCAGATGAACTCGTGCCTGGTGCTGCTGCCGGTCTGGATCACGGTGATCTACTTCGTGCTGGCCATCGTCGGCTTCGCCAGTTGGCAGACCGCCTGGGGGCGGCGGATCACGCTGGCCGCCGCCATTTACATCGCCGCGTTTTCAATCGTGGGGCAGGAGTTCAACCGCTACTGGGGCTTGTTGGTCACGCCGATCTTTTGCTTCGGCGCCGTCCACGCCCCGCGTGCGCTGGCCGACCTGTTCCGTGCGGCCAAGCTGCCGCTGCCGGGGGTGGGAAGCGCGGTCCCGATGGCGGATGCAACGTAATGGACCGCACCCTTTACTAGTCGGTCGACGTTCTGATCCAACGTTGCGAAGAACGCGAGATAATAATCAGATGGTCACGGAATTCGTCCTGCTAATGCTGCGTAAGGAACGGCAGAAGCAATGCGGCAACATTGGCCGTGGTCGTCGGATTCGCTTTTATGCGAATCACGCCTGGATGTCTGCCCAACGGCAGAATCACCCAGTCGCCGAAATGCTCGTCAAGCGTGACTAACGTTCGATCCTCCTGGGTTGAGAATTGCAGGATATCGAGGTCATCTGCGACGGCCTGTCCAACCTCGGACGTTCTGACGATATCGTGTCCCAGTGCCCGCAGTTCTTCCGCGAGCTCAATACGAAACATCTGGTCGAGGTACAACCTCATGGAGCGACTTACTCAGCTCCGGCAAGAACGATTTCAGTATGCTCCACGGCGGCCTTGGCAAATTGCAGCGCCGCCTGGATGTCTTCGCGAGTCAACTCGGGGTATCCCGAAAGAAGCGAATCCCAGGTTTCCCCGCTAGAAAGCTCATCTAGCAGAACCGATACGGGAATCCGCGTGCCCATGATAACCGGCGTGCCTCCGCAGCGGCGGGGGTCGATTTCAATGCGTTTGATCATTGATCTTCCTTTCAACCGGCAACCCGATGTTAGTATACCCCGAATATCGAAGGACGTCGAGGACGCCGTTACGCCAGAATTTCCTTCACGACCTGCCCTTCCACATCCGTCAATCGGAAGTCGCGGCCTTGGAAGCGGTAGGTCAGACGCGTGTGATCGAAGCCCAAGAGCTGCATGATCGTCGCCTGCAGGTCGTGGACGTGGACCTTGTCCTTGGTGACGTTGAAGCCCAGTTCGTCCGTCTCGCCGTAGGAGAAGCCGCGCTTCACGCCACCGCCGGCCAGTAGCATCGTGTAGCAGTCGGGATAGTGGTCGCGGCCGAGAATTTTGCTGGCGGCGGTGCGGCCTTCGCGGAAGGGCGTGCGGCCGAACTCGCCGCCGATGACCACCAGCGTATCGTCCAGCAGCCCGCGCCGCCGCAGGTCCTTGATTAGGGCGGCGATCGGGCGGTCCATCGTGCGGCACTTCACCGTCAGCCCTTCGCCGATGTCCTCCGCCGGGTTCGTGCCGTGGAAATCCCAGCCCCAATCGAAAAGCTGCACGAACCGCACGCCTTTTTCCACCAGCCGCCGGGCCAAGAGGATGTTGTTCGCCAGGCTGCTCGCGCCGGGCTGCGCGCCGTAGTCCTCCAGCACGTGCCGCGGCTCGCGGGAAATGTCCATCACTTCCGGCACCGAGACCTGCATGCGAAAGGCCAGCTCGTACTGCGACATGCGCGTGATCGTCTCCGGGTTTCCCATCCGCTGGGCCTCGATCTGGTTCAAGTCGCGCAAGGCGTCCAACGTCATGCGGCGAAGCTCGCGGTCCATGCCCGGCGGATCGGAGACGTAAAGCACCGGATCGCCCTTGGAGCGGCACTGCACGCCTTGATAGACCGACGGCAGGAAGCCGGAGCCGAACGAGTTCTTGCCGCCGTTGGGCTGCGTGCCGCTGGAGATGAGCACGATGAAGCCGGGCAGGTCCTGGTTCTCGGTGCCCAGGCCGTAGGTGGTCCACGCGCCCATCGATGGGCGGCCCGGCCGCGGCGAGCCGGTGAAGACCAAAAGCTCGGCCGGAGCGTGGTTGAACTGGTCGGTGTACATGGAGTGAACGAAGCACAACTCGTCGGCCACTCCGGCCAGGTGCGGCACGGCGTCGGAAAACCACATGCCCCCAGCATCGCAGGAAGAGGAAAACGGGCCGTGGCGCGAACTTGTGCCGCGTGCCCAGCAGCTTGGGCGTGCCGCTGGTAAAGGCGAACCGCTTGCCCTTGGTGTACTCGTCCGGGCAAGGCTGGCCGTCGCGTTTGACGAGCTCCGGCTTGTAGTCGAACAAGTCGAGGTTCGGCGGCGAGCCGGTGAGATGGATGTAGATCACGCGGTTCGCCTTAGGCGCGAAGTGCGGCTTTTTTGGGGCGAGCGGATTGAGCAGGGCGGCGGACCGCTCGTTCGATTCGGTCGTGTCCGCGCGGGCGAAGGAAGCCATCGCCATCGCGCCCAGGGAGAACGACGACAGGCCGAGGAACTGCCGCCGAGTGACCGTTTGTAAGAGCTCAAGCCGCGGATCCATTTCAGCGCCTCATGAGGAATTCGTCGAGGTTCAAGAACACGTTGCTTACGGCGGTCCATGCGGCCACTTGTGCGGCGTCGGCCGGGCCGGACTGCGGCTCGCCGGCGAGCTTCCGCGCATCGCCTGCACGGGCAGCGAAACGGTCCTGCGACTTTTCATAAAGCGCGACGAGCCGGGCCGTTTCCTCGCCGCTGGGCGCGCGGGCTAAACACAGGCGAAAGGCGTACCGGACCTTGCCAGCCGCGGTCGGCCCGCCCTCCTGCACCAACCGCCGCGCCAGGGCCTGCGCGGCTTCCACATAGACCGGATCGTTCAGTGTCACCAGCGCCTGCAGCGGCGTGTTGGTCCGCGTCCGCCGCAGGGAACACACCTCGCGGCTGGGCGAGTCGAATGTGACCATCGAGGGATAGGGGTTCGTACGTCGCCATGCCGTGTAGATCGCGCGGCGGTAGCGGTCCTCGCCCGTGCTGGTTTGCCAATCCATCGTTTTGCCGAACGCCGCCGTCAGCCCGAACGAAGGCTGCAAGGGTCGCACCGCCGGGCCGAACATTTTCGGGCTCAAGAGGCCGCTCACGGCCAGGCTCTGATCGCGGATCGCTTCGGCATCGAGGCGAAAGCGCGGACCGCGGGCCAAGAGGCGGTTGTCCGGATCGCGCTCGCGCAGCTCCGGCGCGACGACCGACGATTGCCGGTAGGCGGCCGACGTGACCATTATGCGGATCATGTGCTTCATGTCCCATCCGGAGGCGACAAGCTCGGTCGCCAGGTAATCCAAAAGCTCCGGGTGCGACGGCAATTCGCCTTGCGTGCCGAAATCCTCGCTCGTGGCGACAATCCCGACGCCGAAGATCTTCTCCCACAGCCGGTTGACCAACACGCGGGCCGTGAGCGGATTGTCGCGGGCGACGAGCCACTTGGCCAGCGTCAGGCGATTGACCGGCTCGTCCTTGGGGAGCGGGTGGAACGCGGCAGGCAGGCCTTCGGTCACTTCCGGGCCGCGGTCCAGAAAGTTGCCGCGATACTCGATATACGTCTTGCGGCGCTTGCCCGGCGGCAGCTCCCGCTGGATCGGCACGGTGGCCGGACTAATGGCGGCCAGCTCCGCTTTGAGCGACAGAAGCCGCTTGCCTTTTTCGCTCATAGGCGGCTTGGTGCGAGTGACGCGCGTGGCCGTCGCGCTTGGAGCCGTCGCGCTGACTGCGCTGGCGGCTGCGGCAATGACGGGCGGCTTCTTCGCTTTCTTCTTGCCCGGCGGCTTTGCCGGGCGAGGACTCGGCGGCGGCGTTCTTTCTTCGACCGGCACCTGCGGCTCCAAGGCGGCGATTTCCTCTTGCAGCGTCTGCGCGTTGCGTTTTTGCCGCTCGGTGTAGAAGGAGAGCACCGGGTGTTCGTCCTCGCGGTCGGCGTCTTCCGTGTTGTTGAAGATTGCGAAGAGGCGGAAATACTCTTTCTGCGTGATGGGATCGTACTTGTGGTCGTGGCACTGGCAGCAGGCCATCGTCGTGCCCATCCAGACCGACATCGTCGTGTTGACGCGATCGACGATGGCCACGTTGCGGTACTCTTCGCGGTCGGAGCCGCCTTCGTTGTTCGTCTGCGTGTTGCGGTGGAAGGCCGTGGCGATGAGCTGCTCCTCGGTCGGATTGGGAAGCAGGTTGCCGGCGACTTGCTCGATCGTGAAGCGGTCGAACGGCTTGTCGGAGTTGAACGCGCGGATCACATAATCGCGATACGCCCAGATCGTCCGCGGCACGTCGGAGACGTAGCCGGCCGAGTCGGCATAGCGGGCGAGGTCCAGCCACATCCGCGCCCAATGCTCGCCGAACGTCTCCCGCGCCATCAGCCGATCGACGAGCTTCTCGTAGGCGGCCGGGTCCTTGTCGTGTACGAAGGCATCGACCTCCGCGACGGTTGGCGGCAGCCCGGTCAGGTCCAACGCCAGCCGGCGAATCAACACGTTGCGATCGGCCGTGGGCGATGGCCGCAACTTCTCCTGCTCCAGCCGCGCCAGGAGGAAGCGGTCGATGTCGTTGTGCGGCCAGGCCGCGTCATGCACCGGCGGAACGGCCGGACGTACGGGCTTGACGTAGGCCCAATGCGGCGAGTAAACCGCGCCCTGGCCGATCCAGCGAGAAAGCTGATCGATCTCCGTTGCCGTAAGCCGTTTGCCCGTCGAGGACGGCGGCATCCTCTCGTCCGCGTCGTTGGTGGAAACGCGGCGAACCAACTCGCTTTTCTTCGCATTGCCCGGCACGATCGCCTGGCTGCCGTCGTGTACGGCGACTGCGGAGGACCGCACGTCCAGCCGCAGCCCGGCCTGCCGCTGCTTCTCGTCTTGGCCGTGGCAGGCCGCGCAGTTGCGGGAAAGGATCGGGCGAATGTCGCGATTGAAGTCAACGGCGTCATTCGCCAGCAAAAAGCCCGGCGGCGCGGCGATCAATATCGAAACGGCGATTGCGGCGGGCAAAATGCGCATACAAGAATTGTCGTTGAAAGCACGGTGGCAGTCAACTGCTCAAATCCGACCGAAAAGCCGCTAGAATGTAGTCGAGTTCCACGAAGACCCACGTTACCGCGTGCAACCGGGACCTGCACTACACGAGTCGTTGCAGTTGTTTTGTGATAACTTGCAGAGCCTGCAGGTCGGAGTCGTCCAGCCTGCCGAGCTGCTCTTTGATACGATGAACGTCCGACGCGCCAAGCTGGAAGACCCGTGCGACCGAGGGGCTCGTCAATCCGTTGACAGGGGTAGGAACGACGCGTTTGGTTGCCGGAAACCGCAGTGCGTCCAAGCGGGAAGTAGGCGGAATAATCAGGACGGTGGGAAGCCGTGCAAACGCGGTCGTGTCTTGCCAAATAATTGCCGGCCGCCGTCCTCGTTGCTCGCGACCGCCGCGGTCCGGGAGGTCGACCCAAAAGAGATCGCCGTATTTCACGATAGACTGTCCTCAACAGTTTGGAACGCTTCGTCGCGGACCTCCTGCCATGCAGCCATTTCGTCGTGCAACTCCGGGTCAATTTGGAGATACCATTCAATCGCGTCTTGCACCAAACGCTCGACCGGCACTTTTCGTTGATCAGCGCTGCGCCGCACGGCCAATTCAAGCTCCATGGGTATGGTAACGTTCACTGGAGTTTCTCCCAAACATGATTGCCAGGCAGATATCGCATACTGGAATTGTCGTTGGAACGAGGGCTTCCGTCAACTGCGGGTGCCACGTCCCTGAGCCACAGCGAAGGGCGTGCTTGCGATATTTCCACGCCCTTCGCTTGAAGCTCAGAGCGTGCCACCCGTATAATGTCTGTCTATTTACCCCACCCAAGGAGACCATCATGATCGTGCGAACATCGTCCGCCCAGTGGCAAGGAGACCTCAAGCAAGGAAGCGGCAGCCTGGAGCTCGGCAGCGGAGCGTACAAGGGGCCTTACTCGGCTCGCTCCCGCTTCGGCGACGGCAAGGAGACCAATCCCGAAGAGCTGATCGCCGCCGCGCACGCCGCGTGCTACTCGATGGCGCTGGCGCACGGGCTCTCCTCCGCGGGGCACGTGCCCACAAGCGTGAAGACCTCGGCCAAGGTCCACTTGGAGCAGCAAGGCGCGGGCTTCGCCATCACGCTCATCGAGCTGGTGACCGAGGCCGCGGTGCCTGGGTTGGACAACGCTGCCTTTCAGAAAGCGGCCGAAGACACGAAGCAGAACTGTCCGGTCTCCAAGGCCCTGTCCGCCACGAAGATGGCGCTGACGGCGAAGCTGGTGTGAGCCGAAATCTGTAGGGTGCGTGAAGTGAAGCCGAGCGAATTGGTGCGTTGCGCACGGAGGTGAAACTGCTTTCCACCGTAACGAATGTGTGGACGGCTTCACGTAACGCACCGTTTTCGCCAAGGCCCGTGCTCCACGCACCCTACGGTGAGGCGGTGACCTTCACTTCGCAGATGCTGGCCCAGGTGACCGGCTGACGCGGAAGGCCGGTGACGGTGATGCGGACGTAGCGGACGCCGGCGGCATGGAAGGCGAGCTTCTGGTCCTGCGACGTGCTGCGCGTCCGCCGCTGGTCGCTGAGCACGGACCAGATTTTCATGTCGGGCGAGCCTTCCACGATGTACTGGTAGTGCGCGCCGTCGTTCTCCCAGAGGATTTCACAGCCGGTCAAGTTGTAATGCTTGCCCAGATCGACGCGCCACCACTGCGGCGTGCGTCCGGCCGCTGCGCACCAGCGGGTGTCGGCGTCGCCGTCGTTGGCCGCTTCGGGCGGATTGTCGGGCTGCGTCGACGATGCGGCTGCCGGCTTCTTGTAGGCCAGGTTGTCCTTCGTGGCGAACGTCACTTTCGGCGCGGGCGGCTCATCCTTGGGCACGACCAGCGGCACGGAGGCGTCGCACGGCTCGGAAACGGTGATGACTTCGCGGCTGGCTGCCTTTTCGATTTCCAGTGTGACCTCGTTGGGAGATTTACCTGTCTCGTCGAAAATCACCAGCGTGTTCTCGCCGTCCTTGAGCCAACATTCGGGCAGGTACATGCCAGGGCAAGGAATCTTCTCAGGGTAGCGGCCCAGGTTGTGCCCGTTGAGCCATGCCGTGCCACGCGAAAGCGATTTAGTGACGAGACGGAGAATGCGGCCAGGGACGGGCTCGTCCCGGAACGTGGCGTGGTAGAAGGCAGGGATGCCACCGGAGTCGGCCACAGACTGCCAATCGCCCTGAAGTGGCCCGGTGCCGCCGCGCATCTTCCAACCCTTGATGTCGATCTTCTGGTCGCCGATCTCAAGTTGCACGGGGCCAAACAGGCCCTTGCGGTAATAGTTGTTGAGCGTGCCGAGGTAGTTAAACGCCTTCTGGCGGCCGCTGTGCGAAGCGAGCACCGCAATCTGGTTCTTCCCCGCCAGGAACTCCGCATCGCCGCTGTAGCGCTTGCCGTTGACAATAACGACGATGTTGTCGGCCTTGCCCTTAAAGCCGAGCGTGCCTCGCCCAGCCGTTTTTAGCTCGACCGTCGCGCGATACCAGGCAAAGGCGCTAATGTCGCCGTCGGCCCCCATTTGCTGCGGATCGTCCGACGCCTTCCAAGTGGAATCGTCGAAGTTAGTCGCCGCCTGCGGCGCAAGAGGAATTTGCCAGCTCCCAAGCTTCGGGGCACGCTCGCGATCAAGGGTTGGGTCCGACTTGACCGCGAACTGCCGTACCTTGTCGCCGTAGACAATCATCTTGCCGCACGACGGCTCACCATAGGGCCGCTCGATAATAAAACTGCTGTATTTCCCGAAGTCGTCAACGTCGCTAGGGAAGCCGCTTACATATCCGACGAAGGGAGGGCCGCAGACAACGTATTCGCCAGCAATCCACGAGCGATCCGCCAAGGCCCTGTTCACCGCCACAACGCGCACCTTGTGTTGTCCGGCCGTAATCTCTTGCTCCTGCGGGCCGTTCTCGGGAAACCGCACGCTCACTTGCTTGTCGCCGAAATCGAGCTTTCCCGACTCTCCCGCCGGGCCGTAAACGACAAGCGTGGTCGTCTTGCCTTGTGTCGCCGCCCCCAAGATTCGCACGTTACAGGAAACGAGCTTCACGTGTGGTGCGGCCGATCCGGCTGCCTGTGTGGCAGGCGAGACGCCCGCACCACGGGAGTCTACTGCAATCGGCGCATTGGCGAACGACTTGGCGCTGTTGCCGTCGAACTCGATCGCCGCCCCGGCATCACGCATGGCCGGCAGGAGCTGGGCCAGGTAATTCGCCCGTTTCATCCGGTAATAGATCGGCCGCAGGTTGCCGCACTGCCCGATGGCCGCGCCGTAGTCGTAGCTGGCGGCGCCGCTGTCGTCGTTCCAGGTCTCGAAATTCGAGCCGCCGTGCAGCATGTAGAAGTTGTGGCCGGCGCCGCCGTGGGCCAGTATCCGCCAGTTGTCGCGCTCCACCTCGTGGAACCGCTTGGCGTTGAGGTTGCCATAAAGATCGAACCAGCCGGGCCAAAATTCGGTGGTGAACCAGGGCGTCGTGCGGCCGGCGACGCTCCGCGGCCAAGGACCGCTGCCGTGGTTCAGCCCGCTGAAAAAGTACGGCACCTCGATGCCCAGCGCGACGGCCTTCTCGCGCAGGTGATCGAAGTAGGGATCGCCCTGGACCGTGCCCCAGCCGCGCGGATGCTCGTTTTCAAGCTGCACCATGATCACGTTGCCGCCCTTGTGGATTTGCCGGGCGGCGACGATCGGCAGAATCTTGTCGTACCAGTGGTCGTTCCACTTGAGCCACTGAGGGTCGGCGGTGCGGACTTTCATCGGCGGCTTGAACTTCAGCCAGACGGGGTAACCGCCCGAATCCCACTCGGCGCAGGCATACGGCCCGACGCGGACGGTGGCATAAAGGCCCAGCTCCTTGGCCGTGTCCAGAAACGCGCCGATGTCGTGGTCGCCGGTGAAGTCCCACTGGTTTTCCTTCGGCTCGTGGATGTTCCAGAAGGCGTAGGTTTCAACCGCGTTAAAGCCCGCCCGTTTCATCCGCAGCAGGCGATCGCGCCACAGCTCGTGCGGCACGCGGGCGTAGTGGAGGCTGCCGGAGGCAATGTAGGTCCGCTTGCCGTTGACGATGAAGCCTTTGCCGTCGATCTTGATCACTTTTTCCGCAGCCGGAGTGGGTGGGTACATCAGGTCATTGGCCGCGGCGACGGCGGCGAGGAGGGGAAGGATGGCGGCAAGGCATTTCATCATAATCTCCTTTCCAAAAGGCTGATGACGCGGCGCTCGTAGTCCCGGCTTTGCCGGCGCCACTATTGTATGGTCCATTTTCGACGGTCCCGCTTGGATACCCAAGGGCTAGTGGTTGAGCTGGATGCGGCAGGAAGTCTCGCGCAAAGGCGCAAAGGTTCCTTTGCGGGCTTTGCGGCTTTGCGGCTTTGCGCGCGTCTTTTCATGATTTGAAACACACCCCCTTGTACCGGCACTTCAAAACCGCTAAACTAAGGGGTTTCCCAATCCGAACATCGCAGAAATACCATGTACGCAATCATCGAAGACGGCAGCCGGCAGCTCAAGGTGGAAGAGGGGCAGGAATTGGACATCGACTACCGCGACCTGGCCGCCGGCGAGGCGATCGTATTCGACCGCGTGCTGGCGATTCGCGACGATGGCGGATTGCAGCTTGGCCGCCCTGCCTTGGCCGGCGCCACGGTGGCCGCCAAGGTGGTTTCGCTCGTTCAAGGACCAAAGCTCGTCGTGCAAAAGTTCCGCCGCCGCAAGAACTTCCGCCGCCGCACCGGCCACCGCCAAATCTACACGCGCGTGCTGATCGAAAAGATTCTGCCCGAAGGCGGCGCCGCTGCGACGGCAAGCACGTCCGCGGCGGAATAAGAACCGCAACGTGTTTTCTAGTACCTCAGCGCCACTTGTCCCTTGATCGTCGTCGGTGCGCCGGGGAAGACCTCGAACTGGTTGATCGAGCCGACGTAATAGACCTTGTCGAAGATGTTCTCGATATAGAGGTTTGCGTCCAGCCGTTTGCAGCGGTAGAAGAAGCCGGCGTCGAAGCGGGTGTAGCTCGGCAACTCCAGCGGCGAGTAGTAGTCGCCCAGCCGCTGGCCCACGTAGACCATGCCCAGGCCGACGCCGAGCGTGCGATAGTCGCAGTCGATCAAGTTGTATCGCGTCCAGATGCTGGCCGAGTCGTAGGGCACGCCCAGCGCCCGCTGGCCGTTGATTTGCGAGCCGGCGGCCGAGTCGCTCATGAGCGTGTCGGTATAGGCGTAGTTGGCCAGCAGGTTCCAGCGATCGCCGAGCTTGCCGACGGCGGCGAGCTGCAAGCCGTTGCTCCGCTCGCCGCCGACCTGGGTGAGACTGGTGCCGTCGGGCAGGACGACGGTGACGTTTTCCTTGGTAATGTGGAACGCGGCGGCGGTGATCGTCAGCCCGCTGGTTGGCTTCAGCTTCGCGCCGATTTCCCAGTTCTGCGAGTATTCCGGCTCGATCGGGCCGTTGATGAAATAGCCCCCGTTGTTGGGCGGATCGAACCCGGCCGCGCAGGTCGCATAATACGAAACTTGCCCTGGGACCGGCTCGTAGATGACGCCCACGCGCGGCGTCGCCACGTCGATCTGATCCACGTCCCGGGCGAAGGTAAAACCTCCCAGGATATCGGCCGCGCGCGTAAAGACTTCGTCCGAATGGTCGTAACGGACGCCGGCCAAGAGCTTCCAGTGATCGGTCACGTCGATCAAATCCTGGAAATAGAAGCCGTAGTCGTCGCGGTAGAACTTGGAGGCATAAAGTTCCGCCGGCGGGATCGACGACGGAACCTGCCCGTAGACCGGCGCGTAAGCATTGATTATCAGCGGAGTAATGCTTGGCGACGAGCGCGTGATCCCGAAGAGCTCGGAAGTGTACCAGCCTTCTTCGTTGCCGAAGACCAGATGGTGCGCGGTGGGGCCGATCTCGACGGTTCCCGCCAGGTTGATCATCACGGATTGATACTGCTGGTTCGATGGCACGATGTCTTGCTCGCTGCGATAGAACGAGCCGGGCGAGCCTGGCACGTCGGCGGTGGGGATCGTGGCCGTGCCTTCGGTATTGTAAAACAGCGAATAGCCGCCCACGCTCCAACACCAATCGGCGTCGATGCGGTGCCGCAGGACGAGCGACTCGCGATAGTCCTGAAAGAGCTGGAAGTTGGTCGGCTCGCCCAGGAAGCGGCTGACGGGCAGGGTCAACTGGCCGTTGACGGCCGCTACGCCGGTGTCCCAGCGCTGGCGGTCGCTGACGAACTCGCCGTCCCAAGTGATCGTCGTGTCGCGGTCCAGCTCCCAGGTCACCGCCGGGGCAACCATCATGTTCTGGTCGTACCCAAAGGTGCGGAAGCCGTCGTCTTGCATATACGCGGCGTTCACGCGGACGGCGGACGTGCTGTCGTCAAAGAGCGGCCGATTGAAGTCGATCATGTAGCGCTGTAGCCCGAAGCTGCCGCCTTGCACGCTGCCTTGCTCGATCCATGCGTCCACGGGCTGCTTGGTAACCAGGTTCACGGTGCCCAGCGGCTGGGACGGCCCGTAGAGCAGCGCGTCGGGGCCTTGGAGGATTTCCACGTGATCGACGTTGGCGAAGTTGCGCGGCGTGATGGTGGGATCGACGAAGCCGTCCTTGCGGAAATCCTGCGGATTGACGAAGTATCCGCGAAGGATGAAAGCGTCCGGCCATTGATCGTCGCCCGCCTTGACCGCGCTGGGCACGTTGCGGAGCAGATCGTCGAAACGGATGACTTGCTGGTCCTCCAAAAGTCGCCGGCGGAAGGACTGTCAACGTGGCCGGGATGTCGATCAGCGGACCGACAAGCGAGGACTCGACGGCGTAGCCCGTGTCCGGCGGCAGTCGAAATACCGGTTGGACGTTGTTGGGCGCGGGTGGAGGGACGGGCTCGGCGGCAATCGGCATGGCAGTGGAGGAACTTGTCACTGCGCCTGCGGCTGGGACGCCGGCCGGAGGGACGACGATTTCACTCTCCGGCGGCGTCGGCAGCCGCGCAGCGCTCGTGCCGCCACTGCTGTCGAGGTCCGCGGCCCCCACGGCCGCGGATCGACAGATCAGGACCAATGCTAGGACCCATGCCAGCCGCTTCACGTCGAGCTCCCCCGCAATGGCTTTTTGCCGCGATTGATCGGGCAACGCACAAACGGCCCGTCTTAGCGCCGCGCCAATCCGCAGGCCCGTCAAATGCGCCAGACGACGTACAAATATCAACCCTGTTACGATCGGTGTTATCGTCACCTTGGGAGTGCCGCCGCGATGGAAAGCGGGCTGCGGACGGAGCGGTCGGCGGAGTTTGCGGCTCCGTCGCCGGTGCTATCCGGCAGAAGCCGCAAGGTTTGACACATACCAAGAGGTTGCAGATCAGCCTTGCCGCTTGATATAACCGCGTCGTCGGGAAAGGGACCTTTCATGCGAACGCCCAAGTTTCTACTTGCCGCCGCTTTCTTTTCGCTGGCTTTTGCGCTCGTCCTTTTGCACGGTTTGCGCGCGCCCAGCCGCCGGTCGATGCCGACTGGACGGCCAACGCGACGATTGACGGCTTGCGCATGGTCAGCGATCCCAAGCTCGGCGCGGTGCAGGGCGTCAGCCTCCACCGGCCCGCTGCCGACCCGCTGCGCGGGGGCCCCGTGCCCCGCCTTTACTTTTACGGCGACGTTTATCAAGCGAAGCCGCGGGTGGGCGTCATCCGCGAATACACGTTGGACCTCAAGCCGACCGGCCGCGACATCACGCTCGCCCGGCACGGCAAGCCGGTCCTCGTGCATCCCACCGGGCTCTGCTGGCACGCGGACCTCGGCTGCTTCCTGGGCGACACGGTCAACAAGGTGGCCACGATCTACAAGCTCGATTGGGAGCGGGCATTGAAGGACGGCAATCTCGATGCTGCCGTGCTGGCCGAAATCCACGACGACGCGGCGGTCAACGGCTGCCGCCCCGAGTATGTGTCGCTTAACGGCCGCCGCCTGTTGGCAACGGCCGATTACGGCGACGTGCGGCCGGCGGTGCGGCTCTACGACCCGCGGCGGCTGGTCGAGGCAGGGCGGTCCTCGGCGCCGGGCGTCATTGTGGCGACGATTCCCTGCCGTCCCTTCAACCAGAACCTCTTCTGGGACGGCGAGCATGGCGAGTTGACCTGCGTGCAAAACGTCGTGGCCGGCCTGGGCTGGAAGTTGGACGTCTTCAACCTGGCGAAGGCGGTCGCCGCCGGCAAGCTGGAGTCCGCCCGCGTGCGGACGATCGTCTATCGTCCGCACAGCGAGTTGGAGGGCTGGCTGCGGCAGCCCGACGGCCGCGAGGTCTTCGTCACGTCCAGTTCACTTCACAACATCTACGTCGGCAAGACTCGCGCGGTCGCCCCTTTCGCCACGCCGCGCGGCACGTGGGGCTTCACGCCGGAAGAAGACGCCGAGTTTAAGCGGATGATTGAGGAGCGGAAGAAGTAGCTTCGTCCGGCGGCGGCTACAGCGACGAATCGAGCACAGCAGAGTGGAACGGCGGAGGCGCGGGACCGTCAAGGGCATTCGGCCCGGGACCATCGAAAGGCCCGCTTTGACTTAACGTTGAAGTCGCGGTCGCGGGCATGCCTGTGCCGGCGCCGTTGGACACGGTCACGGAGAACGTCAACGTGCCTGCCGACAACGAAGAGACGTTGATGTCCGTCACCAGCAGGACCCACATCATGTAATCGGGCACGATTTCGCCGGGGTACGTCGGTCGCGGGCCCACGGCGGCGCCGGTTACCGTCCCGCTGCCGGTCACTGGGATTCCGCCGCCGGACGACGTCACGGTGTAACTGTAAGTATCGCCGAGTGCCGCGTTTATGAACATGAACCCCGTATCGCCGACGGTGTTGGGGACAATTGGTTCGCCATGCAAGTCGGTCAAAACGATCGAATTCGGCGCAGAAATGCCGTAGCCAGAAGGCGCCGTCTGATCCAGATTCGTCGTCGCCGTGATGACCGAAGTTGTCCCGCCACTGGTCACTTGCACGGTATAGGTGAGCGTGCCGTTGTGCAGCATCGCGACGTCGATCCCCAGCACGTATTGCGGCGTGTTGGCGTCGACGCCGCCGCTGCCGGTTATCGGCGTGCCGCCGCCGGAAGAAGTCACCCTGAACGTGTACGCCGCGCCGACGGGAGCGCCGGAAAGAATGAAGCCGGTTTCCGGCCCGTCGGCGTTCGAAATGGAGTTGTTGGCTCCGATGTCCGTTAGGCCGGCGCCTCCGCTAACGAGTGCGATGGAGTAATTCACCGGATTTGCCGGCGCGATGATCGGCGGCCGGACGGGACCGTAAATGGGCGGCGCCGGCGGCACGAACAAAGATTGCCCGGCGAGCATCCGTCGGTCTTCCAACCGTTCGATGCTCAGGCGGCCACGGGACTTGTTCGTAATCCTCGATCGAGCTTTCCGACGAGCGAACATGGTTATTCTCCCCGATGCCAGGCGGCCCACAGGAAAACGGACTTCGCGGACAAGTAAGATTGTACTTGAACGAGCATCGGGCGGCAACCGGTCATTCATGAATAAAACGGTGATAGATTCTTCGCTTCAAAGCACCGCGAAATCACGCCCCATATGCGGCGAGGGCCGCGTCCCGCGCGGCGGTCGCCAGATCGTTCGTCTGGCTGGCGCTATCCCACCACGCGGAATTCACCGCCGCGGCAAGCAAAGCGAGATCGGCGGCGGGGCGATGCACAATCGCCGCCGCAATCCGCTGGCGGTTGGTCAATTGCAGCAGGGCGGCATCGAAGTTTGCGGGCCGTTTCGGCGGCGGAGGGGCTGGCACGTGCGAAGCAGGGCTCGACGAAGGCGCGGCGGCTGCGGAGGCGGACGCCGCGGTTGCTCGCTTGGGCGCGGTAGCCGCCGCGTCGGCGCGGCGCCGGCCGACTGGATCGTGCTGAACGTCGGATTGAAGGCCGCGACAACGCCGGCGCCGACGAAAAGGTTGGACCCGCTTTGCAATGCACTTGGCGAGGTGACGATCAGCGTTCCCGCGGTGACCGCCGTGCCGCCGCTAAACGTGTTCGTGCCCGATAGCGTCACGGTGCTGTCGCCGGCGTCCACGCTCAGTCCGCCGCTGCCGCTGACGCTGGATGTGAAATTCGTCTGCCCCGCGCTGCCGCCGATGGAGAGCGTGAAGCCGTTGGTGTTGATCGTCTGGCCGAATGTGATAAGCGAGCCGATGCTGCCGGTCACCACGCTGCTGTTGCCTTCGAGCGTCACTGGGATGTTGAAGGTTGTATTGCCCGCCGAGGCGCTGCCATCGATCGCGCCGTTAAGCTCGATGGCGTTGCCGCTCAAGGAATAGCCGCCCGACCCGAAGACGATGTTGCCGAACTGCGTGCCTGCGGTCAGGTTGTTGGAGTTCGTCATACGGGCGGCGCCGGCGGGGAAGATCAGGTTGTCGCCCGCGATCGGCACGCTGTCGCCGGACCAGTTGTTCGCGGTGTTCCAGTTCGCGTTGCTGCCGCCTCCAGTCCAGATGACGTTTTCCGCGCCGAAGTCGATTTCGAAAACGCCGCGGCCATAGGTCGCCGCGGCCAGCACGTTCAAGCCGGTATCGATTTGCAAGTCGGTCACTTGCGAATTCGGCAGCCCCTCGCCGAAGAGCGACCAGTATCCGCCCAGGTTGGCCGATTGGAAGACGCCTCGCGCCGTGCCCACATAGAGCACGGGCGTGGCCGGCCGCCAATCGACGGCGATGCTGTTCGTGTAATCCTCCGAGGGCAGGTTGCCGGTGATTTCCGTCCAGCCGTTGTGGCCGCCGCTCATCGCGCCGCCGGTGGTCGTCATCCAGACCCGCGGGGCCGAAGACGTTCGTGGGGAAACGGCCGGGCACGATGAACGCCTCGTTGGCGTTGGTCGGATTGACCTGGATGGAGACGATCTGGTCGTAGGAATCGACGGGCAGGCCGGTATCTTCTTCGGTCCAGGTGCCGCCGTTGTTCTGCGTGACGAACAACTGGCCGCCCGCGGTGGCTGCATAGATGACATTGGTGTTCGACGGGGCAATGGCCAAGGCGGTGATATACTGGTTGTCGAGGTCCAAGCTGCTGGAAAGCACGCCGCTGATCGCCGTCCAACTTGTGCCGCCGTTGGTCGTCTCGTAAACCTGGTTCGTGCCGGCCAGCAACTCTTGCGGATTGCTCGGGTCCATGATGAAGGCCTTCTGCGAGGCGTAGCCCAGGCCGAAGCCGTTCAAGGTGGTGGGGATTTGGTTCGACGTGCCGGTATGATTCCAGGTCGCGCCGCCGTCGGTGGAGACGAGCGTGAAGTCCTCGTCGTCCAGAGGCGCGTATTGGTAGATGATGTTGGGCGACGACGGATCGACGAGGATTTTTCCGACTTCGCCCACCCCCTCGCTGTCCTCCCCGTTTCGCGCCTGGCCGGTGGAGTTCCATGCCGGATACCCTGTATATTCCACCGGCGCGAACTGGTCCTGCGCCAAGCCATAAATAATATCGGCGTTGGCCGGATCGAGCGTGATCGTGTAGAACTCGCTGGTGCCGAGGTTGCCCTGCTTGTTGTAAAACGTGTAGTCAGTGTAGCCGACGTTAGTGACGCGATAGATGCCGTGGTCGCCCACGAGGATCAGGTCGCCGCTGTCGTCGAAGTAGCCGCCTACCGGGTCTTCGGAATCGTTGATCGGCGACGCGGACCACGTGGCGCCGCCGTTGGTGCTCACATAGACCGTGTGGTCGCCGTTGACGTAGAGCACTTGCGGATTGTTCGGATCGACGGCGAGCATGACGTGCCAATAGCGGAATTCCTCATCGGTCGGAAGAGTCGGCAGGGAGGTCCAGGTCGATCCGCCATTCATGGAGCGAAAGCGGTGCGGTTCGCCGTAAGGATAGTCCGTAGCGCCTCCCATGGACGTATCGAAGACCGTGGCGTAGACGATTTGCGGAGATGAGGGAGCGATTGCTATGCGGATGCCGTCGCCCACGTCCGCGCTGGGCACCAGTCCGCTCAACTGCGTCCACGACGAGCCTCCGTTGGTCGACTCGTACACGCCGTTGACGGACGACGTTGCGTCCTGCGTCAGCCCGGCGTAGAGGATCGAAGGATTCGCCGGATTGATTTCGACGTCCGTCGCCCAGCCAGTGAAGAAAGAGGCAGTGGTATTGGTCCAAGTCACACCGCCGTTCGTCGATTCGTAGACGCCGCCGGGGCTGTCCCCGTACAACACAGTGACGTAAACAATGTTGGAGTTGTCCGGATCGAGGGCGAGCGAACCGAAGGCCACCTGATTAAAGAGCGAGCTGCCCAAAAGCGTCCAGCTCTGTCCGCCGTTGGTCGATTTGAGCACTCCGCCGCCCGGGCCTGCCACTGCCGCGTAGATGATTGACGGATTGCCCGGATAGACGGCCATCGAGTCATACGTGTCGTCTCCGCTTCCAGTGACCGTGCTCGATTGGGAGTCGGTCAGGGGCACCCAGGTGGGCGACGTGGCGAGCCAATCGGTCGTCTCCCAAACGCCGCCGCCGTCGGCCGCGAGGTACATGATGTTGGGATTGTCGGGATCGGGCGCGGCGGTCTCGACCCGTCCGGACATCACAGGGCCGGTGAATTCAGGCGACTGCGCGATGGCGTCAGGGCCGAGCTGCGTCCAGGTGGACGTGCTCAACGCGGGCGTCGAGTAGGGCAACTGCCGGTCGCCGGCGAATTCGGAAGTATCGCCCGCCGGATCGGTCGCGGTGGCCGTCACCCACTGGCCGGTCGTCGTGGCGACGTTCAGGATCGCGGTAAAGCTGGCCGTGCCGCTGGAATTGGTGGTAACCGAAGTCGAGCCAAGGTAGGTCTGGCCGGGTCCGTAGAACGTGATGTCGGGCGTGGCGTCGGCGTAGAAGTCGATGGCGTACGTCGTCGAAGCCAGGCTGATGAGCGTGCCGCTGATGACCGTTGTTGATCCGGGCGTGGCCGCGGTGATCAGTGGATAGTTTTGCAGACTGTTTGGGCCGCTGGTTGTGCCGGCGTGGTTCACTTGCACGCCGGTGTCGCCAAGATCAATTCCCAGGCCGCCGTTGCCGTAGATTCTGTTGAAGCGGATGCTGTTGCCGGTCGTGCCTGTATCGGTGACGGCGACGCCGGCCTCGGTATTGTCGATGATGAGGCTAGCCAGCGCTACGCTGCCGCCGACCGGATTGTTTTCCGCGCCGTTGGCGATATCGACGCCATTCTCCGCGTTGGGCAGCGACGCGGCGCCGGTCTTGTTCGTGCCGATCCAGTTGCCGGCAACGGTGTTCGAATTCGTTCCGGAGTCGGTGATCAAGATTCCGCTGTAGTCATTGCCGCCGATGACGTTTCCCTCGTTCGCGGCGTCGGTGTCGGTCCCGTTGGTTCCGATGCGGTTGGATTGTGCGCCGCCTTCGATCTGCACGCCGTTGTTCGCGTTGCCCAGCGCGGCCATTCCCACAGCGTTGGTGCCGATGAAGTTTCCGGCGACGATGTTTCCGGTCGTATTCGTTCCGGAGGCAACGCCCCGGATCGTCACGCCGTCGTAGGTGTTGCCTGAAATCACGTTGGTCTTCAAAGCGTCCATCGTGCCGTTGCCGTCGCTGCCGACGCGATTGCTCTGGGCCCCGCCGTCGATGAAGACGCCGCCGCCCGAATTAGCCATCGCGGCCGTGCCGGCGGCGTTGAGTCCGATATAGTTCCCCGCAATGACGTTGGAGTTGCTCCCCGCGTTATCAATGTAAATGCCGGCCTCTCCCGGAATCGAGCCGTTCCCGGAAATAACATTCCGCTCCAGCGCGGCGATAGCGGCCGAACTGGTCCCGTCGTATCCGATGCGGTTGGAGGAGGCCCCGCTGAGAACGTCCATGCCGCCGTAGTAGTTGGGCACGGCGACTGTCCCCAGCGTGCTGGTGCCGATCAGGTTGCCGGCCACGATGTTGAAGCTGGTGCCGGAATCGGAAAACGCCACGCCCTGGCCAATGTTCCCTGAAATCACGTTCTGTTCCGCGGCGGCGTCCGTATCGGATGCGTTGACTCCGATCCGGGTGCTTTGGGCGCCGCCATAGACGTAAATGCCGTCGCTGCCGTTGGCCAGCGCGGTGTTGCCCGTGGCCGGATTGATGCCGATGTAATTCCCGGCGATGATCGTGCCTGTGGTGTTGGGGCTGGTGGACTGTCCCTCAACGACAATGCCGTCGTAGGAGTTGCCGGAGATGACGTTCCGCTCGGCGGTATCGTTCATGCCGTCGCCGTTGGTGCCGATCTGCGTGTTCTGCGCGCCGCCGGCGATAAAAACCCCCACCGCACCATTGCCCAGCCCCGTCGCGCCGGAGCTGTTGGTGCCGATATAGTTGCCCGTGAGGATGTTGCCGTTGGCACCGAATTGGTGATGTAAACTCCCGCTTGGCCGTTGGGCGAGCCGCTGGTGAAACTGTTGCCGGAAATGACGTTCTGCACGATCTGGTTGCTCGCGCCGCCGTAAATGTCGATCCCGCCGCCCGCGTTGCCGTCGGCGGCTGTGGCCGTCGCGTTGGTGCCGATGTAATTGTTTTCGATCGTGTTTGAGTTGCTCGTAAGCACGATCGCAGTCCCGCTGAAGCCGGTGATGTCCAGCCCCTTGATGGTGCAACTGCCGACGCCATCGTAAAAGCCGTCGATGAACGAGCCGCTTATCATGGAGCCGTCGACCTGGATGAGCGGCGTGCCGGAGTAGCCGTGCTGCGTGGTGCCGTCGATGGTCACGGGATTGTTGAATAGCGGGAAGGCCGTATAGGTATACGTCGGATCGGCCGAAGTCAGTTGGATCGTATGCACGCCCGAGCCGCTGATGTTGAACGTGACGGTGTTGCCGGCGGAGGCCTCGGCACTGGCGAGCTCAGCCCGCAAGCTGCCCGGACCGCTGTCCGCGGTCGTCGTGACCGGGAAGTTGGTGAGCATCGTCAGTTCTTCGAGATGCTCGATGCTCAGGCGGCGATACCGCGCCAAGCGCGCGGGCGCGACAGCTTGGACTTCCGAAACCAATTGCGAAGCGTTTTGACGAACATGCGTTCCCCCCCACAATTAGAGTGTGACCCCGCGGCTGCCCCGTTGCAACAAGATGTCGGACGCACCTCTGATATTTTAACGATTGGCTGAAATTGGCAAGGGTTTTTGACAGGCGTAATTGTACAAACACGCGACTCCGCGCCGGCGCGACGGCGGCGTAAAATAGTCGCACTATGAAGATACTGGGTGCTTTGCTCGTCCTGAGCTGCCTATTGTCCGCGGCTGCCGCGCGTGCCGCGGCCGATGAGCGGCACCGATTCCGCGACCCGAGCGCGCCGCTGGAAGCGCGGTTGGACGACCTGATCGGCCGGCTCACGCTGGAGGAGAAGGCCGCGCTTCTGGACCACGACGGGCCGACGATCGAGCGGTTTCAGATCCGTGCCGATCATTGGAACCAGTGCCTGCACGGCGTCTGCTGGGATCGGCCGACGACGATGTTCCCCGTGCCGATCGCGCTGGCGGCAACGTGGGATACGCCGCTGGTCCACGACGTTGCCGCGGCGATCTCCGACGAAGCCCGCGCGATTTACAACAGTTGGCGGGCGGACCCGAACTTTCCCGGCGAGCACAAGGGGCTGATCTATCGCGCACCGGTGATCAACATCAGCCGCAACCCGTACTGGGGCCGCATCAACGAATGTTACGGCGAGGACCCCTGCCTCACCGCGCGGATGGGCGTGGCCTTCGTCCGCGGGCTGCAAGGCGATGACGCCCGTTACCTGAAGCTGGCCGCCACGCTCAAGCACTTTGCCGTCAACAACGTGGAGAAGGACCGGCAGCGGCTCTCGGCGAAGGTGGACGAGCGGACGCTGCACGAGTATTGGCTGCCGCATTTCCGCGAGTGCGTCGTCGAGGGAAAAGTATGCTCGGTCATGGCATCCTACAACGCCATCAACGGCACTCCCAACAATGTCAACCATCTGCTGCTGACCGATATCCTCAAGAAGCAATGGGGTTTTCAAGGATTCGTCGTCTCGGACCTGGGCGGCGTGCAGACGATGGTCCAGGGGCATCGCCGCGGTAAGATGGATTTCGTGGACGCCGTGGCCCAGTCGCTTGAGGCCGGGTGCGATTTCTCCGACCGCGAGTTCCGGACGTACATTCCCGCCTCCGTCCGATCCGGCAAACTCTCGCAGGCGCGGCTGGACGACGCCCTGCGCCGCGTGCTCCGCGTCCGCTTCCGCCTCGGCGAGTTCGATCCGCCGGAGAAATTTCCCTACAGCCGGATTTCAGCTAAAGTGATCTGCAGCACGGAGCACCGCAAGCTTTCGCGGCAGGCGGCGCGGGAGTCGATCGTGCTGCTCACGAACCGTAACCACGTGTTGCCTCTGGACCGGACGATGGTGAAGAAAATCGCCGTGCTTGGGCCGATGGCCGACCGGTTCATCGCCGGAGGTTACAGCGGCAAGGCGATTGTCCCCGTCACGCCGCTGGCAGGCCTCCGCGCCGCGGCCGGGCCGGGCGTCGAGATCATTCATGCGGCGGCAACGGACGCGGCGGACGCCGACGCTGCCATCGTCGTCGTCGGCACGACGCTCCGGGACGAAGCCGAAGGCCGCGACCGCAGGTCGCTGGGACTGCCGGGCGACCAGGAACAGCTCGTCCGCGCGGTCGTCGCCGCCAATCCGCGCACAATCGTCGTCCTGCAGAACGCCGGCCCGCTCACGGTTCCCTGGATCAAGGAGCACGCCGCGGCAATGATTGAGGCCTTCTGGGGCGGCGAGGAAGGCGGCACGGCGCTGGCCGAAGCCGTCTTCGGCGACTTCAACCCCGCCGGCCGCCTGCCGTACACCGTGTATGCTTTCGCGGAGCAAGTCCCGCCGCAAGACGACTACGAAGTCAGCCACGGCTTCACCTACATGTATCTGCGTGGCAATCCGCTCTTCGCCTTCG
Organism: uncultured Planctomycetia bacterium; assembly: GCA_963780045.1. Taxonomy (GTDB): domain Bacteria; phylum Planctomycetota; class Planctomycetia; order Pirellulales; family Thermoguttaceae; genus JANXQG01. Next base: position 190,765 of record CAVZZZ010000004.1, on the reverse strand, counting down.
GGCACGGACTTAGCTATACCGACTTCCGCTACGGCCATATTGAACCGACGCCGGCGAGCGTTGCCGTCAACGGTCGCCTCACGGCCGCGCTGAACATCGAAAACATCGGCAACCGCGCGGGCGACGAGGTCGTGCAACTCTATGCCCGCGCCGTCGAGAGCCGCGTATCACGGCCGCGTCTCCAACTCCGCGGCTTCCAACGGATTACGCTCGCGCCGCGGCAATCGCATCATGTCGAATTCACGATCGCCGCCGAGGAACTGGCCTACTATGATGTCGCCAAGCACGGCTTCGTGGTCGAACCGGGCGAATACGAGCTGCTTGTCGGCGCGTCATCGCAGGACATTCGCGCGCGGGCAAAGTTTCGCGTGACAGAGTAGCAGGCACGATCACTTCTTCACCGGCTTGTCGGTCTCGTAAGCCACGCGCGTAAAGACCTGCTGGAACTGGTCCAACGGGACGGTGAACTGGCCGAGTTTGGTTGGATAGCCGTTTGCCGGACCCGCCGGGCCTTTAGGCATGAAGTTGTTGCCCCAGGGATTGAACACCGTCACTTGCCGGGCCTTGGCGTCGTAACCCAGGATGGCGTAGGCATGGTGATTTCCCATGCCGGGCGGCGGCTTGTCGACATCAACGCCTGCGCACAGCAAGCGCCGCCTCTTGGTCATGTCGGCCAGCAGGTTGTGGACCTGGTCGCGCTGGGACGATTTGCCCAGCTTCAGGTAGGCCGCCTGGCGGCCGGTGAGCAGTGCGATGATCGTGCCGCTGTTGCCGCCGCCCAGTGTTTCCGTCGGCACCGAATCGCCGTTGGCGGCCGAGTATTTGCCCTGCTGCTGCCGACCGTGCTTGCGGATGATTCCGTAGGCTTTTTCCAGCACCGCCAGCCAACTGCCGTGACGGTCGTCCAGCTTCGCGCCCAGCAGCAGTTCGGCGTCGGTGAGCCGGCCGACCTGGATCTTCTGGCCGTCGCCAAAGACCACTTGGAATCCGCCCGTCACCACCGGGTGGATCATGTCGCGAATCGCCTTGGGGCTGCGATGCACCTGCGCGGCAATGGTGCAGAGCAAATAGCAATCGCCTAGCCGGCCTTGGTGGAAGGTCGTAAGTTCAGGGTCGGTCGGCAGGAACAAGTCGCGGTCGATGGTTTGCAGTCGCTTGACGGTCGTGTCCACCGATTTCGCAAACGCCTTGTCCTTGGCGAACGTCAGCAGTTGCTCGCGCGAGATGCGAGGCTGGTTCCCCTTGGCCGTCAAGTGCCGGCGAATCTGGAAGATTACAGCCGCCTCGCGGCCCTGGACGTTGTGGTCTTCCACTTTGCGATCGACTTCTTCCACATCAAGGGCGCCGTCCTTGTTGCGGTCCCAACGGTCGAAACGACTGTCGATGAACTGGTCCAACGGCACCTGGACCTTCGACCCGCCAGTCGCCTTCTGGGCCCGCGCGGTTGTCGAGTATGAGGCCAAAACTAGCCCAAGGATCGCGATGGTTCTTGAGATTCGCATAAGGCTTACCTTACTATTGCCTATACGTTCTAAGACGATCGCAATGTTTTCACAATTTCGTCCATATACCACCGTGGAGGGATGTCCAAGTGATGCCTGAATCGTTAAACTTGTATTTTGGCTTGATGCTTGCGAAAGACCATGTGTATGTTGGCAATCCTTTATCGCGTAGCGAAGAACACGCCGATCCTCCTGGCGGCGAACCGCGAAGAGGACATTACGCGCCCCACGCAGTTCCCCAAGATTCAATCCGGCACGCCGCGGATCGTGTGCGGCACGGACAAGCAGGCGGGCGGCACGTGGCTAGGCGTGAACCAGTGGGGTTTGGTCGTGACCGTAACCAACCGGGCACGAGTCCGGCCTCCGTATGATCCCCGCTCGCGCGGCTTGCTTTGCCGCGAGTTGCTGAACTCCCGCAACGCCCGTGAAGCTACCGCCCATGCCGTGAAGGAACTGTCCACCGGGTGTTACGCCGGCGCGAACTACCTTTGCGCCGACGGCAAATACGCGGCCGTGATTTACAACGGCCCGCGCGTGGAAGCGGTCGAGTTGCAGCCTGGCCTGCACACGCTTAGCACCGGTAACCTCAACGACGCAAACGACGACCGGCACCAGTTCGTCCGCCGCATGTTGACGTTGCACACTTTGGACTCCGCCGTGACCTTTTTGGCCGTGGCAAGCCGGGCATTTGCCCGCAAGGCCGACAGCGAAGGCCGCCGCGGCGTGGTGCTTGAAGGCGGGGCGTTCGGTACGGTTTCGTCATCGTTGCTCTCGCTGCCTCGCAAGATCCAGCAATCGATTTACCAGTACAGCGACGGCCCGCCGTCGAGCCGACCCTACGAAGACCTTTCCGCGCTGTTGCGGCAGGTCCTTTCCGCCGGGCGGAACCGCAAACCGGCCGTCGTCGGGGAACGCAAAGACGGCGAAGGGCACAAGCTCAAGACCGCCAAGCCCGTGGCCGGCGGCGGTTGACAAACTATGTAGGACGGACCTCCGAGTCCGTCCTTGGCGAGCTTGACGGACCCGGAGGTCCATCTTACGAAACGGATAAAGGTTAAGTCCCGCATGACGGCAAAACGACGGATCGGCATCTGGCTGATCGGATGCAAAGGCGGTGTCGCCACCACGACGATCGTCGGCTTGACTGCGCTAAAAAAGGGACTCGTCCCCGCCGTGGGCCTGGTCAGCGAGCTGCCGGAATTCGCCGGGACCGATCTGGCCTCTTGGGACGATTTCGTGATCGGCGGGCACGAAATCCGCCGTCTTCCACTCTGCCGCGAGGCGTATCGCGTTTGCGGCGAGATGCGCACCGCCAGCCGCGAAGCGATCGACCAGTGCCGCGACGAGTTGGACCGCATCGAGGCCCGCGTCCGTCCCGGCACGATCTGGAACTCCGGCCCGACCATTTCCGCCTTGGCCGACCTGGAGCTTCCCAGCGAGAAGACGGCGAAACAGGTGGTCGAACGTCTGAAAACCGACTTGCGGGAGTTCATTGCGGCGGAGAAGATCGATCATCTGATCGTGGTCAATGTGGCGTCCACGGAGCGACCGTGGCCGGAAATGGTCTCACCCCATCTTGACCTGGAGCGATTCTTGGATGGGATGAACTGCCCGTTTCCGGCTAGTTCGCTCTATGCCATTGCCGCCTTTGAAGCGGGTGCTTCCTACGTCAACTTCACGCCGTCGCTGGGCGCCGCTCTGACGGACATCGGCGAGTTGGCCCGGCGCCATGGCGGCTGCCACGCGGGCTGCGACGGCAAGACGGGCGAAACGCTTCTGAAGAGCGTGCTTGCGCCCATGTTCGCCGCGCGGAACCTTCGCGTCGCGAGCTGGGTGGGCCACAACATCTTCGGCAACATGGACGGCCGCGTTTTGGAGGACCCGGCCAACAAGCAGGCCAAGCTGCAAAGTAAGGACCATCTGCTGGGCGAAATCCTCGGCTGCCGCCCGCAGACGCTCACCTCCATTGAGTTCATCGAAAGCCTGGGCGATTGGAAAACCGCCTGGGACCACATTCATTTCACCGGATTTATGGGCACGCCCATGACGCTGCAGTTCATCTGGCAAGGGTGCGACTCGGTGCTGGCCGCGCCGCTGGTGATCGACCTGGTTCGCTTCACCGAGCTGGCGCAGCGCCGCGGACAAACCGGACTGCTGAAGTTCCTTGCCAGTTTTTTCAAGAGCCCGTTGGGCGTGAACGAACACAGCTTCATGCTTCAGTACCAGATGCTTCAGCAGTGGATCGACGAGGTCCGCGGCCCGCAATCGGGCGAATCGCGCGCCCTTGGCAACACAAGACAACATATCGAATAGGACATGACTGCAAACCCACAAGACGACAGACCTCCGCGTCCGCAAGGCCAGTCCGGCGGCCGCGGCCCGCGGCAGCGAAGACGCGGCCGCGGCAAGTCGCCACAGCCGCAAGCCGCGGCCAATCTTGACAACGATCTCGACCTGGACGAGGACGACCTAACGCTGCCGACGTACGGCATGCATTTCGATCGACAGCCGAAGGCCGGCGCCGATGCGCCGCCGAAGGCGGCAAAGCCGGGCGCACCACAAGCCGCCGCGCGGCCCCCCGCGAAACCGCAGACGGCCGCTCGCAAGCCGCAGCCGCCCGCGCCACGCAGGCTGCGCCGCCAAAGCGTCCGGCCGCTTCCGGCAAACCGCAACCCGCACGGCCGCGCTCGTTTAGTTCCGAGCCAACCTCGACCGCGCCCGCGAAACACCCCAAGCCGCGCGCCGAAAAACCGCGCCGCGAGCATAAGCGTCCGCAAGCGGCGAAACCAGTTCAGCAGCACGCGGAGGAAGCAGTCACGCAACTGCCGCCGGAGGATGAACCGCAAGCCCCGCGTCCCCGTCCTGCCGCGGCCCGCGTCAACCGCGCGCATCGCGCCGAGTTCGCCGCGCTGGGCCTCAGCCACGTCATGCTCGATGCCCTGGCGGCCGCCGAATATGAAACGCCGACGCCCGTGCAAAACGGCTTTATCCCCCGCGCGCTGGCCGGCGTGGATGTAATGGGCCAGGCACAGACCGGCACGGGCAAGACGGCCGCCTTCGCCATTCCCATCCTGGAGATGCTTACGTCCCAGCAACGCGGCGCGTCGCCGCAGGCGCTGGCGCTGTTCCCACGCGCGAGCTGGCGGTGCAGGTCCGCGACGAATGCGAGAAGCTGGCGCTGGGCCGCAATCATCACATCGTGGCAGTCTACGGCGGCAAGCCGATCCGCAAGCAGATCGAGCAGGTGGCCGCCGGGGCCTCGATGATCGTGGGCACGCCCGGCCGCGTGCTCGACCTGATGAGCCGCGGTGCGCTGACCTGGACTTCGCTGCGAGTAGTGGTGCTGGACGAGGCCGATCGCATGTTGGACATCGGCTTCCGGCCCGACATTGAAAAAATCCTCCGCCGCTGCCCGCAATCGCGGCAGACGCTCTTGCTCAGCGCCACGCTTGCCCCGCCGGTGAAGCGGCTGGCCGAGCGTTACATGCGCCAACCGGAGGTGCTGGACTTCTCGCCCAAGAACCTGGCCGTGGAGACGATCGAGCAGTTCTACTTCACCGTCGATCCGGAGCGGAAGTTCGACTTGCTGGTCAAGCTCTTGGAGCGCGAAGACCCCGCGCAGGCGATCGTTTTCTGCCGTACGAAGCGCGGCACCGACAAAGTGCATACCAAGCTTAGCCGCCGCTTCCAGCACGTCGATACGATCCACGGCGACCTGCAGCAGTCGTCCCGCGACCGCGTGATGCGGGGCTTTCGCGACGGCAAAATCCGCTGGCTGGTGGCCACCGACGTGGTGGGCCGCGGCATCGACGTAACGGGCATTTCGCATATCATCAACTTCGACATCCCGCAGTTCTGCGACGATTACGTCCATCGCGTCGGCCGCACCGGACGCATGGGCCGCGAAGGCGTGGCCTACACGTTCGTCTCGCCCGAAGAAGGCGGCGAACTGACGCGGATCGAAATGCGGATCAACCGCCTCTTGAAGCGGGACGAAATCGACGGCTTCCAGGCCTTCGGCGACGTGCGTCCGGCCGAAGGCGTCGTGCTCGGCGAAGGGCCGGGCTTCAACGAGGACGACTACGTCGAGCCGACCAAGCCTGCCTCGCTGCCGGTCTTCGGCAAGCCGGTGAGAAGGATACGAAGGGCGCTATGAAAGACCATTGCCCGCTGCGGAACCCGCGTTACAATTGTCCCATTGTTTGTTACTACGCCAGCATGAAAGGGTAGCGCTATGCAACTCGGCATGATCGGTTTGGGCAGGATGGGTGCGAACATGGTGCGGCGGATAACGCGCGCCGGGCACGAATGCGTCGTGTACGACGTCAGCAACGAGGCGGTCGCCGCGCTCGCCAAGGAAGGGGCGTGCGGCGCGGCCTCCATCGAGGACTTCATCGCGAAGCTTAAGCCGCCGCGGAACGTCTGGCTCATGCTGCCGACAGCCTTCGTCGATGCGACGCTCGCCAAGCTCGTTCCGCTCTTGGCCGGCGACGATACGATCATCGACGGCGGCAATTCCTATTACCACGACGACATCCGCCGCGCCGCCGAATTGAAGCCCAAGGGCATCCACTACGTCGATTGCGGCACCAGCGGCGGCGTCTGGGGATTGGATCGCGGCTACTGCCTGATGATCGGCGGCGAACCAGCCGCGGTCAAGCGGCTCGACCCCGTCTTCGCCGCGCTGGCTCCCGGCAAGGGCAACATCGACCGCACGCCCGGCCGCGAGAAGTCAAGGGGCACGGCCGAGCTGGGCTATCTGCATTGCGGTACCAACGGCGCCGGGCACTTCGTCAAAATGGTCCATAACGGCATCGAGTACGGGCTGATGGCCGCCTACGCCGAAGGCATCAACATCCTCCGCCACGCCAACGCCGGCAAGGAAAAGCAGGAGCACGACGCCGAGACGACGCCGCTGCGTCATCCCGAACACTACCAGTACGACCTGAACCTGGCCGACATCGCCGAGGTCTGGCGCCGCGGCAGCGTGGTCGCCTCGTGGCTCTTGGATCTCACGGCCGCCGCGCTCTTGCGCAGCCCGGAACTGACGGAGTTTCACGGCCGGGTCTCCGATTCCGGCGAGGGCCGCTGGACGGTCATGTCGGCCATCGAGGAAGCCGTGCCCGCTCCCGTGATCAGCGCCGCCTTGTACGACCGCTTCGGCTCGCGCGGCAAATCCGACTTCGCCGACAAGCTGCTCTCGGCCATGCGGAGCGAGTTCGGCGGGCACGCGGAGAAGAAGGCGTAGCCGCGGAGGTCACCATACGCTTGTTAAGTCCAGCGTGAACCCGCGCAAGGTCGGGCTGCAGGACACGGCTTTCGGGTCATCGAGAACCTCTGCGTCCCGGCCGGGGCGATAAACGTGAACCTTCCGCTTCAACGGATCAACCAGGATCCCCAACTTCGCGCCCTTGTCGATATACATCTGCATCTTCTTTTGCAGCGTGCGGAGGCGATCGGTTTCGCTGCGAAGCTCAACAACAAAGTCGGGACAGATCGGGGCAAATTTCTTTTTTTGTTCCGCGGTCAGCTTGTTCCATCGCGAAAGCCGAATCCAAGCCGCGTCGGGCGACCGCATGGCGCGCGTACCGAGGCGAAAACCGCCCGACGAATCGAACGCAATGCCGCTACCATCGCGGCGGGCCCAAACCGCCAATTGAGCCGCAATTTCGATGTTGCGATGGCTCGATTCTCCCCCGGCGGGCGGCATGATAATCAACTCCCCTTGCTCGCTGTATTCGATGCGCAATTCCCGATTGATCCGGCACAAACTGAACAACTGGTCGTCGGACAATTCCACGGCGGGCCGCAAGCGCAGCACCATCGGCAAGAAATCCGCACCGACAGACTCGAATTCTTCAACGGCAATGCTCATTGGCTCGTCTCCTCGTGTCAACCACTGAATTATACACTCCCACGACGCCCAGCCACAACAGCGTCATTTGGACCGATTCCGCCGGATGTTGTGGCGTCGAGTCCCGTCTCGGCGTGTGACGCCAAAATCAACTCTTCCGGCGCGGCGTGCAGCGTGATCAGGTCGTTGTCCGCGCGAGGGCGGCGGTCGGAAGAACCGAAGGGGACGAAACGCGAGTCAATGGAAAGCTCGATGCCGGCCGCTCTCAATACTCGGCCGACCAACAGGTCTTCCGCGCCGGTCGGGTGCGGCGCAAGCCGCTCGGCTACAATTGCCGCGGCGCGGCGGCTCAGGGAGTAGCCGGCGCCGCCGCTGCCGTAGCCGACGCCGGGCCGCCACTCTGCGCCGATGTAGTCTCGCCCGGCAGGGTCGAAGGCCAAGAGCCGCGGAATCGAGATGTAAGTGTCGTCGTCGCACTTGAACAGGTAGTCCCACTGGTACTGAGTACCGAGTACCTGAGTTGCCCAGCGGCAGAACCACATCGTCCGCTGTGGCAGGCTGGCGTAGTCGTCAGGGCAAGGCAATACGAGCGCATGCGCGCCGATCTGCTCCGGCGCAACCGCCGTGGGACAGCCCAGCAAGAAGACCGCCGGCACGCCGAGCGCGTCGGCGTCGCGCATCCAGGTCGCCAGGCAGCGGCGGCGGCGTTCGTGGTATTTCCAGGCGCTCAGCGCGCCGATGAGAATGCGGGGCATGGCGTTCCTCCAGTGCTCAGTATTCAGCAACTGAAAACTGAACACTGAAAACTGAAAACTACAGGCACTCAAACAACTCTCTCCACTGCCTTCCTAGCCCCTCCGGCGCCGCAAGCTGCTCCACATGCTCCCGCGCGCGGTGGACGATCCGCTGCCGCAATTCTTCGTCGTGAGCAAGCTGGGCCACGCGGAACGCCATTTCCTCGTCGGTGTCGGTGAGGAAGCCGGTCTCGCCGTCGACGATCATCTCCCGCCAGCCCCAGAGGTTCTGGCAGACCAGCGGCACGCCCGCGGCAATCGCTTCCAGCCCCGCGCGGGGCCAGTTCTCCCGCGCACCGCCGTTGAGGCCCAAAAGCGCGTGGCAGCGGCCGAGAAAATCGCCCGCCGTAAGCTGCTGCGGGGCGAATGTCTCGGCCCAAGCTGGCGGCTGGCCGCACTTGCGTGCCAACTGCGCCGACCAGCCCATCGCCAACGCGCGGCGGCCGGCGAAAGGCACGCGCTCCAAAATCCGCCAGTGGTTGCTGCTCCACTTGTCCAGGTCCGGCCGGGCCAGCTTGCCGACGTAAAACTCCTCTCCCGGCCGGTGCGGGCGAGGGCAAAAGGGAATCTCATCGAAGCTGAGCGCCCCGCGAATCACGCGGCCCTGCGTCGGCGCGTAGCCGAATGCCGGCAGGACCTTTTCCAGCTCGGTCCGTTGGAATTCCGACTGGAAGACATACGCCTCCGCCGGGCCATGGCGGCGGAAGGCGGCCATTTCGTTGTCGAATAGGAACGTCATGCAGTTCATCCACACCAGCCGGCAGCCGAGGTCCTTCAACACCCCGCGGGCCCGCATCACGTGCGCAGTTGCACATGGCGACGACGATCGAGCCGCGGAAGCCGGGCACGCCGACCAGGCTGTCCGCATTGCCTGCATCGACCGTCTGGCAGCCGATGCTCGCCAGACGGTCCTCCCAGTATTCATCGTGGCCCCAGGTGGGTACGAAGGTGACGTCGATCCCGGCCGACCGCCACAGTTTGGCGGTGTGCCAACATTCCGTGTTCGCGCCGCCCATGTTGCCGGGATAGCCAAGGAAGAAGATATGCATGGTTATACTCCGGCTGCTCGCAGCCCGATCAGTTGCTATAATCAAACGTGATACAAAGAAGGGTTCGTCCCAGTCGGGAAGAGTTGATCAAATGAGCCAAGAGCCGCAGCAGCGCCGCCGCATCCGGCCGTGGATTCTGCGGCCATGTTCTCCTACGGGAACTTGGCTTGCCGCTGCTTTACCAATCCTGCTCGCGCTAATTGGAATTGCGATCGCACTCGTTCTGCCGTTGTTTCGATGGGGCAGATAGCGGTCCTCCCTCACGTTTGTTTTGCATATCCCGCTTCAATTGAGCTTGCCTATCGGACAATCGGCCGTCTCGGCAGCGCGTCGCCCGGCTTCGCGGTAGGCCCGCTGACAGCCGTATTCACTGTCTTTCCAGCAGCCAGTAGCGACGTGATCGACGCAGTCGCGGCAGACGGCCATGCGGCGGAGCAAGACGTTGCGCGGAGGGCCGGCGGACGGCACTCGGAGCGTGCCTGCTACCTTGGCGCGGCAGCGGAGCGCGCAGGTCGCAGCGGCCGTCTGCACGTCGCGTCCGCAGCCCGGCCGCCGGCAGACGTGGCGGTAGTGGCCGTTGGGAAGCCGTGTCGTGGTGAAGTCGCAGACCATAGGCCGAAAAGCTGAAATGCTGGAATGTTGAAATACTGAAATGTGGTCGTTTCAGCTTTTCAGCTTTTCAGTATTTCAGCTTGTTGTTTGCGCCGCCGTCGCCGAGCCGTCGGCATTGAACGTGACGGTCCAGCCCGCAGGCGCCGCGGCGGCGACTTGGGTTTGGCCGAAGGAGTTGATGAAGGCTGCCAGCGCGGCCGAGTGCGTGAAGACCGCTTGGGCCTGCGTGCCTAGCGCGGCGATCACGCCCGCCGGGTCGGGGTCCTTCCACACGAGGTCGTAGGCCCGCAAGTAAGTCGCCGTGAGTTGCAGCAATGTTTGGTTGCCGAGCCGCACGATTTGATCGGCAACGGCTTCTTGCCGCGTCGGGTTCACTATTGTGTTGAAAATCATGTTCAAGCTACTCCTGTAATGATGCCGTTGGTTACTGTCGCGGTCCTGCCGTCGCCCGTCTGAAACGTGCCCGACCAGCCCGCGTTGCCCTGCACTGAGATCGTGCCGTTGATTTGCAAATCGCAGCCGGTGCCGTCGTCGGACGTGTTCCAGAGGTAGAGGTTCGTGGATGGCGGGTCGAGGTAAATCACGGTCGTCCAGCCTGTGGTCAGAGGCGTGCCGGCGTAGTTGCCGCTGCTGACCTGGATATTGAGACCGCCCGTCGTGAAACCGCCGCTGCCGTCGTCGTTGAGGATCATCTGCACGCAGTTGCCGTTGAGCATGGCGACGTCGCCGCTGGACGGGTCGTAGGTACTTGTTCCAAGCGAGCGTCGGGTTCCAGCCGTCGATTATGAATGCGCCGATGATCGCGCGAGCAACGGCGGCAGTCTGCGTGTTGCCGACGGGCGAGATCTGATTGGGGCTGAAGGCAACATTGTCCGTCGCTGCGCCGGCGCTCCGTCGTTCAGCGCCGGAATCGATAGCGGCGCGAGGCTGCCCGTGCCGGCCAGGTCTTCGGGCATGATGCAGTTGTTGGCGATGTCGTCCAGGACGGAGTCCATCGTGGCGGCGGTGACGCCGCAGCCGGTGCAGATGTCGGTGGCGATCGTGGAAATCAAAGTCGAGCGGTTCATGGTCCGTTTCAGTGTTCAGTTTTCAGTGTTCCGTTTTCAGTGCGTTGCTGAACACTGAAAACTGAACACTGAAAACTCTATGCAAAATCGGAAGTATTAAAGTCGGAGGCGTTAAAATCGCGGTTGAGTGAACCGCAGTTGGCGGTGAGCACCATGTCTGCGGCCTGGCCTTCGGCCACAAGCGCGAAGTCGCAAGGCACGCCGGCGCTGGCGTTCAGTCCGATCGTACACGTGTCGCAGCCTTCGTTGGGCCGCGTGAGGTTCGCACAGCAGTCGCCGCTGGGCGGATCAACCTCGTGCGTGCAGGTGATCTGGGCATAGATGCCGTCGGCCCAACCGATCGTCACCGTCGCCACGGCCAGCCCGCTGCGTCCGCCGGAGACGATCTGCAAGACCATCGACGTGGCCCCGCAAGGCAGTCCGTCGAAAAGCCCGAAGTAACAGCCGACCACCTGTTGGCAATTCTGCTCGCTGCACGGGTTCGGCAGCGGGCACGGATAGGTGCTCGGCCACGTGCTGAACATGCTGGCTAACTGCGTCGCCGTAAGCTGCGGCAGGTCGAACGCGGCGATCCAATCGGCGCATCCGCCCTCGCAGCCCGTGCCGGGCGAGAAGGCGTTTAGATCGGCCAGGAACTCGACCGTCACCGAGGCGGGCGATTGATCGCATTCCCCGCAGCCGCCGCCGCAGCAGCAGGCGGGATCGGCGGCGACGGCGCCCGCGCTGAGGAGGACTTGGCCGTTGTTGAGTTGGATCTGGGTCATGGCAAAGTTCTCAGTGTTCAGTTTTCAGTGTTCAGTAGTCCGCTGAAAACTGAACACTGAAAACTGAAAACTCAACCTCCGCTGCTGCTACTGCTGCTTCCTCCGCAATCCGTCGTATCGAACCATTGCAAACAGCCGTTGACTTGCCCGAGCACTTGCGTCTTCGTCGGATCGTAGCCCGGCACGTTGGCAAAGATGCCGACGGGATGACAGGGCGTGCCTGAGCTGCTTGACGAACTGGAGCTGGAGGAGCTCGACGAACTGGAAGAGCTGGACGACGAGCTGCTCGAAGAGCTGCTGCACGTACACGTGCCGAAGCGGAGCGGCTCCCATGCGTTATCGTCGGCAAAGCGCTTGACCACCGCGCACGTGCCGGCCGGGATGTAAAGGCTCGTTCCGCTGCTGGAGCCGCTCCCGGAGCTTGAATCGCCCATCGACTGCACCGCGGCCAGGTCGTTGTTGATGATGCCCAGCGGGTCGAAGAGCTTCAGCGTGACGCCCGTATCGAAACCCAGCCAGTCGTCGGCATTGCCGCGGGCGATAAGCAGCTTCCCGCTGGCCTGGCCGCAGGCGGGCCAGTCCGTGGTAAGCTGAACGCGAACGATGTCCTCGAAGCCGTCCAGCACCTGCCATTGCGCCGAGGCTTCGTCGAAACAGCACCAGCACCATTGGCCGATGCCGATTTTGGGCATGAACTGCCCTGCCGATTGCAATGCCGCCGGGGCGGTGCGGCTGGGATCGACGCTATCAAGCTGGTAGCTGCAAGGATGCCAGATCGTCGTCTCCGGCGCATCGACGACCGCTTGCCATATTCCTTGCCCGGCGAAATAGTAGACCGGCCGGGCGGTGGCGTAGGCCGATTGTTGCGGCACGTCATCGTCGGTCGGGTTCGTGTACCAGCGATCGACCACCTGGAACACGGCCAGGCGGGGCGAATCCGCGGCGTTGAGCTGCAGACCGCTCGGGCCGGCGATGGCCGACATCGGTCCCTGAAAATCGACCACCGGCGCGCCTTCCGCCGCGGCGGCCACCTCCCGCATCACGCCGCGGAGCGAGTTTGGCCCCGCCGGGTAGACGGGCGTGCCGGGATGGGGGAGGTGCGGACGGGAGGGCATGGTTAGGTTTCGATGTTTGTCGCTTGGCAAGCAGGGGAGAAAGGGAGCAGGAGAGAAAGGGAGATTTCGTTGTTCTCCCTTTCCCCCTTTCTCCCCTGCTCCCTTTCTTCGCGCTGGTTCTATCCGAGAAAAAAGTCCGTAAAGTCCACGGATGCATAAGGCGGCGTGCCGCCGGGCGTCCGTACTTCGATGGGATCGAGGCTGTAGGGCGGGCCATAGATCTGGTGGTTCCAGCCGCCGCTGACGCCGTCGAACGTGATCGCCCGCTTCTTGAAGCTGGCCCGCACCTTGTAGCAGAACGGCCCCGAAGGATCCAACACGAAGGCCGGATCGATGGACACGCCCTCGCACAGCAGCGTCTCGGGGTCGCAGCCCATGAAGCTGGTCGAATTGACCCGGCCGATGTAGCCGGAAAAATCCAATGCCGAGAGATCGGTGACGCGGCCCCACTCGACGATGTAATCCTGTATCGGCACCAGCAGCGTCGCGGTGGCGGCGGCGTCGACCGGCTTCTCGATCGGCCCGCCGGTGTAAGGAGAGCCGTCCGGATTGCTGCTGGGCGTGTAGGTCGTCATGCTCATCAGGGCATGGTTGGGCAGCGTCACGTACTGCCCGGAAAAGCGGACGCTCAGGCGGAGCGTCGTGCCCTCGGTGTACTCCGGCTGCGGGATCGCGTCGGGCCAAGGTACGTCGAGGTAGGCCAGGGCGAAGAGGTACGTCAGCTTGCGGGTCTGCGAAAGCCCGTCGGACTGCACCACGTCGCCTTCCATCCACGGCTCGTCGATGATCTGCGAGACGGTCAGCGCGTCGGTGCCGGGGAAGGAGTCGAGGTAATTCGCCGCGACGTGAGCGGGCACGTCGGCCGCGGCGATCTTGTAGACGATTTCCGCCGCCCAGCCGTTGGCATAGCTGAGCGTGCGCTTCATGGAGACGATTTCGGTCATGGGAGATCGGGCAGTTGGTAATGGATTGGATGGGCAGCAATCAGTTGACAGTACTCAGTACCCAGGTACTCGGTAGTCAGTGGCCTGTGCCGAGTTTTCTTGATGCAAGACGTTCCACTCTCGCCGATGCTTTCGCCTGCGTGCTGAGTACTCCGCACTGTGTACTGAGCACTGGTCGTTGCGTCGGGTGGTCCTTTACCATTTCGCCGCCGGCCCTTGTTGCTTCCGCGCCCACATGCGAGTAGACTAATTCTGGTCTAAGCCTCGAATCGGAGAATGCGATGCGGCCCCGAATATGGTTTCTCATCGGTTTCCTGCTGGTTTGCGTGGGACTGCTGGTTTTTGTCCACATACCGTTCCCTTCTCCCCGGGGCGTTGTTACCTGGTCGCTATGGTGGGAGTACGCCACGCAGTTTCGTGCCGTGGCCGATCGGAACAACATGGGCGCAGCAAGCAATGCCGAATTGCTAAGCGAAAACTTGTTTGTTCACGGCCTCCTTTCTGTCCTAGGCGGTTGCGTCACTGCCGGCGCAGCGTGGGCAATCGGCAAGAGGAAAGGCTCCAAAGTCTAAGTCCTCTCCTTGTCACCATTGTGCCGCCTGCGCTCCCACAACCTGCACGCGCAATCCGCTGCCTTGCGCTGCGCCGGCCAGCGCGCCGAGATGCCCGGCGGCCTGAAGCTGCGCGGCAAGGTGCTGTTGGGCCAATTCAGCATGGGCCGCTTCCTGCTGAAGTTCCTTGGCCGCGCCAATCCAGGCGGCGCCCGGCGGCTCGGCCTGCTGCGCCGCGCCGATGGCCGCGGCCATGCTTGAAGCGGGCCCTGCGGCGGAAAGGCTCGGCAGCGCATTGCCGCCAAGCGATTGCGCACTCCCGACAAGGCTGCCGATCGGGCCGGAGGCGGCGGGATTTTTATCGGTGTGTTCGCTGAATGTAGCGGCAAGGTTCATGGTACTCAGTACACAGTACGCAGTTTCGAGTCAAAATCCTCACGCAAAGGCGCTAAGGCGCAAAGGGAAGAGAATCAGTCCGCGTCTTTGCGTCTTGGCGCCTTTGCGCGAGATTCCTGTCCTTCATCTTTCATCTCTCATCCCTCATCTTTCATCCCTCATCGTTCCTCACAACATCCTCTCCGGGTAATACCTTCTCGCGTCTCTGACCGTCATCTTCACGCCGACGTGATCGGACCCAATCGCGCCGAGCAGGAGACAGGCCAGATACAACGGGCAGGCGTTGGTTTCTTCCGGCGTCCAACCGAACTCGCGTGCGAAGTGCCGGTAAAAGGCCGGCCAGCCCGAATAGACCGGCTCACCGTCGCTTGGCGTCAGGCCGGCGGCGCGGGCCGGCCATCGCAGTTTTTTAAGTCGTGCCGGCCGCTGGCCAGTTCCAGTTTCAGCAGGACCTCTTTCAGCTTCGCCTCGCCCTCGCGCTGATTGAGCGAGATTAGGGCGTCCAACACCGCCTGCGGCGTGGGGAAGTCGGCCAGGTGATCGGCCTTCAGCGCGGCCCACAGCCCGAACGCCTTGCCCAGCAGACTCTGCTCGAAATCCACGAGCTCCTTGTCGCTGGGCGATTGGTTTGCGGCGGCTTCGACGGCCGCTTTCATCCAAGCCGCATGTTGTTCGGACGGAATCTCGTGCAGCCGACGGCAGACTTCGGCGATCGGATCGCCCTTGAGCTGCCGCACAAAGGCCGACATTTCTGCCCACACGCCGACCGTGTACGGCCGCAACGTGTACGTCTTGCCGTCGAGCTCGACGGTCTGGTACGTTTTTCCGGATACGCGGGCAAGGTCACTCATAGTTTTCAGTTGTCAGTTTTCAGTTTTCAGTTTTCAGTTTTCAGTTTTCAGTTTTCAGTTTTCAGTTTTCAGTTTTTTCAGTAGGCGCCAGTGTTCACACTGAACACCGAACACTGAAAACTGAACACTCTTCTCACGCTCCGCTGCTGCTGGTCGTTTCGTCGTTGTAGCTTCCCAGCACGGCGAAGCCGCCGATGGCGTTGAACGGGCCGGCGGAGCGAAAGCGGTATTCGATTTGCACGCCTCGGTCGCTGGAGAGGTCGATGGAAACGGGCGTGCTTTCCAGCACGGCCTGGATTTGCGTGTAGCCGTGCTGCCGCGCGGCGTCCGCATACAGATTGAGCGTGGTGACCGCGCCGAAGACCATCGCGGCGGCGGTAGCGCCGGCGGGCACGACGACCGTCACGCGTCCCCGCCCGCTGATCGCGCCCATGACCTGGCCCTCGAAGCCGCCGGTGGCGTTGGTCACGATGCCGCCGAGCTTTTGCGCGGGCTCGAATTCCCAGCCCGTCACTTCCAGGATCGCGCCGGCGGAGGTATGCGCATCGCCGTTCTGTTGGCCGAAGCCTTGCGTGTTGCCGGGGGTGGGCATGGCGGGGTCTCCTGCGACAGAAAAATGTGGGACAGAAAGATGAAGAATCTACACACGAAGACACAAAGAACTCGAAGCGAATTTCCTAGTGTCCTTCGTGCCTTCGTGTTTAGATCTTCTATTCCTCATTTTTCTGTCCAATGATCTTTCTGTCGAAATTCTTTAATGGTTGGGTATTTGTCTGTCACAAGTCGGTTCTCTGCTCCCACGTCAGCGCCACGAACGCCACGGTCGTTTCCCAAGCCTTAAACTCGGAGCGCGCGACCTGCCGGAAGCTCGGTCCGCCGCGCGGGCGACAGTCCAATACGCCGCCGGTGCCCCAGTCAAAGGCGGCCTGGGCGAAGGCCGCGCGGACGGCCCCGGCCACGGCGTCGCCGTCGTCGAAGGTATCGGTCCAGACGTGGAAGACTATCGGCCGCCTCTCGTACAGCGTCTCGCGGGAGCGGAGCAGCTCGCCGCCGCCCGTGATTTCCAGGCGGACGTAGGGCATTTCTTCCGAGGCCGGCACGCGGCCGGTGCAAAACCGCTCCGCCGGTACGACGGCGCACAAGGCGGAATTGAACGACCAGTGGGAGTGAATGGCCTGGGCTAGGGTGGTGGGAGTTGGCATGGGGAAAATCTAAAATCTCAAATCCGAAAATCGAAACAAATCAGAAATCGGAAGCTCCAACGTTTGAAACATTCTGGTTTCAGCCTTTGAGATTTGTTTCGGATTTCGTGCTTGGTTTTTCGTGCTTCCAGCTCAGGCTCCACTGCTCGAATCGGTCACTCGGTCCTCCGCTCCGCCTTCGCTCCCTTCGATGATCAGCACGCACACCGCCACAGGCAGGGCGTCGATCCGCTCGGCTCGCTGGTAATGCACAATGCGATAGTGCCGCCCGGCGGAGTCCACCAGGCGGTAATCGGCCGAGGCCGGCTCGACGGGCACTTCGGGCGCGAAAATGTCCAGCCCCAGGTAGACCCGGTAGGTCGTTTGCGGCCACTCGGAGTCCTCCAGGATTTCCGCATCCTGGCGAAACGGCTGGAAACGGGCGGGAACGTTCGTCAACTGCGTGGTCCACGTGGCGATCGCCTCACCGCCCGGACTCTTCGTGTAGGTTGCTTGCAAAACGGTGGCCAGGTTGTCGAGGTTGTTCACAACGGCCAGGTTGCGCGAGTGGAACTCCCACAGCCCGGCGTGGACCTTCTCGGTCTGCGAGAGGACGGTCCAGGAAACGTCGTTGCCATCGACGATCGCTGCGCCCAGCGGCGGCGGGACCGGCGTGGCGGCGATCGGCCAGGCCCAAATGCGGTCGCCGCGGAGCACATTGCCCGCCGACGGATCGGCCTCTTCCCACTTCGGCGGCCGGCCCAGCGCGAAGGGCACGGCGACGTCCGCCTGCCCCGCCACGCGGACCGTGACCGGCTCGAGGCTGTCCAGCAAGTAGAAGTCGGGGGAAAGGTCGATGTTCATAGTTTTCAGCGTTCAGTTTTCAGTGTTCAGTGCTGAAAACTGAACACTGAAAACTGTAAACTAACTTACAATCTCAAACGGCTCCGCGCGAGCAAGCAGCTTCGTGACTTGCTCGATCTGCCGGCCGAGCATCTCCGCGTATTCGTTCCAGCGATAGTGGTTGCCTTCGACGTTGTAGGTGGGCTTCGGCCGGAGCGTGACCTGCGCGTAGAGCGAGGTCAACTGGTTCAGGACCGTTCGCAGATCGCCAGGATAAGCGCGTGCCGTATCAAGGCCGGCAACTGCCGTGACCTCGAAGTAGTAGGTTTCGCTACCGGAGACGACTTTGATCCAGGCGGTGTACGTCGTGCCCGCGTTAACGTCCGTCAATATGTACTCGAAGACGCCGGTCGCGATTTGGCTCATCGGCGTGCCGGCGGCGACGATCACTACGCCGGTGTCGTCGCGACGGATGCCGTAGGCGCCGGTCGGATCGCTGAGCACGATGCTGTCCGGGTTGGCCGGCGCGCCGTCGAGGGTCCAGGTTTTGCGGATTATGATTGTGGCCATAGGTATGAAGGTGCGAAAATGGGAACCAAAGTGCTGCGAAAGAAAGGGAGAGGGGGAGAAAGGGGGAAGGGGAGATTTCCCTGCACTCCCCCTCTCCTTTTCTCCCTTTCTCCCCTTCTTCATTTGTTCCACGCCAGCGCCGCCGTGGCGAGGGCACAGACCGCGGCGGCGACGAGCGAAAGCCAGCCCTGCCAGGTCATCACGAACGTCCGCCGGCGGGAGCGCTCCGCATCCCGCTGCCGGGCCTCCAGGGTCCGCTCGCGCTCGATCAAGAGCACGCGGCCCATCAGGCCAGGCTTGCCGATGTCGCCGGGCACGCCGTAGACGTCGATGGCCAGGTCGAACCAGCGGCGCTCGATTTCCGTCGAGCGCGCGATGTGCGCGTCCAGCGCGGCCTTCAGGTCTCCCAGCTTCTCGGATACGTCGCGGAGTTCGTTGCGTTCTTCGAGGGTCATGAAAGGGATTTCGGGATTCAGGGATTTAGGGATTTGGGAGAGGGAACATAAATCCCCATATCCCGAAATCCCCAAATCCCAATCTTGCTACGCTCCGCTGCTGCTGGTGCTCAGCGTCCGGTGCCGCTGCCAGGCCCGCGGCTCCATCACGGCGGCGGCGCCGCGCTCGCTGGCCTTGAAGCGGAAGGGGATGTCCTGGGCGAAATCGGCCTCGCTTGCGGCCGGCGCCTGCACCACCGTGATCGGCCAGTTCTCCATGTAGGCGAAGGCCTTGGCGATGTCGCCGTAGAACCAGTAACCCTGCGCCGTCGTGGCGTCGAGGCCGAGCTGCAGCTTGAGCTGGGCGTAAAGCTGGGCGCTGGTGGCGTAGCCGACGTCCGCGACGAGATTCCGTCCGATGGTGCCCACCGCCGGGAAATTCGTGCTGCCCGCCCACATGGTCTGCGTGTTGGTCAGCTTCCAGAGGTCGGTGGCGGTGGCGATCTGCTGGATTCGCAGCCGCAATTGCGCCGGGGCGAGCACGAACCGCTTGCCGATGATGATCGGCTCGCCCGTGTTCGGATCGACCGTGTTGGCGAACTGCTGGTCGCCGAAGTCGATGTTGGTGTAGTCGTTCAGCGGGTTGCCGTCGAAGTGGTTTGTCCAGCGGCCGTTGTCGTCGGCCGCGTAGAACGTCTCCAGGTTGACGGGGGCAAGGTCGCCGTAGCGTTTTTCGCGGTAGGTGTTCACCGCGCCGATCACGACGCCCAAAAGCCGCTTTTCCTTTTGCAGTCCCAGCAGCTCGCCGACGGTCTTCGCCCGCTCCAGCACCAGGCCGGTGCGATCGAAGAACACCGCCTCCTTGGTCACGGGGATGATGACGCCGTGCTTGTCGGTGGCGGGCGTTTCGACGTATTCCTCGGCGAAGCCGACGGTGCGGAACGGCTCGCCTTCCTTGATCTTCGTCACGTCCTCGCCCGGATCGCGGGGCATGGTGATGCCGGGGATCCGCTCGCCGTTGAGCCGCGTGGGCACGTTGGGCACGAGCTTGCTGACGACGAATTCCTCTTGCGTGTAGGCGGCCAGCAGCTTGTTGATGAGGATTTGGCCCGTGACGCCGACGAAGGCCGTGGTGTCCATCGCCGCCATCGCCTCCTGCACCGGCTCGGGATTGGAGGGATCGAACGTCTCTTGGATAAAGCCGTGGCCGACGGGCTGCAAGTCGCCCCGGCCGACGATCAGGTTGGCGGCCAGATCACGGAGAGAGAAGTCCTCGGAGGCCAAGCCGCCGGGACGGCCGTGGCGTCCGCTTTCCATGGCCTCTTGCAGCGTGCCGCAGCAGCGGCTGGCGTCGATCGCGGACTTGCCGCGGCCGATCGCGCCTTCGGCGGCCAATTCGCGGTACAGGTTACGGGCTTTGACGAACATGGGGAGTCCTTTGGGTTGTTGGTGTTCGGTGGGAAGTCGCGAGAGCTGTAGGCCGGAACAAGCGCAGCGCAGTTCCGGCATATGCCCCTGCGATTCTTGCCGGAACTGCGCTGCGCTTGTTCCGGCCTACGTTTGCTCTTAGACCGTTCCGCTCGAGCTGCCGGGCACGACTGCTTGCTCGCCGCCGCCGATGACCGTGCTGACGATGCGGACGACGACGCTGGTGCGGCTTTGGCCAATGGCATTCGCTTCGGGCACGGCCAGGCCGATGGAGTTGGCCACCGAAGTGACTTGCTTGATTTGCTGAGGCAAAAGCGCGGTGCCGCCAGTGTTGTTGCAGCCGCCGACGAGGTTGCCCGGCTGGAACGCGGTCGCTGGGCAGTCGAACTCGAACTCGCCCGCGGTGGCGACGACGATCTGGCCCGGCAGCGGATTGAGGTTGAAGGAGACCTCGCCCGTTTCCAGCGCGCCGCCGCGCTGCAAAGCCACGCCGGCAAACAGATCGTGCAGCGTCTGCTGGTTGAGCGTCTCGCTTCCTTGATTGATCATGGAGGCGGCGGTACGGGCCTGCTTGGTGGTCGGGTCCTGGAAGACGAGGTCGCCGACGTGGATCGGCGTGCCCGGATCGGGGACCATCAGGATCGGCTTCGTATCGCCGCGGCGGTAACGGAAAATGTCGGACATGGAGGGAAGTTCCTTGGGGGAAAGCGGTGAAGAAAAATATCGGACGGATCCGACCGATCGGTCGGATCAAGGGTTAGCGACTCCAGCCGCGAACGCGTTCTGCCAGCGGCGCGCCGGCCGCTCGCGCGTCCAAAGCTTCCAGCAGGGCGACGCCGCCGGTGGTAGGCGAAGAGGGCGACGGCCGACCCGCGACAATCAGTGCCCGACGATCGTCGATTATGGCTCGCCGACGTGCGGCGTCGGCCGTCGCGCGGAGGTCCTCGAGAAAGACCTCGGAACAGTGGAGTTTGTTGGCCGGATCGAGTCCGCCGGCACGCAACTGGCCGGCGATCGCCTCGTCCAATTGCCGGGCGGCCTCTTGGGTCCGCAGGGCGCGGACCGTTTCGCGGAGCCGCCGCAGCTCGTCGCCGCCTTCCAGCGATTCCTGCATCGCGGCCACCAGGTCCGGGCGAGAGGCGCGGAGGTCGTCGAGCGTGAGGGCCTGGAGGGGGACTGTCCCGATTTTCGCGGGGCCCCCGCGCAGCGGGGAAGCGAAAATGGGACTGTCCCCTTGTTGGCGATTCTCGACGGAACTGGGACAGTCCCCGGCGGCGTCCTCGAACAGTCCGTCCGTGGTGGCCGGGTTGGCGACCAGATCGACCGAAAGGACTTTTTCGATCGACTCCACGACGGTCCGTCCGCCGGAATTGCGGACCACGCCGCGGGTATCGTGTGAGAAGCCCAGGTTCTGTGGGGTGTTTTCCGCGTCCCAGGCGATCTGCTCGGCCAGGGCATGCTTGGGATTGTAATGGAAATCGCCGTAGAGCCCGTCCTCGCGGACCGCCACGTTCTTGACGATGCCGATGCGGTCGCGGAGGCTCCGCCGCTGGCCGGGATCGACGTGGTCGATGTTGACCCGCATCCCTTCGTACATCGGGGCGGCCTTGGCGATGACCGCGGGCGGGTATTCGCGGCCCTTTTTGGAGACGGTGCCCAGCAGCTTGGCGCCGTGGATAATGCCCGACGCGCGGTCGACGCGCAGTGCACGCCGCGGTTGTCGGAGTATTCCTGGAGGACGTCCAGGGAGGGTGCGGCGGCGAGTACGGGGCTGTCGCCTTCGAGGATGGCAGCGGGCGGCTCGATGGCGGTGGTAGGTTCTGCGGCAGTCATGGTTTCGTCCGAGGGAAGGAGCGTGGTCGATGTTAACTAGTATTAACGGCAGTCTATGATATACTACGATCCTCGCGCTATGCGAAAAGACAAGAAATCTTTTGTCGCATGGGTCCGCGAGGACCTTCCTTCGCTATTCGCCGCGCGATATAACTTCCGTGACGGCAAGACTTTACGACGGGCGGCCGAGCGGCCCAAGAAAATATTTTCCCGCGAATAAACACAGGGGCCGAAAAGTGATGGTTTTCGAAAAGTTCCAGCCCGAAATGTTGGAGTTCCTGGAGCAATTGGCGGCCAATAACAACCGCCCGTGGTTCATGGCCAACAAGATCCGCTACGAGGCCGAGGTGCTTGAGCCGGCGCTGGCCTTCATCCGCGCATTTGGGCCGCGGCTGAAGCGGTTCGCGCCGTTCTTTGTGGCCGGCGACCGCCGCGTGGGGGGTTCGCTGATGCGCATTTATCGCGACACCCGCTTTGCACGTGACGCCGCCCCCTACAAGACCAACGTCGGCATTCAGTTCCGCCACGAGCAGGGCCGCGACATCCACGCGCCGGGCTATTACGTCCACATTGCGCCTGGCGAGTGCTTTCTTGCCTTGGGACTTTGGCGGCCGGAACCGGACGCGTTAAGTCGGATTCGGCAGGCAATCGTCGAATCGCCGGAAAAATGGAAGCGTGCCCGCGACGACCGCAAATTCCGCACTCGTTGGACATTGGACGGCGGCAGCCTGAAGCGTCCCCCGCGAGGATTTCCGGCCGATCATCCCTACATCGAGGACGTCAAGCGGACCGATTTCATCGCCGTGGAAGAATTGGAAGAACGCCACGTGCTCGGCAAGAAGTTCCTCGACCACGTCGCCGAATCCTTCGCCGCCGGGCGGCCGCTGATGCGGTTTTTATGCGCGGCGCTGAAGGTGGCGTTTTGAGCGAGCGAGGTGTGCCCCGAAGGGGTGTCAGTTGATCAAGCGAAGGGCGCAGCCCTGGTGAAGACTCCTCTTAGAATCACGTTTGGCGGGCCAACGGCCCAACAATTAACCGCTACGAGAAACGGTTGGCCCGTTGGGCCGAGGGAATGAAAGAGGGAGCGTCTTACCGTCTTCCAGGGCTGCGTCCTTCGCTGGGTCAACGGCTGGGCCTTCGGCCCGCGAGTTACGTGCGAGTTTCAAGCTCCCCGCACATGCCTTCTTGAGAAGCCGCGGCATTCCGTCGAGTATTAGCTCGGCTCCCAAAGCGGCAGCCAAACACGAAACCCAAAAGCGGACCCAAGATCAGAGACGGGGTGAATAAGTAAAGGGCGAGCAAGGGAAGAGAACCGGCATTCGCCGCGTCATCCCGACCTAACCAGATAAACCCAACCACAAAAACAACTCCGGCTGCCGCCATGCCCGACGCGATTCCAAGCCAAGCCCACCTGAGGGCGAACCGCCGGAAGTTTCGGGCAATCATGCGTTGCCGACTTAAACTCGCCATTACTTTCGACATCGTCGACCTCGTAATAAAAGCGAGATGTTTCCGATAAGTACGCGGGTCACAGTGGCGAACTGAACACCAATTCAATTACAACAACTATCGCAAGAAGCACCGCCGAGCACACCGCCGCCCGCCAGTCTACTTTTCCCTTGGCTTCGCCCCGGCCGAAGCTCGGGCCGAGGCCGTTCCAAAGAAACAATCCCAGCGGCACGGCGATCAGGCCAAAGAGCCAGCAGAGCGGAATGAACGTGGCGATCGGGAGCGACTGCCAGGCGCGCATCCGCGGCTCACCCGCCCGCACCTTCCGCGGCGGTCTTCGCCTTCTCACCGTATTGCGTGCCGGCAAACGTCCTGGCCAGCCTCTTCATGGCCGTGGTCTTGTGCTTGACGTCGGCGGACGATTGCTCGCACTTCTCGTAGGCCTTTTTGGCGGCCAGCTCCCGCTTGAACTTGGCGTCCGCTTCCAGCGACAACTCCACCTTGCGGGCGTCCTTGGCTTGCGCGGACGACTTGAAGCTCGCGATCATCGCCGCGGCGCGGTCGTAGGCCGCGAAGCGGTCGTCGAGTTCGCCTTCGGCCAGCTCGCGGACGCTCTTCAACTCCTTGGTCAGGAATTCGCTGACTGCGGCGTCGATCTGCTTTTGCAGCGAGGAGCGTACTTTCTTGTGCGAGCCGGACGAGGGGTTGCCGGCGATGCCCATCTCGAAGGGCCAGAGGATCTGTTTCACTTCGTCGGCCATTTTCGGCTTGATCAAGGTGAACTCGCCCAGGTTGCGGGCGCGGGTCAACTCTTCCGGCAGGACGAATTTCATCTGGGCGTCGCCGCCGAAATATGCCCCTGCTTCGCCCTTCTTCTCGACGTTGCCCGACGGCCCGATGATCATGTAGCCCCAAAGCTCCGGCAGCCCTGCCCGCTTGCTAATCGTGTGATCGTAGCCCTGGACGATGTTGGGGGCGGAGAAGCCGCGCTCGTTCATGTACTTCAGGCCGCTGCGCGGGTCCTCGTCGGTATCGATGGCCAACACGACGACGGGCTTGTCGGCAATGGCCGATTTGATTTGCTTCAACAGCTCCGGCGACCACTTGTTGCATTTCGGGCACCATGTGGCGTAGTCAATAACCACGACCGTCTTGCCGTGAAGCCCGTCCAGCGTCACAGCCGGCCCCGCCCAGCGGATGCCCTGGAGCAAACTTGGCGTGTCCTCGGCCGCGGCCGCCTGCGAAAGAAAGGCGGAACAGGCTATTGCCAAAACCACAAAGCGGAGAATATGGCGGGACGGCATGAGAGGGCCTCCTGGAAAGCGGAAATGGAAGGCGGGACGATTATGAGTGTAGCGCCAAGGTGGGGGAAAGTCAAGGGGGTGCTACTCCACCCGCAGCGCCTCGACGCCGTTGGCCGAGCTGATCAAAAGCACCGGCCGGCCGCCGACATCAACGGTGGCCATGCCGTTGATCTGCGCGCCGTAGTTGAAGCGATCGACGAGTTTGCCGTCGGCCGACAGGATATGCACCGAGCCGTCGCTGCCGGGCAAGAGCCATTGCGACGCCGCGCCGGACAACACGCGGCCGACGATGATCGGCTCGACGGTCTGTTGCGTGCCGCGCGGCAGCCCGTACTTCCAGCGCACGTTGCCGCTTTCGTCAAGTCCCAGCGCGGTGAACTGCCCGCTCGTTTGCTGCGGGTCGGGCACGAACACGACGCCGCACCAGCCGGCGTGCCCCTCGCCGGCAAGCGCGGCGCACGCAAGTCCCCGCAAGCGGCCGGCGGAAACCAGGCGGGCCGCGTCGCGGGGCTGTCCCCTTGCGTCGAGAATGGCCACGCTCGTGGCGTCGTTGGCGCAGTAAAGCTCGCGGCGGCCCTTGGCGTCGGCTGGTCCTGGCACGACATCGGCCACGTTGAACAGGTTGCGGCACGACCAGATTGCCGTGCCTTTCACTGAAACGCACTTGACGCCAACAGCGCCGAAAAACCCGACATAGGCCTTTACAACACCGTCGTTCTCCAAATCGGCCAGCGCAACGTCGCTGATGCCCGCATGACGGTTTTCCAGAGCATCGGCCGGATAGCTCAAGAGGTGCGTGAACTTCTCGTCGAAGAGGTGGATGCGCTGTTGGCCCGGGGCAAAGGCCGCGTAGTACCGCGGGCCGGCGGGCGGCTGTCCGGGCAGTCCACCGGCGGCCGTGCGCAGGCTGGTGATAAACTCATCCTCAGCAAGCTTCGGGGTAAACGTGCCGAGGCGTTTGCCGTCCAGGCCAATCTCGCTAATCGCTTTCACGCCATCGACGACAAAGATCCGCGGCCTCCCGCCGGTGTCTTGCACCACGAGGAGGTTTCCCGGCTGGTGGTCCGCGTCCAGCTTGCAGTTCCAGAGCGGCTGCAAGCGGAGCGTTTTCGGCGCGCTCTTGGCGGCCGGCGTGTCCTCGACCCGCCGCACGGTCGTCGTCTGCGCTTCGCCCGCAAACGTCAGATCGACGGCCTGTTCGACGACCCTTGCCTGCTCTTGAAACTCGTCGCGCGCCTGTCGAGCGAGGTCCTTGCCCTCGAGGATTTGCTGGAGTTTCTTCGGCATCGCGGCGGTTGCCTGCGGCGTGTAGCCGATGATGGAGTCTTGCAGCACGCCCTTGGAGTCGATGATGAGGGTGGTCCTCGGCCCGATGATCTTCAATCGCTCGCGGGCCTCGATGCCGTCGTCGCGAACCATCGGCAGCGAGGAAAGCCCTTGCTGTTTGGCGGCGTCTTCGATCAGCTTGGCGGGCATTTCAGGATAATCGAGGCTAACGTCCAAGACGGCGACCTTGGCATTGTCTTTGTAGGCTTCATGCAATCGGTTGATTTGCGCCGCCATAGGAAGGCCCTCGGCGTCATCGCTGCGCCAAAAATGAATCACCGCCGTCTTGCCTGCCAGCGAGCGGCTGCTCCACGGCTTGCCCTGCAAATCGACGAACTTGAATTCCGGCAGCGTCTGGCCGAGCAATTCGGAAGGTCCGGCATTGAGCAGCATTCGCACCTTCTTGACGTCGCTGCGGTCGGGGATCTGAAATGCTTTGGGATCGATGTCGCCGCCCAGTCGCGCGCGCTCGAAATTCATGACCAGCCAGACGCGGCCGGGCTGGCCGCTCTCTTGGCCCGCTTCCGGCGGCGTTGGCAGCGGCAGCATGTACATCCGCAGAGCAAACGTCTTCTGGTCGATCCACAGCTCGCCGGCGCCACCGGGCACGGCAAAGCGCACGCGGTAACAGTCAAAGTCGCCCAGCTTGCCCGGTTCGTCGAGCGTGATGTCCTCGGACCCGTTCACAAGCGACTTGATCGGATCGGCGTCCAGCAGCAACTGCAACTGCGGCGACGTGATTTGTCCGGCATCGCTCAAGCCGACGTAGAGCCAATAGTCCGCACGAAGGATGTCCATGCTGATCTTGGCCGGCGCATCACGCAGCACCTCTTGACCAGGCACCATCGCGCAAGAGCCGCACCATTGCTTGCCGTTGCAAATGACGCGGCCGTTCAACAGTTCGACGCGAATCTTGTTGGGCCGATCATAGGCCACGGAGAAGTTCTGCCGCCGCTCGCTTTGCGGGCGCGTGGGCTCGTCGCGATACTCAAGCGAGCCAAAGTCCTCATAGCTGGCCGCATTATGATAGGCCGCCGCCATCTTCTCCAGCACCTCGCGGGCGCTGGTCAGTTTGCCCGCATCGCTTGCGGCGGCCGAGGATGGGGAAGGCTTCGCGGTCGAAGCCTTGGCGGAACTGTCCGCCTTGCCAGCCTGAGAAGGTCCGGCCGAGTTGTTGCAGCCGGACAGACACGCCAGCACGACCGACATTAGGCCCGGCACGAAAAAAGAACGATGCATCGCAAAATCCTCCGTGTAAACCTCCATTATTCTCCATTTTGTCGGGCGGGTAAAGCTCGACTTTTTGGCCGATATTTACTATACTGCCGTCGGGCCTTGGGTCTGTACCAAAGCGATCTCTGAACCGGCTCGCCGCACTGTTTCGGCCAGATGACTACCGAACAACCCGAGTTCCAATTTCTCGATCCAGGGCCCTTAGTCGATGGCGACCTTGAGATGGTTCTTGCGATCGCGAAACCATGCGAGACGGGAAGAGGATTGGTCCCTCAGTACGTATTCGAGTTGAGACTGACCGGCACGACGCTCAAGATCGGCCTGATCAAATTGAGAATTCGCCTGACCGACCGATTGAAACAGTACGGCGGAAATCTGTCGTATGACGTAGACGAAGGCTATCGCGGACACAAGTACGCGGCACGCGGGTGCCGGCTGCTCTTCCCGCTGGCGAGACGACACGGACTGAGGAGTCTCCTGATAACATGCGCCATAGACAACGCGGCCTCGCGAAGAACGTGCGAGCAAATTGGCGCGTGCTACGTCGATACGATCGAGGCAGAGCTTGAGCCGGGGAAATATCGGCCGACCTGCCGGTACGTGGTCAGCATGGATCAATAGAAAACTCGTTAACGCAGGCTGAGAGAAGCAACGAAATGCGAATTGCCGCAGCCATACTCGCCGGCGGCAAGGCCACCAGGCTGGGCGGCATTGCCAAGGGCCTTCTTAGTGACATTGCCGGCCGCCATATCGTCGTACGGTTAGTTGAACAGGTTTTCGTAGCGGGA
Source organism: uncultured Planctomycetia bacterium (assembly GCA_963780045.1). Taxonomy (GTDB): domain Bacteria; phylum Planctomycetota; class Planctomycetia; order Pirellulales; family Thermoguttaceae; genus JANXQG01. The sequence goes on along the minus strand of CAVZZZ010000004.1, from coordinate 162,877 downwards.
ATCGAAGACATCGTCATTTCAGCCAATGACGCGCCATTGTATGAGTTTCTGAAGCGGCCGATTATCGTGGACCGGCACGCGGACATCGGGCCGTTGGGCGGAATCGAGGCCGTTCTGATCGAACTTGCCCCGCGCGTTGATAGCGTGCTTTTTCTCGCCTGCGACTTGCCAAACATTACCTCCGCGGAGATACTTAGACTCGTTCAGTCGTATCGGGCAAATCCGCAGCGCATTGCGGTGGCTTGCACGAACGAAGGCGATCATCCGCTTTGCGCGGTGGTGCCTGCGAAGGTGCTGCCGGCAGTGACGGCGGCCATCGCCGCAGGCAGCTATGGCGTGGGGCGACTGTGGGGATCCGTCGGCGCGTCGCCGGTGCAAATCGACGACGACGCTCGGCTGCTGAACATCAATACGCCCGAAGACCTGCACTCATGGCGGATCTCGTCTGAGCATGATCAATCCGGATGAAGCTTTGGAACTTGTTATCCGCGCGGCGGCGCCCTTGTCGACCGCGGACGTTGCCTTGCCGGACGCTTGCGGACTGGTGCTGGCGGAGGAGATTGCGGCCGATCGCGATTATCCGCCGTTTGCGCGGGCGATGATGGATGGTTTCGCCGTCCGTCTGGCCGATCGCGGCAAAAGCGTCCCGATCGCGGGCGAGGTCGCTGCCGGTTCGGTCTGGCCAGGCGAGCTGGTTGACGGGCAATGCGTCGAGATTCTCACGGGCGCTCCATGTCCGCGCGGCGCGGAGGCGGTGGCGGCGAAAGAACATGTTCTACGCGAGGGGAGCCTCGTCACGCTGCCGGATGCCTTGCGGCCGCAGCAGAACATCGCGCCGCAGGGGAGCGATTGCCGGCAAGGCCAGCGCGTGCTGAATGTCGGCCAAGTCGTCAGCAGCATGGCAGTGGGGACCATTGCCGCATTCGGCCGCACGCATGTCCGTGTAACACCGCGGCCGTCGCTGACCATCATCACCACCGGCGAGGAGCTTGCGCTCGCCGGTCAAGCGCTGCGTCCGGGACAAATCCGCAATTCCAACGGCCCGATGCTGTCGGCAATGGCCAAAGAGCACGGCCTGGCCCCGCCGCGGCAGCTTTCCGCCGTCGACCGCTTGGAGGCGACGTTAGAGGCGCTGCAAACGGCCGCTGACAGCAACATCATCGTCTTTTCCGGCGGCGTTTCCGTCGGCACGTACGATTTCGTTCCGCGAGCGGTTGAAAAGTGCGGCGCCGAGACGATTTTTCACGGCGTGAAACAGAAGCCGGGCAAACCGATCCTCTTCGCCCGGCGGGGGCAGCAGTTGATCTTCGGATTGCCCGGCAATCCGCTATCGTGCCATTTCGGTTTTCATCGTTATGTATCGGCGGCGATCCGCAAGATGAGCGGGCTAGACGGGCTCGCCGGTGTGTTTCGCGGAGAACTGACCGCGCGGATCGAAACCAAAGGCGATCGCGTCAACTTTCTGCCCGCCCACGCGGAAGCCGCCGCCGGTTCGGCTTGCGGTTCGCGCCTAGAGCCGCTGGCCGGCGCGAGCTCGGCGGACATTTTTCAGAGTTGCGGCGCGAATTGCTATTTAGAATTGCCGGCAGGAGCGCGCGTTTATGAGGCGGGTGAGTCGATTGTCTTTACGTGGCTCGCAGCGAAGTAAGATGGGACTCGTTGCACTCGGCCCGCCCTACGAACTTATCCGTTCGAGTTCGCTTCCCCCCGCTCGCGCTCGATCTGGTCCCAGGCCCACTGCCATGCGGCGACGGCTGTCGGGAAGCCGCGGGTGTTCACGCCCAGCAAAATCGCCTGCTCGATTTCGGCGGGTGTGGCCCCGTGCCCCAAGGCCTTGCGGACGTGGCTTTTCACGGCCGACTCCAATCCGGCCCCCAGCGAGATGCCGATTTTGATCAGCTCGCACGTCTTGCGATCCAACGGGCCGGCGCGCTCGGCGGTTTGTGCGACTTTTTCGTGGGCGACGCCGATTTCAGGAAATCGCGCGATGAAGGCACGAAAAGTTTTCGGCAGTTTCTGCCCGGCGCGACCGCCTTCTGGCGATGGGTTCATGTTCGAGGCTCCGAATAGTGGCTTGAATCGATCGAGTAAAGCCTAGCAAAAAGACGTCAAGGACGACAGACACAGCAACGAAATGACACCGCAAATGGGAGTCCTTGATGTCTTTTTGTTCAAGACAGACGTTCTACCGCCGCCATTTTGCCTCCGGCCGCCAGACGATATACTTTAAGAGCGGGCTTTTCCGCGCAATCTTTCCCGAACCTTTGACCAGTTGCGATGCCGCATTCCTTGTATTTGCGACTTTCGATCACGGACGACTGCAATCTCCGTTGCCGCTACTGCCGGCCGGAGCGGGATTCGCACGGACGGGCCGATCCCGCCGCGGCCAGCGACGACGAGCTTTTCGACATTATCCGGCTGATCCGCGACGAGTATCCGATTCACAAGGTCCGTGTCACCGGCGGCGAGCCGTTGCTGCGGAAGAACGTGCCGCGGATCGTCGCGCGGCTGAGAGCGGAATTGCCGCGGGTCGAACTAGCCCTATCGACCAACGGCCTGCTGCTGGCGCCGATCGCGGCCGAACTGCGGAGCGCCGGCCTCAATGCGATCAACATCAGCATTGACACGCTGGACGCGGCGGCCTTTCGCCGCTTGACCCGCGGCGGGAACCTAAACACGGTTCTCGCCGGACTGGACGCCGCACGTGCCGCCGGCTTCGCGCCGATCCGCCTCAACGCGGTGCTCATGCGAAGCGTGAACGGAAGCCGGCTCGCCGAGCTGGTGTCGCTGGCCGCGAAAAGAGATTGCGAGATCCGCTTTATCGAGCTTATGCCTTACGGCGAAGGCGCCGCCATATACGACGAGGAGTTCCTGTCGGGCGACGAAGCCTTGGAATCGCTGCAACAGTCGTTTACATACATCGGCCCAGCTTCGGACAGTGCGACGGCCGCGCGATTCCGCTTCCTTGTTGACGGCAAGGAACGGACCGTCGGACTCATCACGACGGTCTCGCACCCGCCTTGCGAGCGCTGCGACCGGCTGCGTCTGGACAGCCGCGGGCGAATCTACGCCTGCCTGCGCACGCCCGTAGGCGTCGATCTGCTCGGCCCGCTGGCGCCGGCCGCATCGACGTCGTTCGGCAGCGGATCCGCAGGGAAACGCCCAACAAGACCATTCCCCAGGGCGTGTGGCCGGGCCATTCGCTCGTGACCATCGGTGGGTGAGAGAACCATGTTGGCCCGCGTAAAACTCTTTGGTCCGATGCGCCAAGCGGTGACGCAAGACGAGTTGGCCCTTGCGGTGGACGATGATCCGCCGACCTGCGCGGCCCTGCGACGCGAGATTCGCTCCGGCGAGCCGCGGCTGGCCGAATTGCTCGATGCTTGCCGCTTTGCCGTCAACGGCCGGTTCGCCGCGGAAGAGCAGCGTCTTGCCGAGGGCGACGAAATCGCGCTGGTCGGCTTCGTTTCGGGAGGGTGAACGATGGGCAACGTTCGAGCAACGATCCAGGCCGGGCCGCTGAAGGGTCCGCCGCCGTCGTTTCCGGCCGACGGTGCGGGCGCGGTCGTTTGCTTCGAGGGAATCGTGCGGCCCTTAGAAGACGGCCGGCCGATTCGCGGACTATGTTATGAGGCCTACGAGCCGATGGCCCGCGACATGCTTGTGGCGATCGGCGAGGAAACGGTTTGCCGGCACGGCCTGGTTGGCCTCTGCGTGGAACACAGCAAGGGCCTGGTGCTGGTGGGCGAATGTTCGTTCCGCTTGCAAATTGCCGGCCGGCACCGGCAGGAAGCGTTGGCGGCGATGGGGCAATTCATCGATCGCCTGAAGAAAGACGTGCCGATCTGGAAGACTGCGGTGGAAGCGAGGTGACAACAAATGGTTGAGGTTATGCGCGGGAATAGTTTCAAAGCCTTGTTTGTGACAGCGGTGCTCGCGATCGTTGCCTTCAACGTAGACACCTCCGCCGCGGCAACTTCCGAAAAACCCAATATCGTCGTGATACTTGCCGACGACCTTGGCTATGGCGACGTCGGCTGCTACGGCGCGACCAAGGTGAAGACGCCAAACGTCGACCGGTTGGCGCGAGAAGGCATCCGCTTTACCGACGGCCACGCGACTTCCTCTACCTGCACGCCCAGCCGCTATGGACTGTTGACCGGCGAGTATCCTTGGCGCAAGAAGGGAACCGGGATTCTGCCGGGCGATGCCGCGCTGATCATCCCGCCCGGCCGCGCGACGCTGCCGGCCGTGCTCCGGTCGGCCGGATATGCGACCGGAGCCGTCGGCAAATGGCATCTGGGCCTGGGCGACGGCAAGCTCGACTGGAATGGCGACATTCGCCCCGGCCCGCTGGAAATCGGCTTCGACTACTGCTTCATCATGCCTGCCACGGGCGACCGGGTGCCTTGCGTTTACTTTGAAAACCACCGCGTCGTCGGCCTCGATCCGCACGACCTGCTAGAGGTCAGTTACACAAAGAAAGTCGGCAACGAGCCCACGGGCCGGGAACATCCCGAACTGCTGAAGATGAGCGCGCGCGCCGGCCAGGGACACGACGGCACGATCGTCAACGGCATCGGCCGCATCGGTTACATGAGCGGCGGCAAGACAGCGCGCTGGAACGACGAGACGCTGGCGGCCACGCTCACTGCCAAGGCCTGCGCGTTCATCGAGAAGCACAGTGCGCGGCCGTTCTTCCTGTACTTTGCCACGCACGACATCCACGTGCCGCGCGTGCCGGCGGCGCGGTTCCGCGGCAGCAGCGGTTGCGGCATCCGCGGCGACGTGATCCAGCAATTCGACTGGAGCGTCGGCGAGGTCGTCAAGACGCTCGATCGCCTCGGGCTGGCAAACAACACGCTGCTTATCGTCACCAGCGACAACGGGCCGGTGCTGATGGACGGCTACGAGGACGACGCGGACCAGGATTTCAAGGGACTCTTCCCCGCCGGCCCGCTGCGGGGCGGCAAGTACACGATTTGGGAGGGCGGCACGCGCGTCCCCTGGATCGCCCGCTGGCCGGGACATATCAAGGCGGACACAAAGTCCGCCGCGCTGATCTGCCAGGTTGACATGTTGGCAAGTTTCGCCGCGCTGACCGGAGCGAAAGTGCCTGAAGGGGCCGGTCAGGACAGCCTCAACGTTCTTCCGGCCTTGCTGGGAGATTCGTCCCGCGGCCGCGCTCACGTTGTTGAGCACAGCTTCAACATTACCGCGCTTCGGAAGGAGTATTGGAAATACATTCCGCGGCTTGGCAACCGCCAGGAACTCTACGATCTCGACCGGGACATCGGCGAAACAAAGAGCGTAGCTGGCCAGCATCCCGAAGTCGTCGATAAATCGTCCAAGTTGCTGAGGAGAATCCGTGAACAGGGCAAGGAAGAGCCGTAAGCGGCCAATCTGCTGCTCCAGGTCCGCACCGACGACTAAGAGACTTAGGGGCCACCGAGCGTGGGAACGAGTAATGAAAGCTAGTCGATCGGCTCCAGGCTGAAGTCGTCCACTTCCACCGAAACGCCCTGCTGCAGGAGAGTGACTGCCACGATCAGCCGCGTCTTGCCCCGCCGCACAAGCACGGTGCCCTCAAGCCCCGCCATGGCGCCGTGCTTTATGCGGACGCGGTTGCCAGGCGCAAGCCGCTGTTCCACGGTGAGCGGGGCGCCGCAATGGATCAGCCGATTGATTTGCTCCAACTCGGCCCGCAAATGAGAGGGATCGGCGACCTCCAGGATTCGCGAGACGCGATTCGTGGTCAGGCTCAAGATGCGTTCTTGCTCCGAACCAAACATAAAGACGTAGCCGGGAAAGAGCGGGACCTGCGCTGAACTTCCGGCCGCCACTTACGTAAGTCTTCTTTACCAAGGGAAGATAGTGCGGGATAAGTTTGGCGGCTATTTGTCGGGAGAAGACCTTTTCTTGGCGAGACTTCGTATACACGACCCACCAAACCCGCTCGCCCGCAGCATTCAAATCGGCCTCCGCGGCCTCAAAAAAACTTTCGGGGTAAACACTCGCCTGTTGGATAGCCATAAGCGCCACGTGTCAAGTTGCGAAATATGCAGCGACTATACCGCCTTCCGGCCTCCGCCTCCGCCGCGACGTAATTGTATGTCGCACCATAAGCGTGTCAACCGGCCAACATTTTCCGTCCAGCGAAACGAATGCGGGATCGAGGACCGAGTATTCCACAGGGATAAACTGTAGCGATTGTAACGGTGATGCCGATTACTCCGATTAAGTGGAATTTATTCGTTCCATCGAGTAAAGCAGGGGGCTGCCGTGAAAGCGAAATCGGGAACATTCTTGGCCTGTTCGGGGGCCGCTTTGACCATCTTGGCGCTGGCGAGCGGATGCCGTGCGGTGAACCCGTCGCCGGCCTACACGCCGGCTGCCGGAGGGCAGGACGCTACGGCCGGCGTGCCGCGCGAGCTCAAAAAGACGGTGCTGCCGCCTTACGTCATCGAACCGCCCGACTTGCTCAATATTGAAGTGATCCACATGGTTCCCAAGCAGCCTTACCGGCTGCATCCGTTCGACTCGGTCTCGATCCAAGTGGAAGGCGCGCCGGCGGAAGCGCCCATTTCCGGCGTAGGGCCGATCGGCGCCGACGGCACGGTCGTATTAGGCCGTTACGGCAACGTCTACATTGCGAACATGACCGTGGACCAAGCCAAAGAAGCGATCACAAAGCACCTCGCCACCCGGCTGAAGGACTACGAGGTTTCAGTAACCTTGGCCGATAGCGCCGCCCGGCAACGAGTTTCCGGACCGCACTTGGTGGGCATGGACGGCACCGTGAACTTGGGGACGTACGGTTGCGTTTCCGTCGTCGGCCTCACGGTCGATCAGGCCAGAGGCGCGCTCGAACAGCACCTCTCCACGTACTTCGAGAGCATGGAAGTCTCCGTGGAAGTCGCCGGCTACAACAGCAAGGTCTATTACATCGTTACGCAGGGCGCCGGCTACGGCGACGGAGTCTACCGCTTCCCGTTGACGGGCAACGAGACGGTGTTGGACGCCTTGTCGCAGATCAATGGCCTGCGTCCAGTCTCGTCCAAGAAAGTCTGGATCGCGCGTCCCACGGACGACCCCGGCTGTGTCCAGCGACTGGAGGTTTGTTGGGAAGACGTTACCGCCAATGCCTACTCCCGCACGAATTACCAGATCCTGCCGGGCGATCGGATCTTCGTTGCCGAGGACCACTTGATCGCGTGGAACACCGCCCTAGGCAAGATCTTGGCTCCGGTCAACCAACTCATGGGCTTCTCGCTGCTGGGTGTCGGCACGATCACGAGGTTCTCGGGCCACGTGCTGGACGGCGGTGGAAACTCGCAGAACGTGTTCTAGAAGCGGCTTTTGGCACACGAAACGAGACAAGAGGTCCAATCGCATGGCCCATGCAAAAGGAACAACAAGGTTGCCGCCGACCCGGACCCGTCGCTGGACTGTTCGCAGCGCGTGGGTGCCCCGGGTGCCCTGTGCCCCGCTGATTATTGCGGCGTGCCTCTTAAGCGGCCTTGCCGGTTGCAGGGCGGACCGCGCGCAGCCGGCATGGCGGGCGCAATCGGAAGCGTCGTGCAGCGAATGCTGCGGCGCCAGATGTCCTCCCTGCGGGACCTACGAGCCTACGGTCTGGTCGCCGTGGAATTCCGGCCCCATGGCGGTCCGTTGCGGCGCGGGCGAGTCATGCACCGAGCCCGACCCTGACTGGCTCAGAGACTTGCCGAAACCGCGGCCGGGGGGAGGCGTCCATACGCAGCCGGAATTGATCCCGGCGCCGCCGGCGAGATCGGAAAACTCTTCACGCGCCGCACCGGGGCTCGGTTTCGAGTTGCAACGACCCGCAAGCCGACCACTCGTTCCGAGCGGCGCCCCCCCGGCGGCGCACAGTCCGAACAACGCCGCAGACAGCGCCGGCGGCGGCGGGGCACCCGCGCAGTGGGTCGGCGAAGGCTTTCAATTGCAGCGACCCGCTGCGCAGGTGCCCCGCGGCACTGCTGCCGAGGGCGCCGGCGACACCTCAAAGCCCGCGCTGAAGGGACTGGAATTGCCGCCCGATCGCCGGCAGCCGCCGCGGATCAATGGCGACGACGGAGCGCTTACGCTCCCCGTGCCTTCGCAGGCACTCTTAGGCGTCGCAACGAAGTAAGTCGACCTCTTGGGCGATACGTCCTAGGCCGAGGCACCCTTGGCCGCTAAGATTGCTCAAATCAATCTCTTACCTTAGCGCCGCTCGCGAAACGCTTCGCAGTTGGCTAATGGCAGTGCTCGGCCCGGGTGCCAAGTCCCGCTTTCACTGCGCCATAGATCCTGTGGCCGTGGCAGCGTTTTAGTTGGTGAACCTCATTGTGGCCGTCATGTCGCATTCGATACGGCGACAAGTGAAGCCGGTACTGAGTACCTGCGCACTCGGTACTGGGTAGTTGGGCGGCAACTGAATCCGTTGTGCCGATTCCGCTCCCCCGCAGACATGGGAGCTTAACCGCAAATTCAGTGCGCGACTCGGCCGCTCCCCCACCCTCCCGCGCTTCGATCATGTCGAGCCGCGAAAAGGCATAAAGAAAAACCTCCGAGCCGGCCCAACAAAAGCGGACCGGATCGGAGGTCTAGTTTGCAACGTGCGGCAAAGCTGGTCGACACGCGGTTAGTACGCTGCTCCCGCACCGCTTACGGCAGCGTTAGGCGAAAACGACGAGGACGGGTTTTGCATGCCCATGCCCATACTGGCGCCTCCAAGCCCCGGTGTTCCGAACTGTCCGACTCCACCGGGCCTTCCGAAACCACCGGTTCCAGGCAGCCCGAACGTGCCGGAACCCCCACCGCCAGTCGTGCCAAAGTACTTCCCCTGATTCATAAAGCCGGCGCCGACTCCGGTCGGGGTGCCCGCTGCACGAGTGGCGTCGGCTTGGCTGGAGAACTGGTCGGCCACGGAGTTCACGGTATTCGCGTTGTGCTGAATACCAAACTGAAGGCTCTGAAACGCGTTCTGCTGCTCTTCGGCCGGTTGGACGAACATATGGTACTGATCCAGCGGTCCCCCATGCTTTTGATACATGTTCAACCAGGGACTGAACGGCGAAATGCCGGGAACTGCACCGACCTGACCATACAGAGGAAGGGCTGAGCCGCCGACGCAGCCCAGAAACACAACCGACAAAATGGCAAAACTGCGCGACATTGCTTCTCTCCTGTTTGCGGCTAACACGCCGGAAAAGCCCGCCGGCAATCTAGCCTATCCAAGCTTTTTATCGGCAATCAAACTGGGTAGACTTTGCGCCATTTGCGGGTAGCGTACACCCCAAGGGCGTATCTACTTCCCTAAATTATTTTCCAAGAGCAACGCCAAGTCAAGCGGATGCCCAAAGGAACTGGGCGAAGCGTAGACGAAATTGTCACTTTGTTGGGCCTGTATTAAGATGATATCTTTGGACCGCCGCGAACCGCTTACACTGAGAGCCGATCGATGGAAATCCGCAAAGCCGTGATTACCGCGGCCGGACCAAACCAGGGCCGCCTGCCATTGCAACGCTTCGTCGACCTGGACGGCGCGGAGAAAACGGCCCTACAGATCATCTTGGAGGAGATCGTTGCCGCGGGCATCGAGGAGGTCGCGGTGGTAGTTTGCCGCGGGAGCCAGGAAGTCTACCGCGAGGCGGCCGGTGACTACTCGCGGCTTCTGGTCTTTGTCGAGCAGCCGGCGCCGCGCGGTTACGGCGAGGCCCTGCACCGGGCCGCGCCGTTCGTGGGCAATCAAGCTTTTTTGCACCTGGTAAGCGATCATCTCTATATCAGCCGGCAATCGAGGCGCTGCACGCAGCAGTTGGTGGAGGCCGCCCGCGCGGAGAACTGCTCGGTCTCGGCCGTCCAGCCAACGCGAGAGAGCACGCTGCGCTATTATGGCGCTGTGGGCGGCTCGCCAATCGCGGGCCGCGCGGGCCTGTACCGCATCGAGCGCGTGCTGGAAAAGCCGACGCCCACAGTTGCCGAACAGCAATTGGTCGTGCCGGGCCTGCGCGGGCCACTACCTGTGCCTCTTCGGCATGCACGTGCTCACGCCGCAAGCGATGGAGCTTTTGGGCCAGATTGTCGCCGAGTCGCCCGCCGACAGCGCCGCTGCGCCGATCATGCTCACGCCCGCGCTGGCCCGGCTTGCCGCATGCGGGCGATACTTGGCGATGGAGTTGGACGGCGCCCGCTACAATATCGGCGTGAAGTACGGCCTGCTCACCGCGCAGCTCGCGCTTGCCTTAAGCGGCAGCGACCGCGAAGAGGTGTTGGCGAAGATTGTGGAGCTGCTCGCGGTGCGGTGAATTAACATGCCCCACGACCTCATCACCATCATTACGACCTCCGACCCGGCCGTCCGAAATCGGTCACTGGATGATTTCTGCAGCGCGGCCGACGCCGCCGCGCTGGTCAGTGCGGCGCGGGCGCTCGATGACTTCCGCCGCAAGAGCGAAAACCTTTACGAGCGCGTGCGGGCGATCTTCTTTCTTGCCTCGATCTACCGCTATCACTTGCCCGACAAACTCCAGCGCCGGCAAGGCCCTCGTGCCGTTCGCCGGCTACGTGCATCTGCTGGGCCGCCGGTTTGAGGAGGCGATCGACGATTTTCGCGCGGTCGAGGCCCGACTCGGTCCGAGCGATGCCGTCGCCAGTGCGCTGGCCGCCGCCTATCAGGCCGTCGGCTTTCAAACTCTGGCCGACCAGGTCCGCCGCAGTGTCCGCTCCGTCCGCGGCAATCAGTGGATGTTCCGCATGGGCCATCCGGCCGACCATCCGCTGGAAATACGCGCTGCATTGAAGCACCGCGCCTCGCCCGATCAGCCCTTCCCCATCCTTGTCGAGCGGACGGCGGTCCGCATGGACCTCTCGCACGGCGGCTGGAGCGACATTTTCTTCCTGGGCATGGATTTCCCGGAAGGGGCGCGGGTGCTGAATATCTCGATCGACCTTGGCGTTCGCGGACGAGATGCCCAGCCACAGCCGCCGATCGAAGTCTGGCTCCGCGTGATTGACCAGCCTGTGCTCCGCTTGACGAGCATCGACCTGAAATGCAAGGCCGACGTCACCAAGTTGGTTGACGTATTTAACTTCGCGCAGGATTATCTCGGCCTGCTCAAAGCAGCCGTGATCGCCGCGGGCATTATCCCTTCGGGACTGGAAGGGTCTGAACAGACGCTCGCCGACGTGTTGGCACAACTCGTCGGACGAGGGTTGGGGCTGGAGATCGTCAGCAAAGTAAACGACATCCCCAAAGGCTCGCGCCTGGCCGTATCGACGAATCTCTTGGCAGCCATTATCACCGCTTGCATGAGGGCCACCGGGCAGATTGAATCGCTGACGGGCGGCCTGAGCGAGGCGGAGCGCAAGCTGGTCGCGGCGCGGGCTATCCTCGGCGAGTGGCTGGGCGGCTCCGGCGGCGGCTGGCAAGATTCCGGCGGCATTTGGCCCGGCATGAAGATCATTGAAGGTCGCGCGGCCGAACCCGGCGATCCCGAACACGGCGTCAGCCTCGGCCGGCTGCTGCCGGACCACCATGTTTATTCCGAACAAGAGGTCTCGCAGCGGACGCGGCACGCGATCTGCGACAGCTTCGTGCTGGTCCACGGCGGCATGGCACAGAACGTCGGCCCGGTGCTTGAGATGGTGACGGAAAAGTACCTCCTTCGCAGCCCGGCCGAATGGACCGCGCGGCAAGAGGCGATCGAAATCTTGCGGCAGATCGAGCAGGCGTTGGCCGGCGGCGCGGTTCGCGACATTGCACGGCTGACGACGCGGAACTTCTTCGGCCCCATCCAGACGATCATCCCCTGGGCGTCGAACCACTACACGGAGACGCTGATTGAGTTGGTCCGCGGCAAGTTTGGCGACGACTATTGGGGCTTTCTCATGCTAGGCGGCATTTCCGGCGGCGGCATGGGGTTTGTATTCGATCCGCGGCGGCGGAGCGAGGCGCAGGATTTCCTGCAAATGGAAATGCTGTCTGTCAAGCGGCAACTGCAAAGCGCACTGCCGTTCGCGATGGACCCGGTCGTCTACGATTTCGCCATCAACGACCGCGGCACGGCGGCCGAACTGTACGACGGCGATGAGGCGATCATGCCGGCCGACTATTACGCCATTTGCGGGCCGGAGTGGCTGAGGCAGGATACGCGGCTGCTCAGCCCGGCAACGCGGAACGAAATCACTCGCTTCGCAGCCGCTTGCCGCACGCACCCGCGTCTGGCCGGCTCGACCGACATGCTCTTGAGGGCGCTTTTTCCCCAGCCCGCCGAAGAGGCGCGCGGCGACGGCAGCTTGAAGTCGATTCTGGCGGCCAATGGCTTCGACCCCGAGCTGCACGAGCAGATTCGCTCCGATCTCCGCACGGGCCGCATTGGGCTGGCCCAAAACCGCCTGCCGGCCAGCACGGTCATTGAGGACGTCTGTACGGAGGATGTGATCGATGGCGCAGTCGGCATATCGGACGCTGATCGCCGAACGGGCGCGTGCAGCGCTATCCGCCGGCGAAGTGGCCGTGCTTGCGCTGGCCGGCGGCGCCGGCAGCCGCTGGACCGGCGGCGCGGGAGTCGTCAAGGCGCTGCATCCGTTCAATCGTTTTGCGGGCAAATACCGCAACTTCATCGAAATCCACCTGGCCAAGGGCGCCAAGACCGCCGCGCGCTACGGGGCAGCCGTGCCGGTGATCGTCTCAACGAGCTATCTCACGCACGAACCGATCGCGCGGTTCCTCCAGTCAGCGGCCTGCAACGGCTACGCTGGACCGCTGATGGCCTCGCCCGGCCGGTCGATCGGGCTTCGCATGGTCCCTATGCCCCGCGATCTGCGTTTCGCTTGGGAGGAAATGCCGCAGCAGATTTTGGACGTGCAGGCACAGAAAGTCCGCGAGGGCCTGCACACGGCGCTGATCGCCTGGTCCGAGGCGGCCGGCGGCGGCAGCGACTATACCGACAACATGCCGCTGCAATGCATGCACCCGACCGGGCACTGGTTCGAGGTCCCCAACATGCTCCGCAACGGAACGCTCGCGCGGCTGTTGCGGCTGCGGCCGAACTTGAAGTACGTCCTCCTGCACAACATCGACACGCTGGGGGCCGATCTCGATCCGGGCCTCTTGGGCCGGCACATCCGCGGCGGGGCCGGGCTAACGTTTGAGGTCATCTCGCGGCGGATCGACGACCGCGGCGGCGGCCTGGCGCGGGTCAACGGCCGCGTCCGCTTCGTCGAGGGCCTCGCCATGCCGCGCGAGGAGGACGAGCTCCGCCTCAGCTACTACAATTCGCAGACGACCTGGATTTCCATCGACCGCCTGCTGGCCCTCTTCGGCCTTCTGCCGGACGACCTGACGGGGGACTGTCCCGATTTTCGCCGCGACCAGGTCGGGGCTTTAGGAATGCCGGCCGGCGAAAAAGGGACTGTCCCCTTTGACGATGCCAAGATTTCCGCCGCCGTCCGCCGCGCCAGCATGAGGCTGCCGACGTACATTACGTTAAAAGACGTTAAGAAACGTTGGGGACACGCCCAGGAAGACATCTATCCCGTGGCCCAATTCGAAAAGCTCTGGAGCGACATGACCGGCCTTCGAGAGGCAGGCTGCCAGTTCGTCGTCGTCCCGCGGCAACGCGGTCAGCAGCTCAAAGACCCCGCCCAATTGGACGGCTGGCTCCGCGACGGCTCAGCGGCTTGTGTGGACGGGCTTTGCGCGTGGGAGCGGGTATAATCGCCCTCGACTACTTCAGGCGCGAGCTGGACGAGGCAAACGTCCGCCTCTACTACCGCTCGCCGGCGTGGGCGGCGAAGACGGAAGCGCCGGTGGCCCGCGAGAAGTAAGCTCTAGGGACGAACCGTAGCAGTGCTGGCAATGCTAGCAGGGTAGCGGTCCATAGCGGTCGCCGTTAGCTGGACTGTAGCGCGCTTGCCTCTCTTGACCCCCCGACGCCAAATTGCTATCTAACCGCCAAAAAGCACGGATGCGCGGAAGAACGCAAAAGCTACGACCAAACAAACCCAGGGAGCGCGAACGCGCCAGGGTTGAACTGTCCCGCGGCGCGGCGGCAGCACCTCGCCGCGCGGTCGTCGCCATCGCGGTCTGCGGCCTGTTGCTGGCGGCGGCAGTAATCTTCGGCCAGACAGCGCGGCACGGGTTCGTCAACTTCGACGACGATATCTTCGTCTACGCCAACGAACATGTGCTTACGGGCTTGACCGACCGCGGCGTCGCATGGGCCTTCACCCAGTTCGACAAGGCAGGCGAGTGGGTCCCGCTGACTTGGCTTTCGTTGATGGCCGACGTGCAGTGGACGTGCGCCGGAAACGACGACGCGAACCTGTCGCAGTTGGCGCGGCAAATGCACGCCGTCAATGTCGCTTTGCACGCGGCGGCGGCAGTAGGTACCTGTTCGTCGTCCTCAGCCGGATGACGGCTGCCGTCTGGCGCTCGGCACTGGTAGCCGCGGTCTTTGCCGTGCATCCGCTGCACGTCGAATCGGTGGTGTGGATCACCGAGCGGAAGGACGTGCTCAGCGCGCTGCTGGGCTTCTTGGCGATCGGCGCCTACGCCCGCTACGCGCGGAATCCCGGCGCTTTTCGCTACTTGACGGTGGCCGCCGCCTTGGCCTTGGGGCTGATGGCTAAACCGATCCTGGCAACTTGGCCGCTGGTGTTTCTGGTGTTGGACTACTGGCCGTTGGGACGCTGGAAACTCGAAGAAGGGGTGAAGGGGAGAAGGGAAGAAGGGGAGATTCGCGAGGTTCCGGTGGCAAGGCTTGTGTTGGAAAAAGTGCCGCTATTCCTGCTGGCCGCGGCAGCGACGGCAGCGACGCTGGCGGGCCACAGTTCACGCGGCGCGGTTGCCTCGCTGGAAGCGGCGCCGATCTCCGGGCGAGTGGCGTGCGCCGTTATGGAATACGTCGGCTACCTCGGTAAGACCTTCTGGCCCGTGGGACTTGCGCCCATGTACCATGCGGGGCCAATCGTTAGTCATTGGCCCGCGTTGGCTGCAGGGACGCTGCTGGCGCTGATTACTGCGGCCGCGATTTGGGCAGCGAAACGCGGCCAGCCGTGGCTTGCCGCAGGCTGGCTGTTCTACGTGGTCACGCTCGTGCCGATGGTCGGCCTGGTGCAGGCGGGAGTCCAAATAATGCCCGACCGCTCGCTCTACTTGCCACAGATCGGTCTGACCATGGCGTTGGCCTGGGGTATCGCCGGCATAGTCCCAGCGCGCGCCGCCTTCGGCCATTGGCCGGGCGCTAGGGGAGTTCTGGCCGGCGCAGCCGCGCTCGTTCTGGCGCTGCTTGCGGCCCGCTCCTGGCAGCAGACTTCCTATTGGCGGGACAGCGAGAGTCTGTGGCGGTATACGCTACAATGCACGCCAGACAGCGCACTGGCGCACAATCATCTCGGCCTTGCCTTGGTCGCCAGCGGGCGGGTCGACGAGGCGATCGAGCATTACGAGCGGGCCGTGCAGATCGAACCCGGCTATTCGGTAGCGCGGTTCAACTTAGGGCTTGCGCTTGACGGGCGCGGACGTTTCGCGGCGGCCATCGAGCAATACGGCAAGGAAATCGAACTCGCGCCTCGTGATGCGGAGGCGCATTACCGTCTGAGCATGCACCTTGCTGCACCACGGGGAAGTACAGGAAGCCATCGCACGTTTCCGCAAGGTGCTGGAAATCGAGCCGGGCAACGCGGCGGCGCGCCTGGAACTTGCGTTGATTCTCGCGACAATTGGCGACCTCGACGAAGCAATTCGCCACTATCAGATCGCATTGACGCACATCCCGGGCAACGCGGCGGTGAACTTCAATTTCGCCACCGTGCTGGAACGCCGCGGAAAACCGCGAGAGGCCCTGGAGCGCTATCGTACGGCGCTGCGCATGGCATCCGCTGCAAA
Source organism: uncultured Planctomycetia bacterium (assembly GCA_963780045.1). Classification (GTDB taxonomy): domain Bacteria; phylum Planctomycetota; class Planctomycetia; order Pirellulales; family Thermoguttaceae; genus JANXQG01. The sequence continues at coordinate 146,979 of CAVZZZ010000004.1, read as the reverse complement.
CCAGGGGAATCTGGCCACCGCCATCCGCGCACGCATGGTCCGCTTGGTGGCGGCCCGGCCTCCCGGACAAGTTCGGTAACTTGTGGCATCTGCGTTATGCGGAAATCGCGCGCTTGCCTCTCTTGACTCCTCGCCGCCAAGTTGCTATTGTCGCGGCCCCAGATCAGTCTTTCTTTCTCGCCACGGCCTTCTTGACGGTCTATGGAAGCATGAAACGACGCTCCTTCATCCTCCTGTACATCCTTTTGTGCGCCCTGGCGCCGTTGGCCGGCTGCTCGTCGTGGAACCTGCTTTCGCCGAGCAAGCCGAACGTCGCCACCGATTCGCCCGACGACCAGCCGCATACCGTGGGCGACCTGGCCGTGCCGTTCGGCATGTTCCCTGTCCGCGTCGAGGCCGTGGGACTGATCGCCGGGCTGCACGGCACGGGCAGCGATCCGGAACCTTCGCCGCAACGGGCGATGCTCATCGCCGAAATGGAACGCCGCGGCGTGGAGAATCCCAACCGCCTGCTGGCCACGCGCAATTGGTCGTTGGTGATCGTCCGCGGCTACCTGCGGCCGGGCATCCAGAAAGGCGATCCCTATGACGTCGAAGTCCGCGTGACCGACCGCAGCGAAACCACCAGTCTCCGCGGCGGCACGCTGTTGGAAACCCGCATGACCGACAGCGCCGTCCTCAACGGACGTTATCTGGAAGGCAAAGACCGCGGCCTGGCCCAAGGACCGGTGTTCGTCGAACCCACCGCTACCGAAAAACGCGACGGCCCGCTGCTCCGCCGCGGCGTCGTGCTGGGCGGCGGCGTTGCCTGGGAGTCGCGCTCCGTCGGCCTGCTGCTGGGCGGCGCGCAGGAAACCAGCATGACGCCCGAACAACTCAAAAACGCCGTCGTCAAAAGCGCGAAGGTGGCCAACGCCGTCAATCGCCGTTTCAGCACGCACAAGAACGGGCTGAAGGAGGGAGTCGCCCGCGCCGTCCGCGGCAATTACGTCGATCTCACGGTTGATCCGGCCTACAAAGACAACCTGCCGCGGTATTTCCAGGTGGTCCGCGCGATCGAGCTGAAGGAAACGCCCGTCCAAGAGAAGGAACGCATCGCCAAGCTCCGCCCGAAGCTTCTCGACCCGGCCACATCCGCCGAGGCGGCGATCAAACTGGAGGCGATCGGCAAACCGGCGGCCGACGTGCTGATCGCGGGCACGCAATCGCCCGATCCGCGCGTGCAATGTTACGCCGCCGAGGCGCTGGCCTATATGGACTTCCGCGAGGCGGCCGAGCCGCTGGCGAAGGCGGCCCGCAATCCGGCCCTGCGGAGCGAGGCGCTGACGGCCTTGAGCGTGATGCACGACGCGGCGGCCTACGACCAATTGCGCGAGCTTTTGGCGCAGGCGCAGTGCGGAGACCCGCTACGGCGCGTTCCGCGCTCTGACTGTGATGTGCCCGGACGACGCGCTGGTCAAGGGCGAGGACCTTGGCGGCCAGTTCCACTACCATGTGCTCAATACGCCCAATGACGAGCCGATGATCCACGTCACGCGGAACCGCAAGGCTGAGGTTGTCCTCTTCGGCCAGGACCAGCGCTTCCTCACGCCGCTGTTGGCCAATGCGGGCAAGGAGATTATGGTCACCAGCACGGCCGAGGGCGAGATTTCCGTGAGCAAGTTCGCGCCGCACGAGGCCGATCAGAAGCGCGTCGTTTCCACGCGGGTTGACGACGTAATCCGCGCGATCGTTGAGTTGGGCGGAACCTATCCCGACGTCGTTCAGGCCATCCAGGAAGCCAAGGCCAACGGTTGCCTGGAAGGCCGCTTCGAGATCGACGCCTTGCCGGAAGCGGGAAGGAGCTACGAAGCGACGCTGGACGACGACGGCAAACCGCAGGATCAGCCGGAAGCAGATCCCGAAAAGTAAACCACGAATCGCACGAATAACACGAATAAACTCGCTAGGGATGAAACACGGATGGGACAGGAAAGAGAGTCCGTGTTACATCCGCGTTTCGTCCGTGGTTGACTTCTTTGTGGTCGGCGTTTTGGGATTTGATTTCGAGTTTGGCATTTGGGATTTCTCCTTCGGTCTTCCCTCTCTTTCTTGCTATAATTAGGGTATTCGTCCCCATCCCGCGCTTCCGACCCGCTCATGCTCAAGGCCCTCGAACTTGCCGGCTTCAAAAGCTTCGCCGACAAGACGCGGCTGGAGTTTCCGCCGGGAATTACCGTAGTGGTGGGGCCGAACGGTTCGGGCAAGTCGAACGTCGTCGACGCCATCAAGTGGGTGCTGGGCGAGCAGAGCATCAAGAGCCTTCGCGGCAAGGAAATGGCCGACGTGATCTTCAACGGCTCGCCCACGCGCCGGCCGATGAACTTTGCCGAGATCACGCTCACTCTCAACAACTCCGACCGCCTGTTGCCGGTTGATACGCCGGAGGTCCACATCACCCGCCGCGTCTACCGCAGCGGCGAGGGCGAGTACTTGATCAATCGCAATCCCAGCCGCTTGCGCGACATTCGCGACATGCTGGCCGGCACGGGACTGGGCACGCAGGCCTACAGCGTGATCGAGCAAGGCAAGGTCGATGTCCTGCTGCAATCGTCGCCCAAGGATCGCCGCATGATCTTCGAGGAGGCGGCCGGCATCAGCCGCTTCAAGCTCAAGAAAGTCGAAGCCCTGCGGCGGCTGGAGCGGGTCGACCAGAACCTGCTGCGATTGGCCGACATCGTCGACGAAGTGGAAAGCCGCCTGCGGAGCGTCCGTTCGCAGGCCGGCAAGGCCCGCCGCTACAAGGAACACACCGACCGCCTGCAAGAGCTGCGCACGCAAGTCGGTCTGGTCGATTGGCGACGGCTGAGCGAGCGCCTGGCGGAAACGGAAGGCCGCATCCGCGACCTGACGGCCGATCGCGACGCGGCGCTCGCCGGCATCGAGACCGCCGAGGCCCGCGCGGTTGAGCTGGACACCCGGACCGCCGAAATCAACGAGGAAGTCCGTCGCGGCGAGGCTCAGATCGCGGCCAATCGCGAGCGGATCGCTGCCCAGGAATCGTCCGTCGAGCACGAGCGGCAGAGGGGCAAGGATTTGGACGAGGAGATCGAGCGACACCGCCGCCAGGTCGTCTCGCTCAGTGCCCGCGCCGGCGACATGCATCAGCAATGGCGGGAAACGGCGGAAGCGGTCGAAACGGCCGAAACTCTGCATCGCACGATCGGCCAGCGGCTTGTGGAGGGCGAGCGGTCCTTTACGGAGCTGACCGCCCGGCTCGACCAGACCCGCGGCGAGCATGAGCAGCACCGCACCACCCATCTCGAGCAGATCCGCGCGGCGGCCGGACTGGGCAACGAGATCAGCGGTCTGGAAAGCCACCTTGCCGCAGCCGCCGCTGTCCGCGAGCGGAGTCGCGGGCGCTTGTCCGATCTCGATCGCCAGATCGCCGCGGTTGTCGAGGAATTGGACGGTTTGCGACGACAGCGAGACGAGTTGGCTCGGACCGTTCAGTCGCGTCAGGATGCCCTGCGAGAGAGCCAGCGACAACTGGCCCAGCAGCAGCGCGAGCTGGCGATTCGCAGCGACGAACTGGCCGCTTTGCGGCAGCGCCGCAGCGGAGCGGCGGAGCGCGCGGCCGTGCTGGAGGAATTGCACCGCCGGCAGGAAGGCGTGACCGCCGGCGTGAAGGAAGTGCTCGCCAAAGCCGCCGCCGCGGACGCCGGGCCGTTTGCGGCCGTGCATTGCCTGCTGGCCGACCTCTTGGGTGTGAGCGTGGAAATGGCCCCGTTGGTCGAAGTCGCGCTGGGGCCAGCCGCGCAGCACGTTGTCGCGCGGCGCGGCGACGAGCTGGTGAGTTTCCTCGGCGAGAATGCCAGCCGCTTTGCCGGGCGAGTGGGATTCGTATGGTGCGAGGATGGTGATGAGGCGCCGATGACGGGCGCGGATCTCGCTGGTCAGCCGGGAATCGTCGGTCGCTGCGATACGTTCGTCAAGTGCGATCAACAATACTCCGCTCTTGTCACCCGCTTGCTGGGCAGGACGTGGATCGTGTTGACGCTCGATCATGCACGTGCATTGGCTGGCGCTTGTAGTACGGCCCTTAGGCGGAAATTGGGGGACCCGGCTGAAGCCGGTACTACGAGCACCGGCGGCCTGAATTTCATCACGCTCGCCGGCGATTTGCTTCAGGCTGACGGCACACTTGTCGTCGGGCCAAGGCAGGCAGCCAGCGGCCTGATTTCCCGACGCAGCCAGTTGCGGGAACTGAATGAACAACTAGCCGAATTGGACGCCCGTATCGCCACGGGCGAAGCTGCGGTCAACGAGGCGCAAGCCGCAATTGCCGCGCGGCAAGAAGAGCTTGACGGCCATTCCGCTGCCCATCGGCAGGCCGCGGAATCGCTTGCCGAGCACCGCGTCAAGCTGACCGCTGCGGACGAGCGGCGCACGCAGTTCCAGCAGCAGCGGGCGGCGCAGGATGGCGAGTTGCGGGCCGCGTCCGTGCAGCACGATGCCGGCCGCGGCCCGGCTCGTGGAGTCGCGGGAAAAGCGTACCCAGCACGAGGCGGCCCTGGCGGAAATGGAAACCCGCCTTGCCGCCTTGCAGCAGCAGATCGCCCGGCACGAGGTCGATCGCCAGGCTCGCAATCGCGAGACGACGGAGACGAAGGTGGAGCTGGCCAAGAGCGAGGAGCGGATGCGGAACCTGCGGGCGCGCCTGCGGCAGTTCGACGAGACCCGTGCCGAACGCGGCCGCGCGATTGACGAAGGCCGCCTGCAATTGGAGCTTTGCGTCCAACGGGCGGAGGCTTCTCGCTGGAACATCCTCCGCGCCGAGTCGGAGATCGCAGAACTCTATCTTCGCAAAGAGGCCTTCGCCGAAGAGATTATTCGCTGCCTCAACCAGCGCGATGAGTTGCAACAGCAGCGAAACCAACTCGCCGCCGAGGCGCAAACGGGCCGCACTCACGCGCGAAAGATCGAAGAGCAGATCCATGCCCAAGACCTTGCCGCCAACGAGATCCGCCTGGAACGCGAGACCTTGGCGTCCCGCTTGCGCGAGGACTACGGCATCGAACTGGCCGAGCTTGAGCACCACCCCACGAGCGAAGAGCAACGCCACCGCGACGAGGTGCAGCAGGAAATCGAAGAGCTGCGGCATAAGATCCACGCGCTGGGCAACGTCAATCTCGAGGCCCTGGAAGAATTGGAAGCCTTGGAGTCGCGGTTCAAGACGCTCTCAGAGCAGCATCAAGACCTCTCCGCCGCGAAATCGTCGCTGGAAAAGATCATTGAGCGCATCAACGCCGACAGCCGGCGGCTTTTTGCCGAGACTCTGGAAACTGTGCGCGGCCATTTCCAGCAGCTCTTCCGCGATCTTTTCGGCGGCGGACAAGGCGACATCCTGCTGGAGGAAGGAGTCGACATCCTGGAGAGCGGCATCGAGATCGTCGCCCGCCCGCCCGGCAAGGAGCCGCGGAGCATTTCCCTTCTTAGCGGCGGCGAAAAGACGCTCACCTGCGTGGCCTTGCTCTTGGCCATGTTCCGCAGCCGGCCCAGCCCGTTCTGCGTGTTGGACGAGGTCGACGCCGCCTTGGACGAGGCGAACATCGACCGCTTCACCAACGTGCTGCACGAATTTCTCAAGTGGACGCAGTTCATCATCGTCACGCATTCCAAGAAGACGATGACTTGCGCAAACACGATCTACGGCGTGACGATGCAGGAGTCGGGCGTTTCCAAGCAGGTCTCCGTCCGTTTTGAGGACGTGAGCGATGACGGGCACATCAGCCCCGAACGACTCGCCGGGGCCGAGAATGCTGAGAAAGACAGCCAGGCGGCGTGAGCAATCTCGTTATTTCCGGTAAAATCACTTCACTCCATACATCCGGAGAAAGAGTCTAAAGTCGAAGGTCATTTCAGGGCGAATCTATTCTTCGGATGGCTTGTTCCGCAATGCCCGCATCCGCCAGATGCGTGCAACGTGCGGAACGGGCCGCAGGGGGGAAACCTGCCTATACTGCCAAAGATTGGAAATGGTCCGCGCGCCGCAAAGAAGCCGGCGCCGCGTACCGTTTCCCTCCCGCCGGCGGTGTAAGAGGCCGCGTGCCTCAACGATACGCCTCGACAGACTCTCCATGGCGTTTCGTGCGCAAAGTCTCCCGCCTGCCAACAGTAGTTCGCCGGACGGTCTTTTACCCGTTGGCGGCCGAAACTCCGCAGGACGTTACCCTCGCGGCAACGGATGCGGCAGTTTCAGTCGTAGCAGGTAAATGGCGGCAGCGGGGTAATCCGTAATGGGACGAGCAAACCACGCATTCCCTATTTTACGGATTTTCTCTGGCTTCCGAGTGAAAAGATTGCCGATGTAGTTAGTGCGGCGCGGATCAGAGGGAGCTGACCCAAAGCCGATTGTGCGAATTACGAAGGCCCCGACCCAGAGGATTGCGGTTCCAAAAGACCGGATAAAGCGGTCGGTTCGACGGAGCGATCGAGGAAGGATTATCCGCAAGCCAGGGGCAACCAGCGTCTAGCCGAGACTTCAGGGGTCGAAGGCCAGACACAACCAAACCAACGCGAGAGATTTCGGAGAGCCTGCGATGAAGGTCTTCACAACAGGACAGGTCGCCAAGATATGTAAGGTGGCCCCACGTACCGTCAGCAAGTGGTTCGATTCCGGACGGTTGCGGGGCTATCGTATTCCAGGGTCGCAAGACCGGCGAATCCCCCGGGAATATCTGATCAAGTTTCTCAAGGAGCACGGAATGCCCTTGGGCGATCTTGAAGACGAAGCCATGGCCAAGGTGCTCATCGTGGCACAAGACCAGGTGCTCGTCGAAAACGTCAAGCGGGAACTCCCGCTGGAACGTTCGTTCAAACTTGCCGTGGCTGCCAGCGGTTTCGACGCCGGCATCCAGGCTGAGAGTTTCCATCCCGATTGCATCATCGTCGATTTCTCGATCGGCCGCACCGAGGCGCTGCAGATTTGCCAAAACCTGCGCCGCAATTCGGAGTTCGCCGAAGTGATCCTGATCGCCCTGCTGCCCGACGACGGCAGCTCGACGAGCTTCGATCGCTCGAGCATCAACGAGACGTTCAAGAAGCCGTTCGATGCGGCACTGCTTGCCGAAAGGCTGCGGACGCTCATCGGCGCGAAGAAGGAACTCGTTTAAGCTACGTTTCCGACCGGCCCGTAACGGGCGCGACGGCCAGGCGAAAGCCGGCAAAGGCAGGTGAATCGAGCTCGCCGAATTCGACCCGCCTTCCGCCGCTGACGCTTGCCCGCCGCACGACCGACCCACGAACTAAATCGCCGACTGATATTTTTACCCGTCGCGGCTAGACCCCGCGACGGTTACTTTTTCTTGTAGGTCCTTTCTGCCGGAATGACTAATACGGCCAACGCTCCTGCCGCCAGCCGGCGCTTTCTCGGCGCTCTGACTGCAAACGTCCATCTCGGCAAGACGGACCTACTTCACCACCCCGCCCGATAACTCCTCCGCAGCAGCTTGTCTGCCGCGGCGTTGTTGGTGATCTTCATGTCCGCCGCGTCCCACTCAATGGTCTCGCCCGGCACGCGGATCGCCACCGTGCCCAGCAGCACGACTTCCGTCATCGGGCCGGTCTTGGCGAACTTGCACTGCGGATCGGGTCCGCCCAGGCAGGCATCGACAAAGCTCTGGAAATGGTTCAGCGCGGCGATCTTCGGCCGTTTGACGCCTTCGAAGTTCGCTCGCGGGAAAAGCTCCGGCCCGCCGCCCGCCGGCCAGAACATGGCCCCCTCGCTGCCGATGAACAGCGTCGATTCGTGCGGATGAAAGTTCGGGATCTCGATCCGCGCCAAGACCTCCGGCGGCGGAACGAATTCGCCGTCGTACCACTCCAAGACCAGCTCCTTCGCCGTGTGCGCGGTGCCGGGGAAGGTCCATGTAATGTGGTTGCTCTGCGGCCAGGTGTCTGCGCGGCGCGCGGGCGATTCGGCCCACGACTGCTGCACCTGGGCCTTGATGGTCGCCGGCGCCGTCAGCTCCAGGCCCTGGAACGCGCCGTTGAACAGGTGGCAGCCGATGTCGCCCGACCAGCCCGTGCCGAAATCCTGCCAGCCTCGCCACAAGCTGGGATGGTAGCCGGGCGCGAAAGGTCGGTAGGGCGCCGTGCCCAGCCAGACGTCCCAGTTCAGTTCCTTCGGCACGGGCAACCCTTTCGCCGGGCGGGGGCCGACCGCTCGATAAGCCTCGATCCCCGCGCAATGCGCCATGATGACCACGTGCCGCACCTCGCCGATCACGTTCTGCCGCAACAGGTCGATCAACATCCGCTCGCCGATGCCTCGAGCCGAACTGGTTGCCCAACTGGGTTACGCGGCCCGACTTCGCCGCGGCCGCGGTCATCGCCCGCGCCTCGAACACGTCGTGCCCCATCGGTTTCTGGCAGAAGACGTGCTTGCCCTTTTCCAGCGCGGCGAGGGTAATGGCGGCGTGCATGTGGTCGGGCACGGTCGCATTGATCGAATCGACGCGGTCGCCCTCGCGTTGCAGCATTTCCCGCCAGTCGGAGTATCTCCTCGCCTGAGGCGCCGCGAGAGCCGGCCGCGGCCAGGATGCCGGCATCGACGTCGCAGATGGCCACGACTTCCGCGCCCTTGCAGCCTAGGAAGGAGCCGAAGTCGCCTCCGCCCATCATCCCGCCGACGCCGATGCACGCATGTTGCAGCTTGCTGTTGGCCGCATAGGCCCTGTCCGCCGCCGTCGCCGCCACAGTAGCCACCGCCGCGGCGGCCGTGGCCTGCAGCATCCTCCTCCGCGTGATGCGATTGTTCATTGACTCTCTCCCTTGTTGAGTTGATCTTCTCCCAGTCGGAACGAAATCATCATAACCCGCGTCGTCGCCGCCGTCCATCAAGGCCCCAGAACGCGGTGCGAGGGGAAGTGGAGAGCGGGAAGTGGCAAGTGGGGAGTGTGCAGTTGGCAGGGGAGAAAGGGAGAAGGGGGGAAAGGGAGCGGGGGAGACGACAGCGACGGCCGCGGAATCCTTAATCTCTTATCCCTCATCGCTCTCCGCTCCGTCCTTCTAACTCCTGACGCCCAACTTCTAACTCCCAGATTCTGACTTCTCGCCACCGGTGCATAACGGCGGCTGTTGCGGTCGAGATATTTTTTCGCATTTTGAACATCGAGTATTTGGCCTGTCTTGCGGGGTTTTCCGACATTAAGCGAACCTTAAACGAGTAGAGTCGAGAGGTGGCGCGGTGGGGTAGGTTTCGGCATAATTCCGTTTCAGGGTTTCCCCGTTCGGGTCTCAATAGCCGCATACCGTGCTCCGTCTCCATCTCCCGCTCGTCGAACCGGACGGGCCGATTTACAGCATCCGGCTCTCGGACAAGGGTCATGAGTTCGCCCACGAGTGACGACGCTGGAAGCGAGTCAGGTTCACCAAGCCGAGCTTCCGCTCCAGATAGGTGTCGGGGAATTGGCGATACCCTTGATTTCTGACTTTGAACTTCCGGCGTAGCCACCGACGGACCCGGTATCGGACGTGATCATGCACGATCTCGAACGCCGGGGTGTAGGTTCCGTAACCGAAGTAGTTGGCCCACCCGTGCAACACTCCGTTGACTTGGTAGACTAACGCTTCCGGCCGGATGAACGTCGGCAGTTTGCCGACCAGTTCGTTGAGCCGCCGGCAGACGCTGAGCACCTTCTTGTGCGAGGGTTTCGCACCGATGTAGGCCCCGCCGGTTCGCGGCGAGTACATCCGACCGAACGTATACCCAAGGAAGTTGAACGATTCGGCAGGCAGGCGACAGACGTGCGTTTTCGTTTCGTTGCCCGTCCGGTTTGGGCAGATAAACCCGCCGCACCGGTTGCGGTTGATACCGTTTCGTTCGCAGTTCCTCCGTCAGTTCGTCCAACCACGTTGCCACGCCGTACTTCGCGATGTCGTCGAACGTCTGGCCGTCAACGCCCGGCGCGCCGCCGTTGCTGCGGCATTTCGCGTAGGCGGCTTCCAGCACGTCGCGGCGGTACACCTTGTCGTACAGGGCATAGAAACGGAAGTTGGGCGCACTCTTCGCTTTGTCATGCAGCGCCGCGCGGAGTTTCTGCACGGGATCGATGTTGGTAGGCTTGTCGCCAATCATTCTGTGCTTTCCTCCATTCGTACGCTGATCCTTGAACTGAGGCCCCTTTGCTCCACCGGCATTACCCGGCTTCAACGCTCGTACGGGCCTCTCCGTCACCGCCGGCAACCGGACTCGGACCCTCGCGGGCCGCCCGTTGGTGGCGTGCCGGCCACCATCGCCTTCGGCTTCCCGTGCTTTCTGCATGTTCCTTCGATGCATGCTGTCGTTCTTTACCCCGGCGGACCGGCAAGGTGCATCTATCGCTTCTTCCCTTGCCGTGCTAGCCTTCCCTGCCAAGGTGCAAGGTCGGCATCCACATCAGGTTCTTTCGAGGCCTCGTCGAACGTTCACTTGCGTTACGGCCTGCATCGTCGCGGAGTCACCCTACGCGGTGCCCCTTTCCATCGAAGGCTCCGACGGATTCGTTGCCCCCTCCGCCGCTTCGATTGCTACTGGGCAAGCGACTATTCCCAGGCGGGACTTGCACCCGCTGAAACATACAAACATTCACGGCGCACACCTTGAATGAAGTTTGACCGAACCTTGGTATTCCCGCCTCCGGGTGGTTCATGCACCAGCAGGCCGGGGACCGGAGCACCCAACGGAGCACGGCAGCGGCGAATGAAACGCCAGTGGAACGCCGATGGTCCGTGTCCCGTCGGCGGCTAACTTTTGCTTTTGATCGCCCATCATTTTTCTGCCAGCCATGTTTCTGTCGCCGACCTTTCTGTAAAGGAATCCGATCTATCCTCTTTCCACTCACAACTCTCGACTCCCCGCTATACCGCCTTCGCGGGATTGTACGCCATTTCTCAACTTGTGTCAACAACTATTGCTACATGTCGGTTGCCAGTCGCCGCAAATCCTTGTGCCGCAACGCTTTACGTCGCTTGACATTTGTTCGCGTTTTCGTGCCTGCCTCCGGCGAGCAGGCCCATGCGGAAATAGCGCAAGTCCAAGCTGGCAAAGGAGTTGGGAATTCCGCGCCGCGAGGGCGCCAGCGCACCGCAAAAATGCCGCTCGCAAAGTACTTTGTCGTGCCGGCGGCAATCAGGAATTGATCCGCAGATTACCGGGATTTTCGCAGATTCAGAGCAGTCTTGCAGCGAATCTGCGTATATCTGCGTCATCTGCGGATCAATTAATCGTTGCGTCACGGGCTGCTTTCGCTCCCGCTCCGCAGCGTGTAAAATATTCGCTCCCAAGACAGTGCCCCTTACTCTGTCCTCGGCGGCTTGCATCGCCGCGAGGATCCACACTTCCGGGAGCCAGCTTGAAAAACAAGTCTATTGAAATCCGCGTGGGCCACAGCCCGGACGCCGACGACGCCTTCATGTTCTACGCCTTGGCGCGGGACAAGATCGATACCGGCCGGTACGCCTTCCAGCATGAACTGGTCGATATCGAGACGCTCAACCGCCGGGCGTTTCAGGGCGAACTGGAACTGACCGCCCTGAGCATCCACGCCTATGCCCATCTGACCGACCTCTACGTCCTTTCCACTTGCGGCGCCAGCATGGGCGACGGCTATGGGCCGATGCTCGTCGCGCGGCAAAAAAGGCCGCTGGCGGAATTCCGCCACGCGGCAATCGCCGTGCCCGGCACGCTCACGACGGCGTACCTGGCCTTGCGATTGTGTTTGGGTCGCGACTTCCGCGAGGTCGTCGTTCCCTTCGACCGGATACTGGACGCCGTTGTCGCCGGCAATTACGAGGGCCGACCGATCGACGCCGGCCTGATCATCCACGAGGGCCAGCTCACCTATTCCGAGCAGAAGCTGGAGTTGATCGTCGATACCGGCCAGTGGTGGCACGGCGAGACCGGCCTGCCGCTGCCCTTGGGGGCCAACGGCATTCGCAAGGATTTAGGGGCGGAAACGATTGCCGATGTGCAACGGCTCTTCAAAGCGAGCATCGAGTATGGGCTGAAGCATCGGCAGGAAGCGCTCGATTACGCCCTGGGTTTCGGCCGCGGCCTGGACCGCAAGAAGGCCGACCAGTTTGTCGGCATGTACGTCAACGACTGGACGCTGGATTTCGGCCCGCGCGGGCGGCAAGCCGTGACTGAGTTGCTCGCCCGCGGATGCGCGGCGGGAGTGATTCCGAAAAAGGTGACGCCGGAATTCGCGGAGTAGGATCGGATTCAAGTCCTTTCCGCGGCCCGCTTGGCAAGTTTCGCCGCGAAGTCGGCGTGCTCCCCAGACGCCAATCCCCGCTGCCGGACCGCCGCGTGGCGGGCCATGTCGCCGCGGATCAGTGCCGCCGGATCGAGCCAAAGGCCGGGAAATACCTGGCTTCGATAACAGCCTTCGTCGTCAAGCTGCAACCGCTCGTAACGGTCATTGCGGAGTACGAGCAAATCGATTGCCGCGTCGGCAACGCGCCAAACGACGTACTCCTGCACGCCGTTGCGCTGAAAGGCACGCAGCTTGTCGTGCAGATCGTAGCTCTCGCTGGTGTTGGCTACTTCCGCAATTAATTCCGGCGCGCCGCCAATGTACTCGCCGCTGTCGTGCGACTGTCCGCCCAGTGCGGGCTCGATGCGCAGAAGCGCATCGGGCTGGGGATCATTCTCCCGGTCGAGCCGGATTGTCGCGTTGTCGTCCCCCTCCAAGCCAGGCGTTGCCTCGAAGTAATGGCCCAACCAAAGGACAAGGAGGAAATGCTGACGGCCGTGACGTTTCTGCGATACGGGCGACGGCATGTAAACGACTCCTTCGATAAGTTCCGCCTTCTTGACTTCCGGCATCGCCGAGTATCGCCGCTCGAACTCCGCGCGGGTCAAGCGGTCGCCGGCGTAAAGGACGGGTACGACCGCCAAATCTGCCGTTTCGAATGTATCGGACTGAACCGTCGCCATGTATTCAGGTTCCTTCAGACGCCAGCCGGTAGACTGTCGTCAAGCACTTTCATAATAGCCCGCCGCAACGGACGCGACAACGCGCACAGCTCGTTTACGCGCAACGCACCATCCGCCCCCAGGCTCACTTCACGCACCCTACGGTCACCTTACGATCGGGTCTGCCGGGATAGCAAATTCGCCATTGTTGCCCTTGCGCGGCTTCGGATGAACGACCCGCAGAGAATCACGGTCCTTTGAGTAAACATTCGATCCGCCAATATGAATCATCACAAGCTTCGGCAGATATTTCACGTCCTCAATGCCGGCGCGGGTAATCACCGTATCGCGGATCGACAAGCTCTCCAACTCTTTCAGGTTGCGGAGGTGCAACAATCCATCGTCGGTAATGCGCGTCTCATCGAGCTCGAGACGCTTGAGCTTCAACAACTTTCCGATATGCCGCAGGCCCTCGTCGGTAATGCCCGTTTTATTCAGGCGAAGCGACCGCAGGCTTTGCAGACCGCTCAAGCTGGCCAGTCGGTCGTCGCGGATGCGCGTCCGGCCGAGGTCCAACTTACCGAGACGTGGCAGGGTCGCCAGATCCGCCAGCCCGCCGCCTTCGATCTTCGTGTCGCTCAGGTCAAGGGTTTCCAGCGCCGCGAAACGGGCCACGTGCTTGAGGCTGGCATCGACAAGCAGCGTGCCCTCCAGGTCAAGCCTCTTCAACTTTCGCAAGGTCCCCAGGGCCGCCAGCCCGGCGCCGTCGATCCGCGTTCGCCGGAGGTTTAGCGACCCCAGATTGGCGAGGCCCGCCAAGTGCCGCAGCCCCGCATCGGTCAGGCCGGTTTCGGAAAGATCGAGCACGCGGAGGTTTGTCAGCCCGGCCAGCATCGCGATGCCTTTGTCGGTTATCTCGTCGCCGTGCAGGCTCAATTCCATCAATTGCGTCGCGCTTCGCAGTTGTGCGACGCCGCGGTCAGTGAGCCGCGATCCGTCGTCGGGCCATTCGCTGTCACGGAGGACGCGCAACCGCGCAAGCCGCGGCGCCGCGGCCAGAGCCGCGTCACCGTCGGCAACCGAGTCGAGATGCCAGGCGACTATACGGCCATTGCCGTCCAACTGGACGTCGGCCCCCAACTGGTCTAAACGATCGACGGCCGCCCGCTCGTCGGGATGCGGATCGGCTTCCTTCGCGCCTTCTGGAGCGTCATCGCCTGCATTCTTCGCCCGGCCTTTGGTCGGATCGACCGGCGTGATGAAGATCACCTCGTCGCGGACAACGTACTTCAGCCCATGTTTTCCCAAGATTTGCTTCAAGACGGCATCGAAGGGGATGCCCTTCAGGTTCACAGTGGTTTGCTCATCGGCGTCGATGCCGGCGTTCTTCATCGTCCGTAGATCAAGCACAATGTTGAGATTGGTGGCATCCCGAAAATAGTCGATCACGTCCTTCAGCGGCATCTCGGAGAATTCCGCGGGCGGAGCCGCCGCGCGCAATGCCGCCTCAATTCGCATTTGCTCCACGTTGCCTTTCAGGCCGCGCAGGGCCGCGGGATTGACCGCGCCTTGCGCCGTGAGCCGCCTGCGCTCTTCCTCGGTCGTGACGAACAGCTCGCCCTGCCGGATGACAGCCGCGCAGCCGATTTGCCGCAGCATGAGCCGCAATCCGCTGTCCAAGCTGATTCTCTTAACTTTGATCGTCACCGGAACGGTCGAGCTCATTCCGGCGCAGCAGGGCCGGGCGATCGAGGCGTATCGGCAGCTTGTGCAGGTCGCGAATGTAATAAAGCACGTCGCAAAGGGGCGTATCGACGAACTCCAGCGCTGTCGGTTGCCTGAGGGCCTCGACCACGCGGGTCTGCCTCTGCTGGGCGCTCAAGACGTCCCGCAGCCGCCGCGTGAACTCGCGGTCGATGGATTCTTCGCGCCACGCCGGCGCCTCGCCCTCGGCGATGCTCTTACGGACGTCGTTCCAACGCGGCGAGAACTCGCGCTCAAGAGCGATGATCTTCGACTCCTGGTCGGCGTTCAGTTGAATTCCTGGAAACGGCCGCAACGCCGTCTGGCGCTTCTGGCTGACAAGGTCGTCTTCCGATCGCGCCGCCGCCGGCGCGATGGCGACGAGCAAGGAAACAACTGCATAGCGTATCGTTCTCATACGACGCGTTCCTTTTCCACGTATTGTAACGCGGGGCCAGCGGCGTAAGCAAGATTTGCGAGGGTGGTTGTTCGCAGATACGCGTCTTCCGGACGGCAAGCGGTCAGAAGCGAGCCGTTGGAGTTCCGGTTCTAACCGGTCTTTCCCGCAATCTGAAGGCGGGACTCCAACGGCTCGACCCTCGTCACGACTGCTGCTACTCAGGCTCGGCCTCGTCCTTCTCGTCCTCCTCGTCTTTTTCCTTGGCCGCCTTGGCCTCGTGCTTTTCGGCCTTGGCGGCTTTCGCGTCGTGCTTCTCGGACTTCTTTTCAGGCTTGGCTTGGTCCTTCTCGTCCTCCTCGTCTTCTTCCTTGCTCGCTTTGGCCTCATGCTTTTCGCCCTTGGAGACTTTCGCGCCGTGTACCACCCTATCGGCTAGCGTGCTGCGCTAAGCAACGTCGTGCCGCCGGTGGCGGCGAGAAGATCGGCATAGGCCTGCACGGCCAGCCAGGCGGCGTCCAGTTCGACGTTGCGGGCTTCGATGAAACGCCGCCGCACCTGCAGGAGCTTGAGCAAGTCGGTCTGCCCGGCCTCGTAGAGCCGTTCCATTCGTTCGGTCTGCTGGCGGATCGGCTCCAGCCGGGCGTGGGTCCGCTCGGCCGCTTGCTGGGCCTGCGTCCACTTGACTTCCGTTGCCAATACCTGCGCGGCGACCTGCTGCCGCGCCTGTTCCCAGGCAACGCAGTCGCGATGGTATTCGGCCTCCCGCTGCGCGACCAGCGAGTTGCCCAGGTTGAGAACCGGGACGATCGTTGTCACGTTGATGCCGTAGAACGTGGCCCCGGTTTCATTCCGCTCGTAGGCCGGACCGATAGCGGGAACGGGAATGCGGTCGGCGCGGGCGAGCGCGACCGCGGCGCGGGAATTCTCTGCGGCCGCCGCGGCCGTCTGCACTTCCGGCCGGCTCTGCTGGGCCAATTGAACGAGCGCCTCACCGCTGCCGCCCAACTGGTCTTCGGGCACGCGGAAGGCGCCTGTCGGCTCGGCGCTGGCGGCGATGCCGGGGATGCCGATCTGCTGCCGCAGGTCCGTCAGCGCGGAGACATAATCCTGCCGCGCGGCATCCGCTTGCTCGACGGTTGTCTGGCTCTCCACCTCGGCCAGCACCACGTCGGCCGCCGTCGTCTGGTTGGCCCGCTCTTGCCGGCGAATAATCTCCACCAGCCGCGTATTGAAGTCCCTCAGTTCCAAGGCAATGCCCAACTTCTCGCGGCGATAAAGGGCCGTTTGGTGCAAGCGGTACGTCAGAACTATCGCCGTTAGCTCGCTTTGCAACACGCTCCAGCGGGTCTGCGTGTATTGCGCTGGGCCATCTGCTCGCGATACGACTGCCGGTGCCCCAACTCAATCGGCTGGCCCCACGTGAGATAGACCGCGCGGTCCAGCCTGCCCGACTGGCCATTGTCTCCCTGCCCGAAGACCCACGGCTCGTACTGGACGGAGACGGTCGGATTGAGGCTTGTGGGGAAATGTTTTGCAACGTTGACGGCCTCGGCCGAGACGTTCAAATTCTGCCGCGTGGCCAATAGCGTGGGGTTGAATTGCAAGGTCCACTGCAGCGCAGTTTCCAAGTCGATTTGCGGGGCCAACGACAAAGCGGCCTGCGGCGGCTGCTCTTGCGCTTGAGTCGGGCAGGGAATGACGAGCAGCGCAAATACCGATACGCAGCATCTTAACCCGAAGCGTAAGCGAGGACCGGATAGGCTCACCTCGCTTACGCTTCGGGTTATTGTGATGCTCCACCGCGCGCGGAGCGGCCAGCGATGCCTTGATTGCACGACGCCACCCGTGGTTGTAAACTGAGGAATTTGCCGTCAAACCGGTCCTTTGCCTAGAATCGGCAAGATCGCGACTTTGCAACTAGGCCCACCCCCGGCCGAACGGCCTGGATCGACAAGGTAAACATTCCCGATTGGCGAACGTTTTCGCGTCACGCAAGCGATGCCTAGGCCAGAGGAATCGCCAATTATAATAGAGGCTATGAATCCAGCGCGTCACGCGAGTGTTAGCTTGGTTTTGCTCTTTGCCGCGCTTTCGGGCTGCAAACATGGTGCCTCAGGCGGAGAGGACGAAAAGAAAGAGGCGGCGGTTCGCGTTCGCTGCGAACCGGCCGCCGAGCGCGTGCTGGCTGAAAAAGTCACCGGGCTGGGCCGTTGCGAGGCCGCCCCGGAACACATTGCCGTCCTTACCGCCGCGGCGGAGGGACGCGTGATCGGCCTGCTAAAGCGTCCCGGCGACGAAGTGAAGCGCGGCGAGGCGATTGTGCAACTGGACTCGACAGTCGCCGAGCGCAACCTCATCGAGAAGCAGAGGTCGCTGGAGTCGCAGAAACTGGCCATCGACCAGGCCGACGTGGCGCTCGAAGAAGGCGCACCTGACCACCGAGCGGAACAAGGGGCTGCGGCAGCGGGGCGAGATTTCCGAAAGCGCGATGTACGAGATCGAGGTCGCCGAGCGGCAGGCCGATCTGCAATTGCAGGCCGCCAAGGCGCAATCCAAAATGGCCGAAGCGGCGGTCGCCACGGCCACGGCGCAGCTCGCGCAGTTGACCGTCCGCACGCCGATAGCCGGCACGCTCAACTCGCTGACTTGCCAATTGGGACAGACGTTGTCCGTTGGCGCCGCATCCGGCGAAGTGGTTGATGCAACACAGCTTCAGGCGGTCGTCTGGATTGCCGTCGCCGAGGCAAAGCGATTGAAGCCGAAGCAGGCTGTCGCCGTCCGCGGTTGCGGCTCTTCGTTGGACAACGCCGAAGCGGACAGCGGTTCGCCGGGAGTTGTGCTGGACGTCGGCAAAGTGGCCGACGCGCAGACCGGCAACTTGCCCGTCCGCTTCAAAATCAACAATGCCGCCAGCCGCCTGACGGTGGGCGAGGCGGTGATGGCGTCCATCGTGCTCCGCGAGGAGAAGGCTCTAGCGGTACCCGCGGACGCCGTTCGTTATTCGAGCGACGAGGACGCGGCCCACGAAGGCAAGGCCGATCTCGTGGTGGTTCGCGACGCCAAGTCGGTCACCTTGCATCCGAAGCCCGGTCTGAAGGATGGCGGGTGGGTGGCTGTCGGCGACAGCGACTTGAAGCCGGGCGAACCGGTGGTCGTCGAAGGCGGCTACAATCTGCCCAACGGCACGGCAGTGGAGATCGAAAAGGACGCACCGGCCGACGACAAGGACAAGGTGGCCGACGGTAAAGAGAAGCCCGCGGAGAGCGAAAAATGAGCGCTCTCGTCGAGCCGCGCGCAGCCGCTATGCCGCTAGGGTACGAGCGCCGCGAGCGAAACCTCGTCACCATCGCCCGGCCCTATTTCGGCCTGATCGTGCTGGCCACGCTGCTGTTGGCCGTGTTCGGCGTGTGGGACATGCTGCGCATGCCGTGCGGCATCTATCCGGAAGTGGCCTTCGCGCGGATCACGATCGTGGCGCAGACGGCCGGGATGGGAGTGTACGACGTGGAGAAGTCGGTCACGCGGCCCATCGAAGACGCCGTGAGCACCGTGCTGTGGGGCCGCATGGTGCGCTCCAAGACCGTCCGCGGCTCCGCGCAGGTGGACGTCGAATTCAATCCCGGCACCGAGATGGTGCAGGCGCTGAACGACGTGCGGTCGAAAATCGCCGACATCAGCAATCAATTTCCGCCCGGCACGAGCACGCTCATCGAGCGGCAGACGCCCTCGGTCTTTCCGATCATCTCTTTCGTGGTCACGGGCGGGCGCGACGCCTCCGCCCTGCACGACTACGCCTATTACGAGCTTCGCCCGCGGATCGCCCGCATCGAGGACGTCCACTACGTCACCGTCCAGGGCGGCGACATCCGCGAGATCATCATCGAGATCGATCCCCAGCGGGCGATCGCGGCCGGGCTGTCTCTGTCGGACATATCCGACCGCGTGGCCAAGGACCACCGGCTCCGCGCCGTGGGCCGGTTGGACAACGGCCCGCTGCAATTCCAGGTGCTGCTCAATAGCCAGGCCGAGGCGCCGAAGGGCCTCGATCAACTTGTGCTGGCGCACGTCAACGGCCAGACGGTCCGCGTCTGCGACGTGGGCCGCGTCGTCATCGGCCACGAAGACCGTACGTCGCTCATCCGCGCCAACGGCAAGAACGCGGTGGCCGTGACCGTTTTTCGCCGCATAGGCGGCAATGCCTTGGCCATTTCCCAAGAGCTCGACGCGATGCTGCCCGAGCTGCAACGGACTGCCCCGCCGGGCATTCGTATCACGCCGGTTTACGACCAAGGCGACCTGGTGCGGACCTCGATTGCCAACGTCCGCGACGCGATCCTCGTCGGCGGAGCGTTCAGCGTGCTGGTGCTCTTGCTGTTTCTGCGGAGCCTCCGCGCGACGCTGCTCACCGCGATCTCGATCCCTTTGAGCCTGGTCATCACGTTCGTCTTTCTGCGCCTCGCCGGCGACACGCTCAACCTCATGTCGCTGGGCGGCCTGGCCGTGGCCATCGGCCTGATCATCGACGACTCGGTGGTGGTCGTGGAAAACATCGCCCGGCACCTGTCCGAAGGGCGGTCGGGCGACGAGGCCATCAACCGCGCCAGCCGCGAGATCAGCGGGGCGGTGATCGGCTCGACCTTCACCACGATCCTCGTCTTCCTGCCGCTGTCCTTCGTCCACGGCGTGGTCGGCCAGTTTTTCCATTCGCTGGGCCTCTCGCTCACCGTGGCCTTGCTGGTCTCGATGGTCGTGAGCCTGACGGTTATTCCCGTGCTGGCGTCGCGGTTTCTGGCCAATCGGGCGATGCCCGGCAGCGGCCCGATCTACCGCCGAATGGCCGACGCCTACGAGGGCATGCTCCGCCGCGCGCTGGGCTGGCCGCGGCTAGTGATGCTGTTTGCCGTGCTAGCGGCGGTGCCCGGCTGGTGGTTCTGGTCGCGCCTGGATTCGGGCTTCATGCCGGCGATGGACGAAGGGGCCTTCGTCCTGGATTACTTGCTTCCGCCCGGCACTTCCCTGATTGAGACGGACAAGGTTGCGCGGCGCATCGACAAAATGCTTCTGGAAACGCCCGACGTTGCTGGTTTCTGCGCCGCACCGGCGCGGAGAACGGCATCTACGCTACCGAGGCCTTCAAGGGCGACATCGAGGTTGCGCTGAAGCCGGCCGGCCAACGGCGGCCGTTCGAGGAAATAAAAAAGGAACTCGAGGACAAACTGAAGGGCGTGCCCGAGGCCGATACCGAGATCACTCCGTTGGTACGCGACCAGATCAACGACCTCAATGGGGTCTCCAAGCCGGTGGAAGTGAAGATTTTCGGCGCGGACCTGGCTGTGCTCCGCGACCTGGCCGAGAAAGTGGGCAACGTTCTCAAGGAAAAGGTCCTGAAAAAGGAAGATGTGGATAGCGTCAATACTCACGCCGGGCTGGGTAATCCCGACATCATCGTGCGGCCGGATCGTCCTGGACTGGCCCGGGCCGGTCTGACGGAGCAAGATCTGGAGAACCAGCTCAACGCCGCTCTCTACGGGCAGATTGCCGCCAGTCTGCCGGAGAAGGAGCGGATCACGGACATCCGCATCCGTGCGCCGGACAGAATCCGTCTCGACCCCGATCGGGTCGAGCGGATTCCCATTGCCCTGCCGCCGCCGGCAGGCCGTGCCGCGGGCGAGAGCGCGCCGCCGGGCTTCGTTCTTTTGCGGCAGCTTGCCACGGTAACGCGGGAGCACAGCCCCAACGAGTTGTGGCGCGAGAACCAGCAGCCGATGATCAACGTCACCGCCGAAGTGCAAGCGAACGACGTCGGCCGCGTCGCGCAATTGCTGCAGCAGGAGCTGGCCAACATCGCCCTGCCGCGCGGCTACCGCATCGAATTGGCCGGCGAGTACAAGGCCCAGCAGGAGGCCTTCGCCAGTCTGGCGCTGGTCTTGCTTGCCGCCGCCGCGCTCGTTTACCTTTTGCTCGGTTTCCAGTTTCGCAGCCTCGCCCTGCCGATGCTCATTTTCCTTTCGCAGCCGGTGTCGCTGGCCAGCGCGTTGGGGGCGTTGTGGATCACGGGCACGCCGCTGAACGTCTCGTCGTTCATGGGCGCGATCCTGCTCATCGGCCTGGATGTGAAGAATGGCATCATCCTCATCGAGTACATCGGCCAGCTTCGCGCCGAGGGGCTGTCTTTGCATGAGGCGCTTTGCGCGCCGGGCGCGTCCGCTTCCGGCCGATCTTGATGACCAGCCTTGCCACGATCTTGGGCCTCTTGCCGCTGGCCTTCGGTTTCGGTCCCGGCGCAGATGCAGCAGCCGCTGGCCATCGCCGTAATCGGCGGGCTGGCGGTAAACATGCTCGTCACGCGGCTCTTGATCCCGGTGGGATACTTGCTCGTGCGGGGAGAGTAGGTCCTTATCGTTTATCCTTCATTCCCCGCACCGCCATGAAACAGCCCATCGAACTCTCGTCCTGGCAGTTGGCCATAGCCGTCTCGCTGATCCTGATCAGCGCGGCGATTTCGGCGGCGCTGCGTTTGGGGCTTGGCCGCCGGCTGCTGCTGGCCGCCGTTCGCACGACCGTCCAACTGCTGCTGATCGGCCTGGTGCTGCGCTGGCTGTTCGAGCCGGGCAGGGCCTGGTACTTCGTGCTGGCCGTGATGTCGGCCATGACGTTCATCGCGGGCATTTCCGCCGTGCGGCGGAACGAATGCCGCTATGCCGGCATCTGGCTGGACAGCGTCGTATCCCTGTGGGCGACAAGCTGGCTGATGACGGCCATTGCCTTGTACGGCATCGTGCAAATCCAAGGGGCGAATGAGCGCCCCTCGTGGTACAATCCGCAATATGCTATTCCGCTTTTGGGCATGATTCTCGGCAACACGCTCAGCGCGGTCGCCCTGAGCCTCGACCGCGTGTCGCACGAGCTGCTTTCCAGGCGGGACCAAATCGAAACCCTGCTCGCCCTCGGCGCGACGCGCTGGGAAGCCGGCCGCGGCGCCGTGCGGCAGGCAGTACGCGTCGGCATGGTGCCCACCATCAGCACCATGATGGTCGCCGGCGTCGTCAGCCTGCCGGGCATGATGACCGGGCAGATCATCGCCGGGCAGGACCCCGCGCAGGCCGCGGCGCTACCAGATCATGATCATGTTCCTGATTGCCGCCGGCACGGCGCTGGGGACGTTCAGCGTCGTGCTTTTGTGTTATCGGCGGATGTTCAATTCCGACCACCAGTTTCTGCCCGGCAGGCTATGGAAGGTAGAATAGAAGAATGATCCTTCATCTTTCGTCCCTAATCCTTCTCCTCGTCTTGGTCGCTCCCGCTCCGCGCTGTTGGCCGCGCCTATGGGCACCGGCGCTCTCGAAGCCGACGCGACCAGCGACTACTCGCATATCCGCATTCGCCGTCAAGGCAACATGCGCTCGATGAACTTCGTCCGCGACAACGGCGAGGAGCACATCCAGTCGATCTTCAACGTGAAACGGCCCTACGAGCTGGTCACGCACTACAGCCGCCTGATGTTCGCCAGCTACTTCCTCATGCCGCAGCAGAAGCGGGTACTGATCGTGGGGCTGGGCGGCGGGGCAATGGTCCATTTTTACCAGCACTACGACCCCGAAGTGAAGGTCGACGCGGTCGAGATCGATCCCAAGGTCGTCGAGCTGGCCGACAAGTATTTCGACGTCCGCACGCAAAAAAACACAAAGATTATCACTGAAGATGCATTCAAATACCTCAAGGACGACAAGACCGTCTACGACGTGATCTACATGGACGCCTTCTTGAAGCCGCAAGAAGGCACCGACGCCACCGGCCAACCGCTGCGGCTAAAAACGGCCGAGTTCTATAAGGGCCTCCGCCAACGCCTCACGACGGACGGAATTGTGGTGGTCAACTTGAACGTACAGCAGGGCACGGACGACGACGTGGCGACGCTCCGCGGCGTCTATCCGCAGACCTACGCTTTCCGGGCGAGGACGCCCAACCTGATCGTCGTCGGCACGTGGGAAAAGACTCGCACCAGCGCGGACGCGCTTCGCGCCCGTGCCCGCGCGCTGGACCAGCGGTTCAAGGCCACGTTCAGTTTTGCAAGCGTTGTGGCGACGTTGGCAAAGTGACAGATCCCCGCGCCTATTTCGCGTTCGAGTCCGGATTGAACACGGCGTGGCAATCGTGGCACGATTGATTGAGCTTCTCCATCGCGGCGTCGGCGCCAGCTTTGTTTTTAGCGTGAGCATGGGCGGCCAAGTCGGCGGCGCTGGCGCGGAATTGGCTGGAAAAGGCGAGCCACTTGGCGGCCTCGCCCGGCTTCTTGTTGTCGCCGACATAGAGTTTGGCGTTCTCGGCAATCAGGGCCAGCATGGCAGCATTGGCCGCCGTTTCCTTGTTCCGCTTGTCGAAGCGGTGCATGCCGTTCTTCAGTCTGGAATTGAAGACGTTGCTCACCTCGTCATTCATGAGGCTCTCGAAGGGCGCGATCTTGCGCCACGTTAAATCGTCGCTGGGGGCGCGGCCGTTTATTACCGCTTCCTTGACTTTCTCCACGGCTTTATTCGTGGCGCCATAGTCCTTGGCCGCGTGCAACTCGCGGGCAGCGTCGAGAATGCCGCCTGCATGCGCCTTAACCGGGTTGTCCTGGTCGTGCAGCGCTAGTGCCGTTGCCAATAGCGAGATCATGTCAGCGTCGCGGACGAAACGGTTTTCGATCTGGCTCTTGAACTCGTCCTCGGTTGCCACCGCTTTTTCCAGGTCGGCGACGATCAGGTTCAGCTCGTCGCAAAGGTCCTCGGCGGAGGCAAACTCAGAAAACTTCGGCTTGGCGGCGGCAGGCGACGTCGCCCCGTTCTGTGCGCCGGCCTTCGTCACTTCGAACAATAATCCGATCGCGATGGCTGCCATCACGAACCCCAGCGACACAACGACGCGTTTCATTTCAATCTCCTGCAATTTGGCCCGTCAGCGTGAAGTCCCATCCGTACTTCGGTCATTTTCGGGCACAGCTCGGCCGTGTCAAGCTCCCCTTTGCCCCTCGGCATTCATCCGACTAAAATAGCACCCAACCACTTCGATTGCAAGAAACGCGATGGCAAAAGCAACTTACAGGGATGCCGGCGTCGATCTGGACGTCTATCGACAGTCGATGGCCCGGCTGCCCAAGCTGTTGGGCCGCACGTTCAGCCCGCGCGTGCTGCCGCTGGAAGGCGGGTTTGCCGGGCTGTTCCGGCTCGATTTTGCCAATCGGCTCTTCGCTCGCAATTACGACGATCCCGTGCTCGTCTCCTGCTCCGACGGGGTGGGCACAAAGCTCAAAGTGGCCTGCATGACGGGCCGGCACGCGACCGTGGGGATCGACCTGGTGGCGATGAGCGTCAACGACGCCTTGTGCTGCGGGGCCGAACCGCTGTTTTTTCTCGATTACGTCGCCATGCCCAAGGACGATCCCACGCTGTTGGAACAGATCGTGCAAGGCGTGAGCGACGGCTGCATCGAGGCCGACTGCGCCTTGCTGGGCGGCGAGACGGCCATTCTGCCCGACCTCTATGCGCCGGCGATTACGATCTGGCGGGCTTCTGCGTCGGCGTCGTCTCGCGAAGCCAGATCATCGACGGTAGTGCCGTGGTGCCCGGGGACGCCGTCTTGGGCCTTGCCTCCAGTGGGCTGCATTCCAACGGCTACAGCCTCGCACGGAAAATCGCCTTCGACCTTGCCGGACACAAGGTTGACGACCGCCTCGAGGAATTTGGCAGAGAGGAGCTTGGCACAGGGGAGCTTGGCGCCACGGTGGGCGAGACGCTGCTGACGCCGACGCGAATCTATGTCCGGCCGGTACGGGCGGTGCTGAACCACTATCGCGTGAAGAACGTGGTTCATGCCATCGCGCACATCACCGGCGGCGGCCTGCACGAGAACCTCGCTCGAGTAGTGCCCGAAGGCGTGCGGATCGTGATCGATCGCCGGGCATGGCCCGTGCCGCCCGTCTTTACCTGGCTGCAGCGGTTGGGCGGCGTCGAGCAGGCCGAAATGGACCAGGTATTCAACATGGGCGTCGGCATGGTGCTGGTCGTGAGCAGCTTCTACGCCGAGAGCATCCGCGAGCAGCTTGGCCGCGCGGGCGTAACCTCCTGGCTGATCGGCCGTGCCGAGCAGGGGCCAACCGGCGTTGTCTGGGGAGAACTGTAGCGTTATAATCTACGCCCGGGAAACGCTAACTTTACGGAGGAAATATGTCGTCTCTTTCACGCTTGCCGGCTCTTGCCGCCAGATTCGACTGGCATGTTCGCAAAGGCTTTGCTTTTTTGTCGCTCTTGGCCGTCTTCGTGCTCGTTGCTTCTCGCGCGGCTTTCGCCGAGTTGCCGCTAAAGTACATGCCCGACGGCACGAACATGCTGATCTCGGTCAATTTCCAGGAGATCCACGACAGCTCGTTCTATCAAAACTTGAAGAAAGATCTTCCCGATTTCGCCAAGGGCGAGCAGAGCTTCGCGGATGAGGCCGGTATGTCGACCGATGATTTGGCGCGCGTGACGATGGCCGGCAATGTCGCGGGCAAGGGACCGGAGGGGCAACCGACCGTCATCTTCCAAACCCGCCGCGCGGTCACGCCGGAGCAAGTTCGCGGCGCCATGAAGGCGAAGGACTACCAAAAGGACTTCAAGATCGACGAGATCAAAGTCGGGCAGTACACGATTTACGATCCGTCGTACCACTTCAAGTTCGAACCGCCCGGCTCGAAGGCGTTCCACGGCGAGGCGTTTGTCGTGGTGGAGAACAACGTGGTTTTGGAAAGCCGCAATATCGACGGCATGGCGCGCGATCCTGCAGCGCGGCAGGCCGGGGGAATTGAGCGGCACGATGGATGGCCTGCTCAAGGGCGCCGACGACGGCAAGACGCTCGTCTATGCGTTGGACCTCAAGGGCGTCGCCGCGGACGAAGATTTTATGAAGTCCCTGCAGCGGCAGTTTGGGCCGCTTTTGGGCGCCAGCGGGGACATTCTCAAGCACATTGACAGCCTCGCGGCCGACGCCAGCCTCAAGGACGCGGACGGCGTGTTGCGCGCGACTTTGGCCTGCAAGGACGCGCAGGCCGCGGGCGACGCCAAGATTGTGGTCGGTGCCGCGCAGGCCATGCTGCGCAAAGTGGTCGAGGCGTCGGCTCGTGCGCCGCAAGACATTGCTGAATCGGTCGGCTCGATTGCGCTGACCGCCGACGGCGCGAACTTGAGGGCCGACGGCAAGGTCAAAATCGATTCGCTCCTCCGCTGGTTCTGCGCCGAGATGGAAGAAGCCCGCAAGCAGGCCATGCAGCGCGCCGAGGAATTCAGGCGATTGCAGCAGCAGACCCGCCCGCGCGGGGAACAAAACTAGGCCGTAGGCGGCAGCATGTCCGAGAAGTTGCCCTCAGTTCTTTCAGCCGCTTGGCTTCACGAATTTCGCCGCAAAGTTCGCGCCTGGTATGATCGCAATGCCCGCGTGCTGCCGTGGCGCGCGCGCGCGATCCCTATGCAATCTGGCTGAGCGAGATCATGCTGCAGCAGACGCAAGTGGAAAC
The DNA here is from genome assembly GCA_963780045.1 of uncultured Planctomycetia bacterium. Classification (GTDB taxonomy): domain Bacteria; phylum Planctomycetota; class Planctomycetia; order Pirellulales; family Thermoguttaceae; genus JANXQG01. Next base: position 120,366 of record CAVZZZ010000004.1, on the reverse strand, counting down.
CGTGAAGCCGTACTTCAACCGCTTCATCGCCGCACTGCCCACGATCGCCGCCCTGGCCGCGGCCGAGGAGCAACAGGTGCTGCGGCTCTGGGAAGGGCTGGGCTACTACCGCCGGGCGAGGCAGCTTCACGCGGCTGCGCGAAAGATCGTCGCGGAGCATGGTGGCCGCTTTCCCGCGGACCCCGAAGCGGTAGCGCGGCTGCCGGGCATTGGCCGCTATACGGCCGGCGCGGTACTCTCGATCGCTTTCGATCAGCGGCGGCCGATTCTGGAGGCCAATACCGTTCGCGTCTTCAGCCGTCTTTTGGCCTACGAAGGCCAAACCACTTCCGCCGCCGGGCAGAAGCTGCTTTGGGCCGCGGCCGCAGCGGTACTGCCCGTGCGCGAGGTGGGCCATTTCAACCAGGCGCTCATGGAACTGGGCAGCGAAGTCTGCCGCGGCCGCCGTCCGTTGTGCGAAGAGTGCCCCGTGGCGCGGCTTTGCGAGGCCCGGCCGCGCGGCTTGCAGAACGATATCCCCCGCCCAAAGCCACGCCCGCAATTGGAGAGCGTCAACGAAGTCGCCGTGCTCGTTCGCCGTGGACTCGCTACGCGGGCGCCCGCCCGCGTGCTGGTGATCCAATGGCCCGAAGGCCGCCGCTGGGCGGGGCTTTGGGATTTTCCGCGGTTTGCGATCCAAACCGGTAAACCCGTCGATGTTCGCCGTGAACTGATCGAAAACGTACGCCGCATGACCGGCGTGACGATCACGCCGGGCGAACATTGCAAGACGATCCGCCACGGCGTGACGCGATTCCGCATTACACTGGACTGCTACGAAGCCCAGTACGATTCACACAATGGCGGCGGCGAGGGTTTCGCGCAGAAATGGGTCCGCCCAGCCGAATTGGCGCAATTGCCGCTCAGCAGCACCGGAAGGAAGCTGGCGGAACTCGTACGATAGCGTTGGCGTTAAAATGCCCGTGTTACCCCCGGCATGGCCACCGGATACCGGCCGTCGGCGTCGGGCAGGTCGCGCGGCGGAGCGTCCCAGGCGATCCGTTCGGGCGAGAGCGCAAGCTCCGAGTTGAACGCCTGGTCCCATTTGACGACTTTGCCGGAGTATGTCGCCATGCGGCCCATGATGGCCGTCATCGTGGACATCGCGCCCAACTCGACCTGGTTGTACGGCTTGTTGCCGCGGATGGCGTCGAAAAGCACGTCGTGTTCGATTTGATAGGGGCTGGCGCCCTGGTCCCGTATCCGCTTGGGGGCCTGCCCGGCGACCTGGATCGTCGCGCGAGCGGCTTGGATGTCGATCGAGCCTTTGGTGCCTGTGGCATGCTCGCTTACGCTGGGCCAGCAGCCGGCGATTTGGCGGCATTGGCTGAACATCTTCGTGCCGTCGGCGTAGGTGAACTCGACAAAGTGGTGGTCGAAGATCTGCCCCCACTCCTTGCCGGTGCGGACTTGCCGGCCGCCCATCCCCTGGGCCTCGACCGGATGCCCGTCCATGATCCAGTTGCAGACGTCGAGGTTGTGAATGTGCTGCTCCACGATGTGGTCGCCGCTGAGCCAGGTGAAGAAGTACCAGTTGCGCAACTGGTATTCCAATTCGCCGAGGCTGCCGCGCGGGAAGGGCTGTTTGGCGGGCGGCCCGCCGTCCCAATAGGCCCGCAGACAGACGAGCTTGCCGATTGCCCCGTCCTTGAGTTTTTTGATCGTTTCCATGTACATCGGCTGCACGCGCCGCTGCAATCCCACGGCAACTTTCAACCCTTTGTTCGCGGCTTCGACGCCGGCGGCACGGATGCGGCGAACGCCGGGGCCGTCAGTCGCCAGCGGCTTTTCCATGAAGACGTGCTTTCCGGCCGCGACCGCCGCCTCGAAGTGTTCCGGACGGAAGCCCGGTGGCTGGCCCATGACCACCACGTCGACGCCACTAGCCAACAGTTGCTTGTAGGCGTCAATACCGACGAACTGGCGCTCCTTCGGCACGTCGATCTTGCCGCCCAAGCCGCCGTGCGTGGGCGTGTCATAACGGCCTTTTTGACCGCGGGTCATGGCGTTGAGGCTGCTTTCCAGTCGATTGGCAAAGGCGTCGGCCATGGCCCAGAGCTTGACCGGACCCTCGGTGCTGAGGGCCTGCACCGCCGCGCCGGTCCCGCGAGCGCCGCAGCCGATCAGGCCGATTTTGATCTCGTCCGTGCCGGCCGCGTGCGCGGTTCGGGCCAGCACGGTCGGCAAGACGAGCGCCGCTCCGGCGCCGATTGCCCCAGCGCCCCGTACCGAGGTGGATAGGAATTGCCTGCGACTAGTAGTCGACGAAAGGGAGGGATTGTCGGTATTCATAGTACCCTACATCCTAGCCGCCCGTGTCAAGCAGTGCAAGCAACCGTGAAAATAGCTGCTTGCAAAAGCCGTTTTTCGCCCTGCCATCTGCCCCCGGATGCGGTAGCCGGCAAAGGCCGATCTGGCGGCCGCCCTGTTATTATAATGCAGAGAAACGCCTTCCTGTGTATAATGGTTCCTCGCCATGCAGCCTTCTCCTTCCAGTCCTCCGCACGATACCGGCGCGTCGGCTCCTCCACCGCCCGCCGCGGCAAGCTCTAGTTCACCGGTTCGACGTCGACGAAGCCTGTGGATCGTGGCGGCCGTCGCAGTTATCGCTTCGGCGGTTTTAGCTTTCGGCTGGCTGAGCCTTCGATTGACCCGGTCGGAGACGGAGGACGCTTTCATCGAGGCCCACATCGTCAATGTCGCGCCGCAGGTCGTTTCCGGCCACATTTGCCGGATCATGGTGGACGAGAACGAACACATTGAGAAAGGCCAGGTTCTCGCCGAGATCGACCCGGTTCCCTACCGCGACAAGGTTGCCTTGGCCCAAAGCAAAGTTGATGAGGCGAAGGCCGAGCTGCGGCGGCAGGAAACCAGCCTCGCCCGCGTGAAGTTGGAAGTGCCCATCCAGATTGCCATCGCCAAGCGGTCGCTGGCGGCGGCGCAGGCCGACGAGGCCCGCGCAAAAGAATCGTTGCGGCTCACGGCGGACGAAGTGGACAAGGGAATTCAGGAGGCCAAGGCCGGGGTCGACCTGGCCGCGGCCGATCTCGTGCTGGCGCAGCAAGAGTTCGACCGCTTCGAGGCGCTGTACAAGCGCGAAGTCGTGCCGCTGGAACGCTCGCAGCAGGTCACAAGGTCGCGCGACGTGGCTGACGCGCAGAAGAAATTGGCCGAAGCCAAACTGGCCAAGGCGGAGGCGACCAAGACTGAGGTTGACGTGGTGCGCCGCGCACTGGAAGCAGCCGAAAAGACCGCACTCAAGGCCGGCGAAGGCGTCTTGCTAGCGGAGACGGGAAAGGACCAAATCAAGGAGATGGAAGACTTGACCGTTCTCAAGCGCGAAATGGTCAAGGAGGCCGAGCGCGGGCTTGCGGCGGCGGAGGACGAGCTGAGGTACACGGTGATTCGCGCGCCGTTTCCGGGCGTTGTCGTCAAGCTTTACCGGCATTTGGGAGATTTCGCGTCGGCCGGCGTCCCGCTGCTGAGCATGTATAACCCCGACATGCTTTACGTAACCGCCAACCTTGAGGAAACTCGGCTGCCCGGCGTCGAGCCCGGCAATCCGGTGACGCTGCATGTCGATGCCTTTTCCCAGCCCTTCCGCGGACGGGTCGTCTGGATCAACAAATCGACAGGGGCCCAATTCGCCCTCATGCCGCGGAATGTCGTGTCCGGCGAGTTCACCAAGGTCGTGCAGCGCGTGCCGGTCCGCATCTGGATCGAAAAGGACGATCGCTGGCCGCAGTTGCGGGCCGGCCTTTCCGTCCGCGCGGTCATCGAGCACGGACCGGGCGACCCCGACTGGGCGAAGCGGACCGCCGCCGAAATTGCCGATCTCGAAGCCCGCTTCAACGCAGCGCAGCCTGCCCCCGTCGGTCAATAACGATCGGTCAATGACCATTGCGTAACGGACGAGGACCTTATGAGTCAGGCACCGACAGCCGCCTCACCGCCGGCCGCAAGCACGCGGCAAAGCGCGGCGGCCGATGCGCAACCCTGGCTCGCGGCTGTTGCCATCGTGCCTATTCTGGCGACGGTCTACCAGACGCTCGTCCTGACCGACGTGACGGACGACGTAATCCGCAAGGGCATCCAAGGCGAACACTATGCTATGATCTGGACGAACGTCTGCTGGGGCGTCGCGATCCTCTACGGCGTCTTCGGCGGCATCTGGAGCATGGCCCGCTACGGCGGCCGTAATACGATCCTGGCCGGCCTGGCCGTATTTTTGTTGGGCAACGTGCTCTGCGGCGCGGCGGTCGACGTCCCTAGCATGGCAGCCGCAAAACTGGTCGAGGGCATCGGCAAGGGCATGGTGATCGTCCTGTGCCGCAGCGTGCTCTACCGGCAATTCGACCGCCAGGTCATCGTGGCCATCGGCATCTATGGCATCATCGCCTATGCGACCCGGCCGACGACGCCCTTGGTGACGAGCCTGATTAACGACGCTTGGTCGTGGCGGTGGATTTTCTGGATCAACGTGCCGTTGGCCGTGGCGGCCTTTCCGCTGGTCCTGCTTTGTCCGGCCGGACCGCCCGCCGAAGCCGCATCCCCTGCCGATCGACTGGCTCGCCGTCACCCTGTTTACGGCCTGGGTCGTTTGCCTGCTCTTCACGTTCGCCTGGTACCGCAAGTGGGGCGGCTGGACATCGCCCATGTTCAGCGCCACGGTGCTGGCCGACGTTTTTTTGCCGGTCCTAGTGGTGCTTCGCTTCGGCGGCGGAAAGTCGATGGGCGAGCACCTCCGCAACATGTTTCGCGTCCGCATCTATGTCGTGGCGATGTGTACGCGCGTGCTGCTCTTGATCCAGCTCTTGATGGTCCTGACGCTTCTGGCGAAATACTGCATCGAGGTCCGCGACTATCCGCGCTTGGTGTCCGGCTGGCTCCTGGCCCCCGCGACCGTCACGATGGCGATTTCGACGTTTCTCACGAGCTACTACCACGACCGCCGCCGGCGTCATTTCTGGCTGCTGGTGGGCGCCGTGGGCTGCGCCGGCTGCCTGTGGTGGATGTCGTCGTTGGATGGTTTTACCGGCAAGGGGCAAATCGCCCTGATGGTCGCGTGCTGGGGCTTGTTCGTCGGGCTGGTTCCTCCCAGCTTCTTGCAGGACGAAGTGGAGGGGCTTGCCCCGAGCGACTTCCTTTACGGCGGTGCGCTGGCTGTCGTCGCCCTGGTCGTGCCCTTCGTCGTGATTCCGTCCGTGACCAGCACGACGATCGCCGCCTGGGCGGACCGCGCGGCGGACGTGGAGCGATTGAATATCCGCGAGAACCGTCCCGAGGTTGAAGAGGCGTCCGCCCGGATCGCCGACTACTACCGCCAGCACGGCGTCGGCACGTCGGAAATCGCGCCGATGACTGCGACCGTGTTGGGCGGTTTTGTCCGTTCCGAGGCCGTTGTGCAAGGCATCCAGCGGGGATTTCAGTTCTTGAGTTTGTACGTCGCCGGGCTGGGGCTGTCCGTGGTCTTTCTGCTCGCGGTGTTCGCGCGGTCTGGTTCCGTGCCCGCTGCCGGGGCCGCGAAGTAAGTCCGGTTGCGGCTCAATACGTTTCGCCCAACGGTCGTTCCTGCCATCGCAGTTGGGTTTCGTAGTATAATCGCGGCCTCGACTATTCCACTTCACTTTTTCAACCTTGTAGACTGGCTGATGGAATTGCCGCAAGACCTAAAGAACGAACTTGGCGAAGAAGTAACTCGTTATCAAAGGGAGAAACAAGTGCCTTTCATCAATATGTTTGAGGAAATCGGGATGCAACGGGGCCGCCTCGAGGACATCGAGGCAATCCTGGAACTCAGGTTCCCGGCAGTGGCCAGCCAACTGATGACCGAGATTCGGCAGATCAACGATCGGGAGGAACTGAAGAGAATCCACCGAGGCGCAATAACCGCCGTCAATCCCGATGAACTGCGACAGCTATGGACCAACGACTCGAATAACCAACGGCCGCGTCCATAGGTTGAAGGCCCCTACTAGCTTTTCCACGAGCCTCTCACGAAACCTCCCTTTTCCACGGTCAATCGTGACGCTGTAGTGCAATCTGCGCTTTCGCGGCCGCGACGATATGGTCCGGCTCGAAGCCAAACTTCTGCATTAGCGCCTTCAGCGGGGCCGAAGCGCCGAATGTCTTCATCCCGATGATCGCGCCGGCCTCGCCGACGTACCGCTCCCAACCCAATGTCGAGGCCTGCTCGATGGCCACGCGGGCCTTGACCTGCGGCGGCAGGACGCTTTGGCGATATTCGGGCGGTTGCCGGTCGAAAATGTCCCAGGAAGGCATGGAGACGACCCGCGAGCGAATTCCCTCGGCCTTGAGTTGCTCATGCGCCGCGGCGGCGAGGCAGACTTCGCTGCCCGAAGCGATAAGGATCACTTCCGGCGTGCCGTCGGAGGCGTCGGCGAGAACATAAGCGCCGTGCGCCACTCCGCTCGCCGGAGCGTACTTGCCGCGGTCGAGTGTCGGCAGCGGTTGCCGCGAGAGAGCCAGCAAGGCCGGCTGATGACGAAGTTGCATGATGTAGCGATACGCTTCCACTACTTCGTTGGCGTCGCCCGGCCGCAGCACGCACAGTCCGGGAATGGCGCGGAGCGAAATGAGCTGCTCGACCGGCTGGTGCGTGGGGCCGTCCTCGCCGTCGCCCATCGCGTCGTGCGTAAAGACCATAATCGTGGGCAATTCCATCAAAGCCGAGAGCCGGATTGCGGGCCGAGCGTAGTCACTGAAGATGAAAAAGCTCGCGCCGTAGCCCCGAATCTTGGACAAGGAAAGGCCGTTGACGATCGCCGCCATGGCATGTTCGCGAATGCCGAAGTGCAAATTTCGGCCGCCGCGATTTTCGGGCTGAAAGTCGCCGGCGCCGGCAAAGGTCAAGAGCGTCTTGTTCGACGAGCCGAGGTCGGCCGATCCGCCCATCAGCCAGGGTATGTTTTGTGCCAGCACATTAAGGACCTTGCCCGACGCGTCCCGGCCGGCGATGCCCTTGGCGTCGGCTGGAAACTGCGGAAGGTTGCGATCCCATCCCGCGGGGAGCTCGCGGCGCTGCATCTGCTCGATCTCGGCGGAAAGTTCCGGAACCTCGGCCGAATACGCCTGGAAGAGCTCGTGCCATTGCTGGCGGGCCTCCGCGCCGCGTTTCCCCACGCCGTCCGCAAAGTGCTTGTACACACCATCGGGCACGAGGAATTTCGCGTCCTCCGGCCAGCCGTAGGCCCGTTTGCAGAGCCGCACTTCCTCCTCGCCAAGCGGTTCGCCGTGCGCGGCCGAAGTGTCCTGCCGGTTCGGAGAACCATAACCGATGTGGCTGTCGAGAATGATGAATGTGGGGCGGTCCTTGGTCTCTTGGAAGACTTTCAAGGCGTGTTCGATGCGCTCGATGTCGTTGGCATCGCCCACGCGGAGCACGTTCCATCCATAGCCGATAAAACGGCAGGCAACGTCCTCGGTGAATGTGATCCGCGTGTTGCCCTCGATGGTAATGTGATTGTTGTCGTAGATCCAGCAGAGATTGTTCAGCGCGAGGTGCCCTGCCAGCGACGCCGCCTCGGATGCGACGCCTTCCATCAGGCAGCCGTCGCCGCAGATCGCATAGATGCGGTAGTCGAAGATTTCGCGGCCCGGCCGATTGTAGCGGTTGGCGAGCCATTTTTGCGCGATGGCCATGCCGACGCTCGTCGCGACGCCTTGGCCCAGCGGTCCGGTCGTTGTCTCGACACCCGAAACCCAATGGTATTCCGGGTGCCCTGGGGCCTTGCTGTCGAGTTGGCGAAAATGGCGGATGTCGTCGAGAGTGACCGAGGGTTGTCCGAGCCGCTCGTACTCGGCGTCCACGGCCTGGACTTTGGTGAGGTGCAGCACCGACCAAAGCAGCATTGATGCGTGGCCGTTGGACAATACAAAGCGATCGCGGTTGGGCCAGATCGGGTCTTGCGGATCGAACCGCATCACCCGGTTCCAGAGGGTGTAGACCAAGGGAGCAAGGGCCATCGGCGTGCCCGGATGCCCCGAATTAGCTTGCTGCACGGCGTCGATCGACAGCGTGCGGATGGTATTGATCGCCAACTCGTCCAATTCATCGCTGGTCATCGTTTCGGCCTTTCGTCGTCAATGAGCTTTATCCGTTTTGCGAGCGGGCAGCTTTGCCAAGACAGCCCGGCCGGACATTATACCAGCAGGAATCGGTCTCGACTCGCGGGGCGAGGCTGGGAAGGGGAGAAAGGGAGAAGGGGAGAAAGGGAGACTAAAGATGAGAGATGAAAGATGAGGGATGAAGGAAAGGAATATATCTCACGCAAAGGCGAGGGGCACCCGCGCAGCAGGGTCTCGCAAAGGAGGGGCTTTTGGGGATCGCAGGCCTTGTTTGCGGCTTTGCGCCTTTGCGGCTTTGCGCGAGATTTCTTTCTGTGCCGTCACGGGCGATGGCACGCCGCCGACCGGTCCCGCGAGGTGCGGTTGTAACGGTGCGCCGACCTGCCGGCGGCGCGTGTTGTCTGCAAGACTCATTTTCACGCGGCAGAATCCAAACGTGCGCGGGCAAAATGCCCGTATTTACGGGCTTCTTGCGCGTGAAGGCGCAGGGTGCGCGCGAGCGCGCGCAACTTGCGCACGCGCGAGCGCAAGTTGCGCTCGCGCGAATGCCTTTTGCGCAAGGGCGTTGCACATTTTGCGCGATCGAGGAAAGCCGAAAAACGACCGGTTGTAACGGTGAGAGGACCGGTTGTAACGTCCAACCGAGCGGGGCAAGCGGGCGGCCGAAAGGGGGAAAACCGGGAACGGGCCGCGCCGCTTTGCACCCGCGGAGGGCCGAGGGCACGCACACCCTGCCTGGCCGCCGGAAGAAGCCGCCGATTTCTGCGGGGGCGTTCGCTCGGCGGCGGGATAAACGGTAAAGGTGGCAAACGGTAAACGGCGACGCGGCCAGAAACAAGAGCATTACTCAATCCTGGAAACACGGAAGCCTACGCAGTTGTTCCGGCCGTCCGGACCGCCCGTCTGGCGCATCGTGCATCGGGCGTCGTACCAGCCGACCAGCCAGGAACCACCGCGAAGTACACGCTCATCTCCGGTATCTGGGCCCGGTGGGTCGTCTACAGGCGATCTGGTGTAGTAGTCCCACCCATACCGATCCGCGCACCACTCCTGTGCATTGCCGTGCATGTCGTACAGCCCAAAAGCGTTGGGCTTGAACTTTCCCACCGGGGACGTGAATACGTAGCCGTCATTGGCCCTGATCGCGCCTATCACGTCCGGGTACTTCGCCTTGAACGCCGCGTCGCGCACGTTGCCCACCTTGGCGAGTGTCTCCCGATCGTCACCGCTGTAATACCATGTTGTCGTGCCGGCGCGGCACGCATATTCCCACTCGGCCTCACTCGGTAGCCGATAGATATTGCCGTCCTTTTTGCTGAGACAGGCAAAAGGCGGCAGCGTCATTCCAGCTTACGTTGACCACCGGATGGCCGTCGGTCTGCGGAAAACCCGCGTTCCGCCAGGAAAACTTCGCGTTGTAGCTAAAGCTTTTCTTTTCGGTATCCCAGCCGGTTGCTCCCGGGCGGTCGCCTTTCTCCGCGTCCGTCTTGAACCCGCTCTGGTTGACGAACTGGCGGAACTGGCCCCGCGTAACGTGGTAAGTCCCCAGATAGAACGCCCGATTGATCCTCACCCGGTGCCGCGGACGCTCGTTAATGAATTCGTCTCTTCTCGTGATATACGTGTTCCCGGCCTTTGGGTATACCTCACGGAGCTCCTCCGCCGACTCGCCGCTCCCCATCTGGAACTCGCCCGCCGGGATGAGGACCATTTCCATCTTCACCCCGCCGCCTAGGTCCACAGATATGTTCTTCGGCGGCCCTTTCGTCTCGCCCACGGCGGCCCCGGCCAACGTGAAAAGCGCGATACACCCCGCTACGAAGTTTCTCATAACGCGTCCTCCCATTTCCACCGATCGAATCACATCGCGCAATTGTAAGGGCAGAATCGGCCGCTGGTCAACTCGATAGGAAGTGGAGTTCACCCGGTGTCCGATCCACAGAGATACCGTTATTCACACGGCCATGCAGCGATTGTACGATGCCCGCCATGATTCGCTTGCGGCACGCCAATTGCTTCGCCCGAAATTCACCGAGGAACTAGCTATGACCAATGCACTCATCAATCAAATGCTGCTCGCCGTCTTCGCTGCTTGCCTGTCGGTTTCGGTTGTCCACGCTCAACCGCCGGGCGGGCCGCAGCCTGCTGGCGTCCGCCGGGGGCCAGAGGGGTCCAAATCGATAGGTGTGGGCGTCGCTCCCGCGTGGAAGGAGGGTCCTGACAAGCATCCTCTCATGCCCGTTTTACGCTGGGCGAAGGAAGCCTTGCCTCGAATCGAGCATATTGACAGCTATTCGGCCAGGTTGATCGAACACGAGCGGATCAACGGAAAACTGCAGTCGCCCAAGTTGCTTGCCATCAAGGTGCTGCGGAAGCCATTCAGTGTTTACGTGAAGTGCCTTGCCCCGAAATCCGTGAAGGGACAGGAAGCAATCTATGTCGAAGGGGCCAACGACGGCAAAATGTGGGCCCACTGTGTCGGTATTCGCGGCCTGCTTGGCACTCTTTCGCTTGATCCCGCCGACCCGCATGCGATGCAGGGCGAGCTGTATCCTGTGACGCAGGTCGGTTTCCTGGCGCTTGCCAAGCGGCTCATCGAGGCCGGGGAAAGCAACATGAAATACGGCGAGTGTACTGTGACGTCGATCGAACACGCAAAGATCAACGACCGGCCATGCCACTGTATCGAGGTCGTACACCCCCGGCCGCGCGCGAATTTCCTCTTTCACATCGCGCGTGTTTTCGCCGACGACAAACTCGATCTTCCCATTCGTTACGAGCTCTATGGCTGGCCAAGCGATCCAGCCGAAAAACCGCCGCTGCTGGAGGAGTACACGTACTTCGACATCAAATTGAACGCTGGTCTTTCCCCTGCCGACTTCGACATCCAGAATCCGGCCTACCGCTTCCGCCCTGCAAGCAGCGAGATCGCGGCGAAACGCCAGCCCGCGGCGACCCAGTGAACGGCGATTATGCACCGGCCGCCGGTCAACTTGGTTGCCAGCTCTTTGCCGACCGGCCCGCATCACGCGTTAGCTTCCCCAGCCACTCGAAGGCGGATGTAAGATCGGCTTTTTCCGAATACCGCCAGCGCCAATTGCCTTCGGCGCTGCCGGGCAAGTTCATCCTCGCCTCTGCGCCGAGATTGAGCACGTCTTGCAGCGGCGCGAGGGCGAGCGCCGCTCGCGAGGTCCACGCCAGGCCAAGCAAGGCCGGCGCGGCCTCGTCGGCGTCCAGTGCCGGGCGTTTCAAGTAGTTTCGCAGGCAATCGCGCTCGCCACGCGACAGCTCCTCGTACCAGCCGCGCGTCGTGTTGTTGTCGTGTGTGCCGGTGTAGACCACCGTATTGGCGACGTAATTGTCGGGCAGATAGGGATTGTGGGGAGTGCCGTCGAAGGCGAACTGCAAGACCCGCGTACCCGGCACGCCGATGTGGTCCAAGAGCGCACGAACGTCAGGCGTGATCACGCCTAAATCCTCGGCGATGAACGGCAAGCCGCCGACTGCTTTTTGGACGGCGTCGAAGTACTCAATCCCCGGCCCCTGCACCCATTGGCCCGACACCGCCGTTGGGGCTTCGGCCGGTATGTGCCAGGCGGCCGCGAAGCCGCGGAAGTGATCGAGGCGAATCAGGTCCACGTGGGCCAAGAGGGCGCGGATGCGGTCGATGCACCAGCGGTAGCCGGTGCGCCGGATAACTTCCCAGTCGTAAACAGGATTGCCCCAACGCTGGCCTTGTGCCGAGAAATAGTCGGGCGGAACGCCGCCCACGACGCGCGGCCGGCAGCGATCGTCCAGCAGAAACAGCTCCGGGTTCGCCCAGACGTCGCTCGATTCGCCGGAGACGAAAAAAGGCAAATCGCCGATCAACCGCACGTTTTTGGAACGCGCGTGTTCCTTAAGGCGAGCGCCCTGCCAATTCAAGAGGAACTGCGCGAAGTAAACCTCATTGATTTGGCCCGCCAGGCGGCGCCGCGCCTCGGCCAGTGCAGCCGGCTTGCGCCGCAGCAGCTCGCCGGGCCAGTCGGTGAAAGATTTATCGGGGAATTCTGATTTCAGCGCCCGGAAGAGGGCGTAATCCTCCAGCCAGTGCGCCTGCTCGGAGCGGAACTGCTCGTAGGCGGCCTTTATTTCGCCCGATGCCCGCTGGTCGAAATGGCGGCAAACCGTTTCCAGCATCCGCTGCTTGAAGGCCGTGACGACGACGTAATCGACCGTGGCTTCGGGAAAGCGGGGGACGTCAAACTCCTCTTTCCTCAGCAGGCCGTCGGCAATCAATGCGTCGGGGCTGAGCAGCAGCCAATTGCCGACGAACGACGAAAGCGGCTGGTAAGGCGAATCGCCGTAACCGGTGGGGCCCAGCGGCAGGGCCTGCCACCAGCCCTGCCCGGCGTCGTGAAGCCGGTCAATCCAGCCAAAGGCGGCCGGTCCCACGTCGCCGATTCCGTAGGGCGTCGGCAGGCAAGTCACGTGCAACAGCAGGCCGGACGAACGGTAATTGGCAGGCAGCGGAGACATGGCCCGTGGCTGTGCAAAGCTCGTTCCGGTTTCCTATAGATTCCCAACCGCGCACCGCAACCGCAACGCGGCCAGCGCCGCCTGGTACGTGCTGGTGTACAAGTTCACGTATGCCTGCACGCGCAGCGTCTCGGCATCCAGCACTTCCGTGTTCGTGCCGGCCTGGTGCTGATAGCGATCGCGGGCGACGCGGAGGTTCTCGTCGGCCTGGGCGGTTGTTTTTTGCGCGACGAGCACGCGCTGCCGCGCCGTCATCAGATCGATCCATTTGTGCCGCACTTCCAGGGCAATCAGCGACTCGGCTTCTCGGCGCAGGCGAATCAGCGCCTGCGACTTTTGCTCCAATACGAGGGCCTGGTTGCTCACCCTGCCGAAGTCCAACGGGTTCCATTCTACGCCCACCATCGCGCCGGTGTACCCGTTGGGCCGAATGTAATTGTCTTGCAAGTAAAAGTATCCGCCGGTGGCGGCGATCTGCGGACCATTCTTGGCCCGCAGGGCCTCCGCTTCGTCCTGCTGGCGCGGGCCTCGGCGGATAAAGCGGCCAGCTCCGGTCTCTGCGACAAGGCGGCCCGCGTCAGATCCTCCAAGGGCGGAAGCATTTCCTCGTCTCGAACTTCGGCCAAAAAGACAGGTTGCGACAAGTCCCGCCCCAGCGCGCGGTTATATGCGGCGCGAGCGACTTCCAAATCGCCATTCGCATCAAGGGACTTCTGTTGCGCGTTGGCCAGCGCCACCTGCGAGGCGAGGAGATCGTTCTTCGCAACGACACCTTTTTCATAAAGGACAGACACGTCGTTATCGTGCGAGCTCAGGCTGACGACCTTGCTCTGGGCCACCTCCACGATCCGCGACGCCAGCAGGACTTTTACAAAGACGTCGGCAACGTTCATTTTCACATCGAGGATCGCCCGATCGTGGTCGGCCTCATGGGCGACCACGTTCGCCTCGGCCGCATCGATGCCGCTGGAAATTCGGCCGGAGGTAAAGATCGGCTGAGCCACCAGCGCGTGGCCCGACCCGGCATCTCGACTCAAAAATGGCGCCTCCAAAGTTCCTAAAACGGGAACGGTCGACACAACGGCGGGCGATTGGCTGAGCGCATAGTATTCAGCGCCCAGTGTTACCGAGGGCATGCGCTCGGCACGGGCGGCGTTCAAGCCGCTCTGGGCGGCCGAGACATTCCATTGGCTTGCGGCAAGCCCTTGATCGGTGTTCAACGCGATCGCCCAGGCAGTCTGCAGAGTCTCCGCCGGCGCCGCAGCAGGACCTGCTACTGGCGCCACATTTACAATAGGAACAGATTCCATCGCCGCGCCGGCCACCGCTGGCGACTGTGCACGCGCCATCAGCGGAAGTCCCAACAGCAGCACTACGAGCACGCAAGCAGACCACCTGACCGAGTTATCTACGCTTGATCGCGAAACGGTTTTGGCGGGTTTGCTAGACGTAGCCATTATCTTGCTTAAATCGGCCCTGCGGAACTAGCCAGTTAATCCGCGCTTGCGGCTTGCTTACATGCCAGACAACCGGCAAATCCTGACATCGCTTGATAGCGGCGGAATTCGCCTGGGAGAAGCTTCTTTTTTTGGCGAGTGCTCCTAGCTGTCTCTCGCTAGACTCCTTCCAGCGCGCGGTTCACCATGCGCTGGGCCTCGCCGACGATCGAATCGAGATGCGACTGGTCGCGGAAGCTTTCCGCGTAAATCTTGTAGATGTTCTCCGTCCCGGAGGGGCGAGCGGCAAACCAGCCGTTGGCGGCCACGACCTTCAGCCCGCCCAGCGGGGCATTGTTGCCCGGCGCGGGTCAGCTTGGCCGTGATCGGCTCGCCCGCCAAATGCGACTCCTTGACGTCGTCGGGCGAGAGTTGCTGCAGCCGATTCTTCTGGGCCGGCGTGGCGGGCACGTCGATGCGCGTGTAGCACGGATCGCCGAACGCCGCCATCAATTCCTTGTAATGTTCGCCTGGATCCTTGCCGGTCCGCGCCGTGATCTCGGCGGCCAGCAGGTCCATGATCGGGCCGTCCTTGTCGGTCGTCCACACGGTTCCGTCCATCCGCAGGAAGCTGGCCCCGGCATCTCTTCACCGCCAAAGCAGGTCGAGCCGTCGAACAAGCCCGGCACATACCATTTGAAACCGACCGGCACTTCGCAAAGCCGGCGGCCGAGACTTTTCACGACGCGGTCGATCATGCTGCTGCTGACCGCCGTCTTGCCGATCGCGGCCCCTTGCGGCCAGTGCGGGCGATTGAGCAGCAAGTAACGTATGGCTACGGCCAGAAAGTGGTTGGGGTTCATCAGCCCCGCGGAGGGCGTGACGATGCCGTGGCGGTCCGAATCGGGATCGTTAGCGAAGGCGACCTGGTATTGGTCCTTCAGTCCGACGAGGCGAGCCATCGCGTAGGGGCTGGAGCAATCCATGCGGATTTTCCCGTCGTGATCGACGGTCATAAAGGAGAACGTCGGATCGACCTTCGGATTCACAACTTGGATATCCAGGCCGTAGATTTCGTTGATCGGCGCCCAGTAATGCACGGCCGCTCCGCCCAGCGGGTCCACGCCGAGCTTCAGGCCGGCTGCGCGGATCGCGTGCATATCGACCACGTTCCGCAGGTCTTTTACGTAGGGGAGGACGAAGTCCTCCTGGTGCGTCGTGCCGGCCTTGATCGCGGCGTCAAAGGCAGTGCGCTTCACCGCCGCGTAGCCGCCGCGGAGCAATTCGTTGGCGCGGTCCTGGACCCATTTGGTCACGTCCGTGTCGGCGGGGCCGCCGTTGGCTGGATTGTACTTGAAGCCGCCGTCTTCGGGCGGATTGTGCGAGGGTGTGATCACGACGCCGTCCGCCAGGTGCTCTTTGCGACCCCGATTGTAAACGAGAATGGCCCGCGAGATGACGGGCGTCGGCGTGACGCCGTCGTCGCGCTGGATGATCGTCTGCACCCCGCTGGCCGCGAGGACTTCCAGCGCCGTGCGCTGGGCCGGCGCGGAGAGGGCGTGCGTGTCCTTGCCCATGTAAAGCGGACCGTCGGTGCCCGCCTGTTTGCGGTAGTCGCAGATGGCCTGGGTGATCGCCAGGATGTGCGATTCCGTGAAGGTACCGCGAAGCGACGAACCGCGGTGTCCGCTGGTGCCGAAACTGACCAACTGGTTCGGATCGGCAAGGTCCGGCCGGCGCTGGAAGTACTCACGCTCCAGTCGCGCAAGGTCAACCAGCAACTCGCGCGGCGCCGGCTTCCCGGCCAGCGGAGAAACAGCCATTTAACGCATCCTTTCTTATCCCTTGTTCGCCGCCTGCGCCAGGGCAGACTGGATTTGTTTTGCCCACTCCGGCGCGACGTTGGTTTTCAGCACCGTTCCACCGAGTCCTTGTACTCCCTGTAGTATCGCGTCCATATCGCATTCGCAGTCGAGGACGAACAGCGCGGAGGCGCCGGGCTTGATAAGCGTCTGCACCTCGTTTACGAACTCTTCGTCGATCTGCGTGTCGGGGCACACGCCGCCGGCGCACTTCGTCCAAGCCCGCACCGCATGTCCGGTGTACGGCTGCTCGGCCAACGCCAGGCCCGCGAGAAAACTGGTCAGGGTATGAGAACGAAAATCCGTCGGGTTTCGGAACAACTTCCCGTTGAGCGTCATGCGTCCGTCCGGATAGCGCACTACGACCGCCGTATCGAGGATCTTCATGCAATGCGTTTCACCAAGCCTGACGATCTCTTGACGCACCGATTCGGCCCGTTCCATGGAGGCGTAGCCGATCGCCCACAAATGCGCAGTTTCCGTCATAGCTGGCACTCGATTCGCGCAAGTGATCAGTCGAGGGTTCGCTAGGGCACGGGGCACGGTTCCGCGTTCCAGATAAGGGACGCATACTCGGCGATTGTGCGGTCGCTGGAGAACTTTCCCGAGGCGGCGACGTTCAAAATGGCCTTGCGCGCCAGGCATCCTGGTCGGCGTACAGCGCGAGCAAGCGCTGGTCCGCCTCCAGGTACGAGTTCAAATCGGCCAGATGCATGTAGTGGTCGCTGGTCAACAGCACGTCGCGCAGGGCGCGAAAACTCCCGGCTCGTTGCCGCTGAAGTGGTCGGCGAAGATCAGGTCCAGCGCCGCGCGGGTTTCGGGATCGTGCTCGTAGTGCCAGTGCGGATCGTACCGGCCGCGGCTGTTGGCGACTTGGTCCGCCGTCAGGCCGAAGAGGAAGAAGTTCTCTTCGCCCGCTTCCTCGGCCATCTCGATCGTCGCCCCGTCCCGCGTGCCGATCGTCAATGCTCCGTTCATCATGAACTTCATGTTGCTCGTTCCGCTGGCTTCGTAACCGGCCGTCGAGATCTGGTTGGAGACGTCGCTGGCGGGAATGATCCGCTCGGCGAGCGAGACGTTGTACTCCGGCAGGAACACGACCTGGAGCCGGCCGCGCAGCGCGGGGTCGCCGTCGATCGTCCCGGCGAGGTTATTGATGAACTTGATGATCAGTTTGGCGAGGTGGTAGGCGGGCGCCGCCTTGCCGGCGAAGAAGAACGTCCGCGGCGGAGTCTTCAGGCCCGGGTTTGCGCGGAGCCGATTGTAGTACACCACAATGCGCAGCGCGTTGAGCAACTGCCGCTTGTATTCGTGGATCCGCTTGACCTGGCAGTCGAAGACGCTGTTGGGGTCGACGGTCTGCCCGGCGGCGGATTTGAGCCATTGGGCAAACTGCGCCTTGGCTTGACGCTTGGCCCGGCGGAACTGGTCGCGAAAGCCCCTGTCGCCGGCCAGCGGTTTCAGCTTGCTCAATTGCGAGAGGTCCGTAATCCAGCCATCGCCGATGGCCTCGCTGATCGTGCCTGCCAGCGCCGGGTTCGCCAGCAGTAGCCAGCGCCTCGGCGTGACACCGTTCGTTTTGTTGCTGAAGCGGTCGGGATACATTTCGGCCAAGTCTTTGACCGTCACGGTGCGCAACAGCTTGGAGTGGATCGCGGCCACGCCGTTCGTGCTGTGGGACCCGACAATGGCCAGGTTCGCCATGCGGACGTGCTTGCTCGGCCCTTCCTCGATCAGGCTCACGCGCTGGATGCGGCCTTCGTCGCCGGGAAAACGGGCTCGGACCCCATCGAGAAGCCGGCGGTTGATCTCATAGATTATCTCCAAATGCCGCGGCAGCAGCATCTCGAACCAGGCCACCGGCCATTTCTCCAGGGCCTCGGGCAGTAGCGTGTGGTTGGTGTACGCCAGGGTCCGCCCGGTGATGGACCAAGCCTCGTCCCAGCCAAGATGCGCCTCGTCCAGCAGAATTCGCATAAGCTCCGGAACCGCCATTGTCGGGTGCGTATCGTTAAGCTGGATGGCGACCTTTTCGGGCATTGTATTCCAATCGCTGTTGCCGGCGCGGAACCGGCGGACAAGGTCGGCCAGGGAGCAGGCTACCAGGAAATACTCCTGTACGAAGCGCAGTCCTTGGCCCTGGCTGGTGGAATCATCGGGATAAAGGACCCGCGTGAGCGATTCGGCGGTGAGCGTCTCGGCCACCGCCCCCACGAAATCGCCGCGGCTGAACTCCTGGAAATCGAAATAGTCGGGCGCCGCGGCCGCCCACAGCCGCAGCGTGTTCACGGTCTTGCCGCCGTAGCCGACCACGGGGCGGTCGAACGGCAGGCCGATCAACGTCGATGTCTTGCCGAGGACGGCCTGCAGAGAGCCGCCGCGCATCTGGAACGAACAGCCGAGCTTGATCTCCACCTTCTCGTTCGGCCGGGCGACCTCCCACGGATCGGCACGCCGCAGCCAGTTATCCGGCTGCTCACGTTGGCAGCCGTCAACAATGGTTTGGCGGAACATGCCGTATTCGTAACGCAGGCCGTAGCCCATGGCGGGCAGTTGCATCGTGGCCATCGAGTCCAAGAAGCAAGCGGCCAGCCGTCCGAGCCCGCCGTTGCCCAGGCCGGCGTCGGGCTCCGTTTCCAGCAGGGCGAGCCAATCGAGCTTCTTCTGCTTGACGGCCTGAACAGCCAGCGGCCCGAGCAACAGGTTCGCCACGTTGTTGGCCAGCGAGCGACCGATGAGAAACTCCATCGAAAGATAGTAGACTCGCTTGGGGTTCTCGCGCGTAGGTCTCCTCCGTAAGCACCCAGCGTTGCGAGAGAATGTCGCGCACGGAGCGGGCGAACGCCTCGTAGCGCTCGCGCGCCTCCGCGGCGGCAGATTTTACGACGTTGTCGAAAATCAGGTGACGCTCGTAAAGGGCACCTTCGGACCCCGTGAATTCCACCGGGCCACAGCCGTATTGGCGGCGAAGCTCCGCAAAGCCGTCAACTTCCTTCGCGGAAGGCGGCGGGGCCTTTGTCGTCGTTTTCATGGACATTTCCTTTCATGGGTTTTGACATTCACGCATTGCTTATGCGTCGCAACAGATTAATTCGAGCAGTTCTCCGAGGGTGGTACGCCCTGAGCTTCAGGCGAAGGGCGTGATCGACGTACTAACACGCCCTTCGACCCGCAAGCGGGTGCCCCGGCTCAGGGACGTGCCAGCCCGATTGCTCAACTTATCCTGTTCCGATGGCTCAGACGTTGTCTCCCGCGGTGTCGCGCGCCGCCGGCTGACCGGCTTTCGCCGACCCGCTGCCCGCATGTTGCCCCCACCTCCACCCGGTGATTTCGGGCATGTCGTCGCCGTGCTCGCGGATGTAGTGCTTGTGATCGATCAGCTTGTCGCGGAGGGCCTGCTTGAAGTACGCCGCCCGAGCGCCCAATTGCGGCAGCCGGTCGATTACGTCCATCACGAGATGGCAGCGGTCGAGGTCGTTCACGACCACCATGTCGAACGGGGTCGTGGTCGTGCCCTCTTCCTTGTAGCCGCGAACGTGCATGTTGTTGTGGTTCGTGCGGCGGTAGGTCAGGCGGTGGATCAGCCACGGATAGCCGTGGAAGGCGAAAATGACCGGTTTGTCCTTCGTGAAAAGGACGTCGAAGTCCTGGTCGCTTAGCCCGTGCGGGTGTTCGCTCGCCGGCTGCAGTTTCATGAGGTCCACGACGTTGATGACGCGAATCTTCAACTCCGGAATGTGCTTGCGGAGCAAGTCCACCGCCGCGAGCGTCTCCAGTGTCGGCACGTCGCCGCAGCAGGCCATGACAACGTCGGGTTCGCCGCCTGCATCGTTGCTGGCCCAACCCCAGATGCCGATGCCGGCCGTGCAGTGCTTGACCGCCTGGTCCATGGTCAGCCACTGCGGCGCCATCTGCTTGCCGGCCACGACCAGGTTCACGTAGTTCCTGCTGCGAAGGCAGTGGTCCGTAACGCTCAGCAAGGTGTTGGCGTCGGGCGGCAGATAGACGCGGATGACCTCGGCCTTCTTGTTCACGACGTGGTCGATGAAACCTGGGTCCTGGTGGCTGAATCCGTTATGGTCTTGCCGCCAGACGAGCGACGAGAGCAGATAGTTCAGCGACGCGATCGGCCGCCGCCAGGGGATTTCCCGCGTCACCTTCAGCCACTTGGCATGCTGGTTGAACATTGAGTCGATGATGTGGATGAAGGCCTCGTAGCACGAGAAGAAGCCGTGCCGCCCGGTCAATAAGTATCCTTCGAGCCAACCTTCGCACTGGTGTTCGCTGAGGACTTCCATCACGCGGCCGTCAGGATTGAGGTGGTCGTCGTAAGACAACGTCTCCGCAACCCATGCGCGGTTGGTGACTGCGAGGACATCTTGCCAGCGGTTGGAATTGAACTCGTCCGGGCTGAAAAGGCGGAAGTTCTTGCTGTCGAGGTTCATCTTCATCACGTCGCGGAGGAACTTGCCCATCACGCGGGTCGACTCCGCGTCCGTCGCGCCGGGGCTGGGGACCTCGACGGCGTAGTCGCAAAAGTCGGGCAGCTTAAGGTCTTTCAGCAGCAAGCCGCCATTGGTGTGCCGGTTGGCGCTCATCCGCTTCTCGCCCTTGGGCGGCAAGTCGGCCAACTCCGGGATGAGCCGGCCGGTTTTGTCGAACAATTCTTCGGGCTTGTAGCTCTTCATCCAGGTTTCGAGAACCTGGACGTGCCCCTTGTGGCTCATGTCGCTCATCGGCACCTGGTGCGAACGCCAGTAGTCTTCCGTCTTCTGGCCGTCGACTTCCTTCGGGCCGGTCCAACCCTTGGGGCTGCGGAAGACGATCATCGGCCAGCGCGGACGCTCGGTGAAGCCGTTGGCGCGGGCATCGGCCTGGATCTCCTTGATTTCGGTGATGACGTCGTCCAGCGCCGCGCCAGAAGTTGGTGCATTTTCTCCGGGTCGTCGCCCTCGACGAAATAAGGCGCGTAGCCGTAGCCGCGCATCAGCGACTCCAGCTCCTCGTGGCTGATGCGAGCGAGCACCGTCGGGTTGGCGATCTTGTAGCCGTTGAGGTGCAGAATCGGCAGCACGCAACCGTCGCGCGCCGGGTTGATGAACTTGTTGCCGTGCCAACCGGTGGCCAGGGGGCCGGTCTCAGCCTCGCCGTCGCCAATGACGCAAGCGACGATCAAGTCGGGGTTATCGAAGACCGCGCCGTACGCGTGCGAGAGCGCATAGCCCAGTTCACCGCCCTCGTGGATCGAGCCGGGCGTCTCCGGGGCGACGTGGCTGGGAATGCCGCCGGGGAATGAAAACTGGGTGAAGAGCCGCTTCAGGCCGGCCTCGTCCTCTCCGATATTCGGATAGACCTCGCTGTACGTTCCTTCCAGGTAGGCGTTGGCTACCAGCGCCGGTCCGCCGTGTCCGGGGCCGGAGATGTAGAGCATGTTCAGGTCGTACTCTTTGATGACCCGATTGAGGTGAACGTAGAGGAAGTTCTGGCCCGACGTGGTGCCCCAATGGCCCAGCAGCCGCGGCTTGACGTGCTTGAGCTGCAAGGGTTCCTTCAGGAGCGGGTTGTCCATCAGATAAATCTGTCCGACCGAGAGATAGTTCGCGGCTCGCCAGTAGGCGTGCATCTTGCGCAGCTCCTCCGCGGAAAGAGGGCTGTCGGCCGCCGGCCTGCTGTCGATTGCCGTTTTTCTTTTGGGCTCTTTGACCGCCGTACTCATGGCAAGACTCCTTTTGAGTTGGTTGAGATGTTTACTGCTCGCGTGAGAAGACAAGAGCGAACGCTGCCGACACTCTTGCTCGACGTGATTATATCCACTTGCCTTCCGGGAGAGGAGCAAGTGGGGGTGACGGGCGCGTCTAGATGGATAATATCTATCCCGGCATACTTGCGGCGAGTCGCCCCGCAATTATCGGGCCGAAGCGGCGGAATGCCTGTTTCCCGCGGGGGAGCCAGTCTTCGCCGCGGGCATTGGAAGTTCTGCCATGCAAGGGGAGCACGGCAGTGTGGAGGAAAGAGAGGGAGATTGGATAAGGGCGCAAAAAAGGGGTCTAGCCGGGAGCAAATCGTCCCCTTCAAGCCGATTCGTGTTATTTGTGCAATTCGTGGTTTACCTTGCGCGGCAGATTCCTTTCCCGCACACTGCCGCGCGCGGCGGGACCGGCTTACTTGAGGGTTCCGGCGTCCCATTCATGCTTCGGTTCGGGGCAGAACGTCATGGCGGCGACTGCGGAATATTGCACCTGTCCCCCGTTTGTGATCCCGCCGTCCTCATAGTACATCAACCTAGGCCAGTTTCATCGCAATTTGCTCGTCAAGGATTTCGCGAACAGTCAGGGGCACGATCACCTTGCCCGATTGCTTGAAAAAGCGGCCGATTTCTTGCGGGGCGTCCAGGGTGAAAGCGAAGGAGACGAAAAAACCCTTGGGCCGGTCCTCGCGCATCATCATGGCCTCGAAGGCGTCGATTTCCGGGCGGCCGGCCTTGTCCTTCTGCTTGACCTGGATCGGATACCAGTCGTCCATGTAGTCGAAGGCGAGGGTTTCGCCCTTTTTCTTCTTCTTTTCACCGCTGTCGGGGAGCGTGTGGACGGGGAAGATGCGGCCCTCGATGCCCATGTCGCCGACTTGCGTCTTGTTGGGGATGCCGCCCAGCGCGATGACCGCCCAGTTCTCGAACTCGAAGGGCGGGATTTTTCGAAGTTGCCCCTCCGTCCACGGCAGGTCGCGGACAATAAAACCCTTGCCGGCCAGCCAGAGCTTTTTGTCTTCGCGCAGGCCGCAGCGGTCGCGAAGCCGCTTGGCCATGACCTGGCAGGCAGTAGGCGAGAGGTCGATGCCGATCCACTGCCGCCCCAAATGTTCTGCCGCCTCCAGCGCCGTCCCGCAGCCGCAAAAGGCGTCGAGAACGATGTCGTTGGGTTTGCTGCTGGCTTTGATGATTCTTTCTAAAAGCGCGAGCGGCTTTTGCGTTGGATACCCGAGGCGCTCCTGAGAGAGGTTGTGCAACGGGCGTATGTCGGTCCATACCGTCTGCAATGGAACCCCTGGCATCCTATCCGCATACTGCTTTAGCCGCGGGACACCGTCCGTCTTCTTCGGCCAATGAATTGCTCCCTGTGCGTCGAGCTCATCTAAACGGGGAAGCGTCCCTTTGGACTTGAGCCCGTAAACCTCCACAGCGTCGCGGGGGATTGCCCAATGCCTCCCTTTGGCGGTTACGTCGATTCCGCGCCACTTTCGGCCGCTCTCGCCCGTTCGCACGCCGTCGCCTGTCAAGTCCATGCGCTTCCAGCGGCGGCCGTCTTCGTCGACCATCTCAAAAAACGTTTTGAGATAGTCCTCATCGTACGGCTGGTAGGTTGGGTTCCAAGTGTACTTCTTGGACTTACTGTAGAAGAAGATGCTGTCGTGAACCGGTCCGTAGCGCTTTGCGCTGCTATGGGCGCTAGTGCGCTTCCAGACTACTTCGTTTTGAAACTGGTTTTCCCCGAAAATCTGGTCGAGTAAGATCTTGACGTAATGGGAGGCGTGCCAGTCGCAGTGATAATAAAAGCTGCCGGTGGTCTTCAAAACACGGTGCAACTCGACGCAGCGGGGCCGCATGAAGTCGATATAGGCCCTCGTCGATTCGTGCCGGTCCTCGAACGACCGCTTTTCCTTCGCCTCGCCCCAAAACACTTCGTAGTTGCGGTTGGAGTTGAACGGCGGGTCGATGTAAGTGAGGTCGATGCAGCCGCTAGGCAGCTTCGCAAGCTGCTCCAGGTTGTCGCCGCAGTAGATGACGCGGGTATCGGTGAGCGAGGAAGGCCGTGCTGCCATGCCGCGCAATTAAAGTGCAATCGCAGCGCAAAGTCAATACGGCCCGCGCGCGTCGTACTTGTTCATTGCTCTTTGCTCGATGAAACGGCGATCTACATCACCGCCGCGCCGCAGTCTGCTTGACCCGCGCCTGGGCGTACTGCTCCAGCTTGCGGGCGTCGGCGTAGAACTTGCGGATGCCCTCGGCGAGCTTGTCCGTGGCCATCGCGTCCTCGTTATGCATCCAGCGGAACGTCTTCTCGTTCATATCGATCTTCTTGGCGTCGGACGCTTTGGCCTCTTGCACATTCAAGCGGCGCGGGACGTCGCCCTCGGCTTTCGACATTTGTTCCAGCAAGTCGGGGCTGATCGTCAGCAGGTCGGAACCGGCAAGACGGACGATCTGGTCCACCTTGCGGAAGCTGGCGCCCATGACCTGAGTCTTGTAGTCGAACTTCTTGAAGTAGTTGTAGATCTTTGTCACGGAGGCGACACCGGGATCCTGGTCGGCTGGAATCTCCTTGCCCCCGCCCTCCTTCTTGTACCAGTCGTAGATCCGCCCGACAAACGGCGAGATCAGCGTCACGCCCGCCTCGGCGCAGGCGACGGCCTGGGCGAAGCTGAACAAGAGCGTCAGGTTGCAGTGGATCCCTTCGCGCTCCAGTTGTTCCGCGGCCTGGATGCCCTCCCACGTGCTGGCGATCTTGATGAGCGCCCTCTCGCGCTCGACCCCGGCCTCCTTGTACATGCCGATGAGCCGGCGGGCCTTGGCCAGCGTGGCCTCGGTGTCAAAGCTCAGCCCGGCATCGACCTCCGTCGAGACGCGGCCGGGCACGACCTTGAGGATATGGCAGCCGAAGGTCACAAAGAGCTTGTCCATGAACCATTGCGTGCGGGCCGCCTCGTCGCCAGGCTTGCCCAGCGCGAAGTCCAGCGACTCGTCGACCAAGTCCTGGTATTCCTGCTTTTGGGCCGCCTGCAAAAGCAGCGAGGGGTTCGTGGTGGCGTCCTGCGGTTTGTGCTGGGCGATGGCTTCGATGTCGCCCGTGTCGGCCACAACCGTGGTCCAGCGTTTCAGGGATTCCAGCAGATTCATGTGCTCACCTCTTCTTGGGTTTGGGATTCTTATTAGACTGCGTTGCCGGAGAAAGTATACGCTCCGGGCCATCGTCGAGGGAGTGGGCATTGCCAGGGGGCAATCGCCGTGCCAAGAAGAGTGGCAATTCAACGCCGCTCTGAGAGGACTCGCTTGCTCCCTCAGGCCTCAAGCCTCAAGCTCATCACGACTTTCTCCCGCCCAGGAAGCCGAACAGCCCTTTACGGGCGGGCTTCTTGGCGTCGGCGGCTTCTTCCTCTTCGGGCTTGCCTTCGTCGAACAGCGCGCCGGCCAGGGCGATGATCGACTGCGTTATCGCCGCCTTGGGGGCCTGCTCGATCAGCGGCACGCCGTTGTTGCGGGCCTCGATCATCGTGCGGTACTCGTTGGGAAGCTGCCAGAAGACTTCCTTGCCGATCGTCTCCTCGGCCTTCTTGACGCTGATATGGCCGTTGTCCAATCCGGCGCGGTTGATGACGATCTTCACCTTCTCGCTGATGCCTTCCATCTCGTTGAACGACATCAACAGCCGCACCACGTTCCGCAGGCAGGGCAAGTCCAGTTGCGTGACCAGCAGAATGTGGCTGGCCATCTCCAGCGCCACCATGTCCAGCGGGCTGTAGCCCTTGCTTAGATCAAAAACGAGGTGCGTGAAGGTCGCCTTCAAGAGGCCTATCACGCGGCGGAGGTCGTCGGCCGAGACGAGCGCGCAATCCGCCAACTGCACGGGCCGCGGCAACAAGTAGACGCCCGAGGAATGCTTCGTCAGCGAGCGCTTCAGGAGGCTGAAGTCCAATCGCGTCGCGTTTTGCGCCACGTCGACGAGCGTGTAGTCGGGAATGGCGTCCAGGAAGACGTCGGCATCGCCCAGGCAGAGGTCGAGGTCCACGAGCGCAACCGAGTTCTTCGCGTTCTGCGCGAACACGCAGGCGAGGTTCACTGCCAGGCTGGTGTTGCCCACGCCTCCCAGCGAGCCAGCCACGGCCACGACCTGGCTGCCGCGGGGCCGGTTTTCGCCGGGACCGTTGCGGCGTTCGCTGATCCTGCCCAACGCGCCCAGCAGGTCGTCGATCCGCACGGGCTGCGTGAGAAACTCCTTGGCGCCGGCCCGCATGGCCCGGAGGATCAATTGCCCATCGTGCGAAGAGCTCGTCACCAGCACCGCGCAGTTGGGCGACACTTCGCCGAGCCGCGTCACCAGGTCCAGCGCCTTGTCGGCGTCGCTGTCCAGTGCCACCAGGCCGATGTCCGGGTTGGTTTGCGCAACGACGTCGGAGAAGAACTCGTAACGCGAGCATTCGGCCTCCAGCCAAATCATGTCCATCCCCAGGAGCATCGATTTAACCGATTCTCTCTTGGAGTCGTCGGGATCGACGATCGCCAGGCGGAGCACGTTGGTCATGGCAGGCGGAACTTGCGGCAGCGTGGAACGTGGCAAGCGGCAAGTGCGGGGGTGGCAAGCGAGGAGCGATCTAGCGTTCGCTCCTCACTTGCCACTCCCCACTTCCCACTTTCATGCACAATATATTCTACTTTAGGATGTCGTAACCGATCGGCCCGATGAATCCGGGTTCGGGCGGCGGTTGATTTGCGGCAACTTGGTTCGGCACGGGCGGGTTTTGCCGATTCTGCCGGCCGATCGGAACTGCCTCGATCGCGGGACTTGGCGGGGAGGGCAGCGCCGGCGTGGCGCCGGCGCCGGCGCCGCCTTGAATGCATTGCTGGCACGTTCCGTCCGCCGGGCAGCAGTTGGGAACTTCAATCTGACCTTTGAAAAACAACTCCCAGTCGGTCGGGTCGGCGGTGTTCGAGCCGGGCAGGCAAGCCGGCACCTGGCACGGCTCCATGCCGTCGACGATTTCTGGCGTAAGCAGAATAATCAACTCGACTTCGTTGATCTGGTGGCTTTCGGAGCGGAAAGCTGTGCCCAAGTAGGGCACTTCGCTGATCCAAGGAAAGCCGTGGACGGTGGCCTCGACGCGCGACTCGATCAGTCCCGCGATGGCCAGCGTCTGGCCGGAACGGAGCTCGACGCCCGTCTCCACGCCGCGGCTCTTCATCGCCGGGATGCCGTCGATGCTGTTGGCGGCGTCGGGCTGGCTGACGTTGACGCGGACATCAAGGTGCATGCGTCCGTTGCCCAGCAAAATGGGCACGATGTCCAACCGCGTTCCGTATTCCTTCCAGCCGACGGTGTTGCCCGCCACGGTGCTTGAGACCTGGTAGCCGATTTCGCCGCCTTCGCTGACGTAGGCCGGCCGGCCGCTGATGGCCATAACGTTAGGTTCCGAGAGGATTTTGCCCAGGTCGTCCTCACGGAGGGCGTTGAGCACGCCGTAGAAGGCGTTGAGCGAGCCAATGTTGAACTTGAAGACGTTGTCGGGAGCAGTGGCAGGAGCCCCGAACGTGGCGCCGGAGGCGGTGCTTATCAGCCCGTTGACGCCGGACCAAACAACGTTGCCGGTGCTGCTGACCTGGGCCCAGTCAAAGCCCATGTTGCGAATTTTCGTTCGCGAAACCTCGACGATTTTGACGTGAACCATGCCCTGCTGCGTGCCGCTGACGAGCATGTTGTCGATGACTTCGGGGAAGTACTTGGCCGCCACGGCGTGGATCTTCGGCACGATGTCCTGTTGCTCGACATACCCGGAAATGATGACCGAGGCGCCGTTGATCGGTACGATGCTCAGCGTCGCCTTGGGAAACAATTGGCGGAGGATTTCGGCCAATTCGGCGGCGTCGCCCGTCACGATGACGTTGACCGTATAAATCTTCTTGTCTTCACCCCAAATGTTGACCTGGGTCACGCCGGTCCGCCGCGCCGAGATCTGCACCGAGGTGGGCGACATCGGCACGACGCTCAAAATGTCCGGGTTATTGACCTGGACCTGCGGAATCCGTTTGTCCAGGGTGAGGAAGCGGCTGGAATTGACAACCATCTTCAAATGGTCGTCGTTGCCCGTGACGTGGAAATAGGGGCTGCTTGGATTGGCGTCGCTGGCCACCGCCTCGCCCGGCGCATTGAGCGGGGCATTTGGGCCGGGCGGGATAACCAGCGGTTGCTGCCCAAGTGACAATGGCGAGCGGGAAACGCACAAGCACAGCAGCGCGGCGGCGATGCCAAGCGGCCGCCGCGTAAACAGAGTTTGCTTGATCATCCTTGATATCCTTTGGTGCATGGTCATAGATCCCAGTCCCATTGCTCCTTGGCTTCCGCGGGACGTACGGGAGGCCGGGGACCGACGGACCTAAGCCCCAATTAGCCGCCCAAGGGCGGCGTTCCGTTGACCCTCAGGGGCGGCAATTGCTTTTCGTTGTTCTGAGGTTTCGTTTGCGGGTTGGCCGGAGCGGTGGGCGCGGCTGTCGCCGGCGCGGCCGTCTGGATCGGCGGCATCGGCTTGGTCAGGGTCGGCAGGTTCGCCACCGTCCAGGCGCCGTCGTCACCGGGCAACGCGGCAGCATCCGCGTTGGCAAGCATCAGCACGTCCGTGCGTTCGGGCCCGGCGAGCAAGCGCATCGTGAATCTTTCCGGCTCTTTTGGCTGCGCCGTCGCGGGTTTTTTCGACGCGGTAGTGGCAGCCAATGCCCTTTTTATTCCATCGACGAGCTTGTCAATACCGCTTTCTCCCGGCGCCTTGCCCTCCTTGCTGCGGTCCGAAACGCCCCAAGAGCCGAGCAAATCGCGGGCGACCATCGGCCTGACTTTGGTCGTCGCCTTGTCGTCGGCGCCGCGCAGGATCAAACGAATCACGCCCAAACTGCTGGCCAGCGTAACCATTTCAGCCTGTTCGGGCGTGACCAACAGGGAAACCGTTTTGCCGCCGGCAAAGGAACGCTTTTCCGGATCGCGCGGATCGTTGGTTTGCGTGGTCGTGACGTCGTTCACCGCGAACACGCGGACGTCTTCAAGGATGGTTTTGCTGACGGTCTCGCCGATGCCGAGGCTCGCGTCCGCACGGAGGAAGACCTCCACGTCGCATCGCGCGCGGGCGCCACAAGGCCGCTGTGTATCGCTTCGGGGCTCACCGGAACGGGGACCACGCGCAGTCCCTTGGGAATCTGCGCATCAAGTTCCGCGTCGCCGGCGGGCAACAACATGGGGTCCAAAATCGGCTGGCCCTTGAAGATCTTGTACCGCGCGCGACGACCCTTTGCTTCCTCTTGCTTCGTCAGGGCGCCGAGGGGCACTTTCTCCTTCGGCCACGGTTCGAGCCGCACTGTTTCATCGCCCGGGAGCGTGCCCTGCGGAATGTCGGCTATGGCGACATAGATCGGCACGGTATCCAGCGGAGCCGGCTGATCGCCGCGATGCGCCAGAACCTGGGTAATGCCTAGCGAAGCGACCAGGCCGCAACCCAGCGCCAAGACGAGCAAAGCCAGAGATTTTCCTCGCATACTACCCCCTAATGCTCGGACCGGCGGTCTCGCTACGCCCGCGCGGATCCGTCAAGTTCCGCAGCACTATCGTTTCCCTCAAATCGTGCCTTTCCCGTTACAAACATTGGCGACGGAAGGGGCGCAACTGTAGGTAAATGCGGCCAAACGCTACCACCAGCAGGACCGTTATTCTCCGGGGATGGCTTGCGTGGCTAAGCAGTCAGTGCCGCATCGTTATAATCGGCACAAGCGGCAATGCTTCTCCAACTTGTCCAATTGCTACATCAGCATTCCTGCCCAGGCAAAATAAGCGATCGTCCCCAGTGCGATGGGTATCCCGTAGGGGAGCAGCATCATGGTGCTTTTCCGCTTGGCGGCGATCGCCGATAGCTGCTCAGGATTGCGAATTGTCAGGATTTCGTCGGTGATAAGGAAAAACTGCAGGAAGTGGTGGTTCCAGCGGCGTCGCACGAGAACCATCGCCACAGCGATCAGCCCGCCAAATACGGCTGCCACGCAAAAGGCGTAGAATGTCGCCGTAGCGCCAATCCAAGCTCCGATGCCGGCCATCAGCTTCACGTCGCCGGCGCCCATGCCGCCGATGCTGTACGCCGGCAACAACAATCCCAGACCGACCGCGGTGCCCGCCATGCTCCAGGCAAGGCCGCAAAGCCCGTGGCAATAGGCGGCCGCCGTCCAGCCGGCAAAGACCAGCGGGAAGGTGAGCCAATTGGGCACCCTCAGCGCCCAGCCGTCGATGACCGCCGCGACGATCAGGATCAAGCTCAGCAGCCAAAGCGGCCAATTGGTAGTAACGGCGTGAAGCAAAGCGGGCATGGTTGTACGAATAAAGTTGCAAGGATTCTGAGCAAACATCCGGCCGGACGCCACGGGAGACGAAGGATGAGCGATGAAGGATTACGGCATTCTCGCTAGCCGCTCATCCCCAATTTTACATCGCTTAACCGTCATCCTTCATCTTCCGAGGTCGCCCGCCGGAATCAGCGCAAACAAAACACCGCGCTCAGCAAGGCGCTGACCGCGGTGAACAACAGCAGCAGCGATTCGGCCGCATACTGATTCAATTCCAGGGGAAGCACGGGATACATGGAAGGTGTCCCTTCGGTTCGCGCCGCTTCCGCACGGCGGCCTTTTGGCCGCGCGATCCTTCCTAGATCGAGTTCGCCACGCGCGAGAAGACGCTGCTGGCGTTCGAGCCGATCGTGGTAATCGCCGCCAAGCAGACGGCGATAATCAGCGAGAGCATCACAGCGTATTCAACCGCGGTGGGACCGTCTTCCGAGACCAAAAAGCGGCGCAACTTAGTAGCAAATGTCTTCATCTCTTCTCTCCCTTGCCGGTCGCCCGCAGGCGCCCGGCATCAATCGGAAACATTGGTTAAGTTTATTTGACTTCCCTGAACGTAATTCGTTCCCTCAATTGAAACCTAGGTCGATTTTTCAAGAAGTCAAGCGGGCATCTTTGCACAAACCGTTCGGCCGGTCCGCCGATGCCGTGGATGGTGACAGCGAACGTGCCAAGGCAAACATTACCCCCAAGGCCACAAAGCCCGTAATGCTGAAGCCGGTCGCCAACGACAGATTGGCCGCGACCGCGGTCATGGCGGCAAAGAGGAACGCCCCCCAAGGCCACCGTGGCGACGACCAGAGCATGACCAGCGCGGCCGCCAAAAGCGACTGGTCGTAGACGATCATGTAAGGCGGGACAATCGTCATGAAGATAATGCCGCAAGCGTATTCGTAGTTGGCTGGGAGCGGCATGGAGCCGGCCCGCTGGCGTCGCGACCAGACGACCTGGCAGAGCATAACCAGCGCAAAGCTCACCGTAGACGCATAGGCGACCTTCATCGCCACGGCTTCCCATGCCGACAAGCCGGCCGCGGAGGCCAGATTGCTGGCCATGCCCGTGAACGAGGCCTCGACCATCGGCGAGAAGCGCGCCGCGCGAGTGATGGCTGAAATCGCCGTCAAGGCATGGAGATAATCGAGCCATGCTTGCGGGCCAAGTACCTGCCGCCACCGCCGCCGCCTGCAAGGCGAAGCCCGACGCAAGGCCCAGAAGCGTGCGAAAATCGCGGCGCAAGAGCATCCAAAGTACCAGGCCCGCTGCCAGTTGCGGCTTGAGCGCCAGCAGGGAGAGCACCAGCCCTGCCAGCACGGGCTTTGATCGCTTGTGCAATTCAAGACCGCCAGCCAGCAGCAGCAGGAAAACGGGAGCGAATTGACCGATGCCCACGGCGATCCACAGGGGCAAAAGCGCGGCCAAGGCCATTAGGGCGTTGACCCGCCACACGCGGGGAATGACGAATTTCGAATGTCGAATGTCGAAGCCGGGAGATTCGAGATTCGAGATTCGACATTCGTCATTCCTCATTTGTGCCTTCCCACGCGCTTGCCCGAGCCAGCCGTAGAAAATCAGCCCGGTCGCTAGAATGGACACCGCGTGGATTGCCCACCAAACTGCCAATGCGCTTCCGTACGATAGCCGCGCCAACGGGGCGACGAGCAAGCCCACGGTCGGCGGGTAGATCGAAGGGAGCGGGTCGTCGCGCAGCGGCTGCTGCAATTGCTTAAAGTACGTCTGATCGTAAAGCCGACGGACATCTCCCCGGCAAACGATCGCCCCTGCCGTGTAGTATTGCGAGAAATTACCGCCGCACCCGTGCGTCGCCGGACGGTGTGTGATGAGGAAGGCTTCCCAGATCGCAAGCAGGGCCAGAACGACCAGCAAACCAAGTGTCCAATCGGAGAGCCGCCAGCCAGTTCGAGGAATGCCGAATGTCGAATGTCGAATGTCGAAGCACGGACATTCCGCATTCGTCATTCGACATTCGTCATTCGGGCCTGCCGCCGTCACGCCTGACATAGGGTCAGATCGAACTTCCCACCTTGGAGAATACGCTGTTGACTTTCTGCCCGATCGTGGAGATCGCGGCAAAACAGACCAGGATGATCAACGAAATCATCACGGCATACTCGACCGCTGTTGGACCTTCGTCCTCGGCTAGGAAACGGCGCAGTTTTTTGGCAAGGGATTTCATCAACGAACTTCCTCGACGGTGCTGGCGACCAAGGGTGAAATATACGACTGGATCGGCATCGCCAGACGCTCTGCTCAATATATGAACATATAGGTTTTTTTTGAGTAAGAGTCAAACCTGCTATGGCCACGGTTTGCGAATCGTGCAAAAAGCGATGCCGAAAAGGTTCTGCCATTAGCTTAATGCGGAGCGTAATCGTCGCGCCGCGATCGAATACCAGCGAGAACAATGTTGACGATCGCAACGGCTTTACCGCTCTTGCCGTGCGTCAGAAGCGCGACGCCTTCTAGGGGGCGTGAAACGGCACGGGAACCGCCTTGTTGCCGCTTTCTGCTTGCCGCGCCCACCACTTTCGCACGCGCTGCGCGCCGTCGGCGGCCCCGTAGCAGTAGCCGAGGACCTTGTAATTGAGCAGTTGCGGATCGACGACGAGTTGCAGACCGAAATCCGCCGGCTTTTCGTGATGGCGGTCCAAGAGCACCGCGGCAGCGCTTGCGCCGACCTCCGCCGCGTCGGCGTGGCTGATGTCCAACTTCTCGCGGTTTTCGAGGTTCTCCGCCAGCCATGCATCGACGCCCGGCCAGGGATCGCGCCGCGCAATGGACAAGGCCGCTAGCCAGTCGAAGCGGTACGGCACTGATTTCGGCGGCATGACCCGCTTTTGCCGGATGGCCCGCAGCAGCCCGGAGCAGGGAGCACGGGGCATGGAGTCGGAAGCTCCCTGCTCCCTGCCGGGGTACCCGCGCAGTGGGTCGGCTCCCTGTCCGATCGCCTCGCGCGTGCCGTCAATGGCCAATTGGCGCAGATCGAGCCAAAGCGGCTGCTGTCGCCGCCCATGTGCTTGCGACTGGTGGAATACTGCGAGTCGATCTCCTCGTTTACGTCGTCGTCATTAACGAGAAAGAAGTACCGCGCTGCGAAGCGTGAGACCTCGCGGGCGTCGAGTTGGCTCAACATGCCCAATTCCGGATCGCTCAGCTTCCGTTTCTCGGCCAGGTAGTGGTCGAGCGTGCGGCGGCTTAGCTTCGCCAGGCGTGCCGCCGTATCGGTCTTGTTGTAGAAGTTGTAGGCGATTTGCCGCCGCGGAGTAGGCAGGTTGACGAGGTAGAAAAAGCCCTCTCCTTGGCCTTTCCAATTCGGGGCGGGAAAAGCGATTCCCACGGGATAATTGCCCGGCACAAGCGAGTTTCCGCTCGCGCAGTGCGCGGACTGGTCATCGGCGCGGTCAAAGCAACTGGGATTCGCCCCCTCACGAAAGACCCTCGGCTGCCCGATGATCATTCGCTGCTCTCCATCCTGCAATTTCCGGCCGCACCACACTTCGGCCACGATTGCCGGACGGGTCAGTTCCAACAACTCGTGCAGCGCGGCAGCGGTACTGGCGTCCGGCTTGGCGTTCAGCCGAGCTTCCAGTGCCGCCTTGACGCGGGGAACTTCGGCATCCTGCGCCAAAGCGTCCATCAAGTTTTGCCGCGCGATGCGATGACGCAGGGGAGAAGAAGCAGGGGAGAAAGGGAGAAGGGGAGAAAGGGAGCCAGTCACGCCGTCTCCCCTTCTCCCTTTCTCCCCTTCTCCCCTTCCCCCGGCGAGGTCGTCGAGCCAACCTTCGATCTGCGCGGACGATACCGGCGAAAGGAAGCGATCGCCGGGGTCGCTATTGAGCCATATGCCCCAGGCGATGCGACGGATATCTTCAATGCGGCGATACGAGTCCTCACCCAGCGCGGCTTCTGCCAACCGGCGCTTCAAAAGCGATAGGATCGCCGGGGCGAATTTCTCGCTCGCCGCCAACCATTGCAGCCGCGCGCTCGCGCCGGCACGGCCCGAGAAGGAGTCATCGTCCAACTGGGCAACGAGTCGCTGAAGCTCCGAAAGCGGCAGGCTCGCCGGCAGTTCGATTGTTGCTTTGGGCAGCCGCGCCTGCCAGAGCGAGAGTCGCCATCGGGCTTCCATCGGCAAATCGGTCTCCATCAGCCGCCGCTGAAACTCTTCCGCCAGGAAATCCCCCAATTCGGGCGACCCAACCCACATTTCCAGGGACTGTGCCGCCCGACAACGGATTTCGTAGCTGGGACTGTCCAATTCGCGGAGCCGCTGCGGCAATTGGGCACGGGCCTCGCTCAGACTAAGTGCGTGGGGCGGCGCGGCGGTCGTTTTATTTCCCACCGACTGGGCAGAACCGCCATTTTGAGCCTTTGGTTTCTGGTCGGCGGCGTACATTAAGCCAGCGGTCGTCCCCACCGCTGCCACAAAAACCGCAAAATATACCTGCCGACGTGCCTTGCACATGCCTTTAGTATTAACCGTCGAGCCTACTTTGTCCACCGCAATAGGGATTTTCTGCGCATTTTGCCTTGCACCATCGCGGGGGCAGCCTTATAATCTGGCCGCCGCATTAGGTGCGCAAAGGTTCGCGACTCCTCTGATTGCAATTCGCAGTTTTGGCTTTTCCCTCGCACTGCAAGGACGCTCGTCCCCTGATACGACCAGGCGATAGATCGGCACCCACCCGCCGCGCCGCGCCTCCGCGCCGCGCATGCGCAGACGGTGCGCGCCAAGGTAGCAGGCAAGTTCCGCTTGCAGTCCGCGTTCGCAGTTTGGCGAACGGCACGCGGAGCGTGCCTGCTGCCTTTCTTGCACTGCTGCTCCTCTTCCCTGCGGCCCTGCATGCCGAAGTCAATTTGCCGGACGGCCGCGACTCCGATCCTATCTTGATCACGGCGCAGATGGCCTATCGATGGCAAATGGATTCCTACGAGGTCTGGATCCTCCACGGCGACGTCCGCTTCGCGCAGGGTGACGATCTGGCGAACGCCCAGGACGCAGTCTTCTGGATCGACCATGCCGAAACGGCTGGGGCACCGGGGGCACCCACGCGCAAAGGGTCCGGGTCGCAACGCACCAAGGTCATCGCCTACCTCGAAGGCAATGTCCGCCTGCGCCTGCCGCGCGATGGGCGTCCGGTCGAAATCCGTGACCAGAAATGGTTCGGTCGCTTCTACACCAACCGCGAAGTCAGGGTTCAGGCCGGCGCCGTGGCAGGCAAGCCATCTCCGCTGCCGGAGGTTTACCAGCGCGGCCTCGATCAGCGGAACCCGGAATTTGGCGACGCGCTGCGGCAGACACACGCCGAACCGGTGCAGTACGTCGCGCCGGCGACTGGGCAAGCGGCGGCCGGTTCGTCTGCCGTTGGCGAGGTGGTCGCCGCTCCTGCGCCGTCCGGCGCGGTGGTTACTCCGCCCGGCACGCGGCGGATTCGCTACTTTTCCCGCGGCGAAGTTCCGCCACAGATTGAGTGGAAGCGTGACGAGCAGTCCAACCAATGGATTCTCGTCATCGAGCAGGGAGTGCAGATCGTCATCGACGGGTTCGAGGTTCCCAACGCCAGCATTCCCGGCGTGCCTCGCGGTCCAACGCGGCTGGACATCCGCACCGACCGCCTCGTGCTCTGGACCACCTCGCGGAACCAGCCGGACATCTCCGGCCGCGTCCCGCAAAACGAAAACGAGCCGATGGAGCTTTACCTGGAAGGCAACGTCGTCTTCCTGCAGGGCAACCGCCAGATTTTTGCCGACCGCATGTACTACGACGTGCGCAACCACGTCGGCACTGTGCTGGCCGCCGACATGATCACGCCCGCGCCGGGCTACGAGGGCAAGCTGCACATCCACGCCGATGTCTTGCAGGAAGAAGGGCCGAACCACTTCCGCGGCCAAGAGGGCTACATCACGCCCAGCCGCCTGGGCGTCCCACGAATTCGCTTGCAGCCGAGCGAATTTACCTACGACGAAATCCCGTCGCCGGAAACCGATCCATACACCGGCGGCCCGCTGATCGATCCCCGCACCGGGCAGCCGGAGGTGCAGAAGCTGGTGTCCGGCCAGAACAATTTTGTCTACGTCGAGAACGTGCCGGTATTCTGGTGGCCCACTTTTGCCACCGACCTGAACGATCCTTCGTACTTCGTCCGCGGCATCCGATACAAGGACGACAATGTCTTCGGCGATCAGCTCTACTTCGATTTCTCTGCCTACCAGTTGTTCGGCATCCGCACTCCACCCAAAGGGACCGACTGGACCTTCAGCGTCGACTATCTCAGCCTTCGCGGCTGGGCCGAGGGGACGACGTACACGTACAACCGCGCCGACTTCTTCGGCATACCGGGCCAGGTCTCAGGGCAGTGGAACTTCTGGGGGATCGACGACCACGGTCGCGACAACCTGGGAATTGGGCGGTCGAGCGTGGCGCCTGAGCCGGACGTGAATTACCGCTACGATATAATCGGCCGCCACCGGCAGGACCTCGGCGATGGCTGGACCTTCACTGCCGAACTCGGCAAGGTCAGCGATCGCAACTTCCTGCTGGAATACTTCAAGTCAGACTGGGACACGCAGCCGGACCCCACGACCAACCTCGACGTGAAACTCCGCCGCGAGAACTCGGTACTGGAGCTTTTCGCCCAGGAGCGGCTGGACAACTTCGTCACGGAAACAAACTGGCTTCCGCGAGCGGACCATTTCCTGCTGGGCGAGTCGCTCTTGGGCGACCACCTGACGTGGTTCGAGCACACAAGCGTCGGTTATGCGCAATTTCAAGTCGGCACGCTCCCCAGCGCGGCGGCCGGCGACGAGCCGACGAGCCACCTGCCCTGGGAACCGCAGGATTTCAACGGCGGGCGGTTCGTCACCCGCAACGAGCTTGACCTACCCTTCGAATTGGGGCCGGTGAAGGTCGTGCCCTACGTGCTGGGCGAGATCGGTTACTGGGGCCAGGACCTTAACGGCCAAGACCTGACGCGGGCCTATTACCAAGCCGGCATCCGCGCCACGCTGCCCATGTGGGCAGTCGATTCCGAGGCGGAGAGCAGCTTGTGGAACGTTCATGGACTGGCCCACAAGGTCGATTTCGAGGTCGAGTACCTGCACGCGCAATCCAACGCCAGCGTGACAGAGCTGCCGCTTTACGATCCCCTGGACGACCAGAACATCGAGGATTTTCGCCGCCGCTTCGTGGTCAACACGTTTGGCCTGCCGGTCGTAGCGCCGCCGGGAACGCAAGGCCCGCCGGCGCAGTTCGACGAGCGGCTCTACGCCCTCCGCACCGACATGGAAGGCTGGGTCACCGCGCCGAGCATGGAGATCGCTGGCGACCTGGACGAGCTTCGTCTGGGCGTCCACCAGCGCTGGCAGACGAAACGCGGCCCCGCCGACAGTCCCCACATTATCGACTGGATCGAATTTGATACCGACGTCACCATCTTTCCCGACCCCGACCGCGACAACTTCGGCGAGCTGGCGGGGCTGTTGGACTACAATTTCATTTGGCACATCGGCGACCGGCTGACGGTGCTCTCCGACGGCATTTTCGACTTTTTCGACGAGGGGCAGAAAATCGTGACGGTGGGCGCGTTCCTCACTCGCCCGCCGCGCGGGTCGCTCTATCTTGGATACCGCCTCTTGCAAGGCCCGATCGACAGCCAGGTCGTGACCGCGAGCTACGCCTACTGGATGAGCCCGAAGTGGATCAGCGCGACCGGCGTGACGATCGACCTGCACCAGGTGCAGAACGTCTCGCCGAACTTCCAGTTGATGCGGGTGGGCGAGTCGCTGCTGTGGACCATGAGCATCAGCTACGACCCCGCGCGCCAGACGGCCGGTTTCAATCTCAGCGTGGAACCGCGCTTCCTGCCCAAGCTCGCCCATTCACCGGCGGGCATTCACATTCCGCCGGCGGGCGAGTCGGCGGTGGAGTAAGGAAACGATGCCTCGCGCCTGGAAACAGAAATTCGCCGATGCCTTTCGCGGCCTGCGGGTGGGCGCTCGCGGCAACAGCAGCCTGGCAGTGCATTTCCTTATCGCCCTGGCGGTAATCGCGGCGGCGGCTGCGCTGAAGATGAGCCCGGTCGAGTGGTGCATCGTGCTCTTGTGCATCACGGGCGTCTTTGCCGCGGAGCTTTTCAACAGCGCGCTGGAGTCGCTTGCCCGCGCGGTCACGCAGAAGGACGATCCCCACATTTGCGAC
Organism: uncultured Planctomycetia bacterium; assembly: GCA_963780045.1. Lineage (GTDB taxonomy): Bacteria > Planctomycetota > Planctomycetia > Pirellulales > Thermoguttaceae > JANXQG01. The sequence continues at coordinate 82,071 of CAVZZZ010000004.1, read as the reverse complement.
GCGCTGGATACAGCAGCCGGCGCGGTGTTGGCGGCTAGTATCGGATCGGTCGTTATAGGGTTGGTGCTGTTCGGGCATCGGCTGGGGAATATGCTGGGGCTATGGTGAGCGGTGTAAGGTAAAATGTCGGCGCTACCGTAACACGGCGGCAATTTGGGCCACGATCCCGTATGCCCGATCTAGATCAAAGGCGGCGAAGTCGGCTTCGCGGAGCACCGGTCGAAGCTGTGCGTGAACCTGCCGTTGGAGAATCTCCCGTTTTCTGTCGGATACATCAAGGGGATCGTTTCCCGACACGGCCAGCTTGCTGCGCACGAGGGCAATCAATCTTCGATCACTCCCCTCTACACGCCCAGATCGGACGCCGTAGTCGATATCGAAGAAATCGCGGATTGCGGGCTCGCGCCGGGTCAGCGCCGCTCGGAGTTTCTCGGCATAGGTTTCGCGGGATGACAGCACCGGGATGCTCAGTGGCAAGACTGCTGGCAAGCGGCGGAAAGGATCGATCAACAATGTACGCGCGGGCAACTCCTCAATTGGCTCCAGGATCGGTTCCCGGATGCTGAACTCGACCTTGATCGACTCTTCCTGGCCTGTGACAACGGATTCGTAACTGAGGCTGCCGATGTATTGTGTCGAGTTGTTGAACCCCCGGAGCGCCTCGGTAACTGTAAGGCTCTTTAGCCGCTTTCCAATCTCCGCCAAGTGATCCTTCATCGCCACAATCGTCTTGCTCCGCGCGGAACGTGGCACGTCCACGGGAACTGAATAGGCGATATCAAGGTCTTCGCTCATTCGGCAGAAGTCGCTGTGGACCTTGCTTAGACAAGTCCCGCCCTTGAATGCCCACGGCGGATTCGCCAGGGCGCACAAGTCTTCCAAAACGAGCGAACAGAAGTAGTCCTTCTCTACCAGGTGCGCGGTGAAACCAGTGTTCGACTGGGTGAAAGTCAGCGCTTCGCGGAACAGGTCGGCGTCTTCGTGATAGTGGCGCGCTTCACGGTTCATAGTTGATGACAACTCCCCAACGCCGGTCCACCGTGCCGCGTTTCGGCAACGTCGGCGCCCACGGAATCAGTGCGGATGACGGCGTGAGCTTGTCTTCGAGCTTGCGCAGGAGAGATTCCGCCACGCCTTCTAATTCCAGCAGCTTTCCCAGGCGGCGGAGCGTGCTTACGTTCCCGTATCGCAAGGCAACGCGGACGATTTCTGAAGCCGCCTTCGGTTCACGGGCCAGTTCCGCGCGAATCCAATCATAGCCACGAGGCAAGCTGTCGAACCGCGACCAGTCGTAGACCGCATCCACCAACGATCGAATTCGAGAGGAATAAACAACTTCGGTTTCGTCCGGTGAATTGACGATCTCGGTGTCACCCAGGCGCCCGTCGGACAACTTGATGAGTGTCATTTCCACCGAATCGATTGTCCGTTCGCCGGTGATGCGGTTGTTGTATGCGTAGACGCGATTCGGAATCTGGTTGTCCCAACCGTAACGGTAGAACGCATTCGGGCCACAGACCTGATAACGGCCGCCTTGGCTTCCAATCAGCGTGGTCAGGGCCAGAAACTCGCTAGGACTCCACTTTCCGCCCGGCGGCAATCGCGGCGGAACAAGGTACAGTCCTCGGCATACCCGCGCAATCAGGCCGCGGCGGGCTAAGCGGCTCAGCAATTCTCGCTCTTGTTGCGGCGTAATGCCCAAGGCGCCGACCAGTTCGCCGGTGCGGACGGTCTGCAACCGCCGCATTTGGATATAGGCAAAAAGCTGCGTTTGGATGTTTCCGAGGGCGGTGGGCATGATTGTATTCCATTCTGGCTAGATTGCGTTACACGCAATCTACTCACAATAGAATACAACGCCTGCCGTCGTCCGTCAACCTCGATACTGTTGAAATCCCAGGCGACCTCATTCCACAAGAGCTGTTCGCTACGTGTTGGCAGCCGCCTTCGGATCGGCGATCGTGGTACCGGGACGTGGGACAACTGTTGAAACTGTGGTAAGCTAGTCTGCGGCAATGACCAGAGGAACTACAAGCGATGCCGCTTGATCCAAAAGCCATTCTCTCCATCCTTGATCGATGCTGTAACGCATACAAGTTCCCAATGCTGGACAACGGTTATGTATACCTAGCCGCAACGCGTCTTTCGCTCTACCGCTCGGCGAACGACTGGGCAATGGTGATCGAAGTATTTGGCTTCTCGCCGCGTACCGGGTCGCCTGATACTTGCATTCACACGTTCGCGAGCCTCCTTCATGACAGGAACCGATCCGACCAATACATCAATCGACACGCGTACGAACTGTATCTTGTCAACAACCCGAACAATGAATCGCGATTTGTCTTTCCCGTTGCCAAAGGGGCTTGACAGGACGAAACTAATGATGAGTGGGTGGTTGAGGTCGCGAACGAAGTTGTAGTACGCAATGAGGTTATGTCACTGCCACCCTTTGACGACTACATTAACCACGGAATCGAACTTGAGCATCCACCTCGAGTACAGGTCTTCGAATTATGTCGGTTGCTTGCCGACCGGGCACGCGACTTGGTGCTCGCGAACCCACACGAGCGGCGCGTCAGCGTCCTACCGGAAATATCGCAGATCCTGCAACTAGAAGAGTGGCATCATCCAAACGTTGTGGATGAAAATGATCGCCCAAGCGGCTCGGAAACTTTCCGACAGCTTGCTCAAGTCCTTGCAACAGGCGACCTCCGGCATTATCACCCGGAGCAGTCACCGAATACCCATTGGCTGAACTGGCCCGAGGGCGGGCGATTGTAGGCGGCCTCAGTCTCCCCTCCCCGCGTCCCACCCTACTCGCGCCGCGCGGCCCATTGCCGGTTCTGCGCTTCGGCCATGGCATCTTCGGCCTCGCGGATCATCCCCGCTCGTTGGCAGACTAGGCTTTTTGCCATATGGCTGAACGGGTCGTCGGGGTCCAATTGGCAGACCAACTCCGCCTGTTGGACCGCCTCGCCGTGCCGCCCTTGCTTGCTGTAAAACGCGCTCAAGGCGGCGTGGCCCAGGGCAAAGTCCCGATGCGACTGGGCAAGGTCTTCCAGCCGCTTCACGGCCTCGTCCAGCTTGCCGGCTTGTTGCAGTTCAATGGCTTCGTCGTAGAGCGTATCGGGACTTGACATTATTGATCAAAGGCGGCGGTAGGCCGCTAAAACGGGTTTCCAGCGAGAATACTCCCAGTAAGTCTAGTGGTTTTTGACGCCGGCGGCCAGCGGGGGGTGCCAACGGCCGCACGAGAACCGCAGAATCCAAATGTAGGACACGGAGGCCGTTCCCTACATACAGGGTCCGCGACCTTGCAGTCCCCCCGACTATAGCCCCGAGGAGGCGTTCGCAGGAATTCGTCTTGACAAGTGCGGCGGCATTCCGGATAAACCCGCCGGTAGGTCCCTCTTGCCGAGAGGGACTATTGCTGCCACGTATCGCGGACACGTTGCGCGTTACGAAAATGATATCCCCAATCAGTCCTTTCCGGCAGAAAGGACCTACGCACACGATGGCCGATTCTCCCAATCCATTGCCGGCGCTCGCTGCTCCCAAGCAGATCAACCGCCACGTTTTTGCCCTGCTCGCCGTGGTTGCCCTGGCCGCCGCCGTGGGGCTATGGTACTGGTTCAACCAGACCTGCGTCGAGTCGTTGAAGCTCGCGGCCGGCGCGGAACTCAGTTATAAAAAAGACATGGCCGCCGCCCTCTGTGATGAGGCGCTGCTCCACCACGACTTGAAAATCGAGGTGCAGAAGACGTATCAGCCGGCTCAGGCCGTGCAGCAAGTGGACAAGCGGGAGTTGGACGCGGCCATCATCCCCGCCGGTCTTTTCGTGCCCGCCAAAAACGTCCGCCAGGTGACGATGATGGATTGCCAGTTCCTGCACCTCTTCGCCAAGCCGGAGGTCGCCTCGCACGGACTAGCCGGGATGTGCGGGCACACGGTCTTTCTTGGCCCCGCCGGGTCGGGAGTCCGCTGCGTGGCGGAAGCGGTCCTGGAATACTCGGGGCTCGCCGCGGGCAAGAATTTTGTCGAAGACCCGCGGCCTTACAGCGCGCTATTGAACTGTTCGCTCGGCACCATGCCGGACGCCGTATTCTGCCTCTCGCCGCTGCCTTCGCCGATGGGTGACAAGCTGGCACGGCAGCTCGGCTACCAGCTTGTGGAGCTGCCGATGGGCGAGGCGCTGGGGCTGCGGAAGCCCTGCTTCGAGGATGCGGTCATCCCGGCGGACGCCTACGCCGCAGCGCCCGCCGTGCCGCAGCGGCCGCTGCACACGATCGGCGTTCGCGGCATGTTGATCGCCAACGCAAAGGTGCCCAGCTTGGCAGTCGAGCGGCTGCTGGAAGTGCTCTGCGAAAGCGATTTCTACCCCAACCTGAACCTAAAAAAAATGGACCCCGCGCTTATTCAGCGGGCAGGCGACTATCCGTTCCATCCCGGCGCCGTGGCCTACACGCACCGCAGCGATCCCTGGCCCTTCCAAAAGCTGTTGACCAAGCTGCAAGGCTTTATCGGCTCGGTGGTTTCGGTCCTCTCCGCCATCCTTCTGGCCTGGCATTGGATCCGCCGCAAGAAGGTCGATGTCGGCGACTATCAGCAGCGGATTACAACCCTCGACCTCGACGCGCAGCGGGCGGCCTGCACGGGTGAATTCGGCGACGCCGAGCTGGGGACCGCCCTTTCGCAACTGGCGAAGATCAAGGCCGAGGTCCTCGAACAGCACCACGTGCAATACATGAGCGGCGACAAGGCGGTAGTCGACGTCGTCCAACGGATCGAGGAATTGCAGCATCTCTTGCCCAGCCTGGTGCGGACCAAGGTCCCGCCCAAGCGCATGCAGCTTGACTTCGGCCCGCCGCGAAAAGCGGCGTGATTTCTCGTGGCCAAGCTCTCCGCCCGCGTGCCCACGCTCCGGGTGGGCACACGCTCTAGGCCGCTCCGCGGCCCCGCAATAGCGCCCCTTCCTGCCTCCCTTCCCATTACTCACGCTTCGGGTTACGATACTGCGAAGAATCGACCGCGGTGCGTGTTGTTAAAGAGGATATGTCGTGCGTTTGGGAGCAGCAATCATTATTGCGATTGGCATAATCGCTGCATCGCTCATTCTATTCGAGCGCCGCGAGCGCCCTCGTTTACAGCACCTAGACGACGTTATCCGAACTGCGAGCAAGGGTAGCGGTTCCGAAGAGCTGGAGAAACTTGTCGATTATCGCGAAACGCTTGCGATAGAGCGTGGTGTTTTCTGGTTTTTGCACACCACGGCTATTGTCTTGTTGGCATTCCTGTTCGTCCGAGTAAGCCGATCCAGCGCGCCAAAGCGGTATCGCTACTGCGGATTGCCGCACAATGACGATGCCATGCTGCATCGGCCAGTTCCGCCGCAGCCGCCGTTCCAATACGGCATTCTCAGCTTACTGGCCCTGACGACGGCGGTGGCAATAGCTTGCTCGGCCCTCGTTTACCCTATTGAATAGATCGTACGACCGCGCCGCGCCGGAGGAACCGCCATGTCCGCCCAAAAAATCTTAATGCTCGTCGGCGATTACGTGGAAGACTACGAGGTCATGGTGCCCTTCCAGATGCTGCTGATGGTGGGCCATCAAGTCGACGCCGTTTGTCCGGGCAAGAAGCCGGGTGACGTCGTGCGGACCGCCGTCCACGATTTCGAGGGCGACCAGACCTACAGCGAAAAACGCGGGCACAACTTTACGCTCAACGCCGACTTCGACGCCGTCGACCCGGCGCAGTACGATGCCCTGGTCATTCCCGGCGGCCGCGCCCGGAGTATCTCCGCCTCAATGAGCGCGTGCTGCAGATCGTCCGGCATTTCGCCGAGAAGGCCAAGCCGCTGGCCGCCATTTGCCACGGCCCGCAGCTCCTCGTGGCGGCGGGCGTGGTGACCGGCCGCCGCTGCATGGCCTATCCCGCCATCAAGCCGGATCTGGTCCGCTGCGGCGCGGTATGGTACGAGGTAAACGACACGCTCACCAACGCCGTGGTCGACCGCAATCTGGTCACCGCCGCAGCCTGGCCCGGCCATCCTGAATGGATACGCAGATTTTTGGAAGTGCTGGGAACCAAGATAGAGGCGTAGACGTAGTCGGCACGTGGGATGGACCTCCGAGTCCGTCCAGCGATTCGTTATGACGGACTCGGAGGTCCGTCCTGCGTTTATTGCCGCACCGGTCCTTGCCCTCATGCGTGGTCTAGTGCAGAATGGCCAAACTGTGTCGGCTTCAAGCATCCATATTCGTCCGTTTCGCAATAACGACCCACCCCAATTGGCCGCGGTTTGGCAAAGCCGGGGCGAGCAGGCGGGATTCTGCCGCGCGGTCAACGTGGAAACGCTCGAGCAATTCGTGTTCAGCAAGCCCTACTTCGATCCCGCGGGACTGGTCGTCGCGGAGAGCGATGGTCGGCTGTTGGGTTTCGCCCACGCCACCTTTGGCGCAAGTGACGCCGAAGACGCGATCTCCACCGAGTTGGGCACGACCTGCATGATTGTCGTGCGGCCCGAAGCCGAGGAGTCGCAACTCGCCTCCTGCCTGCTGGAGAATACCGAAGCATATTTGCAACGCCGCAGCGCGAAGGTAATCTACGGCGGCGGCATCCGCCCGATGAACGGCTTTTACCTCGGGCTCTACGGCGGAAGCGAATTGCCGGGCACGCTAGAGACCGACAAGACCGCCGAGCAAGCGTTCCTCGCCCGCGGCTATCGCGAGATCGACCGCACGCTCCTATTCCGCCGCGACTTGAGCAACTTTGAGGCCCTGGTCGATCGGCGGCAGATGCAGGTGCGGCGGCAGATGGTCGTGGAGGTTGTCACCGATCCGCCCTCGCGGACCTGGTGGGAGGCCTGCACGCTCGGCCCGTTCGACCTCGTGAAGTTCGCCCTGGTGCCGCGGGCCGGCGGCACGACGGCGGCCACCGCCACGTTCCGCCGCATGGAGTTGGTCCCCACTGCCATGCACGTGTGGTCGCTGGGATTGATCGACCTCTGGGTGGAAGAAGCCTCGCGCCGCCGCGGCCTGGCGACGTTTCTTCTCACCGAGGCATTTCGCCAGTTCATCCGCGACGGAACGCACGAGGTCGAAGTCCAGGCGATGCAGCACAACCTGCCCGCGCAGGCCCTCTATCGCAAGATGGGCTTTGTACAATTCGCACACGGAAGCGTGTTCCGCAAGGAGTAACCTTTTGCCTGAACTATTGAAAATCGTCATCCTCGCCGTCATTCAGGGCCTCGCCGAATTGCTGCCGGTCTCCAGCTCCGCGCACGTCATCGTGGCGGAAAAGCTTATGGGCAAGGATCCCTCGTCGCCGGGAATGACCCTCTTGCTGGTGATGTTGCACACAGGCACCATGTTCGCAGTCATCGTGTATTTCTGGCGGGCGTGGAAGGCGAGCATTTTTGCCTCGCGAGAAGTGTTCTTCAAACAAGCGATACCGCTTATCGTCGCCTCGGCGCTGACCGCGTTCGTGTATTTCTGCGTTAAGAAGTGCGTCGAAAAGCTGGCCCATTTGCCCAAGGGCGAAATCGAGTCGCTCTTCGGCGACCTGCGCTTGATTTCCGCCGCACTGGCGGCGGCCGGAATCTTGATCCTCGTCGCCGGATTGGCGGAAAAGGCCACCGCGCGGGAGCGATCCGTCGGCATTCTCGAAGCGCTCTGGATCGGCTTCGTACAAGGTTTCTGCCTGCCGTTTCGCGGCTTCTCGCGCTCCGGGGCGACCATCTCCACCGGCCTGCTCCTGGGCGTCGCTAAACGTAAGGCCGAGGAGTTCAGTTTCGCACTGGCGGTAATTCTCACCCCGGCGGCCATTGGACAGGAACTTATGCGGTTTCTCGAGGCCAGCAAAGAAGCGGGCGATGTCCACATCGGCGCGAGCATGTTCGCTCCCAGCCTCTTAGGCATGTTCTTCGCCTTCCTCGCTGGTCTCGTAGCGCTGAAGTGGCTTTCGCGCTGGCTGGAGAACGGCCGCTGGTATCTCTTTGGCATCTATTGCCTGCTCGCCGCCGCGGGCGTGTTTATGCTATATTGCCGGGGGTATTGAAAGTACACAGTACTCAGTGAAAAGTACCCAGTGCTCAGTGCTATTCAACAGTTTGCCTTTGGTGGCGCCTGCTCTCTATACTCCGCACTGCGTACTGTGTACTCTGTACTGCGAACTCGTTACTGCACAGTCGCCTCCTGACTCCCCGCTCCCCGCCATGCCCTCCGACGCCTATCTCATCGACACCGTGCGGCTGTCACTGGTGGAAGGCGTCGGCCCTCGGATTCGCCGCCGGCTCTTGGACCGCTTCGGCGAGCCGGGCAACGTGCTGGCGGCGCCGCCCAGCGAACTACGCGCGGTCGAAGGCGTTGGCCCCAAACTCACCGAGCGGATCGTCCGCGCGTGCGGCGAGATCGATGCCGAAGGTCAAATCGCCTTCTGCCGCGCCCAGGGCATCAGCATCATTACCGAGACCGACCCCGCCTATCCCCGCGCGCTCCGCGAAATTCCCGATCCGCCTGGCTTGCTTTTCGTCCGCGGCACGCTCAAGCCTTCCGACGCTTTGGCCATCGGCATCGTCGGCACGCGGCACGGCACGCACTACGGCCTGCGTCAGGCCGAGCGGTTGGCCGGCAGCCTCGCCCGCGCCGGGCTGACGATCGTCAGCGGCCTGGCCCGCGGCATCGACGCGGCCGCGCATCGCGGCGCATTGGAGGCCGGCGGGCGGACGCTGGGCATTCTTGCCAGCGGTGTACTGAACATCTACCCGCCGGAGCACGACAAGCTGGCCGAGCAGGTCGCATCCAACGGCGCCTTAATCAGCGAGCAGCCGCCGCACTCCTCGCCGTTGGCCGGCGCGTTCCCACAGCGGAACCGCATCATCAGCGGCCTCTCGCTGGGCGTGATCGTGGTCGAAGCGGCCGAGCGCAGCGGCGCCCTGATTACCGCCCGGCACGCGATGGAGCAGGGCCGCGAGGTCTTCGCCGTGCCCGGCAATGTCGACAGCCGCGCCTCGCGGGGCTGTCACCGCCTGATTCGCGACGGCGCGGCGCTGGTCGAATCGGCCGACGACGTCCTGGAAGCGCTCGGCCCTTTGGTCGAAGCTGCCCCCAGCGACGACGGCCGCACGGTGCATCATCCGGCCGAACTGCTCTTGAACGACATGGAGCAGAAGGTCCTAGACGCCATCCGCAGCGAGGCAACGACAGTCGACGAGGTCGTCGTCGCCAGCGGCCTGCCCGTGCCGCAGGTCCTTGCCACGCTGAGCGTGCTGGAGATGCGGCATTTGATCCGAAGATTGAGCGGAACGACGGTGATTAGGCTGTGACCGCGACCTGTTTTTGCATTTGTTCCTTCGCGTTACGCTCTGCCGATCTCAATTAGAAATGCAACCGGATCGAGAATGCGAAGTAGCTGAAAGCGTTTGTGAAAGTCCACCGCTTCCGGTCTTGCATTGTCCATCAAATCCAGCAGATCCTTGTCGCGGGAGACGATGACGCTCGCGCTCGACGCCGCTGCGAGGTTCACGTAATGCGCATCGTCAGGATCGCGATCGTAGCTAAAGGTCTCCGCGAAGTCGGCGAGGACTGTGGCCGCAACTTCAACCGCTTCAATAAACTCTTCCGCGCGGTCGGGTGTGAGCTGAAGTTGGCGGACGACCTTCGGGCGGCTCGCGACATCGCGAAGTTCGTCGAGTACGGTCAGCGATAAGAAAAGTTCGATTTCGCCGTCGAGCGCGAGTTGCACGCACTGCCCGGCCGGCCCGCCGGGCGACGCCAGTCCCTGGAGCAAAATATTGCAGTCGAAGACGACTCGCACAGCGCTTGTCATCCTGCCGCTTGTTCCCGCCGCTGGCGGCGCAAGTCGTGTTTCTCGGCCTCAAGGAAGTCGGAAAGCTCGTCCTCGCTGGCGCCGCTGTGGGCGAATGCCTCGCCGATCGGGCCGCTGATTTCCCGCAGCGACCTGGACGCGGCTGCCAGAAGTTCGAGTTGCCGCGCGGCATAAGTCGCCACGTCAACGCCCTCGGCGGCAGCCTTAGCGCGCAGCTTCGACTCGGTTTCGGAGGAAATCGTTACGTTCAATACCATGATCTTTATTCTACTACGCTTCTTGCCACGCTGGGAATGCCGCTAATATCCAAACAAGCCGTAATGGACCAGTCGCGGTTTCTGGTCGCGCTTTCCGGCTATGCCTTGCAGATCCCCGGAAACTCCTTTTCGCTCGCCTGATAATTCGGAAACACGCGACTTACCTGATCGGCATCCGCCCCGAAATGCCTCGTGCAAATCTCGGCAAGCACGGCGCGGAAGTCGGTGGTTACGGCCAGGTCGCGCTGTTCGAAGAGCTTCTCGGCGCGAGTCCCGGCCATTTGCCGAGCACTCGGCCGCCGTTGACGCCGCCGCCGAGCGCGAAGAAGCAGGTGCCGTGGCCGTGATCGGTGCCGCGTCCGCCGTTTTGCCGCGCGGCGCGGCCGAACTCGCTCATCGTCAGCAGCAAGACGTCCTCCATGCGATCGCCCAGATCGGTGTGCAATGCGGCGATGGCACGGGAGAGATCGTGGAGCCGCCCGGCAAGCTGGCCGTAGGCACCGCCCTGGTTGTTGTGGGTGTCCCAGCCTTCGAGCTCGACGAAGGCGACTTCCAGTCCCACGTTCGCCTTGATGAGCTGCGCGACTTGCAGCATTGCCTTGCCGAACGGTCCGGCGGGGTAGACAGCCTTGTTCGCCGGTGCGTACTGCGATGGGTTGGCCTTCTTCAGCATGGCGATCGCACCGAACGACTCCTTGCCCGCGCCGTGCAAGACGCTGTCCACCGCGCCGTCGTACATTCCCTCGAAGCCGGAAGCGATATTGCCCGATGCCCCAACCGACGACGATTCGACGCCGAATGTGGCCAGATCGCGGACGGCGAGCGCCTCCACGTCGCCTTGCAGTGTCCGCGGCACGAGAGTCGTCATGGAGACGGCCCGAAACGATGTCGCGTCGGCCTCGGCCTTGGCTGCCAACGCGCGGTTCAGCCAGCCGGTGTGTACGCTCTTGTCGTCCGCCACGCCGGACTCCATGAAGTCCTGCATGTCGAAGTGCGAGCGCGAACGGTTGGGCGAGCCGCAGGCATGAACGACAGCCAGGTGCCCAGCCTTGTATAGCGGCAGGAAGGCATCCAGCGCCGGATGCAACGCGAAGAAGCCGTCGAGGTCCAGCGCCGCGCCGGCCGCGCCTGATCGCGTGGGCCGATCCAGAGCGATTTCCTGGCGGTACTTGTAGTAGTCCGGATCACCGTGCGGCACGACCATCGAAAGACCGTCGGCCGCCCCGCGCTGGAAGACGCAGATCAGCACCTTCCGCGAGCGGGTACTACGGGCCGCATCGGCGGCCAGCGCCATGCGGCCGAGAAACTTGGGCGTCAAGAGCGACGATGCGCCGATCGTGGCCAGCGTGACGGCGCCGTTCTTAAGAAAAAGGCGACGGGCGGTGTTCATGGTAAACTCCTTCATCTCTCAACCATTATCTCTAGTCATTCGTTTTCTGGTGGGCCTGCACTCGTTATACTCGCTGGTCCCATCCTACCGCCGCTGGAATTCGGGCGAACCGAGAACCAGCGCGGTCAGCTTGACGACGTCGACCGTTCCCCCAGCCTCCGGCAGCGCCTTGGCCAAGAGCGTCCGCCGCGTCGCAGCGCTCATGGTTCCTTGCAACAGCACGTCGGTCAGCCGATCAAGCACGGCCTGGGGATGGTCGATATCGACTTTCTTTGCATCACTTCCCTTGACGTCAACGCCAGTGATGAGCGCGGCCGGGTCAAACCGCACGTCGCTGACGTTCTGTTCGGTCAAGGCGACGGCGAAATTGAGCCGGTCGATCAGTGCGCCGGGGCCGACCCACTTCGACGAGGTTTCCGGATAGCCCGTCGGGGCCGCGCAGGCGAAAAGCGGCTCGCCCATCTCGTAAATCGACCAATTAAGCGTCTTGCGCTTGAGCTTCGATAGGTTTTCGTTGCCGTAGCCCAGCGTCGCGGCGCCCTCGATCGTGCCGCGGGCCTTGTCCATGGGCGGTGGCGATGGAACAAAACTCGCCCCGGTCGCCCGGACGGCGGAAACCGCGTATTCGAAGGGCGACTTGACCTTCGCGCGAAACGCCTTGGGCGAGAAGAACTCGGGACTGGTAACAATCGTTTCCACCACGCGGCGGATGTCGCCGTCGCTTTGCGCAAATACCTTAGCTGCGCGCTCGACGAGCGCGGCGGGCGGGTCATCGGCCACGAACCGCTGGCAGAGCTTCCGCGAAATGAATCGTGCGGTGGAGGGATGCCGCGCGAGGATGTCCAGCAATTTCTCGCCGTCTTTCATGCCGCCTCCTGCCGGAATCTTCACGCCCAGCACGGTCTTTTCACCCTGGTCGTGGCGATTGGCTTGGAACTCGAATGCTCCGTCATACCCTCCCCAGCCCGTGAAGCAGCGGGCGACCTCCTGGACGTCCTTCTGCGTATATCCGCCGTCGACGCCCAAGGTGTGCAATTCCAGGATTTCGCGGCCGTAATTCTCGTTTAGCCCTTCCTTGTCCGAAATCAGGCCTGTCGCGGAGATGTTCAGCTTGTATTCCACATACAACTCGATAAACATCTTCTCGAACGGAGCCCGTTCCCGCGGCACCGAGTTCTCGGCGTTGTCCAGGTACTTGAGCATCGCCGGGCTGCGGGCCGTGGCGCCGAACAGGTCGCGGAACTTGCCCAGCACGTGCGGGCGGATGACGTCGCGGTCTTCGGCGACGATGAGTGCCCGGCAGTCGTCCTTGCGGATGTCCACGTTGAAGTGATTGCTCCAGAAATCGACCATCACTTCCTGCAATTGCCGCTCGCTCAGCGCGGCCCGCAGGATTTTGGCCTGCTGGAGTTCGCCCATGCAGCGCAGGGCGTCCCACTTGCCGAGCTGCTTCAGGCTGTAGTCCGGTTTTGCCGGCTTTTTGGCCGTGCTGCTCTTCGGCACGTTCACGCCATATCGCAGCTTGAGTTCCGCAGCGTCGTTGCTGGACATCTGTTGTTTAAGAAATCGCCGGATGTCGGCAAAATACTGGTCCATGAGATAGGACGACGGCATTTTGATCGTATCCAACGGCGCGATGGCCTTTTCCGCGGCCGAGTCGTCGATTGTTTCCGGAGATAGCTGCGCGGATGTAGGCATCAATGCCCATTTTCTCGACCCGCTCCACATCGCCCGGCCGCGGCCCGAAGCCGAGCCGGTTGAGAACGTGGGCCGCCTTTTGCCGTGGGGTCAGCGAGTCACCCGTCGGCGCATCGGCACTGGCGGCAAGCGGCAGACTTGCAAAAAAGGCCACCGCCGTAAAAAGCCGGGCACGACCGGGAAAAGCCGCTTGAGACATGATCGGACTCCTTGGCTGGACAGGTTGGCTGCGAAACTGTTCGTTTTTCGACCGAAAGAATTGGAAACCGATAGCTGCCAGTCATTTTAACAGCCATACGTCGATCGAGCCATCGACGACAGTCGGACTCTTCAGAGCCGACAAGGGCCGCCACCGAGTGCAAGTCTCGTGCCATGACCGCCGCTCGGCCGCCTCGTCCTGCTCGTATAGGGGAAATCGTTAACCGACGATGCGGAGAGCCTGGATTCCGCCTAGCAGCCGTTCTGGCGAGAATAGTGGTGGGAGCGTTCCTAACGGAGGAGATGGTAAATGGTAGCGCGCAACGGGGACAGCGGAGACTCAAGTGCGCCGCGCCAGTTTTGCATTCGATTGACATTCGCTCCCGTCGGGCGGCAAAGAAGCGCGGCGCTATGGCTTTCCCATGCAATGGAGCGCCTAGGGGGCAGCTATTTAGGGGATGGCCGCTTCAGCTTCGCCTCCGAGCGGCAGAGGCGGATAGCGCTGAAGGTGCTGTCTGAGTCTTTCGGCGCGAGCTTTTTCGAGCCCGTTGATTCCGGTGGACCTGCGAATTGTATGGGCGGCTAATGCACCCTTCCAAGTACTCCTTTTATTCCCGCCCCCATTCTCCGTGGCGGAAGCCGGCGCTCTACTGAGCGACCATGCCTAGGTCGTCGTGATCGCCGCGAATTAGCGGTTTGTCGGATGCGAGCGGAACATTGGCTGTGTCGATAGCCAAGCGATCCGGTCCGTGCTACAATCGCAATCTCCACAAGGGATTCTACCTACGTAATTGCTCACCTATTTCAACCGCCGGCCCTTTCGGCGGGAGGAGTCGTAACCATGTCCACTCGCATCATCCGTTCCCGTTCGCTTGCATTATTCGCTCTCTCATGCGTCGCCGCACTAAGCACATTCAACTCCGCGGTGCGGGCCGCCGACGAGGGCCGGCCGATTCGCGCGTTGCTCGTCGCCGGCGGATGCTGTCACGACTATAAGCACCAGAAGGACATTCTCACCAAGGGAATCTCCGCCAGGGCGAACGTCCAATGGAAGATCGCTTACGATCCCGACACGTCTACAAAACACGTCAACCCCGTTTACGGCAGCGACGACTGGGCCAAGGGCTTCGACGTCGTCGTACACGATGAATGCTCGTCGGACATCAAGGACCTGAAGCTCATCGACCGCATTTTGAAGCCGCACCGCGAGGGCTTGCCGGCGGTGGTCTTGCATTGCGGAATGCACAGCTACCGCAGCAAGGGCTGGCCGAATGCGACGCCGTGGTTCGAGTTCACCGGCCTGCCCACGACCGGTCACGGAAAACAATTGCCGATCGCCGTCTCCTACGTCGACCGCAATAGCCCGATCACCGCAAACCTTGCCGACTGGACGACGATCGACGAAGAGCTTTACAACAACAGCGCCGGGCACTTGCTTGATACCGCGCACGCCTTGCGCGCGGCAAGCAGGGGCGGGACGACTACGTATGCGTCTGGACGAACAACTACGCCGGCAAAGCACGGGTTTTCTGCACCACGCTGGGACACAACAACGAAACGGTGGCCGACGACCGCTATCTCGATCTCGTGACCCGCGGGCTGCTCTGGTCGTTGGACAAGCTCGACGCCGCGCACCTCAAACCGGCGAAGAAGGTACTGGGCGGCGAGTGAAGTATTGTCGCGGTGGCGCTGCTCTTTGCACGGTCGCTCCGCCGCACTATAATTGCGTCATTGCATCGTATTGAGGAGGCTGCAAATGGCATATGCGTTCCCGCCCGACGTTCAGCAGCTTATACGTGAAGCAGATGCTATTGGCAATTACGCTTCCGAGGACGATCTTCTCCGGGACGCGCTCGCCGCGCTCATCCGTCAGCACGAGGACTTGACGGAGATCCGTCTGGGGATCGCCGACATGGAGGCCGGCCGTATGCGCCCGGTTCGCGAGGTTGACGCCGAAATTCGTAGCAAGCTCGGTTTCGCAAACGGCCAATGACCTACGACGTGGTCATCACCGACCGCGCGGCCGAAAGACTCGAGTCGAGCGCTCGATGGTGGGCCGAGCACCGTTCGACGGAACAAGCCAAACAATGGTACGACGGATTCATCCGAGCAATAATGGGTCTGGCTTGAGACCCGGCACGATGCCCGCTTGCGCGAATCTGGACTTTTTTCCGTTTGCGATCCGCCAACTCGTATACGGTCTTGGGCGGAAACCAACCCATCGTGCGGTGTTCACCGTACGCCAGGATAAAGTGGTCGTCCTTACGGTCCGGCATTTGGCGCAAGACGATCTTGGTCCCGACGACTTGCATTGACGTGAGTACCACCTCGTTGGGAGCGTTCTTGGTCCTCAGCCCACAGCTTTTTTCACCAGCGCGCCAATCCGCGCCTCTTCGACGGCAGTCAACTCTGTCAGCGCAAAGGCGGTCGGCCACATGGCGCCTTCGTCGAGTTTCGCCTCGTGCATGAAGCCCAGCGTCGCGTACCTCGTCTTGAATTTCTCCGCGCTTTGGAAGAAGCAGACGACCTTGCCGTCCCTGGCGTACGCGGGCATACCATACCAGAGCCTCGGCGAGAGGGCCGGCGCTGGCTTTGACGATCGCATGGAACCGTTGGCCCAGGGCGCGATCCGCCGCCGGCATCGCGGCGATCGTAGCCAGCACGGCGCTTTCACTGTCCGCCTTCTCCGCGCTCTGGCCGGGCCGCGCGGCCGCCTGCTTCGCGGTCCGCCTTGTATTCTTGGCCGACTTCTGCGTGCCTTTAGTGTGGGCGAGCTTGCCCAGTGCTTTCTTCTTTGACATCAGCGTCTCCTTTCCGGTAGCCTTCCGCCTCCGAGTGACCAAGATAACTTGGCGGGCCGGCTGCAAGCAACGTAATGTTGCGGAAAGCCGTAATACCGGGCCGGTCAAGCGCAAAGGCCGGTTAGCCTCCGCCTTCCGCGACGACCCGCTCTGCGTAAGCGTTGGCCGTGTCTTCCCAGTTGTCAGCCCATTCGTGGAAGCGTTCGTCCAATTCGTAGAACGGATCCCATTCCTTTCTCGGGCGTCGTTGCCGAATAGGCAGGAACCCGTGGCGGTCGTCCCGTTTTCGCGGATATGGGACGCCGAAGTGCTTCATGGCCTCGGCCAGTACTTCGGCCCATTCAACTGCACCGATGGCTCGGAACGCTTCGAATGCTTCCGGCGCCAGCAA
Source organism: uncultured Planctomycetia bacterium (assembly GCA_963780045.1). Taxonomy (GTDB): domain Bacteria; phylum Planctomycetota; class Planctomycetia; order Pirellulales; family Thermoguttaceae; genus JANXQG01. The sequence goes on along the minus strand of CAVZZZ010000004.1, from coordinate 65,508 downwards.
GCCAGTTGTATTGAAGAAGAACTGGTGGAACCCTCCATTGCAAACCTCTGACTGACACCAATGCGCGGCGTAGAGATGGCCAACCTCCGGGCGAACAGACCGGAACCGACGAACAAACTCGTCTGTGCCATCGTCCCAACTATGGTTGAGCGGCAGCCAGACCGGTTGGACCAGCGTCCAGTAATCAACACCTTTCGCCATTGGTTCGTCCTTGGGGCTAACAAGTAACGCCCACGCCGCTGCTCGCTGCAACAATGAACGGAGTGGTAACAGTCAGTGGACCATTCCGTCGCCGGACAGTAAACGAGTTCCTTCCGAATTTGTCTTGCATGAACATTCTCTTCGCCTCAACGGGTCGCCAGCGGTTATTCCCCTCACTTTTGCTCGAAATAAGTCCGGCTGTCATTAAACAGCCACAGTGCCGCGTGACAGCGGACGAAATAAATGCCCGCGGCCCGGCTTTGTTCCTGCGGCGTCATGGCGGCCACGGTGGCGACTGCTTGGGCGATGGCGTCGTCGCTTACCGCGATGCCCACGTCAGCCAGCCTCTGCAGGGCGAGCTTCGCAATGACTTCCTTGCCTGGCGACGAGATGCGGGCTTGTTGGAGCGTGGATCGAATCAGAACGAATTGCCGGCACGCCTCATCCAACTCGCACGCAGGACGAACGGTTGCCCTTCGCTGAAGCTCCAGAGCGTCAGCGTGCAAAATCCGCAACGTGCCGATGACGGCTGACTGATCGGCCGGATTAGTCCAATCCAAGGCGTCGTCGAGACCGAGCGCCCAGCAGAAAAACGCCGCCGCCTCGCCGGCCCAATTCACATTGATCCTCTGGCTGGGCGACAGGCCGCCCAGCGGGGTCATCAGCTCCTCGCGCTCGATGCGGTCGATTTCCCCGTCGCAATCAACTTCGCGCAGCCACGGCAGCAGCCGTGCGGAAGCTTCGGCAGTGCGGGGATGGTCGGTCAATTCCAATGACCCGCGCATAGCCATCGCGCCAAGAACAATCGCTCGCTGCGCAATCTGTTGTGGCTGGCGCGTGATCATGGGGTTCGCACTGACGGAGTCGTTTTGCTGTAGCCGAAACTTTTCAAACTGCCTCATAACGAGCCGAGCGAGCGGTCGAGGTTGAAGGCCGCGCTTATTAACGCCAGATGGGTGAACGCCTGCGGGAAGTTGCCCAGCGCCTCGCCGCTGGGGCCGGTCTGCTCGGCGTAAAGTCCGAGGTGGTTGGCGTAACCGAGCATCTGCTCGAAAAGCAGCAAAGCATCTTCCAGCTTTTGCGGATCAGTGCGGCCGGCGCGTGAGGGCTTCGACGAGCCAGAACGAGCACATGTTGAAGGTGCCCTCGCGGCCCGACAGCCCGTCGGGGGCTTTGTCCGCGTTGTACCGGTAGACCAAACCGTCCGCGGCCAGGCCGCCCTTGTCGGTGGGCCGGCGGATAGCCTCCAAGGTGCTCAACATGCGGCGGTCGTTCGGGGCCATGAAGAAGACCAGCGGCATCAGCAGGCTGGAGGCGTCCAGCGAGTCTGAACCGTAGGACTGCACAAACGCCTTGCGGTGCGGGTCCCAGCCCTTGGCCATCACATCCTCGTAGATTTCATCGCGGACCTTCAACCAGCGCGACCGGTCCGCCGGGAAGGACCGTTTGTCGGCCAGCCGCAGGCCGCGATCGATCGCCACCCAAGACATGAATTTCGAATAGACGAAATTGCGGCGGCCGCTGCGGACCTCCCAGATGCCTTCGTCCTCTCGTTTCCAGTTCTCGCAAAGCCAGTCCACCAGTTGCCGCAGCCGCGTCCAACCGTCATAGCCGACGGGCGCCACGTACTTGTTGTGCAGGTAAACGGCGTCCATTAGCTCCCCGTAGATGTCCAACTGCAATTGGTGATGGGCGGCGTTGCCGATGCGCACTGGCCGGGAGCCGCGATAACCCTCCAGGTGGTCGAGCGTTTCCTCCGTCAGCTCCGTGCGGCCGTCGATGCCGTACATCAATTGCAAGGGCCCGGTGCCGACGTCGTAGGCATCTCGCCAGCGGCTTTCCAGCCAATCCCGGAAGCGAGCGGCCTCCTCGGTAAAGCCGATGCGCAGCAGGGCGTAGAGCGTGAAGGCCGCGTCACGGATCCAGGTGTATCGGTAGTCCCAATTCCGTTCTCCGCCAATCACTTCGGGCAGACTGCAGGTCGGCGCGGCGACGATCGCTCCGGTCGGCTCGAAGGAGAGGAGCTTGAGCGTCAAGGCGGAACGGTGGACTGTTTCCCGCCAGCGGCCGGTGTACGTGGACCGCGACAACCACCGCCGCCAGTAGGCGACCGTGTCGCGGAACAGTTCTTCCGCTTCATCTTCGCCGCGGCAAGCTTCGCACGGGTCGTCCCTTTCGGCGCGGCGCAGAACGAACGTTGCCTTCTCCCCTTCGCCCAGCGTGAAGTCCGCGAACACTCCGGCGCCGTCGGACTTTAGCGGCACGTGTGCGGCCAGATCGAGGCTCAGTCCCGGACCATCGAAGCGGGCGCCGCCCTGGATGACATGCACCTCGTGAGCGGCGCGGGCGTAGTCGAAGGCGGGCCGGCATTCCAGGTGAAACGACACGCGGCCGCGGACGACGCGAACACGGCGGACCAATTCGTCGGGCACCGTGCCCGATGCATGGACCGGCATGTAATCTTCGATCTCGCCAATGCCGTCGACGTGCAAGAACCGCGTGATGAGAACGGCGGTGCCCGGCCAATAGAACTGTTTCCGGCGGAAGTCTTCACCAGCCGGGGCGATGCGGAACCGGCCGCCTTTGCGGTCGTCCAGGATGGCGGCGAACACGCTGGGCGAATCGAAGTGCGGCAGGCAGAGCCAATTGATGTCGCCGTTCATCCCCACCAGCGCGGCGGTGCGCAGGTTGCCGATCAGGCCGTAGTTCTCGATTGCCTGGTACTTGGATTCCATCGCGTCGCCGGTTGATTATGATGTCGCCCCGCGGGCACTTCGATGAGATGAATTCTATTGCCAAACCGGGAATTGAACAGCCTCGGGTCTCCCTCTTTTCAGGCCGGCGCTTCGGCGGTCTCAACGCTAAGCGACATCGCCCGACTTAAGCGGCGGCTGCCCAGGGCCTCGGACTCGGAGGATACGCACCTCGTCGTGGATAACCGTATACAAGCAGCGATAGAACGATCCCGACCGCGTTTTGAAGAGCGCCTGACGCAGATCAACGTCGAACTCGGCGTTCTCAGCAGCGAATCCGCAGGCCAACGGCTGCCGAGCGATTCTCTTCGCACAGGCAAGAAATGCTCGATACCACGATGCGGCTCCCTGCGGCGAACGTTGGAGAATGTAGCCGTAGATGCCGTCAACGTCGATTTCGGCCGTTTCAACGACAACGAGCTTATGGGTCATCCGTCGTTGGCAATTCCGCGGCGCGCGCGAAACTCAGCATCAAAACCGGCCAGCGGCCGCATCCTTCCGGCGTCCATCGCGCTGACGGCTTCGCGGATGGCCGCGACGTTTTCTCGGTATTCGGCAGCGGTCGGATTCTCCAAGCGCCACGACTCAAATAGCTGTAGCCACGTCACGTCTTCCTCCGCGGACGATACGAGCGCAACAGCAAAGTCATGGAACCTGTCGAGTTCGTCAACGTTGATGCCCATCTCGCTTTCCTCTGAAATCATCTTACGGTGTCGTCGGCCGATGTCAAACGGCGTCTAACGAAGTGTTACGCCAAGTCATTGAGTTCGCCGCGGCTGTCCGCGAACTTGTCGACGGGCGTCCCCATCCGCCGCAACATGCCGACGTAGAGGCCCGCCAGCGGCGTGTTGAACCGATAGCGCACGTGGCGCCCCGGTTTGAGAGTGCCTCCGCCGCGGCCGGCCAGCAGGATCGGCAAATCGTCGTGATTGTGGCGATCGCCGTCGGCGATTCCGCTGCCGTAGAGGACCATCGAGTGGTCCAGCAGATTGCCGCCGCCCTCGCCGACGCTCCGCATCCGCTGGAGGAAGTAGGCCAGTTGGCCAACGTGGAAGTGGTTGATTTTGGCAATGGCCTGCTGCTTCCTTTCGTCGCCCATATGGTGCGACAGCTCGTGATGGGCGCCAGGGACGCCGATCTCGGGATAGCTTCGATTGCTGCCCTCGTTGGCAAACACCAGCGTGATGATCCGCGTCGAATCGGTCTGGAAGGCCAGCAACATCATGTCCATCAGCAACCGCACGTGCCGTGCGAAATCGCGGGGGCGTTCCGTCGGCCGCACGAATCCTGCGGGCACGCGCGAAAGGTCCGTCGGCTTGCCGGCCGCCGACACGCGGCGCTCCACGTCGCGCACCGCGTAGAGGTACTCGTCCAACTTCTGGCGGTCGCTGCCGCTGAGGCGGGCCTGCAAGTCGCGGGTGTCGTCGGCCACGAAGTCCAGCAGGCTCCGCTCTTGCTGCCGATGGACCGCCTCGGAGTGTCCTGCCGCGCCGCCGGGGCCGAAAAGCCTGTCGAAGACCGCACGCGGATCGGTCTCCTTGGTGAGGGGCGAATTGGGGGTCCGCCAGGAAATGTTGGAGGAATAGGCGCAACTGTAGCCCGAATCGCAATCGCCCGCCTGGGCGCTTTCATCGCAGCCCAACTCCAGTGAGGAAAAGCGGGTCTTGAACTTCGCATGGGCGGCCGCCTCCTGGTCCACGGAAATGCCGGCGCGGATGTTTTTGCCGGAGGTCTTGTTGGGATGCGCAGCGGTGAGAAACGATGCCATCGCGCGGGCGTGGTCGCCGGGACCGTCGCGGTGGGCGCGCCCGCCGTCCAGGGCCAGGCCGCTGAGGACCATGAATTCCGATTTCAACGACTCCAGCGGTTTGAGCGTCGGCGGTAAAACATCCAGCAGTCCCGCCTCTTCCGGCTGCCAGGCTGGCATGTGCATGCCGTTGGGCACGTACAACACCGCCATCCGCCGCGGAGGCTCGGCCGTGCTCATTGCCCCGGCCGGCATTGTCGCGCCGGCTGCCGGCGCCGCCCGCGTCCAAGGGGCGACGAGCGATTCCATCCAGGGAATCGCCAATGCAATGCCGGACCCGCGGAGAAAACCGCGCCGGGAAAAAATCTGGCCGCTCGCCGGACGATTGACGTTCATCGCTTACTCCACCTTTTGTTTAAGAGGCTCTATCGGAACCGATAAAATGGCATCACTGAGCTGCCTCTGTACTCGTTTTGTTAGGGATACTAAAACGTTTTTGAAAGGGATCGCTTTGCACGATTCCTTGGACCAGCGCCGAAAACTTGTAATCAGCGGCCGATACAGATTGTACAATTCGTTCCACCGCCGCGCCGTCGTATGGCTCCAGGCCGCGGCCCAGCGCGTAGGTCAACATCTTCTCGGTCAAGCAGCGGGCGAACTTCTGCTTGTCGCTGCCGCGGAGCAGGTTCTTCAGGTCGGCCGCGCCGTTGAACCTTCGGCCGTCCGGCAATTCGCCCGACGCATTAATGGGGAAGCTGCCGTCGCGGGTCCGCCAGGCCCCTACGCCGTTGAAGTTTTGCAGGGCGAAACCGAGGGCATCCATCTCGCGGTGGCAGACCGCGCACTGCGGATCGCTGCGATGCCGCTCCATGCGGTCCCGCAGCGGCGCCGCGGCCGTCGCCCTGGCGTCGTCCTTCAGCGGCGGCACGCTGGCCGGCGGATCGGGCGGGGGCGTGCCGAGGATGTTCTCCATGATCCACTTTCCCCGTTTTACCGGCGAGGTCCGCGTGGGATTGGACGTGACCGTCAACATGCTCGCCTGCGTGATTACGCCGCCGCGAACGCGAGCCTCCGCCGGCACCGTGGAACCTCGCAGATCGATGCGGCGGAACTCGTTGCCGTGTACGCCCGGAATGCCGTAAAGCCGGGCGAGCCGTTCGTTCAGGAAAGTAAAGTCGGCATCGACGAAATCGAGGATGCCGCGGTTTTCGTGGAGCACGGCGGCGAAGAACATCTCCGATTCCGTCCGCATCGCCGCCCGCAAGTCGTCGTCGAAAGCCGGGAACTCTTGCGGGCTTGGCGCGACCTGCGCCAGCTTGCGGAATTGCAGCCACTGGCCCGCAAAATTCTCCGCCAGGGCCTGCGACTTGCCGTCGCGGATCATGCGATTCACCTGTTCCGCGAGCTTGCTGCGCAACTCGCCGTTCTTCGCCAGTTGGAACAATTCCTCGTCGGGCATGCTGCTCCAGAGGAAGTACGACAGCCGCGAGGCCAATTCGTAGTCATTCAGCAAGCGGACCGCGCCGCCGCCCGCGGGAATCGGATCGAGTTCGATTCGATAGAGGAAATTCGGCGAAATCAGGATTGCTTTGAGCACGAACTGGATGCTGCTGTCGAACGATTCGCCCCGCCTCTGCGCGGCGACCGCCAGCTTCACCAGCCGTTCCAGCTCGCGGTCGGTAGGCCGGCGGCGATAGGCTCGGGTCGCCAGGCGGCGAATGATTTTCTTCGCGGCGTCGGGTTCGTGCTTGGCGTTGCTTGGCTTCGCGATGAGAATGCGGTCCCGCGACTCGCGCATGGCGCGGGCGGAAATCGTTTCCGCGGCCGTCAGGTACTTCTCGAAGAGCACCGGCGGGAGCGTCAGCACGTCGCCGTTGTTGTCGAAGCCGTACCCCACGTCGTCGGCGGGGAAATCGGCCGTGGCGTCGAACCGTACGCCCAGCAGATCGCGGATCGTATTGGCGTATTCGACCCGGTTCAGCCGCCGGGCCGTAACGCGGCCGGGGTTCACCCCGCCCGGCGGCGCGGGCGACTGCAGGCTCGCTTCGATCCAATCGACGACCGTCTTGCGCGCCGCGTCGCTAGGTTTGAGCGACTTCTCCGGCGGCATCTCCTGCACTTGCAGCATATGCGCGACCCGCCGCCACGTTTCGCGGTCTTCTAGAACAGTCGCGGCCGTCGGAAATCGGTCCAGGCGGATATCGCCCTGCGCACCGGACCCGCGATGGCACTCGAAGCAGTACTTCTTCAACACCGGCAGGACGCGCTGAGCGTATTGGTCTGCTTGCGGGATGTCGCGCCCGGCCTCCTCAGCGCGGCCCGAAACAATCGCCAAAGCAGCGATCGCCACAATGGTGACCGCCATTGCGGCGACGGTTGCGACGCCGCCCCATGTTCCCGTTGTCCGGCGATGAATGGCTTTCGGCACCTTCTACCCCCAATAGGGTTCGTCCTTGCGCAAGCGTTTTATTCCAGAACAGCCTATTTTCTCACAGAGCCTGCCGGGGTCAATAGTACTGCTGGTTGCGAACACCCGGGCAGCCAGGCGGCAAGTTGTCGAAGAACGGCAGAATCTTGCAGCAGAGCGGCAGAAGGACGATTTCGCATGGCTCCGCCCAAATCAAATTTCTGTCATCAACTTTTTTCCATCAAATCCTCTTTGCTGCCCGTCGTGCCAGCTTTACTAGCGACTCTTGCAGCTCCTTGGTGTTCGGTGCCGCGTCCGGGCGCGGGATAACGACCAAATCGACTCCGCAAGGCAACTGCTCTCGCGCGAGCCGGAACGCCTCTCGGATGCAGCGCTTCCAACGATTGCGCACCACCGCACCGCCGACCTTGCGTGAGACGGAAAGGCCCAGACGCGGATGGGGCAGGCCATTGGGAAAGACGAAAACCAGCAGGCGGTCGTCGCCCGCGGTGAGGCGGCGCTGGTACGCCCGCTGGAAATCCGCGCCGCGGGTGATCCGGTAGGCAGGCAAGAACCGCTGGTCGCCCATCTCACGCAACCGATTTTCTGGGTGGCACGTACCTGGGCTTGCGAACGGCGTGTTCGCCGCGCTCTTTCACGCCCTTTGCGACCCGCAAGCGGGTGCCCCGGCTCATTGCGTGCCACCGCGCATCACTTGTTTTTGACATTCTCACCATCGCAGGTTTTGCCGCGGATTGCTCGGCGTGCGGGCGTCGATGGCTCGGATCGTCTCGCGGTCGCCGTCGGTCATGTTGGCCGGCAGGACGATCAGCACCTCGGCGAAAAGATCGCCCGGACCGTCCTTCCCCGGCACGCCGTGCCCCTTGATCCGCAGTCGCCTGCCGCTGGAAGTGCCCGGCGGAATGTGCAGGGCGACGGCGCCGCTGGGCGTGGGCACGTCGACGCTCGCTCCTGCCACCGCTTCGCCCAGCGCGACCGGGAGGCGGACGTAAAGATCGTTGCCCTTGCGGGTGAAAAACGGGTGCGGCGCGACGTGGACCGTCAGCAGCAGATCGCCCGCCTCGCCCTTGCCGCGGCTGCCGGCCGCCTCGCCCTTGCCGCGAAGCCGCATTTTTTTTCCATCCTCGATGCCGGGCGGAATCTTGACGACGATGGTTTCCGTTTGGCCATTTTCGTGCCGCAGGCCCAACTGCACCTCACCGCCATTGACTGCGGTGGCGAAGGGAATGGTCACTTCCGACGCCACGTCCTGGCCGCGGTGTTTTGCGCCGGCGCCGCGTCCGGCGGCCTTGCGGAAGTGGGTGAAGATGTCGCCCAGCCCGTGGCCCTCGCCGAAACGGTCGCCGAAGAACTGGCTGAAGTCGACGTCCTCGGCAGTGAAACCGCCGGGCGCCGGTCCCCAACCGCCCGCCGCCGCGGCGCCGGGGTGAGGCGCTCCCTGGGCCATCGTCTCGAACGAACTGCCGTAGCGGTCGTAAAGCTCCCGCTTCTCCGGGTTGTTGAGCACGTCGAAGGCGGCCTGGATTTCCTGGAATTTCTTCTTCGCCTTGGGGTTGTCCGGGTTCATGTCCGGATGGTTCTTCCGCGCAAGTCGCGGTAGGACTTCTGGATATCGGCGGCTGAGGCGTCTTTCGGAACTCCCAGCGTTTTGTAATAGTCTTGTGCCATGCCCGAACGATCGGCGTTTTTGTCTTAACTACTTGCTGCCAAACAACTTACCAGTGGCCGTTGAATGCTTCCGTTGGCGGAATAACTTGACCGATATTCTAAGCGACCAATGGAAAAGTTTCTAGCGGGTATAATCGCCTGGAAACGCGCCGCCGCAATCCGACTTTCCATCATGCGATTCCGATTCATCGACCGAATTACGCAGCTCGAACCGGGCCAACGCATCGAAGCCGCAAAGTATTTGTCCGGCGACGAACAGTACCTCGACGATCACTTCCCCAAGCTGCCGCTTATGCCCGGCGTGTGTATGTTGGAAGCCATGTTCCAGGCGGCAGTCTGGCTCGTCCGCCGCACGGAGGACTTCGCCCACTGCGCCGTGGTGCTGAACGAGGCGCGGAACGTCAAGTTCAACGGACTCGTCCAACCGGGGCAAACGCTGGTTGTGACGGCCGAAATCAAAAAGCAGGAGGGAGACCGCACGACACTGGCGGCCCAGGGAGCGGTCGACGGCAAGGCCGTCGTCGGCGCACGGCTCGTAGTGGAAGCGTTCAATCTCGCCGACCGATATCCGCTCCGCGCCGACACTCGCGATTACCTGCTCCGCGAGCTGCGAAAGCAATTCGCGCGCGTGATGTCGGGCACGCCGGAGCACCCCACGTGTCCTGGACCCTCCGTGCGCTGGATGTGGCTTGATCGCTTCACGGAGTTCGTCCGAGGCCAGCGCGCCGTGGCGATCAAAAACGTGAGCCTGACCGAAGAACCTTTGAGCGATTACCTGCCGGGCTTTCCCATGCTGCCCTGCTCGCTGATCGTGGAAGGTCTGGCCTGGGCGGGCGGAATCCTGGCCAACGACCAGTGCGGATTCCGCGAACGCACGGTGCTGGCCAAGGTCAACCGGGCCGTGTTCCACCGCGCTGCCTTGCCCGGCGACCAGCTCCGCTACACGGCCGTGTTGGAAGCGAGCGGTCCCGAAGGGGCTTTCGTCCGCGGAACGAGCCACATCGGCGACCAGTTGCAGGCCGAAGCGGACCTCTTTCTCGCGCACTTGCCCGATCGTATCGAGGCCGTCGACGGCGATCTGGTCGATCCCGTCGAGACGCTCGCTTTAATGCGCACCTTCGGCATGTACGACGTGGGCCGCTTGCCCACCGGCGAGCCTCTGGATGTCGCCGAGAAACTTCTACAGGCCGAGCGCAAGGCCCAAGCCGAGGAAGCGATCCCGTCCGTATAATTGACGGAACGATGATTCGGCCGCCGCTCTACGAGCCGCTGAACACTCCGTCTTTGGCAAATCGCTGCATAAAGAACTGCAATTGGACTCGAGGTCATGAAACCCCTTGACACAACGAAAAAGTTGTTTGATAATACAATGAAGCGCAAGTCGGTTGACTCGCGTTGCCGACAACGAACCATCGGGCGTTCTCAATGTCGGCAATTCCGGACTTCGATGCCAATGGCAACCTGCCGCCCGGCGTTCACAGCGCGACTTTGCGCGAAATCCGGGCTAAGTTCGCCTGGACCGTGAAGCGCAAGAGATTGTTCAATGGCCTTCGCAGGGCACTTCGGAACCTCGCGGAAGCCGGCGTGACGAGAGTTTGGATCGGTGGCAGCTTCGTGTCCGACAAAGATGAACCGAACGACATCGACGGCTGCTGGGATGACCTTCCCGGCCCGGTCGACATCTCGAAATTGGACGCTGTCTTTCTGGAAACTAGCCCGCCGAGGTCGAGCATGAAAAGGAAATACGGCGTGGACTTCCTGATCGCGCGTTGGCGGCTTGCCGACCGTGAAGCGGAAGGGGGCACCGTCCTGGACTTCTTTCAAATGGATCGGGACGGCGACGCACGAGGCGTTATCCTCGTTGAACTGGGTGAATGACGATGATTCAGAACAAGCGGCAGTACAGCGTGACCAAGAAGCAAATCAAGACACTCTCCAGCGCGCTGAAGGCCTCGGTCCAAGAAAAGGCCAACATGCACGCGCGGCTCTACGAGGCGATGGTGGCCGGAATGCGCTCGCAGATTGATGAGCTTAAGCAAGAAGTCCGCGACTTCGAGGAGTTGCAAAATGCGTCGCGGTTGCACATGCGCTCTTCTGGCGATTTCGCCCATGTCTTGATTCAAGGACGTTTGGCCCGCGGTCTTACGCAGAATGAGCTTGCCAAGAAGCTGCGCCTGAAGCCGCAGCAGATTCAAAAATACGAGTCCACTCAGTACCGTGGTGCGAGCCTCAAGCGAATCCTCGATGTCCTCGCCGCGCTCGACCTTGATTTCCAGGCAGACATCCCGCTGACGAAATAGAATGAACTGGTACCGGTGCAGCAACGTCGGCCACGTTGTCGGTTGTCAATTTCCATGAGCGTCAGCGCGGTCTCCGGTTGTAGTAGCCATGCTCCCACAACTCGCTATTCGGACGCCACGAATTTGACGCCGCCGTCAATCGGGTTGCCGCGGTTGTACCCGCCCGGGTGCGCCGTCTGTTGGCCTGCCATGTTGTAAGCCGGACTGATGATCCACGGCTCACTTGATCCAAGCGGCACGTCGTACCATCCTCCGTATTGGGCCGCTGGATTCGTGGGGATCGTGCTTTCGACCTCGATGGCCGAGGGACATGACAGGATCGCCGGACGGCGACGGGCGAGGGGACAGACTGTTTCAGGATCGAGCGAGGGGTTGTTGTCGATCTCGTCGGCGAGCAGTTTCGCTTCAATGAATGGCAGAATATCGATCTGCCAGCCCCGCGCGGAGTTCGGTTGGCGGGGCTTGTGATAACCTTCGCGCAGCTTTTCCGCCAAGAGAATCTGGCGGAGGTTGCCCTGGCAGGACGATCGCCTCCCCGCTTCCCTCGCATATAGAATCGCGGGCAAGAGCAAAGCCAATAGCAACGAGATTGTGGAGAGTACGACGAGCAACTCCACCAGCGTAAGGCCGGGCCGCCGCAGTTCGTGGTCGGTGCCGTTACGTAGCATCCCGATCAAACGCCTCCCAGCTATTATCTCGCCCTCGTGCGATACAATTATCATAACCATGATCCGCTCGAGAGACAACATCCTGCGAACTTCCGACTGCATCCGCATCCGCGGCGCGCGGACGCACAACTTGCGGAACGTCGATATCGACCTGCCGCGCGACAGGCTCGTCGTGCTCACCGGCCCGAGCGGGTCGGGCAAAAGCTCGCTGGCCTTCGATACGCTCTATGCCGAGGGCCAGCGGCAGTATATCGAAAGCCTCTCGCCTTACGCCCGGCAGTTCCTCCGGCAGCTTGAACGGCCCGACGTCGATCTCATCGAAGGCCTGGAACCGACGATTTCCATCGACCAGTGCGCCGGCAGCCATAATCCGCGCAGCACGGTCGCCACGGTCACAGAAATCTACGACTACCTGCGGCTGCTCTACGCGCGGCTGGGCGAAGCGGCGTGCCACGAATGCGGCACGCCCATCCGCCCGCAATCGCCCGAACAGATTGTGGCCGCGCTGCTTGCCCAGGCCGGAAGGGACGCGGCTGATGCTGTTGGCGCCGGTCGTCCGCGGCCGAAAAGGGCAGCAACGCGAGGCGATCGAGGGCATCCGCAAAGCGGGCTTCGTGCGGGCGAGGATCGACGGCGAAGTGCAGGAGGTCAATGAACCGCCGGAGCTTTCGCCGCGCAAGGTCCATACGATCGAGGCCGTCGTCGATCGCCTGGTAATCCGCGAGGGCGTGCAGCCGCGTTTGGCTGAGTCGGTCCGCTTGGCGATCCGCCACGGCGAAGGGCTGATCGTGGCCAGTTTCGAAGAGCGCGCGGCAGCGGCTTGGCATGACGAGCTTTTCAGCACGCTGTACTCGTGTCCGAATTGCGGCGTCAGCTTCGAGGAAATCGAGCCGCGGACGTTCAGCGTCAATAGTCCCTACGGCGCGTGTCCGACGTGCGAAGGTCTGGGCGTAATTACCGCCGAAGATGCGAGCACAGCGAACTGTCCCGCCTGCGGCGGCGCCCGCTTGCGGCCGGAGGCCCGCGCGGTGCGGATCGCGGGCCGCGCAATCCACGAGGCGACCGCGATGAGCGTTGTCGCGGCGGAGGCGTTCTTCCGCTCGCTGCAGTTCGAGTCCGATCGCCGCCCGATCGCCGATCCGCTCACCAGCGAAATCCTCTCCCGGCTGGAGTTCATGAATCAGGTCGGACTTGGCTATCTCACGCTCGATCGCCCTGCGGAAACGCTCAGCGGCGGCGAATTGCAACGGGTTCGCCTGGCAAGCGGGCTGGGTTCCGGATTGGTTGGCACGTGCTACGTCCTCGACGAGCCTTCCATCGGCCTGCACCCCCGCGACAACGAGCGGCTGATCCAGTCGCTGGAAAGCTTGCGCGACCGCGGCAACACGGTCGTCGTTGTCGAGCATGACGAGGCAATCATGCGCCGCGCCGACTGGCTGGTGGATCTCGGTCCCGGCGCGGGCCGGCACGGCGGGCTGATTGTTGCCGAAGGGACGCCGGACGAAGTGGCGGACCATCCGACCTCGCTCACCGGCCGCTACCTGTCCGGCGAAGAGCAAATCGCCGTGCCGCCGCAGCGCCGGCCGGTGACAATGGCCCGCGCGATTACCATCGAAGGTGCGACAACAAACAACCTCAAGAACATCACCGCGCAGTTCCCGCTTTCCGCGCTCGTTTGCGTGACGGGCGTGAGCGGTTCCGGCAAAAGCTCGCTCTTGAACGACACGCTCGCCCCGGCGCTTGTGCATCGCCTTGGGGTCAGCGGTCCGAAACCCGGACCGCACAAAAGCCTCCGCGGCGTGAAGCAGATCGACAAGGTGATCGAGATCGACCAGTCGCCTATCGGCCGCTCGCCGCGGAGCAACCCGGCAACCTATACCGGCGTGTTCGACGAGATCCGCAAGGTCTTCGCCACGACGAAGGACGCCCGCGCGGGGGGTTACCGCGCAGGCCGCTTCAGTTTCAACGGCAAAGGAGGGCGGTGCGAAGAGTGTCACGGCCAGGGACAGCGTCGGATCGAGATGAACTTCCTGCCCGATCTTTACGTGACGTGCCCCGTATGCGAGGGGAAGCGGTTCAACCGGCAGACGCTTGAGATTCGTTTTCGCGGGCTTTCAATCGCGGACGTGCTAGACTTGCGCGTGGACGAAGCAGCGGAGTTCTTCGCCAACCATTCGGCGATCGCCCGATTGCTGAGCAGCCTCAAGGAAGTGGGGCTCGGCTACCTCGCCTTGGGGCAATCGTCGTTAACCTTAAGCGGCGGCGAGGCGCAGCGGGTCAAGCTGGCCACCGAGCTGGCCCGCGTCGATACCGGCAAGACATTCTACATCCTCGACGAGCCGACCACCGGACTGCACTTCGACGACATCAAGAAGCTGTTGGGCGTTCTCGGCCGGCTGGTCGATCTGGGCAATACGGTCGTCGTGATCGAGCACAATACCGACGTAATGAAGACGGCCGACTGGATCATCGATCTCGGTCCCGATGGCGGTGACGGCGGCGGCCAGATCGTCGCCACCGGCACGCCCGAACAGATTGCGGCGATCGAGGGGAACGCGACGGGGAGATTTCTGCGCCAGGCGCTCCCCGGGTAAGTAAAGTAGCAGGCACGCTCCGCGTGCCGTCCGCCAATTACAAGGGTGAATTAACTTGCCGCTGATGCATGGCTTCTTTCGATGAAAGGACGGATCGACGCTCGTTATGGATCGAGTCTCGGCACCGGAGGGAATGGAATGCCCTCGCATCCTCGACCGCTATTGAAAAGTTAAACTTGTGGTTGGTCATTCACAACAGCGCCGACGCGGTTGAATTGTCCTGGGGCTCAGCACTGGTTGGACATTGGGGCTTGATTATCGAACTCGGCGACAAGCATGAAAAAGACGACACCGCAGACAGAATCAGGACATGCATCGGCGCGGACTAAGCAATTCGCCGGCCGCACAACCGAGTTGGCAAGAGGGGCCGCTCTTTCGTGCCGGCACTGAGCAGCTTCACAACTCCCTTGATGCGCGCGGCGCGCTCCTGGGGCTTCCGCTTGGTCGCATCGATCCAGCCGCACGTAGCCCTTGCGGTGGAATTGGGCGAGATCGTCGAAGAAGGCGAGCGCCTTCGGCGCGTTCTTCAGCGCGGAGGAAATCCGCCGCCAAATCAGCCTGCTGCGGCCCTTCCGGCCACAGCTCGATCGTCGCCCGCTTGCCGGCTATAGCCAGGACTCCAACAGATTCCTGCTGAAGCCGGGACTGCGAGCGCGAAACTGCCAAACCATGCTGGCGGATGGAAGGACCCCCCGCGCCCAAAGGCGCGTCGTTCAATGCTCCCTGCTCCACACTCCCTACCCCTCCCTCTGCTTTTCATCCCCCGCTACAATGCCACGATGACCACAAGCGCCGAACTAGCCGAACAACTGCGGTGGAAGAAATTCCCCGTTCTGGACGACGGCTTCGTCTGTTTGGTGGACATTATGGGCGACGATCGGGCGGTGGTCGAGGCCGCCCGCGTGAGCTATGGCGCGGGGACGAAAAAGGTATCCGATGACCGCACGCTGATCCGCTACCTGATGCGGCACCAGCATACCACGCCGTTCGAGATGGTCGAGCTGAAGTTCCTCATCCGCGTGCCGATGGACTGCTGGCGGCAGTGGATTCGCCACCGCACCGCCTCGGTCAACGAAACGAGCACGCGCTACTCGGTAGCCATCGACGCCGCGCAACAGACGCCCGCCGACCAGTGGCGCAAACAGGCGAAGTCGAACCGCCAGGGCAGCGAGGGCTGCCTGGAGACCGCGCTGGGAGAGCAGCTCACCGCCGAGGAAGCCGCCTTGCAGGAGCAATGCCGAGCGGTCTACCTGGGGCGGCTGGACCGTGGGGTGGCCCGCGAGCAGGCCCGCAAGGACCTGCCGCTTTCCACCTATACGGAAGCCTATTGGAAGGTCGACCTGCACAACCTGTTTCACTTTCTCCAATTGCGGATGGACGATCACGCCCAACTGGAGATCCGCCGCTACGCCGAGACGATGGGACGCGAGATCGTCGCGCCGCTGGTGCCGCTGTCGTGGGAGGCGTTTGTCGATTATCGCCTGCACGGCATGACGCTCACGCGCTTGGAGCAGGAAGTCGTTGGCCGGCTAGCGGCCACTGGCGCGATTCCCGCCGAAGAGCCGGCCTTCCTTGCCGCCGGCGACCCCGCTTGGGCCGACATGGCCCGCTGCCGCGAGCGCGACGAATGCCGCGAGAAACTCGCGCGGCTGGGAATCTTAAAGCTGGGAGCGGGGAGCACGGAGCAGGGAGTCAATCCGTGCTGAACGTCGTCTACTTGTTCTACTCCCGGCTCCCCGCTCGCTGCTCCATGCCTGAAAGGAACCGACGCCATGCCCGACCCTGCAACCGACGAACTCCTGGCCGTCAACCGCCGCCTGCTGGAATGCATCGCCGCGGGCGATTGGGAAACGTACCGGGAACTTTGCGATCCTAGTCTCACCTGCTTCGAACCGGAGACAGAAGGGCAATGGGTCGAAGGACTCGACTTCCATCACTTTTACTTCAAGCTTGGCGGCCACCTTGCCGCGGCCGGCGGCCCGCTGAATATCACCGTCAGCACCCCGCACGTGCGCGTGATGGGCGACGTGGCGGTGATCAGCTTCATCCGCCTCGTGCAGAAGCTGGATTCGTCGGGCAATCCCGTAACCGTCCGCTCGGAAGAGACCCGCGTCTGGCAGCGGCAAAACGGCCGCTGGCGGCATGTGCATTTTCACCGCACGGTGAATTGATGCCGCGCTTCAACGTCCGCTGGGAAGGCTGACGAAAACGATCGGCGGCGTGCCGCTGGGCGCCAATACGGAGTCGTCGCGATGACTGCCCGGCGCGACCTCGTTGAAGTCATTCGTGTAGATATCGTCCCGCCCGTCGCCGGGGCGAGTCGTCACGCAGAAAGCGACGTGCAAGTCTTCGAAGAGGACGTTTTGCCCCTCGAAATCGTGATTGGGGCTTTGATGCTCGGGGGTGTCGGAAGGGGCATCGGCCAAGATGGCGAAGTATTGGCGGTGGAGGTTCCGCGTCGGCTGGAGCGTGCCGTGATCGAAATAGCCCAGACAGTAGCCGTAGCTGCCGCCCATCTGCCGCTGGATGCGGGAAAGGTCGCGTCCGGCTGCCGTGCGCAGATCGGCCAGCGAGGGAATGCGGAAGTCTTCCTGCCGGGCCAGCGACGATTCGGGACAAAGCACTTTCTGCGGTTCATCCAGCAGCCCCTCCTCTTGCAGCACCGGCGCCCAAATGCCGTCGGCGGCCAAGTTGCCTTTGTCGGGCACGGAAGGGAACAACTCGTGATTGCGATGGCTGTATTCCGCCAAGGCCTGACCAACCTGCCGCAAGTTGTTCTGACACGCGACCAAGCGGGCCTGGAAGCGACTGCCCTTCACCGCCGGCAATATAAGCAGCCCGGCGATGAGAATGATTGCCGCTGTCACAGCGGCGTCGATCCTCGTGAATCGACCGCCGCGTCCGGCGGCCGCGGTTGCCGTCGTCATTGGCCGCCGCGGGCACATCCGCAGCCGCCGCCGTTGAACGGGATCAAACACCGCATTGCACGTCCGTTCGGCCAAGCCGCGGGGAGCTTCGGCATCACCACCGGACGCCTGTAAACGCAAAAGTGCGCGATAGGCGGCGACCAGCCCGTCGCGAAAAGCGGGGTCCGCCGCCAAACGGGCGCGGACGTCCTTCAATTCAGAGTCGTCCAAGCCGCCCAGCAGGTAGTCGAAAAACTGTTGTCTTACCCGCTCCGTCATAATTGCCCGAAAAGAACCTGTGCGAAAACCAGTACACGCGGCACAACACAAGTCCATCCCGAACTTACCGGACCGGCTCAATGTCGCTGCCGTGTACTATGTCGCGGCGCGGCTGTCCGCCAGGACTTCGCCCAGCTTCTGGATTGCTCCATGAAGCCGGCTTTTCACCGTACCCAGGGGAACACCCAGGGCAAGGGCCGCTTCGCGATATTTCATCCCCTGGAAATATACCAGGAGTACAACCTGCTTCGTCTGCTCCGGCAAATCGTTCACGGCGCGGCGGACCTCGTCGGCCTGTTCGAGGTTTTGGCTCTCCTCGACGGGACCTCGATCCGGGCTATCGAACAACTCGCCGAACGTGCCGTTCTCTTTTTCCCCACTATGGCTCATCCGCCGGTCCAAGCTCGCCATACGATGGCGGCCGAAATGCCGCCGGTAGTCGATCGCCTGGTTGGTGGCGATGGCATACAGCCACGGGCGGAATCTCCTTTGCGGCTCAAATTGGTCGCATTTGAGGTAGACCTGCAGGAATGTCTGCTGGAACACGTCCTCAGCCATTGCGACATTGCCAAGGTAGTTCCGCAGATACCCGAACAGCTCCTTCTCATAGCGGTGAACCAGCGTTTCGAACGCCGGCCGGTCGCCTTGGTCCCGGTAGCGAACGAGCAATTCCTCATCGCTGGCTGCGGCCACGACCGTTTGATTGTTCGACCGCAGTACATCCTGTTCAATTATGCCGTTCATTTTTGCTACGTATCCGTTTGCCGGAGTGTTCGGTTTCCGAGGCGGAATTCCGTCATCGGGTCCAAGGATACGGCGGTAAAAGCCCAGCAAATACAACTGACCCGGCCCTATAATACGAACAATCGCGGGCGAAGTCCATCCGAACCCTGCGATGCCGGCTTTGACCGTGTGCCTTGGACGAACTTTCTCAAAAGCAAACCCTGTGCCTCGCTTTTTACAAAAAAAGCGGCTTTTTATCTGAACGCATGTTTATTGACCCAACTCCTTGAAAGGTCGAGATTTGCGCGCTCCCGCCCGTCCTCACGCCTGTTTGCAACCCCCATGAGGTGTGGGTTAAAAGCTACAATAGGCTTCCAGAATTGACAGCGGTCTGTCGCAACTTCGCGGCGCGCGCAGTCAATTTGAATGGCTGACTTTAATGCCAACCCCGGTCCGAGAGAGATAGCTGCTTAAGGTTTCGTTCCGTGATGATTTCAATTCAGTCCCTTGCAGTTAAACATCTCCCGTCTAAGATGGGAAAGTGCTTTTTGCCGCAGTCACTCCCATGTGCCGACCGATTCTTCATCCCTTTCTCTATTTGCCAGCAGTCGCCGGGCTTTCATCATGGATAACCAACTTGCCGACCAGGGACCCATACTCCCTCCTCCAACGACGGCGGCACAGTCAAACGTATCGCCGTTATGCTGGTCATCGGGCTCTGTTTGGCGCTGGCGATCTGCTTTTGCCCGATGGTTGTCTCAAGCTATTATCAGCCCCGGCAAAGTCATCCGCAACTGGTGACTGGCGGCACGGCGGCGGTGCTGGTCGTAGCGGAGAATTTCTGGAAGGGGAAGTATCGCGACGACAAGAAAGTGGAACTTGTCTGCGAGTCGGTCGGCTCCACGCAAGGCACGAAGGGGATGCTGGACGGCATCTATTCTGTCGCCTTCACGCACGCGCCGGCGTCGGCCGAGTTGCGCGAGAAGGCGAAAAAGAATGGGACCGAAATCGTTTACATCCCGCTGATGCTCTACGGCGTCGCGCCGGCATATCACGTCGCCGGGCTGGAAGGCAAGAAACCGTTGAACTTCACCGGCGAAGTGCTGGCCGAAATCTACCTCGGCAAAATCAATCGGTGGGACGACCCGGCGCTGAAAAAGCTCAATCCGGACGTCAAGCTGCCGGCGAAGCCGATCGTGGTCGTTCACCGCGAGGATTCCAGCGGCACGACGCAGATCTTCACCGGTTATCTGGCCGCGGTCAGTCCGGAGTGGAAAAAGCAAGTCGGTGCCGGCGCGGACAAGGTGAACTGGCCGAGGGGTGTCGGCGCCGAGCGGAACCAGGGCGTGGCCATCCAGGTCCACTCGACGGACGGCGCTATCGGCTACGTCGACCGCATGTACGTTAGGATGCAGGACATCAACTTGGACTACGGCGCGGTGCAGAACCACGATAAGTCCGCCTTCGTCCGCGCGGAGGCCGCCAATACCACAGCCGCCTTGCAGGCCATCCTGAACGAGATTCCCGACGAGCTGACTTTCAGCCTTGCCGACGAGCCGGGCAAGGACTCGTATCCGATTTCGGGCGTGATTTACGCCGAATGCAGCTACGTGCAGCCGGAAGCGAAAGGCAAGCAGGTGGTCGATTTCCTCCGCTGGGCCTTGCATGACGGCCAGAAGTTTGTGGCGGCATCGAATTTCGCCCCTTTGCCCAAGGAGCTCGTGCCGCGGATCGAGAAGCGGCTGGATGAGATCAAGACGAAGTGATCAGCTCTTCGAACTCGCTTTCATTGAGCACCTTCACTCCCAACTGCTTCGCCTTATCCAGCTTGCTGCCGGCTTTTTCGCCGGCGATGAGATAATCGGTCTTCTTGGAAACGCTGGAGGCTGCATGGCCGCCGTACTGCGAGATTAATTCCTCGATCTGCTCGCGGGTGTACTTTACGAGCGTGCCGGTGACGACGAGCGTCTTTCCTTCCAGCTTTCGTCCGCCTGCGGCGACCGCTGCCGGCGTTGTCGAATCCATCACCACGCCCTGCGAGCGCAACTCCTTGATCGCCTTCGCGCCAAAGTCCGAATGCAGGAAATCGTAAACGCTCTTGGCGATGATCGGCCCAATTTCCATCGTCCGGCTCAACTCTTCCTCCTCGGCGGCCAAAAGCTCGTCCATCGTGCGGAACCGCTCGGCTAGCACGGTTGCCACGCGGTTGCCCACGTGCCGGATGGAGAGCGCGTTGAGCAGCCGCGCGAGGCCGCGGCCCTTGCTCGCCGCGATGCCCTCCAAAAGATTCTCCGCCGATTTGCGGCCCATTCGCTCCAGTTCCATCAGCTTATCGGCCGTCAGCCGGTATAGGTCTCCATAACCGTGGACCAACTTGTGATTGACAAGCTGTTCGACGAGTTTGTCGCCCAACCCTTCAATGTCCATCGCGTTGCGGCCGGCGAAGTAGCGAATCCGCTCCTTGAGCTGCGCCGGGCACTGCGGATTGGGGCAACGGATGTAGACGCCGCCCTCGTCCTTGACCACGGCCGTGCCGCACTCCGGGCACTTTTTGGGGAAGTGAAACCGCGGCAGGTCGCCCTTCCGCTCGGCCACCTCGACGCGGACGACGTGCGGGATGATCTTGCCCGCCTTCTCGACGACCACCACGTCGCCCACGCGGACGTCCTTGCGGGCGATCTCGTCGGCGTTGTGCAGGCTGGCGCGGCTGACGATCGTGCCGGCCAGCGAGACCGGCTCGAGGTCGGCGACGGGCGTGATCGCGCCGGTCTTGCCCACCTGCACGCGGATGCCGTTGACGCGGGTCGTGGCCTCGTACTTCTCGAACTTGTAGGCGATCACCCAGCGCGGGGCCTTCGACGTGTAGCCGAGCCGGTCGCGCTGGTCGTAGCGGTTGACCTTGAGCACCAGCCCGTCGATCTCGAAGTCCAGTTCGTGCAGCCGCCCGACGAGCTGCTCGCAGTGCTCCGCGGCGGCGTCGAAGTCGGCAAAGCACTCGACGCCGGGCGTGACGGGGATGCCGTAGTCCTGCATCTGCCGGAGAAAATCCATGTGCGTCTTCTCGTCCAGTCCCTCGCGCGAACCGACGGAGTGGCAAAAGAACCGCAGGCCCCGCTCGGCGGAGACCCGCGCGTCAAGTTGGCGGATGGTGCCGGCGACGACGTTTCGCGTATTGGCGAACAGCGGCTTGCCTTCGGCCTTCTGGCGCTCGTTGAGACGGGCGAGCTCGGCATTGGTCATGTAGATTTCGCCGCGCGGCTCCAGTACGCGGGGGAGCTTCTTGCCGCGGAGGCGCAAGGGCACGTCCTTGATCGTGCGGACGTTGTGGGTCACGTCGTCGCCCACGCGGCCGTTGCCGCGCGTGATGCCTTGCTTGAGCAGGCCGTCTTCGTAGACCAGCGAGATGGCCACACCGTCGACCTTCAGCTCCACCACCCATTCGATCGGCTCGCCGTGCAGCAGCTTGGCCGTCCGCTGTCCGAACTGCTTCAGCTCTTCCATGCTGTAAGTGTTTTCGATGGAGAGCATCGGCACGCGGTGCTCGATCTGCGCAAGCTCGCTCACCGGCTGGTTGCCGATCCGCCGCGTGGGGCTGTCGGGCGTGACCAGCTCCGGATGGTCGGCCTCAAGCTCCTTAAGCCGCTGGATGAGCTTGTCGTATTCGCGGTCGCTGATCTCCGGCGCCGCGGCGACGTAGTAGAGATAATCGTGGCGGCGGATTTCGTCGCGCAAGGCGGCGATTTCGGAGGCGGGGTTCTTGGACATAAAAGCCATTTTCGTCCGCGGGACGGTCGCTGTACAGTGTACAATGAACCTTGAAGCGCGGCGCGGAAGCCGTGCTTGCATGGTTGTCGAGGCTTTCCTTCTTGTCTTGCAGGAGAACCGGAATGTCAAACCAAGCCGAGCAAACATCGGCACAGACGGCGATTGCAGGGACCACGACGCGGAAGCGGCAATTCGCGGATCTCGCGCAGGAATGGCGGAACGCGACGGCCTTCACTTCGTCGGCGACCGCGATGGCTATGCATCCGGCATATCAACAAATCATCGGCATGGGCGATGCCGCGTTGCCCTTGATTTTTCAGGAACTCCGCCGCGAGCCTGACCATTGGTTTTGGGCGCTCAAGGCGATTACCGGCGAGGACCCCGTTGCCGAATCCGATCGCGGCAAGATAGACAAAATGACGACCGCATGGGTCAATTGGGCCGACCAGCAAGGTTATTGAGCGCGGCATGGACGAATCCTTTCCGAATCCGGCCGCCGAGGGCTACACGACAACTAGCCCGGCAAGCCGGAAGTACAATTGCATCGCGTGGGCAGCCGTCCGCGATGACGCTTGGTGGTGGCCGGACCCCGATCTTGTCTACTTTTGGCCGGATTCTGTGCCGAGGCGTGAGACTATAGATGCGTTCGCCGAGGCGTTTGCATCGTTGGGATACGAACCTTGTTCAAATGGTGACGGTGAGGCTGAATTCGAGAAAATCGCGATCTATCAATCCGGCGGTCTTCCGACGCACGCTGCGCGTCAGTTGTCCGACGGAAATTGGACGAGCAAGCTTGGCCGGCACATCGACATAGCTCATACCTTGCTCGGCTTGGAAGGCGGGGAATACGGACGCGTAGCGATATATATGAGAAGGCGGCGACGACCGAGCTAACGGGGCTTTTCCGGCGTCTCGATGAGCAGATCTGGTTTCCCATCTCAAGGGCGATTGTACCGTCGCCTTTCACGGCTTCCACCGACGCGGGGTCGGTGGGCAGCAGGGCTACAAAAATCGGCGAATGGCGTCGAAGTCGCCGGGAACTTTTTTAGACCCGGCGACGACTAATCATGCCCAGTTCCTCGCGCACTTCGTACTTTTGCTTGCGCTTAGGACCCCGTTTTTCAATTCCCCTCACCACAGGAGCTTTGCCATGAGTCCGTCTAAGACCGTTGCCTGCCTGCATTTGCTCGGCCTTCTGGCCGTTGCCGCATCCGCCAGCGCCGCCGGGCCGGCGCCTGCCGTCCCTTCCACGGAGGGCCGCGTAACCGCAGTCACCCTCTATCGCGGCCAAGCCCTCGTCACCCGCACCGTAGCCGTCGAAGGCCCGGCGGGGAGCCAGGAGCTGGTCGTTGCCGGCCTGCCGGAGCAGATCGTGCCCGACAGCCTCTATGCCGAGGCGGGCGAGGCCCTGGAAATCCGCGCCGTCCGCTTCCGCGTCCGCGCCGTCGGCGAGGAGCCGCGGGAAGAGGTCCGCGCCCTGGAGGAAAAGATGGAAGAACTCCGTGAAAAACTGCAAGTGAACGAAAAAGAGCGGCAGGTCGCGACGGCACAGTCGGGCTATCTCGACAAGATGGAAGCGTTCACCGTGCAAACCGGCCACACGGACCTGGCCCGCGGCTTTTTGGACGCGGGTGCCCTGGAAAAACTGACCACCTTCGCCTTCGCCCAGCGGGAAGCGCTCAATACAAAAATCGTCGCCCTGGACAAGGCGGCGAAGGAGATCAACAAGGAACTGCAACTGTTGCAGCGGAAGCACGACGAATTGACCAGCCGCCATCAGAAGGCCGTCCGCGAGGCGGTCATTTTCTTGGAGAAGGCAAAGGACGACAAGGAATCGCTCCGCCTGAACTATCTGGTGGGAAACTGCGGCTGGTCGCCGACCTACACCGTACGCGCCGGCAAGGACCGCAAGGAAATGGGCCTGGAGTGCAGCGCTTTGATTACCCAACTGACGGGGGAGGACTGGACGGGCGTGAAACTGACGCTTTCCACGGCGTCGCCCGCGCTTTCGGCGTCAAGTCCGGGACTGGCTCCCTTGCCGATCGCGCTGGTGGCCGCGCCGCAGTCGGCTCGGCTGAGCGATCGCGAAGTGCTGGAGCAAGCACAGTCAATCAAGGGTCGGAAGCAGAGCTATCTGGCCCAGCAGCGGGCGGCCATGACCTTCGAGGAGAATTTTGACAGCAGTTGGGGCGTGAATACGGTCGCTACCGAGTGCCAGACGCTTGAACTGGCCACGGGCAAGGACATCCTCAACATGCCGGGGACGCCGCGCGAGGGCGAAGGGCCGAGTCTCACCTACCAACTTCCCGCCGCGCGTTAGCCTGGCGAGCCGCACGGACCAGCAAATGGTGCGGGTCTTCCAGACGACCTTCAAGAGCGCGTTCTACTGCGTCGCCGCGCCGGTGCTCACCAGCCAGGTCTATCGCGAGGCCGAGCTGTTGAACACCAGCGATGAAGACCTGTTGGCCGGCCCGATCACCGTCTATCTCGAAGGCCGCTTCATGGGCCGCGCGGAGATCATGACCGTCGCCCGCGGGCAGACGTTCGTCGTTGGCTTTGGGGCCGATCCACAGTTGCGTGCCCGGCGCGAGCTGGCCGACCGCGCGGAAAACCTGCAAGGCGGAAACCGCGAGCTGGCCTTCAAGTATCGCCTGGTGGTTGAGAACTTCAAGGGCGAGGCCGTGCCGGTGCGTGTCTTCGACCGCCTGCCCTACTCGGACCGGCCCAACGACGTCCGCGTGCAGTTGGGCGACCCCAAGGACCCGCTGAGCACCGACAAAGTCTACCTGCGGACCGAGCGGCCGAAGGGATTGTTGCGGTGGGACATTACGGTCGACGGCAACGCGACGGCCGACAAAGCGCGGATTGTTGACTACGGCTTTACCGTCGATTTCGACCGCAACCTGGCGATCCAGGTGCAGCGTGGCGGCGCCTTGTCCGCCGCCGTCAATGCGGAGAACAGGCCGGTGAACGGCAGCGGAGGAATGGGAATGGGAGGGGGCGGATTCGCAGGACGCGCGTTCGGCGGCGCCAACCAAGCGCCGGTCCAGCAGGCGGACCAGCCCGCCCCGGCCGCCAGCCCGGAAGTGCAGCGGCAGATGCAGGAATTCCGTAGCCTGCAGATGGAGGCGCTCGAGCGGGAAGTAGGCGCCGGTCTCCTCTCCCGCCGTGAGTGGGCTAAGTTGAGGCGCGTAGACAATGACATAAACGCCAATGAGGATCGCCCCCGCTGGGCTTGCCCCAGCGGAGCGCGGGATTGACCACTACCTCGGCTTTTCCACCAAGCTTCTATCGCGACTTCCGCTGCCGCCGACCGGCCGGAGGCCGGTCGGCGGCAGCGGAAGTCGCCAACTGGTGGTGGCGGCGTGGCGCTGTAGTGGCCAATTCTTCGCTCCGCCGGAGCAAGCCCGGCGGGAGCGTACAATTAGGCTTATCGCACGAAACATCTCCAGTCTTTTGCAATGGGACTCAGGCCCTGGCGGCCGCGCCGGTCAGCTCGCGGTCGCTTCCTCCGCCGGCAACCGAGAAGTCCAGAAACCATAGCAGAAGTAAAGCACCAACCCCACGGCCAGCCAGACGGCGAAGCGCACCCAGGCGAGCCAGCCGAGCCCGACCATCAGCCAGGCGCAAGATGCGATCCCCAAGATCGGAACCCATGGCACCAACGGAGTGCGAAAGCCGATCGCGGGATTCGAATCGCGCCACAGCAGCAGGTGGCCCAGCCGGGATGCGCCTCGCGAATTGCGAAACGCGTCGTTGCGAACCACGTCGCGCCAGCGAAGCACGAGCACGCCGGCGCAGACGATGACGAAAGCAAACAAAGTGCCGATATTGCATAAGCCAACAACGACGTCCATGCTCGACAACGCGGCCCCGGCGGCGACGAAGAGTCCGGTAAGGATCGTCGCAACGTGCGGAGTGCGAAAACGGGGATGGGTCTTCGCCAATGCGCCGGGCAGCAGCCGGTCGCGCGACATGGCATAAAGAATTCGCGTTTGCCCAAGCTGAAAAACCAGCAACACGGCGGTCGTGGCGACGACCGCTCCAAAGGCGACGAAGCCGGCCGCCCGGTCTTCGCCGACGGCCAGCATGGCGTCCGAGAGCGGATCGTCAACACAAAGACGCTGCCACGGCGTCATTCCCGTAAGCACAACCGCCACGAGCATGTAGATGATCGTGCAAATGACGAGCGAGCCGAGGATGCCGATGGGCAGATCGCGGCGGGGATTGCGGCATTCTTCGGCGGCGGTCGACACCGCGTCGAAGCCGATGAACGCGAAGAAGATTACTGCCGCTCCCGCTTGAACGCCGGACCATCCGTTGGGCATGAACGGAGACAAGTTCTGGGACTTGACGTGATACGCTCCCACGATCATAAAGAACGCCAGCACGATCAGCTTTATCACGACCATCAGCGTATTGACCCGCGCGCTCTCCTTGACGCCAACGAAAAGCAAGGCGGTGATGGCCACCACGATGAACACGGCCGGGAGGTTGAAGGCGAAATGCATTCCGAAAATGCGCGGGCAAAGCTCCCGAATCTCCTGTTTTTCCATTGCGGTTTGGAGATCGGTCCCCAGCCATTTGGGAAACGCATCCACGGTCCAGCCCGGATAGTGGTCGTGCAGCCGTTTCAGAAGGGGATTGATCAGATCCTGAAAGTACCCGGACCACGGGATCGCCACGGCCACGTTTCCCACCGCGTATTCCAGGACCAAATCCCAACCGATAATCCATGCCACCAATTCACCGAGCGTGGCATACGCGTAACTGTAAGCGCTGCCGGAAACGCGCGAGATGGAGGCGAATTCAGCATAGCAAAGTCCCGCGAACCCGCACGCTACCGCCGTCAATGCAAGCGAGACCACCAGCGCCGGCCCCGCGCCAAGCCGCCCGTCCTTGCCGGCCGCGGCCTCGCCAATGAGCGCGAAGATCCCCGCGCCCACGATGCCGCCGATGCCCAGCATGGTCAAATTGATCGGACCGAGGACGCGCATTAAGGGGCGCTCGGAATCGGAGACCTCGGACGAGATGGACTTGGTACGAAAAAGTTTCGGTAAATCGGAAAGCAGGGACATATTGCGGCCGGTGAGAACGGGTTCGTTTGGCCCATTCTAGCCGCAATTCGCCCGGCAATCTATAAAGCGCCGTTCGCAACAATGTTGGCCGCCAATAGTCCATTCCGGGAAGTAGGTCCGTCTTGCCGAGATGGACTATTGTGGCTTCCAGACGGAGATTCCGGCCACTCACCAACGTTGGCCGCCAATAGTCCGTTCCGGCAGAACGGACCTACTTCGGCGGCGCCAAAGGGCCGCGCCGGCAAGGACCGCCAGCGCCAGCGCAAGCGTACCCGGTTCGGGCACCGCAGTGGAGGATGCCGCTCCGCCCGCCGTTGCGGGTGAAGCCGTGGAGAAAAGCGAGGCGTTGCCGACGGTCAAGCTCTCGCCGTCGGCAACGGCCTCGTTATTAGTCAAAACCACAGTCCCGTTGGAGACGTAGAGCCCGCCGGTGAAGGTGCCGGCAGTGCCGCTGAGCACCAGCGTGCCCGGTCCCGTGCTGGCAATGGCGCCGCTGCCGCTGATGTTCGAGCTGACGGCGGCGGTCTGTGCGGTATTGATCCAAAACGTGTTCATGCCCGTGTCCGTCAGCGCGATCGCGGGAATGCTGATCGTGAGGCCGCTTTCGGCCGCGTCACCGCCGAGACCGTAGATCGGGTCGTAGTTGGCGATGGTGCCGCCCGACCAGTCGAAGGCGGCGCTGCCGGCTCCGCCCGAAATCGTGTTCGCGCTGAAGCAGGCCGCTGTTGAGGTTGAACGTCCCGCTGGAACTCCCGGACGTGCCCGCGGCGAGCACGCCCAACGTGATCTGGCCCGCCAGCACCGTGCCGCCGTTAAGCGAGAACGTGCCGGTGGCGCTGCCGCCGGCGACCGTGCCGGCGGTGAAGTCGCCGAGAGTGATCGAGTTGGCATCGAGCGTCCCGCCGCCCATGTTAAACGTACCGGTGGAAGGGTGTCCGTTGTTGTACCAGGGATGCTGGCCCAGGATCATCTGGTCGACGTAAGCGGTGAGCACGCTGTTCCCCGTGACCCCGGTGACCAGATCGACCAAACCCGTGGCATACTGGCTGTAGGACGTGTTTCCGTTGTTGCCGACCGTGATTTCGGTGCGGTTGCCTGGGCCGCCCGTGCCGTAGATGGCCAGCGTGGGATTGACGCTGCCCGCGGCGAACTGAAGCGTGCCGCCGGTGCTCGTCCGTTGGTTGGTGTTGCCGTTGTTGGCGACTTGGAACGCGCTTGCGTTGATCACGTTGGACTGGCCGAGGTAGGCGAGGCCGGTGGAAACGTTTGTCGTGACCTCGTCCTGGCTGCCGTTGCTGGCCACGCCGAAGACGCTGGCTGTAATCGTATTGCTCGCGGCCAGAAAGACGGTCCCGGCGCCGGCGCTCGACAACGTCGAACTCGATCCCGCGTATTCCGCGCCCACGTCGAACGTGTAGCTGCCGCCGTTGTAGGCGAACGCGCCGAGGCTGGACATAACGAGCGTTTCCGTCTGGTTGGGATTGGCCCCGCCGATGAGCATCGAGCCGGTGGCGTTCACCGTCAGGCTGCCGAGTCCCGCCAACGGATACCCCGCCACCGTGCCCGTGAAGCTGTCGGCCACGGCAAGCCCGACGATCGCCTGACTGTTGCCGACGCCGAACGTGGCATTGCCGGTAAAGTTCACCGTCGATGTGCTGGGCAGGCTTCCGCCCGCGGACAGTGCCAGCGTGCCGCCGTTGATCGTCGTCGCCCCGCTATAGGTATTCGTTCCGCCGAGTGTCAACATGCCGGTGCCGATCTTCGTCAGCGCCAGCGTGCCGCCGAAGCCGTTGTTGTTGTCGGCCAAGACGCCGCCAAAGGTGCTTGTGGCGTTGTTGTTGCCCGCGCTGAGCGTGACCTGGCCCGCGCCTGCGAAGTTGTTGACCACCACGTTGGTGGTCGAGGCGTTGGGCTGGGAAAGGCCGTTGATCGTCGCGTTGCTGCCGCCCAGGTCCAATACGGCCGAGGCGCCGGCGCTGGTGAAGACCACGTTGCCGGTGCCCGCGCCGGTGGGTATCGCGCCCGTCGCGCCGAACTGCAGCGTGCCCTCGGCGATGCCCGTGTTGCCGGTATAGCTGTTCGCGGCGGCAAGGATCGTCATGCCGGTGCCCGAAGTCGTAAGACCGCCGGATCCCGATATGGTCGCGCCCACGGTCAGCGTGCCGGTGCTCTCGGTCACGGTGGAATTGGCGGAAAGCGTCACCGCGCCGCTGCCCGTATTGAGCGTGTTGGTGCCGATGAAGGTGAAGCTGCCGTTGATGTTCAGCAGATTGCCGCTGAACGTCAAGGGCGTGCCGGTGGTATTGTCCAGCGAGCCGCCGGAAACTGTCAATGCTCCGCTGCCGATTGCGGCGGCGTTGCCCAGGTTGAGCAGCCCGCCATTCAGGAAGGTGCCGCCCGTGTAACTGTTGCTCGTGTTGATCGTCAGCGAACCGCGACCATTCTTGACCAGAGAGGCGATGCCGACAATGGAGCCGGCGCCGCCGAACGTGTAGCTTGCGTTGGTGTTGCTGACCGTGACGCTGCCCGGCTGGACCGCGGCGCTGATGTTGACCGCCGTCGCGGTGCCGGGCGTGTCGTTGAAGATCACGTTGTCGGCGCCGTAGAAGTAATCGGCCGCATTCGTTGAGAGGTTGGTCCAGTTTTGCGAAGTGGCGGTGTCCCACGTGCTGTTGCTGCCGCCGAACCAACGGAGGTTGGCGGGCCCGCCGCTGACACTGAGAGTCACAACCCCCGCCGAAGCCGCGAAGCTGAAGTGCTCCCTCGCGGAGTTGCCGTAGATGCCGCCCATAGTGAGGTCGGCCGTGTTTGGCGCCGCTCCGCTGTAAGTGAAGAGAGAATAGCTGCCGGCGCTCAACAGCGCGACGGGCACGACGTAATCGGTGCCGCCGAAAGTGAGCCCGCCGCCGGCAGCCACCAGATCGCCCGCGGCATAATTCAACGTGCCGCTGCTGAGGCCCAGGCCGCCGCTGATGGTCATCGTGCCGGCACTACCGTTGGCCACGGAAAGGGCCGCGTTCTGCGCCTTGAGTGTGCCGTTGATGTCCGTACCGGCCGACGCGGTGCGGCCGGCGGTCAGCAGGCCGCCGCTGAACGTATAGCCCGCTGGCCCGTAGGCCGAAATGTCCCACACGGCGCCGGGCTGAATGGTGAGATTGCCGCTGCCCGCCGTGCCTGCCGGGCCGAGCGCGAGAGTGCCCGCGGTAATCGTCGTGGGGCCCGAATAGTGGTTTGCCGTAGCCAAGGTAAGCGAAGTGCCGGGACCGTTGAAGTTCAATGCCACGAACGTCCCGTTGGCGCCGTCCTGCAGCGTGCCGCCGAAGGTCGCGGCGGCCGTTTGGTTGACCGTCAGCGTGGTCGTCCCGGTGGCGGGGCTATTATCGGTAATCAGGCCGGCGGCGGCGAAAAGTGAGCCGATGGCGGTGTTGTTGCCGTTGAGGTCCAGTGTGCCGCTCGTCATGGTCAAGCTGCCGACGCCCAGCGCGCCGCGGCCGCCCATCTGCAGCAAGCCGTTGCTGAGCGTCGTGCCGCCGCTGAAGCTGCTGGAGCCTGCAAGGTTCAACGCGCCCGGACCGTTCACCGTGAGCATGCCGGCGCCGGTGATTACGGAGCTGATGGAGCCGCTGAAACCTTGATCGATCCAAACCATGTGCGTGCCGGTGGCGGCCAGCGCGAGGGTCGGACCGGTGACCGCAAGGTTGTTCTCGCCGTTGTCGCCGCCCAGGCCGTAGATCGGGTTGTAGTTGGTGAGCGTGCCGCTGGACCAGTTGAAGACGGCGCTGCCCGACCCGCTGGAGATCGCGGCGGCGCTGACCAGGCCGCTATTGAGGTTGAACGTGCCGCCGGCCGTCCCGGCGGTTGCCGTGAACACGCCCAAGTTGATCTGTCCCGCCAGCACCGCGCCGCCGTTAAGCGAGAACGTGCCGGTCGCGTTGCCCCCGGCGACGGTGCCGGCCCCCAAGTCGCCGATGGAGATCGAGTTGGCATCCAGTGTCCCAGCCCCCATGTTGAAGATGCCTGTGGCCGGATGTCCGTTGTTGTTGTAGTCGTGGAAGCCCAGGATCATCGAGTCAACATAGCCTGTGAGCACGCTCGTTCCCGTGACGCCGGCGACCAAGTCAATCGTACCGGTGGCAAACTGGCTATAGGAGGAGGCGCCGATGAAGCCCACCGTGACTTCGGCCCGACTGCCGGGACCGCCGATGCCGTAAAGGCCCAGCGTGGGATTGACGCTGCCGGGAGCGAACTCCAGTGTGCCGTTGGCGCTCGAACGGAAGTTGTTGTAGGCCACTTCGACGGTGCTGGCGTTGATTACGTTGGTCTGGCCCAGGTAGACGAGGCCGGTGGAAACGTTGGTTGTGACTTCGTCGTAGCTGCCGTTGCTGGCCACGCCGAAGCGACTGGCCGTGATCGCGTTGCTGGCAGCCAGCCAGACCGTGCCCGCTCCGATGCTCGGCAAGGCCGTGCCGGTGTATTGCGCGCCCGCGTCGAAGATGTCGTTGTTGGAACCGTTGTAGTTGAAAGCGCCCAGGTTGGACATCACCAAGGTTTGCGTTTGATTGGGATTAGCGCCGCCGATGAGCATGGAGCCGGTGGCGTTCACCGTCAGGCTGCCGACGCCGGTCACCGTGCCGGTGAAGCTGTCGGCTACTGTCAGGCCAGTAATGGCCTGGTTGTTGGGGCCGATGTTGAACAAAGTGTTGCCGGCAAACGTGACTGAGGTGGCGCCGGACAGGCTGGCGCCCGGGGCCAGCGTCAGCGTGCCGCCGCTGATAGTCGTCGGTCCGCTAAAGGCGTTGCTGCCCGCCAAGGTCAGCACTCCCGTACCGAGCTTCGTCAGCGCCAGCGTGCCGCCGTTGCCGTTGTTGTTGTCGGCCAAGACGCCGGCGAAGGTGCTTGTGTTGTTGTTGTTGCCCACGCTGAGCGTGGCGAGCACGGACGAGCCGTTGTTGACCACCATGTTCGTGGTGGACGTGTTGGGCTGGGAAAGTCCGTTGACGGTCGCATTGTTTCCGTTGAGGTCCAATACGGCCGAGGCGCCGGCGTTGGTGAAGACGACGTTGCCCGTGCCGGCACCGGTGGGGATCGCGCCGGTGGCGCCCAACTGCAGCGTGCCCTGCGCGATGCTCGTGTCGCCGGTGTAATTGTTCGGCGCGCCCAGGACCATCATCCCCGAGCCCGTCATCGTTAGGCCGTAGGGTCCGGAGATGCTGCCGCCGACGGTCAGCGTCCCGCCGCTGACGTTTACAGCCGGCGCGGCGCCAAGCGTCACCGCGCCGGTCCCTGTATTGATCGGATTGGTGCCCACGAACGTAAAGCTGCTGTTAACGTTCACTGGGCTGCCGTTGAGCGTTATGGGCAAGCCGCTGGTGTTGTCCAAGGAGCCGCCGGAAATCGTCAGTGGTCCGTTGCCCAGCGCGGAGGCATTGCCCAGGTTCAGCAGTCCGGCGTTCAGGAACGTGCCCGCGATGTAGCTGTTGCCGGTGTTGACCGTCAGCGAGCCTGGACCATTCTTGGTCAGCGAGCCGACGCCGCCAATCGAACCGCCCCCGCCGAAGGTATAGTTGGCGTTGGTGTTGCTGACGGTGACGCTGCCCGGCTGGACCGTGCCGCTGATGTTGACCGCCGTCGCGGTGCCGGGCGTGTCATTGAACGTCACGTTATCGCCGGTAAAGAAGAAATCGGCCGCGTTGGTGGAAAGATTGAACCAGTTCTGCGAACCGTCGGTGTCCCATGTGCTGTTGCTGCCGCCGACCCACCGCAGGTTGCCCGGCGCCGGTGACGGTGAGGGTCACGGCGGTGTTGCCGGACGTGTTGAAGGCGTAGGTTTGCCGGTTGCTCACGTTCCCAGTCATGGTCAAGTAGCTTGCCGGGTTGGCCGGAACGCTGCTGCCGGTGAAGAGCGTGTAGGTGCCGGTGCCGATGGTCGAGAGCAAGTCAATGGAATCGCCGCCGCCCTGGCTCATGGCGCCGCCGCCCACCAGCGCGATCGTGTCGCCGGCAGAGTAATTGATCGTGGCCGAGGTTAGCGACAGATTGCCGTTGACGGTCATGGTGCTGTTGGCAGAGGACTGCGCGATGGTGCCATTCGTCACGTTCAGATTGCCGTTGACGTCGATGCCCAGCGACGAAGTGCGGCCAGCGGTGAGCACGCCGCCGTTGAAGGAGTAGCCCGCCGGGCCATAGGCCGAGACGTCCCACACGCCGCCTGGCTTGACCGTTATTCCGCCGCCGCCGATGACGCCCGAGGGGCCGAGGGCCAGCGTGCCGGCGGTGATCGTGGTCAGGCCGCCGTAGTTGTTCGCCACGGTGAGCACGGCGAGGCCCGGGCCGTTCATGGTCAATGCGCCGGTGCCGCTGAGCACCGCGCTTGCGGTCCCGCTTTGCAGCGTGTAGCCGGTGGCGTTGATCGAACCGCCGCCGAAACTGTCGATAATGCTGCCGGAGGCCAAGGTGACCGGGCCAGTCGTGGCGGCGTTGCCATTGATGTCCAGCAAGCCGCCGTTGACCGTGACCGCGCCGCTGGAACTGCCCAACGCCGAGCCGAAACCAGAGCCCATTTGTAGCGTGCCACCCAGCACGAACGTGCCGCCGCCATAGGTGTTGTTGTTATTCAAGGAAATTATGGCCGGCCCCTGCGTGGTCAGCCCGTACCCGTGCCCGTTATCAGTAATGCTGCCGCTGATCGTGGTGGGCACGTTCACTTGGAGCGTTGTGCTGCCCAGCAGCGTCGCCGCGCCGTTGAAGTTCAACGAGCCGGTGTAGCCGAGACCGAGGTTGCCGAAGGTCACGGTGGAACTGGCGCCGCTTGTGCCCAAGTTGAAAGCAGGCGTCTCCGTGCTGCTGGCGGTGTTGGAGCAGATCGTGCTGCCGCCGCTGAAGGAGACGGTCGCGGTGCCCAGTGCCGCGGGAATGGTTCCGAAAGCGAACGTTCCCCCTTCTACGTTCACGGTGGCGGTCGTACGGCCGGCGTGAGTGGCGAGATTCATCGAGGTCACGTCGACCACGCTGTTCGGATTGGGCCCCATGATGAACGTGCCCAGGCCGTCGCCTGTGCTCCCGCCGTTGTCGCACGTTCCGACGTACAGGTTGCCGATCATGGCGTTGACCTGGCCCAGGGAGAAATCCATGGTGCCGCTGGCGTTTGTTGACGCGGCGGCAGTGTGGTCGCCGATGCTGACCGTCGCTACGCGGCTGCTGCCGCCGGCGCTGCCGCGGATCGTCACACCGGCGGCCGAGCCGGCGGTCGAATTGAAGAAGACGCTGCCGATCGCCTTGGTGCGGCCAACGTTGAATTGGCTGGTGTAGATCGTGTTGGTGCCAGTACCCAAAGCGAGCGTGCTGGTAAGATTCGAGGTGTTCGTCGCGGCGCCGTTGTCGCCGATATCGATTGTCGCGCTGGCGGTAATCGAGCTGGTTGAGGCCAAGTCCAAGACTCCCCCGGTTGAGCGCGAGCCGCCGCTGCCGGTCCACGCGCCCACGTCAAAATTGGAGCCGCTGAAGGCGAAGCTGCCCAGTCCGCTCATGTTGACCGTGTCGACGAACCCGTTGGCGGTGCTGGTCGTCAGACCGAGAACGAAATTCGCGGACGAGTTGCTGACCGTCAAAGCGCCGGGCCCCGATATGTTCACGTTGGTTTGAAGGTTTGCGTTCGACGTGCTCGTCAAGCCGAAGGTCAGGCCGGCGCCGGTGATTGACAAGGTCGTTGCGCCGCCGGTGCTGCCGATGACAAGGTTCTGGTAGGAGTTCGTGCTCGTGCCGGTGTTGGTGAAAGTCAGCGAACTGATCGTGAAGCTTTGATCGACGAGGCTCGTGGCGGCGCTGGAAGCAGCGCTGGTCCCGCCCGCGTTGTTGAAAACGACCGAGTTGCCGCCCACGGAGCCGTTGGGGTTCCAGTTTGCCATGTCGGACCAGTTGAGGTCGGTGGCGAAGTTGGCCCCGCTCCAGGTGAACGTGGCCGCGCCGGCCGGCGCCGCCGAAAGGCAGGCCAGACAAATCGCCCCCGCGGCTGCCGACGCCGGAAAAACAAACGCGTGTGTCAGGTATTTACGGATGTTCATGGGAACGAACCCTCGCTTTGATGCACGGCCGGCGAGCGGCCTTCTCGTTGAAAAAAGATTGTGACAAATACGATTGCCATTCAGCCCAGTTGTCGTTTAATCTGCCTTGTTGGCGTCCGTCGGTGACCCCTCGGTCGCCGCCAGTTTGAGTTTCGGGTCGCCAAACATGGTCCCGTTCCAGATGCCGTTGGCCGCGGTTGTTGTGGCGGCGAGCGTCAAATAGCGGTCGGCCGGCTGCAAGGGGACTTCCAGCGGAACCGGGCCGCTATTGACCGGCACGTTTCGCCGCTGTAATCGTAGCTGGCCATCGACGAATACCCAAAAGCTGCCCGGACGCGGAGTGTTCTCGCGGCAGGAGTTGCCGGCCACAGCCGTGAACGCAAGCAAACGATAGCCCTGATGCGCCGCGCGGACCGCCGCAAGGTCGAAGGTGATCCCCTTGTTGCTGCGAACCACCAGTGCTCCGTGCCCGACGGACGAGTAGTCAACGCCGCCCACTTGCGGCACGTTGTTTTGCTTGGCGGTGAACCACGCGCTGAGGATGTGCGGGAGTTGCACCGGCCGCCTGAATCATGTTGGCGGTCAGGCCGCCGTTTTTGGCAAATCCGGAAAAGCGATGCCCGGCGGAGTCCACTTGCACCGGTCCTTTGCCGCCATGCACGATGAATACGCCGTCGATAAATTGGTTGGCCGGTACGCGGTGGTACTCGTGGTCCGACTGGAAGACGGTGCCCTGGCCAGGGACGATGTTGTCCTTGCCGCCCGTCTCGTCGCTGAAACGGCCGTTTGTGGGATTGATCTCGCGGTTGCGCGCGCAGAAAGGCCGTCGCCGCCGGCGACGATATCCACCAGGTCGAGGGCCGTCGGCGGCGGCAGAGCGCGGACGAACTCTTTGGCATTCGCCGCAATGAGCTCGATCGGTTTGGCCGCCTTCCCCACCGCGTCAGGCGTGGCCACCCGGATGGCCTGATGGGCGGTGAGAACAAGAGGGGGAGAAGAACAGAGGGGGAGAAGGGGAGAAGGGGAGAAGGGGGGAAGGGGAGACTTCGATTGTTCTGAATCTCCCTTTCTCCCCTTCTCCCCGTCTCCCTTTCTTCCTGTCGCTGCTTCGATCGCCCGCTCCGCTTGCACTTTTCCGCGAAAGACGTGGGCCTCCTGCGCGCCGCTCTCAGCCACCGCGACGCCGAACTCGGTGCCGAGATCGGTGTATTTCATGCCCGGCGCGTGGATCTCAAAGCCGCGAGCCGAAGCGTTCTCAACGGTTACCGTACATTTGCCGCGATCCAAAACAGCGCTGGCGCGGGAGCGGACCGCCAGCGTCGCTGGGCCTTGCAGAATCATCCGCGCGCCGCCGACCCGCTGCGCAGGTGCCCCGAAAACGATTTCGGCCAAACCTCTGCGGAGCACCAGCTTGTCGCCTGCCGCCAGATCGTCGCCCGCTTCCGGTGCATCGGGGCCGCCGGACCACAGGCAATCAACCGCCCGAGCGAGACGCGCGACGGGATTGGCGACGCGGCGACGCGCAGGAAACTGCGGCGATCCTTCGTCCGCGTCTTCCTCGCTGGCGTCTTCTTCGTCCGCTTGCGCCCCCTCGTCCGAAGCCAACTCCGGCGCAGTTTTGATCGGAAGGGCGGAACGACTGCCGTCTTCGTGTGACGCCACTTGCGGCTGCACGGGCGTGGACGCAAACCAAGCGGCCAAGGAGACGGCCGCGACAAGCGCCAGCGAGGCCGCGGCCGCGGGATGCCGCCCGATCGTCCGCCCAGCGAGGCGAAGCGACGAGTGCAGAAATCCAAGGACCGTCGGACGGGCTGCCCGCCGTATCGCCGCCAGCCGCTCTTGCTCAGACACTTTGGCCCAAGTGGCCAGCACGTCCGACTCCCACACCAACTCCAAGTAGAGGTCGCACGTCGTCGGATCACGCAGCAGCTCTTCCAGACGCTTCATTTGACCGGGCCGGATGCCGCCCTGGTGCGCGGCATCTATCAAACCTTGAAGTTCGGCGAACCATTGCGGTGGCAGAGGCTTGCGGCCGGTCATGGGTCTGCGTCCCTTTGCATGGTGGAGTTGATGCAGTTGCGCAGGACGTGGCGGATGCGGACGATGGCCTTTTCCGTCGCCGCGGCAGTGCGCCCGAGCGCCTCAGCCGCCTCGCGGAGCTTCATGCCGACCACGTAATAAAGGCGGATCAGTTCGCGGGCATGATTGGGCAGTTTTTGCAGGCAGTCGATCAAGGCCTCCTGCCGCGCGGCCAGCTCGGGTCCTCTCGCCGCCGTGCGAGCCGCGAGCATTTCCATCATCTCGGAACTGAAAACGAGTCGCTCGCGGCACAGCTTCTTGCGGAAAGTCAAAATCTGATAGTGTGCGATCGACCGCGACCACGCCGAAAAATCCCCCTCGAAGGGGTCATACTGTCCGAACTGTTCCCATAGTCGCAGACTCGTTTCCTGCGCGATTTGCTCGGCATCTGCCAAGTTGGGGACTAGCGACAGTATGTAGCTTTTCAGATATCTCTCATTGCCGGTCAACAGCCGGACAAACTCCGCCACGCGGCTTTCCCTAGCGAAACCGTGGGAATTCTTGGCGCGGTCCTCTGGCGTGGATGCCATAAAAAAAGATCC
This sequence comes from uncultured Planctomycetia bacterium, assembly GCA_963780045.1. Taxonomy (GTDB): domain Bacteria; phylum Planctomycetota; class Planctomycetia; order Pirellulales; family Thermoguttaceae; genus JANXQG01. Next base: position 27,717 of record CAVZZZ010000004.1, on the reverse strand, counting down.
CCAGTACGAAAAGCGATCCTTCTATTATAGGCGCGACCAGCCGGTTTTCGGACACGTCCATGCCCGAAATGCGCCTTTTTCACGCCTGCCATTTGAGCGTTGACGTGTCTGATACTTGCCCTTCGCCCCGCAAACTTCTTGTCCCGCAGCGCCAACTCTGCTACCATTCCATAGTCCTCTTCCATGTTCGTGATGCGGATGCAATTTTTGGTGAGCCGATAAGATGCCCGTAGGACGCCTGACTTAAAGGACTTGGCCGCGTGTATAGCCGATGACCCTGCCTTCGGGCGAGGCAACGGATCACACAACCCGGGTTCCAGGCGCCCCCTTAAGCAAGACGGGCTCTCAAAAACCCATCGCCACGGCATTGCGGCGGAGGACGTTTCAAGTTTTCAGTTTTCAGTGTTCAGCTACTGAAAACTGAACACTGAAAACTGAAAACTCGACGATGTCTGAACTTGCGGCAAAACGCGACCGACTGCTCGATCTTCTCCGAAGCTACGGCAGTTGCGCGGTCGCCTTCTCCGGCGGGTTGGACAGCACGGTCGTTGCCAAGGCGGCACAACTGGCGCTGGGCGATCGGGCCGTCGCCGTCACTGGCGTCAGCGCCAGCCTCGCCGGCGGAGAATTGGAGGAGTGCGCCGCGCTCGCCCGGCAGATCGGCATCCGGCACGAAGTGCTGCATACCGACGAGCTCACCATCCCCGGCTACCAGGAGAACAACGGCAACCGCTGCTACTTCTGCAAGTCGGAGTTGTTCCTGAAGGTCCAGCAGCTTGCCGAGCGGCTGGGCGTGGCGGTCGTTTGCGACGGCACGAACCGCGATGATCGCGGCGACCATCGGCCCGGCATGAAGGCCGGCCGCGAGCGGCAAGTCCGCAGCCCGCTGGCCGAATGCGAGCTGAGCAAGGCCGAAATTCGCCAATTGGCGCTTGCCTGGGAACTGCCTGTCTGGGACAAGCCGGCGACGCCTTGCCTGAGCAGCCGCATCGCTTACGGCGAGACGGTGACGCCCCAGCGGCTGGCGATGATCGGCGCGGCGGAAGCCTTCTTGCGCGAGCACGGCTTTCAACCTTTGCGCGTCCGTTACCACAAGGGCGACGTGGCGCGAATCGAGGTCTCGCCCGACGCCCTGCCGCGGCTGCTCGAGCCGGGCTTTCGCGACGAGGTCGTTGCGACGCTGAAGTCGGCGGGCTTCAAGTTCGTCTCGGTCGATATGGAAGGCTTTCGCAGCGGCAGCATGAACGCGATGCTCGCGATCGAAAGTTTAACGGTGGCGCGATGAGGCGGCGCAGGAGCACGTAATACGGCGGGAAGAATCGCCAAGCTTGCTATGTGAAAGCGATCGAAATCGAAGAAATGAACCTTGACGCGTGCGTAACGGACGCTCAATCCGCACCGGTGGTCGTAATGCGCGGCGGCAACCCGGTTGCATTGGTGGTCGGCGTCCAAGGGCTCGACGACGAGCAAATTGAGCTCGGCGCAAGTGACACGTTCTGGGGGCTGATCTCAGCGCGCCGCAAAGAGAAAACAATCAGCCGCGCCGCGTTAGAAGAACGATTTGACCGCTGAGTGCGCCAGCATGAACGGGATGCTGGATAAACGGCTGGTCTCAATTGCGCCGGTTGGCGGCTTCTTTCACTCGTGGCGTTCTGTGGAAAAACGATTACGATTCAAGAATAACAGTTATTCTTGGGCTGTCTGCAAGAAAATCAATTACAAACGTGTGGATTGCGGCGCTGTGCGGCCCGGATTACGTCTTTTGTCTGCGGAAAAGTTCCAATGGAAGAAAGCATTCACGGTTTTCAATACCAGCCGCTGATCGACGTTCCAGCCGAAGTTCGAGAAATCCCCCTCGCCGGCGTGGAGTGCCGCAAAGGCACTTTCGCCGAGGCGGAGGAGGTCTTTCAGAGGCTGCGAGCAAGAGTCAACAAAACATTTGCGGACGAGCCGTTTCTACGGCTTCATTGCCTGAGAATGATCGAGAGCGAGCTATTGATATTGGCTGTGGTGATGAAAGAGCCGCTTCCGGTCTGTCGACGCTATCTTCGAAGGCGCCTGGACCTGGAATACGGCCGCTTTCAAATTGGCGGCAAGACCGGAGATGCTCATTTAATCGCTAACTACGCCGTTGATTGCGGGCAAACCGACTTCGCCATAGCCATCCTTAGCAAGGAGTATGAACAATTGAACGAACTATCGCAGAGTTGCGCAGGCTGGATGGAATCGACCGAGCTGCGGATTAACCAGTTAAGGCAAACCGTAAGGTAGAAGCGATCACTGCACGTGCCGGCAGTCGTTCCACAGCCGCAGCACCGGGTCGGCCTGACCATGTTCATAACCGACGGTGCTCAACGCGGCCGTTGTCAACATGAGATAGCGGCCGGCGGAGGCGTCCAGACCCAGCCAGCGGGCGGCGAGTACGCGCAGGAAATGGCCGTGCGAGAAGACCAACAGGTGGCCGTCCTCGCCGTCCAGCGCGGAGCCGGGCAACAACGCGATCCGCCCGTGCGGCGACCTCCGCCACCGACTCTCCGCCGGGACAACCATCATCGAAAATGTCCCAGTCGGCTTGCTTCTGGCGAATTTCCTTGGTCGTCTGGCCCTCGTAGTCGCCATACTTCCATTCGACCAGATCCGCGTCCGCGACGGCCGAGGCGAAACCTGCCAGGGCGGCGGTCCGCGCCGCGCGCTGCAGCGGACTGGTGAAAACGTGCGCAAACCGAAGGCCCCGCAGCCGCTGGCCGAGCGCGCGGGCGTTCTGCTCGCCGCGCGGCGTGAGCGGAAGGTCCGTCAGCCCGGTGTGCTGCCCGGTTAGCGACCAGGCGGTCTCGCCATGCCGGGCGAGGTAAATCTCTTGCGGCGATTCGGTCATTGGTCACCTTTGATCACGCGATGCGTCGCCTTGGCGATCATCAGTTCCTCGTTGGTCGGTATGACGCGCACGGTCACGCGGCTGTCGGCGGCGGAAACGACCGTCGCATGTTGCGCGTTTCTCTGCGGGTCGAGGCGAAGGCCAAGGAATTCTAGCCCCTCGCACGCCCGCCAGCGGACATCGGCCGAATTCTCGCCGATTCCGCCGGCGAAGACAAGCGTATCGATTCCGCCCAGCGCGGCCGCGAAGGCGCCGATCCATTTCTTGACCGAATAGCAAAACAGGGCCAATGCCTCGGCCGCTCGAACGTCCGTCTTCTCGCGGGCCAACAGGTCGCGCACATCGCCGCTGGTCTCGGATACGCCCAGCAGGCCGCAGCGAGAATTGACCAGCTCGTGGAATTGATCCGGCGTCAGGTTTTCGCTTCGCGCAAGGAAGGAAAACAAGCCCGGATCGAGGTCGCCCGACCGCGTTGCCATCGGCAGGCCGGCGGTGGGCGTGAAGGCCATGCTCGTGTCAATGCTCTGGCCTTCGCGCACGGCGGCCATGCTCGCGCCTGCGCCGAGGTGCGCCATGACGATCCGCCCTTGCGCGGCGTCGCGTCCGGCGACACGCTCCAACTCTTCCAGCAGATAGGCATACGAAATGCCGTGAAAGCCATAGCGTTGGATGCCCTCGCGGTCATACTTTCGCGGCAGCGGCAAGAGCTGGGCGACGCGCGGCATGTGACGATGAAAGGCGGTGTCGAAACACGCCACTTGCGGCATCACGCGCGACCAACGTGTGACGGCCTCCATCATGGCGATCTCCGCCGGAAGGTGGTCCGGATCGAACGGACTGATGCGGCGCAATTCTTCCAACATCTCCGGCGTGACCTTCTCCGGCGCGGCGTATTTTGGCCCTCCGTGGACGACGCGATGCCCCACCGCGCCGATCGGCGCCGGTCCCAGCCGCTGCTGAATCAAGTCAAGCACTCGGCCGGCTGCGTCTTCGCGGCCGCCGGCGTTGATGTCCGCGTCTTCCTGTTTGCCGTCCGCGACGTTTTTCACAGTCAGCTTGGCTTGCGGCTCGCCGATCCGCTCGACCTTGCCGGTCAGCGTCAGTTGCGGCGCACGGTCGTCCTCGAAACTGTAAACCGCCAGCTTCAGGCTCGACGAACCGCGGTTCAGCGCCAGCACGCGCGAGGTGGTCGAGGGCGAACTTGTTTCGGTTGCCGTACCGTGGGAATTCATTTGGCTAATCGTATCCCTTGAGTGTTCCGGCGGGAAGTCAATGAAGGCCCGTCCCTTGTTTATCGCTCGCCGTTGCGCTAAAATTGCGGCAACTTTATCGTCACTTTGTCCTGGGATTCTTGCCTTCGTCCGCCACGCCCGTCTCTGGAGCCCTCCATGTCCTCGTCAGCGCTTTCTACCGGCCAGATCGACAACGTGATGAAAGAGGAGCGGCTCTTTCCGCCGCCGCCGGCATTCTCCGCCAAGGCCCGCATCGGCTCGATGGAGCAATACGAAAAGCTCTACCGCGAGGCCGCGGACGACCTGGAAGGCTTTTGGGGCAATCTGGCCCGCGAGCTGCACTGGTTCGAGCCGTTCCAAAAGGTGCTTGAGTGGAACGAGCCGTTCGCCCAATGGTTTGTCGGCGGAAAGACGAACGCTTCGTACAACTGCCTCGATGCCCACCTTTCCACCGGCCGCCGCGACAAAGCCGCGCTCGTCTGGGAGGGCGAGCCGGGCGATACCCGCGTGCTCACTTACCAAATGTTGCACGACGAGGTCTGCCGCTTCGCCAACGTGCTCAAGCAGTTGGGCATCAGCCGCGGCGACGTGGTCTCGATCTACATGCCGCTGGTGCCGGAATTGGCCGTCGCCATGCTCGCCTGTGCCCGCATCGGAGCGGTCCATTGCGTGATTTTCGGCGGCTTCTCAGCCGAGGCGATCGCCGAGCGGAACAACAACTCCCAGGCCAAGCTGGTCCTCACGGCCGACGGCGGCTGGCGGCGCGGCAAGCAGTTGCCGCTGAAGGAAAACGTCGATATCGCCTTGGAGAAATCGCCGACGGTGCAAAAATGCGTCGTCCTCCGCCGCACCGGCCAGCCCGTCACTATGAAGCCCGGCCGCGATTTCTGGTGGCACGAACTCGTCGCCAAGGCGGCGAGCGACTGCCCCGCCGAGCCGCTGGATAGCGAGACGCCCTTGTACATCCTTTACACCAGCGGCTCGACGGGCAAACCCAAGGGCATCAAGCATACGACCGCCGGCTACAACCTGTTCGTCAAGAAAACGACCGAATGGGTCTTCGACCTCCGCGACGAGGACGTCTTCTGGTGTACGGCCGACATGGGCTGGGTCACCGGCCATTCCTACGTGGTTTACGGGCCGCTTTCCGCCGGGGCGACGGTCTTCATCTACGAAGGCGCGCCGGATACGCCCGACCCGGGCCGCTGGTGGCAGATGATCGAGCGCCACCGCATTAATATCCTTTACACCGCCCCGACCGCCATCCGCACGTTCATCAAGTGGGGCGACCACTGGCTCGACGAACACGACCTCACCAGCCTCCGCCTGCTGGGCAGCGTGGGCGAGGGGATCAACCCCGAGGCCTGGATGTGGTATCACGACAAAGTCGGCGGCGGACGCTGCCCGATTGTAGACACCTGGTGGCAGACGGAAACAGGCGGCATCATGATGAGCCCCCTGCCCGGCGCTACGCCCACCAAGCCCGGCAGTTGCACGCTGCCTTTGCCGGGCATTTTTCCCCAGATCGTCAGCGAGGACGGCCGCCCCGTGGATGCCGGCCGCGGCGGCTGGCTGGTCATCGCGCGGCCCTGGCCCGGCATGTTGCGCGGCATCTGGGGCGAGGACGATCGCTACAAGGCGCAATACTGGAGCGACGTGCCGCACTGTTATCTTTGCGGCGACAACGCCCGGCGGGATGAAGACGGCTACTACTGGATCATGGGCCGAATCGACGACGTGCTCAACGTCTCGGGCCATCGCTTGAGCACGATCGAGATCGAAAGCGCGCTGGTGAGCCACGAGGCCGTGGCCGAGGCGGCCGCGGTCGGCCGCCCGCACGACCTCAAGGGCGAGGCGGTGGCCGCCTTCGTCACACTCACCGCCGGCCACGAGCCGAGCGACGCCTTGCGGCAGCAGTTAAAGGACCACGTCCGCAAGGAAATCGGCGCCTTGGCCGTGCCCGACGACATACGCTTCACGGCTTCTCTGCCAAAAACCCGCAGCGGCAAGATCATGCGCCGCCTCTTGCGCGACGTGGCCGCCGGGCGTGAAACGGTCGGCGACACGACGACGCTCGAGGATTTCAGCGTGCTGGCGCGGCTGCGGCAGCAGGAAGAGTAGCGGCGCATCTCCGGTGTTTGCCGTTGACAGTCTCCGGCATAAACCGTAGACTCTGCTCGATCGTGGCTAGTGCGCCGCGAAAGTCCGAAGGAAGGCGCGATATGCCCCGGCCCCGACACGAAAACGCCACGCCCGGCGAACTGGAGCTGCTGAAAATCCTCTGGCAGCGCGGGCCTTCGACGGTCCGCGAAGTGATGGACCAGCTCAATCAGACGCGCCGCGCGCCTATACGTCCGTGATGAGCCTGCTGGAAGTGATGTTCGAGAAGCGGCTCGTCAAGCGGCGTCCGCAGGGCCGCGCCTTTGTTTACCGCGCGGCGGTGAGCAAGGAGAAGACGCTGGGACAGATGGTCGGCGATCTCTTGCGGCGCGGCTTCGAAGGCTCGGCCAGCAGTCTGGTCGCCTATCTGCTGGACGAAACGCCGCCATCCAAAGAGGAACTGGGCGAGATCCAGCGTTTGATTACGGAGTATCAAAACAAGCAGGGATAGCAGGCGACCCCATCCGCCTTGCGTGGATGGTGAAGGAGGTTGAACAGCTAATATCGACGCTTAACAAAAGCCAGACCCCATCCAGCTTGCCTGGATGGTGAATCAGGTTGGCAAGCGGCTTGCCGTGGCACGAAGCAGCCGCGCAACCTCCTTCACCCGCGGGGCAAGCCCGCGGGGGTCGCGATTTGCGTCGTAATCGGTTCTAGCTGTGCAACCTTGTTCACCATCCGGACGAGCCGGATGGGGTCCGAGCCGAGTTCGTCATCGCTATGAAATAGCGAGTGTGGAGGAAAACAGTCATGGATTTGGCAAACTATTTATCCGGCCCGTGGGCCCAGCGTCTTACGTGGACGCTCGCGCATTTTCTCTGGCAGGGCGCAATACTTGCCGGTCTGCTGGAGATTGCCATTTACTTGTTCGGCGTGCGATCGTTGGCCGCGCGATACCGGCTGGCGTTGACGACGCTTGTGCTCATGGCCGTTTGCCCGATAACAACGTTTTGGTTGGTGCGGCCCGACCCGACTCCGGCCGACGCGCCGCATCTGCCGTCGATGGTGCAAATCACTTTGCCCAGCGCGCCTGTGATCAACGCGCCAATAGAATTCGGCCCGCAAGAACGGCCCAATGGCGAACAGCCGCGGATTGCACTGCACACTCCGCCTGCCGATAGCGCGTCGCCCGCGCCGCCGCCGCAAGTATCGATTCTCGCCCGCTACCAGCCGTGGCTGCTCGGCACGTGGACGATCGGAGCGGGCCTCTTGGGGATTCGCCTGCTGATCGGCGGCGGCATGGCCTGGCAAATGCGGCGCGGGCGGCAACTGCCGGACGCGGCATGGGCCGATCGCGCCGCGCGTCTCGCCGTGCGGATGGGCCTGCGCCGCGTGCGGGTCTTTGTCTCCACGGGGGTCCGGCAGGCGCTGGTTACCGGCCTCTGGCGGCCGATGGTCCTGCTGCCCGCCGCGTGGCTGGCCGAGATGCCGGCCGACTTGCTCGAAAGCGTCTTGGCCCACGAGCTGGCCCACCTGCGGCGCTCGGACCTTTGGGCGATTCTCTTGCAGCGGCTAGTGGAGACGTTTTTATTCTATCACCCGGCGGTCTGGTGGCTCTCGCGCCGCTTGGGCCGCGAGCGTGAAATGTGTTGCGACGAAATGGCGGTGGCGGCCATCGGAGACCGCCTCGCGTTTACCAAGGCATTGCAATGGGCGGTGCAACGTCCCGCGGCCGATCAAGGCCCGGTGCTCGGCGCCGCCTGGAAAGGAAGCCAAAAAATGATTCTCGAACGGATTCGACGATTGCTCGGCGCGGAAAGCCCGCGCGAAGGATTTTCCTGGTGGCCGCTGGGATTTGCGGCGCTGATTGTCCCGGCGCTCTTGACGCTATCGGGCCTGTTTGCCAAAGACGGCCCGCACGCGGCGCAGCCGGCAACGGATCGAACGCCCACGTTGGCGGAAATCGCCAAGGCCACCAACGCAAATACCTGTCAGCAAGCCGCCGCGTCGGCGCAACCGCGCCCACAGCCGGGTGGCGCCACCCGGCCGCCCCGTCTGGCGACTGGCGCGCCAGTAGCGCACGACAATCCTCTATCGATTCAGATCGCCAACTCTGAGCTCGTCTGGAAAGGCGTTCGGGACGATCGTGGCGCAGAGTTTCCGCATCGAACACGAAGAACCACCCCGGACGATCGGCGGCACTGTCTTGATTGGGCGGATCGACACCCTCCCCATGCCCGGCGTAGCCTCGCTGGAGCCGTTGCATCACGATTCGGCGAACGACATCGGGGGGTTGAAGAGCACGTTGCAGTCGATCCGGCGCTACGCGGTGGTGAAAGTCGTTCCGGCCGAGAATGGCGGTTATTGGGTGGACGTGGCCGTGTACAAGGAGTTGCAGAACGCGAAGAAGCCGGAGACCGCCTCGGCCGGCTCGTCCGCGTTCCGCGCCGGCGCCTCGCTCGCCTCGCACATTACGCCCAAACACTCCTTGGGGGCCAATCCGCAACGGATTCCCCAGGGCCGCGACACGGCCGCCGAGCAGCGGATGATCGGCCAGATTCTCGACCGCTTTACTCCCAAGGGCACACCCATCCCCGCCCCGCCGCACGCCGATGATGCGCTGCACCAGCATGTATCCTCGGTCAACTTCGTCGGCAACACATTCGTTTCCGCAGCCCGATTGAAAAAGATCATTGAGTCTGGCCCGCCCCGGCCCTATCTCTCCCCCGGCAAGCTCGACACCAATAAACTCGAGGAAGACGTCGATAAGCTGACCGCTTACTACCGCAGCTTTGGCTACTTCCACGCGAAAATCGGTTGCGAAGCGGGCTTCAACGACGAGCAGAACTGTGGCGAAATCACCTTCGCGATCAACGAAGGCCCGAGGTACTCGATCCGCAATATCCGCTTCCTGGGCAACCGCAAGTTGGACAACACCCGGCTGGCCGGCAAATGCAAGCTGGCGGCCGGCCAGGTACTACGACGCGAACCAGCAGACGCTCGATCTGCAAAAGCTCCGCGACGAGTATGGCAGCGAGGGGTACGTGTTCGCCAAGATCGAGGCCGACAACCGCTTCCTTGCGGAGCCGGGCAAGCTGGACATCGTCTACTCGATCGACGAAGGCGGCCGCTACCGCGGCGGGCCGATAAAGATCGAGATCAAGGGCGAAGCGCCGCACACGATGATCACAACGGCGCTCAACCGCCTTTCGGTCAAGCCGGGCGACATTATCGATCCCCGCGAAATCCGTGCCGGTGGGGGGCCGTTGAAGCCGGCGCAACTCTACAACGGCGTTGGCGTCAACTCGGATGCCGGACTCGTCGGCAATGTTACGCTATCGTCCGAATCGGCGCCGGTCGCGAACCCCGCGCCGCCCGCGAAGCGTTCGCCCGCCGCCGACGCGGTGGTCTTGGAAGTCAATTTGGCGGTGCTCGCGATTGACCGCACCAAGCTGCGAAATTCCGCGCCCGAACTGCAACGGCTGGGCATTGACCTGGACAAGCTGCCGGCGACTCTCGGCGCCGATAAGGACGAAGCGGTCCTGACGGCCATGTTGCGCGACGGTTTGGCAGAAGTCTTCATCCGGCCGCAATTCGCCGTCCTCAGTGGCGGCAAGGCGTCGTGCAACGTGGGGTCCACGGTCTTCGACGTTCTCCCCACGGTCTTGGACAAGGAGCGCGTGCGTGTGGAATGTCATTTGCGCAAGAGGTCCCCGACAGCAACTTTCGAATTCAGTGCTCCTCTGGAAATGCGGCTTGGACGAACCATGGTCGTTTCGGGCGGCTCGCTCCAACCGCCCAACAGCGACAAGCAAATCGTCGTGCTGATGACGGTGAAAGTCAACCAGTCTCCGCGTGCCGACACCGCCGGTGACGACTACCGCCTCGAGGCGCCCGACGTGGTGCGCGTCGAAGCCACCCAGTTTCCCGGCCGAAAGACCGTCTTGGAAGGCTTGTATCTGATCGGCCCGGACGGAACGATCAATCTTCGCGACTACGGCACGCCGCACGTCGCCGGGCTGACGGAGCGAGGGGCCGAGCAGCGAATCGTCGAGGCCGTGTCGCACTCGGCAAAGGGCAAATCTTCCGTCGATTATGCGGCGCGGGTCCGAGTCGAAAGTTACAACAGCAAAGCCGTCTATCTCATGTTGGCTGACGATTCGGTTCGGCGTCTGCCAGTGACCAACTCCTGCACGGTAGCCAGCGTGATCCTGCAAGTCGAAGGCGCCGCGGCGAAAGCGGCCAAGGGGCCGGTCTGGCTGGTCCGCCCGAGCGCAGACCACGTAAAAGACACCAGCCGGTTCGAGACCAAGCAAATCGACTGGGCGGCGATTGTCGGGCACGGATCAGTCGAGGCCAACCTTCGCTTGATGCCCGGCGACCGCATCTATATCGGCAGCCGGCCGCCGGAAACGAACGCCCGGCCGCCGTCTGGCAGGGATGCACCACCACCTCAGCCCTACGCGTTATTGCAGCCGCAGGAAGCGGGCGCCCGGCCAACCGCCGCCGGCGCGGGCCGCTCATTTCGCTGATTTATCGACGTACTGCGCAGCCGGAATGACCTTTCCCTCGTGGTAGCGGAAAGTGGCGTTCTCAATCTGGTCGAGGATCTGATCGCCTTCCTGCAAGCCGAGCGCATGCCAATCAAACTGGTCCTCGTCAATCGGCTGGTTCAACTTCAAGTCGACCGACGTAAACTCTCGCTCCAGTTCCAGCTTGCCGGATTCCAAATCGTACTTTCGCAGGTGATATCGCTGCGGGATGTAGACGCCGGAGACCTGCGCGTACTTCCACTCGGCCTCCCTCTCGGTATTGCCGTTTGGGCCGGTGAGTCTTACCGAGGTGACCTGATAGCCGACTGCCGGATCAAACAGCGATACCATAACCGTCGGGTCCTCTTTGCCCTCCGCGCCGCTAGGTCGGAATTCCTGAATCCGGCTGTAGATCACGCCGGACTTCGAGCGGTTTTCGATGATCTTCATCGGCAGCGGCTTGCCGGCTGCCAACCAATCTGCATCCATGCGCAGAGAATCCCAAAATGTAATCCGGCTCTCGCCATAAAACCTCCGCGGGTCGACCACGCTCGAATAGTCCAGGTATCCGTCGGCTTCCTTGGGATTCCTGCGAAACGCGGAGTTGACACCCTTCCCCCGGGTGAGACGCAGCCGGGTCGCATTTTTTTCCGGAGCCGGCGTTGACGTCAGCCAGTGTTCTTTCGTAAGAACATAACGCTCCCTGAAGGGAAACGGCATCTGGACTTGCCGCGTCTTCTTGGTTTCCAGGTTGGTAACATCTTCTGTCGTCGGCGCCTCGTAGTTTGTGAACAGCCTGTCGTTCCGAACATCGATCGCGTATCGAACAAGCACCTTACGCGCCGTCCAGAGCTTGCTGCTCCGCTCCCCTTGGCCCTCCTTCAACTCATAGGTCCCGGACCAGGTTTTTATCTTCTCGTAGTTTGCCCGAAGCTTCGCCTCCAGCATCCGCATCGTCGCCACATACCGCTTTTTGTTCCGCCTCGCGTCTTCTATAAGGCTTGCGGCCGGTGCGTCTTGCGCTGAAGGCGTCGCTCCGTCAGACGCCTTGCCGGTATCAACGAGGGCCTCGCGCGGTCTTTTCTTGTCGCCATCGGGCTTTCCCGGCGGCGTTGCCGCGGGCATAGCTGGCGGCTCGGCGCGAACCGTCAACTCCAGCGCCGTAGGCCCGGCGCACGCCGCCAGCAGCACCGCCATTACGACGGCCGCCCAGGAAGGCCGGCGGAAGAACTTGCGGATTGGGCTCATAATCTTCTCAATGCGATCTTCCACGTTCTTTAGCGGCCGGTTACTGCCAGCGGCGGGGCCGGCAAGCTCGCTCCGTATTCGACCGGATTATTGTACCTTTGCACGAGTCGTCAAGGACGACGGGATTCCGCCCCAAGGCCGCGCGCTCGCTGCCCCCATTAGTGCAATGCTTGCTCAATTTACGCGGCCCGCAAACGCGTATTGCACCAGAGTGCTGCCGGTAATAGGATATGGTTCTAAATATGGTAGACTATCCGTTGGCTACGTTGTCAATCTCGATGAATACTGACGGAAACATGGACAACGGCGAATCGACGTTCGAACGTGTACGAAGCTGTCTCGGGCAGCCGTGCAAGAAGGCGACGGATTTCTGATCTACAATGGCGATTGCTTGGAGTTGATGCAGCAATTGCCGGGCAATCTATTGCCCCTTACGGTGACTTCGCCCCCATACAACATCGGCAAGGAATACGAGGAGCGTATCGCGCTTGGCAACTACCTCGATTGGTGCGAATCGTGGATCAAGCAAATCCATCGGCTCACCACTCGGCGAGGCGCGTTCTGGCTCAATCTGGGGTACGTCTCGATTCCCAATCGTGCCAAGGCGATCCCTATTCCGTACCTTCTTTGGGAACGCTCTCCGTTCTTCTTGCTTCAGGAAATTGTTTGGAACTATGGCGCGGGCGTTGCGGCTCGCCTGAGCTTCTCCCCGCGAAATGAAAAGTTCCTGTGGTATGTCAAGGATCCCGATGCGTACGTCTTTAATCTCGATGCCGTCCGAGACCCTAACATCAAGTATCCGAAGCAAAAGAAGAACGGGAAACTGAAATGCAATCAGCTCGGGAAGAATCCCTCTGACGTTTGGCAGTTTCCTAAGGTCACGTCCGGAAAAAACCGAGCGTCAAAAGAGAGAACGTCGCACCCGGCGCAATTCCCTATTGCCGTGATCGAAAGAATCATTAAGTCGTGCAGCAATCCCGGCGACGTTCTGTTTGATCCGTTCCTGGGATCGGGGTCGATGATTGAAGCAGCGTTGCGCAACGGCCGGAAGTGCATTGGTTTTGAGATCAATTCAAAATACGCTTGTCTTGCCGGTGAGCGAATTGAGAAGTACCTTCGGCGAAGCAAAGCCGAAGCGGCCCAATGCGCTCTGTTTGTCTAGGCTGGTGCCGCGTTGCCCTTTTCGAACGTCTTGACTTTTGACCCCGATTTGGGCTCGGGCTTGTCTACATCATAAATGACCAACAACTTCCGCTCGTAGGCCTCCGCACGTATGTGCGCTTGCTGGCCTGTCGCTGCCGCTTGCCCCGCCCAATCCGTGTGGTCAAGCCAGCCGAAGCGAATCAACCGGATGCGCGGCAGGGCCTCCCCAAACTTTTCGAAGTTGACTGTGACGTAGTAGCCATTCTTGCTCTTCTTGCTCTTGCTTGGGGCCTGAGCATAACTCCGGTTACCGAAGACGTGCTTCTTGTGAGACGACGCCTTGATCTCGATCGAGAACTTCGGATCGTTCACGCAAACCAAGTCTTTCTCGTTGCTCGCCGCGCTCCTTCGCCAAATACAGGGATATTTGGCGGCAAGCTCCAACGGAATCAATTCGTGCAACAGGAAGGCGACTATTTGCGGATCGGGCTTGATGTCCTTTCCGATCTTGAAACCGCCAATACTTGACTTGAAGATCGCCTTCCACGCGGCGAGCACGGCGGCGACGATCTCCTCTTTCCTCAAAGGGTGCGCCGCGATCAACTCTTGAGTTTTAGCAAGCCACTTGCCGGCGTCGAGATTTGTGTAGGGCATTTTCGCTCTTGCTGCTGATGGGGGTCTACACCCCTTCCATCAACTCCGAAAGCGAAATCCCCAATCCTCGTGCAATGAGACCAATATTGCGAAGCGATACGTTACGTTCACCTCGCTCGATCCCGCCCACATAGGCACGGTCCAAACCGCATTCGTCGGCAAACGTCTCTTGCGAGAATCCCTTGGCGCTTCTCAATTCGCGGACACGCCGGCCAAATCGTCGAAGCAGCTCGCTCTCGGAAGTCATCGGCTACAACCTATCAGCAAAAGAGACCAAGACACCACGGACAATAAGGCCACAGTTTATGCGTACCCGGCCTATGAGTATCAGTATGCTACTTGCGCTCTTGTTGCGTTTGGTCACTAGTGCGTCGTCAAGGCAAAGAATTTGGGTGCCACTGGCTCTGGCAGTGCCGTTGCCACCGGGAATTATCGAAGAAAAGTGGCGGCGCCAGCGGCGCCCAACCCTAAAATCAAGCGTTGACGACGCACTAGCGCCGAGGACCGGCGGCAGCTCACCGACTAAAGCCGGGAACCCAATTCTGATTTTTGCCCAGCGTGCGTATTCTGGACCGCGCGACGCGGAGAACGGCAAAAATCTCCAACTCCTTGACCAGCAAGGACTTGCGCTATTTTCACACAAGCCCACCACGCGGAGGTAGGCGCGAAATTGCGAACAAATGTCAAGCGTCGCAAGTCCTTGCGGCGCAACGACTTGCGACGACAACCGCGCAACATCTAGTGATAACATTTGACAAGAGATGTAAATAATATATAATGGCGGGAAAGTGCAGCAGTGGAGTGTGGGAAGCGGCGAGCGACGGACGAGAGATGAAGGATGAGTGATGAAGGATGCGAACGCGCTTGCCGCAAAAGAACGCAAAGGGCACAAAAGACACGGCTTGTTCGCTGCCCGCTCTGTGCTTTGCCGCACCGCACATGCCACTTCCCCCCGCACTCACCTGTTCGCCCAAAGATGCGCAACACCTACAACTTTTGAGGGATCGTATGAAACGTCCAGCACGACCGGACATAACTTGTTTGTTGGCAAAGATTTACGGCGACGGAATTGATGCGCAACACCAACGCGAAAAACGCGAAGGCGTTGCGCGTTGCGCATCTTTGCCAACCGGCAGTAGGCCCTTCTTGCCGAGAGGGGCAATTCCGGCCGCAGTAACCTGGACCGGCCGCGTCAAACCACAACGCCATGCGTATTGGTCCATTCCGGCAGAAAGGACCTACTGGTGCGAAAACCACCCAAAGGCGGGAAATCCTGAGCGGGTCCTGACCGCATCCTGATCCAGTCCTGACCCAATCCTGAGCGACTCCTAAGCGACTTCTGACCTGAAAAAAAGCGAAAACAGGCTGAAAACGCTATTTTCAAAGCGCGAAGAAAATACTTCGACCGAAAACCATGAGATATGCACCACGGAGCAGAACTTGGAAGTCAGAAGGTAGGAACCAAAAGGTTCACTGCACAATGCTCCCTCCCCCCTCCCGGATCCGCCGGGCCGTTGACAGTAAACGAAATCCCCTTTAGCATGTTGTGTTTATCCCAAATCTGGCAGATGCCGCCCCAGAGACGCCCCCGCCCTCACCCAAACCCTCTTCCGGAGGGCGAGGGGAAGGGAGATGAAGTTACGGAGCCTCGACCATGGCCGTTCCAAAACGCCGACATTCCAACGCCCGCACCAATAGCCGCCGCGCGAACCACGACAAGAAAGAGCCGCGGCATATCACCTATTGCCCGCAGTGCAGCTCCGCAGTGCCGCCGCACACGGTCTGCCCGAAATGCGGGCACTACATGGGCCGTAAAGTGGTCGACGTAGGGTAGTTTCAAGTTTTCAGTGTTCAGTGTTCAGTTTTCAGCAACTGAACACTGAAAACTGAAAACTGAAAACTGAAAACTTACATGGGCAAGATCGCCTTTTTGTTTCCCGGACAAGGCGCGCAGGCCGTGGGCATGGGCCGGCGGCTGGCGGAGTCGCTCCCGGCCGCGCGGCGGCTCTACGATCGCGCGGGCGAGGTGCTGGGCTACGACCTGGCCAAGCTCTGCTTCGAGGGCCCGGCCGAGGAGTTGGATTCGACGATCTACAGCCAGCCGGCGTTGTTCGTCACCAGCCTGGCCGCGCTGGAACTGCTTCGCGAGCAATCGCCCGACGTGGTTCTCTCCTGCGAGGCGGCGGCGGGTTTGAGCTTGGGCGAGTACACCGCTATGGTGTTCGCCGGCATCATGGAGTTCGAGGATGGCCTGGTGACGGTGCAGCGCCGCGGCGCCGCTATGCAGGAAGCGGCCGACGCCACCGCGGGCGGCATGGTTACGATCATCGGCCTGGAGCGGGTGCAAGCAGAGGAGATATGCAAGCAAGCCCGGCAGGGAGAAGTTTTGGAGATCGCCAATCTGCTGGCGCCGGATGTTTGCGTGGTATCGGGCACGAACAGCGCCTGCCTGCGGGCGGCGGAGTTGGCGCCCAAGATGGGCGCGATGAAGGCCGTCCCGCTGGCCGTGGCGGGGGCCTTTCACACGGAAATCATGCGGCCCGCCGACCAGCGCTGCGCCGAGGCGCTGGCCGAGGTAAACATGTGCCGGCCGAAGATCCCCGTGGTTTTCAATGTCGACGCCCAGCCGCACGACGATCCGGAAGAGATTCGCCGCCTGATGGTCCGCCAGATCGTCAGCCCGGTCCGCTGGGAGGAATCAATGCGATACCTGTTGTCTCACGGTTTCGACCAGTTCCACGAAGTTGGCCCCGGACGCGTGCTGCGAGGACTCTTGCGGCGGATCGATCGCAAGGTCGATTGCCGAAGTTTGGATGTGTGAGGAAGGCAGGGAGCAGGGGAGCAGGGAGTTAATCGAATGTCAGAGAACGCAAAGCGTATTCAAGTAAACCTGAAAGACCGCCGCGCCCTGGTGACGGGCGCTGCGCGGGGGCTGGGCCGCTGCTTCGCGGTCGATCTCGCCGCCGCGGGCGCCAAAGTGGCTTGCGTCGATATCAACGCCGAGGCGCTGGCGGATACGATCTCCTGCATCCGCTCGTCTGGCGGGACCGCAGAGCCGATCGCCGCCGACGTGACCAATTCGCAGCGCGTCGACGAGGTGATCGACGAGGTCGTCCAACTCTGGGGCGGACTGGACATTCTCGTCAACAACGCCGGTATCACCCGCGACAACCTGATCATGCGGATGAAAGACGATCAGTGGGACGCAGTGCTGGACATCAACCTCAAAGGCACCTTCCTCTTCACCCGCGCGGCGGCACGGCCGTTGTGCAAGTCGCAATGCGGCCGGATCATCAACATCGCCAGCGTCTCCGGGCTGATGGGCAATCCGGGGCAGGCCAACTACTCGGCCTCCAAGGCGGGTGTCATCGGCCTGACGCGGACCATCGCGCGTGAATTGGCCAGCCGCGGCGTAACCGTAAACGCAGTCGCGCCTGGTTTCATCGCCACCGAGATGACCGCGAAACTTGGCGAAGAGATGTTAGGAAAAATCAAAGAAGAAATCCCCTTGAAACGCCTTGGACTTCCTCAAGACGTTTCCGATGCCGTGCTGTTTCTTGCCAGCGACGCTGCCGAGTTTATCACGGGGCAAGTCCTTACTATAGACGGGGGGCTAACGGTATAATTGCCATCGCAAGAGATATAGACACAAAGGGCAAAAACGGCTATATCTGTCAGGGCGAGATGACCAAACGGGGCAGTTCAGCGAGACTGTGCTCCCCACAAAAGCGATTTTAATGCCCATAACACAACCGGTACTACGGCGGGTAGAATCCTGCTTTTGTTATGGGTTTCCAAATCCAGATTTTTAAAACAAGTGAACCTGCGTTAACCAGGAGGAGCCAGTGGTGGCCACAGTTGAAGAACGTGTAATTGATATCGTTGCCGAACAGCTTGGCGTGAACAAGGACCAGATAAACCGCGACACGTCGTTCGTCAACGATCTGGGAGCGGACAGCCTCGATACGGTCGAGTTGGTGATGGAGCTCGAAGAGGAGTTCGACATCAACATTCCCGACGACGCCGCGGAAAAGATCCAGACGGTCGGCCAGGCCGTCGACCATATCAAGAACGCCGTGGAGAACAGCGGGGCCTCGTCAAGCTGACGGAGTGAGAGGCACAGGCTGGAAGTGCCGCGAACGGACACTGGCAGAGCGTTTCCGTCACTTTCGGCGCAGGCTATTAAAGAGACAATGAAGCGGCGCGTCGTCGTAACGGGATTGGGAGCGGTCACTGCGCTTGGCCGCCAGGTCGCGCAAATCTGGACCCGCGTGCTGAACGGTGATAGTGGGATCGCCACGCTGCGCCGCTTCGACGCGAGCGGCTATCGCGTCCGCTTCGGCGGCGAAGTTGCCGACTTTTCCGCCTTGGGATACATTGAGGCCCGCGACGAAAAAAAGCTCGACCGCTTCACGCAGTTTGCCATCGTGGCCTCGGTCGACGCCGTAAAGGACTGCGGCATCGACTTCTCCAAGTACGATCCGTTCCGTTGCGGCGTGATTATCGGTTCCGGCATTGGCGGCCTGACCGAGCTTGAAACGCAGCACGAGCGCCTGTTCACCAAGGGGCCGGACAAGGTTTCGGCGTTCACCATCCCGAAGTTAATCGCTAATTCGGCCAGCGGGCAAGTATCGATCCAGTGGGGGCTGCGGGGGCCGAACGAATGCATTGTCACCGCCTGCGCCAGCGCGGCGAATTCCATTGGCAAGGCATTGCGCACGATCCAGTGCGGCGACGCCGACGTAATGATTACCGGCGGGACCGAAGCGGCGCTAACGCGGCTGGGCGTAGCCGGCTTCGCCGCCATGCGGGCGCTCTCCGAACGGAACGACGATCCGACACATGCCAGCCGCCCCTTCGACCGCGACCGCGACGGCTTCGTCCTCAGCGAAGGCGCGGGCGTGCTCGTCCTTGAGGAACTGGAATTCGCCAAGGCCCGCGGCGCGAACATCCACGGCGAGTTGATCGGCTACGGCATGAGCGCCGACGGCGGCCACATCACCCAGCCCGACAAGGACGGCGCCGGCGCCGCGCACGCCATGCGGCTGGCTGTTAAGGACGCGGGGATCGATCTGGCCGACATCGATTACATCAATGCCCACGGCACCAGCACTCCCTTGGGCGACGCGGCCGAGACGACGGCGATCAAATCCGTCTTTGGCTGCCACGCCAAGAAGCTGAGCGTTTCCAGCACGAAGAGCCAGTTGGGACATCTCCTTGGGGCCAGCGGCGGCATCGAGCTGATTTTTTCGATTCTCGCTATTCGCGACAGTGTTGTTCCGCCGACGATCAACTACGAAACGCCCGATCCGGCCTGCGATTTGGACTACACGCCCAACGAGGCCCGGCAGCGTCCGATTAAGATTGCGATGTCGAACAGCTTCGGCTTCGGAGGACACAACGGCTCATTGATCGTCAGCCGGCTGCGGAACGGGATTTGAGCCTTTTTCCGCGTTTTTCCTCTTGACTCTCGATGGGGCGGTGTTTACGATCTGCCCTCGACTCCAAGGATCCAAGATGAGAATCGGAAATCCCGGCTGCTTGCTTGCGGTCGCGCTCGTCGCGGTTGCGCCGCCTGCGGCCGCTCAGACCGTCGGTCGCTATGCAAATGGCCAGTCGGCATATCCGTCCGGCGTGAGCGATCCTTCGGGCTGGAACCCCGCGGCGCCGCCCATGAATGCCGCGGTTCCGGTGCCGCCGACTCCAGACACGCCGATACGTTCGGTTCCTCCCGGCTCCGTCGCGCCGTGGTCTACGGCGCCCGCTCAACAAAACGCGGACGGACTAGCGGGGCCGTCGTTTGGCCCCAGCGCTCCCATCTATGGCCCTGGCACAACGGCTATTGGATCCGACATACTGGCCCCCGGCGCCAGCGGCCCAAGTTACGCACCGCCGGCGCAGGTCCTTCCCTCGCCGGCCACGGTTGCCGCAGCCGCATCGCCGCCCGCAGCCTGGTACACGCGGGTTGAATACTTTCACTGGAACGAAAAGGTTGCCGGCGCGGATTTCGTCAACGAGAGCGGAACGTTGTTCACGCTGGGCTACCAGCGGCAATTCGGCATCGAACGCATTCGCGCCGAGATGTTCGGCGGCGAGGTCCACTACGACGGGTACGGACAGTTCGACGGCAACGGAGTGAATGAGACCCTGCCGTCGAACACCGGCTATCTCGGCCTTCGCGGCGAATACGAGATGATATGGGAGCCGGCGGCCTGGCAAGGCCGCATCGCCTTTCTCGGCGGACTTGGCAGCCGCTTCTGGTTCCGCGACCTGCACGACGGCACGACGCCCGACGGCAATCCCGTCTACGGCTACGAAGAGACCTGGTGGACCTTTTATCCCTACTTGGGCGCGGAGACGCACTTTCCTTTGCGGCAGAACCTCGACCTGTACTCCGAATCGCGCGTCGGCGCGACAGTGCTGACCTACGACTATGCGACGATCGGCGACCGCCCCGTGTGGCCCAAGCCGGGCGTTATGGCCAACGTGGAGATCGGTCTGCGCTATACGCACTTCTTCGCAGCTCTCCGCGGCGAAGTGATGCGGTGGGAAGATTCTTCCGTCGTGCAAGGCGCCTACCAGCCCCGCTCGACGATGTACACCGCGGGCGGCCGTCTTCGGCTTCATGTTCTAAAGCGAGCAGACGCCGCACGGCTATTCGCTTTCGGCGGTTTCAATCAAGGGTAGATCGACTTCGATACGCGTGCCCTTGCCGGGAGCACTATCAATTCGGGCGGCGCCGCCGAAAAGCCGTGCGCGCTCTCGTATTCCCTCCAAGCCGTAGCGACCTGCCATAGGCCGAGCCGGATCGAAACCGCAGCCCCAGTCCTCGATCCGAAGATGGACTGTGTCATCCACCTGCCGCATGCCAATTGCGACGCGCTTGCTGTCGCTGTGCCGAACGGCGTTCGTCAGTCCCTCCTGAACGATGCGGTAGATCGACGCCTCCAGCGCCGGCGAGAGGCGATCGAATGCGACCTGCCCAGACCATTCAATGAAGGCTTGGGAGCTGCTCTGAGCGTCCTGGACGAGTTGCTCGATGGCCGCAACTAAACCCGCTTCCGTCAGCACTGCCGGACGGAGGCCGGCCACCAGCGAGCGGACCTGCGACAAGCTCCGTTGCAGCAACTGCAGCGCCGAAACCACGTGCTGTCGGGCAGTTTCGGGTTCGCGCGGGCATGCAGCCAGGGCGGCTTGCAGGCCCATGCTGGCGGCGATGGCGGGCTGCACGAAGCCGTCGTGGATGTCGTAAGCCACCAACTGCCGTTCCTTCTCGTGGATCGCCAGCACGCTGCGCAGATGGCTATGCTCTGCGCAGGGCCGCCTCTGCTGCCGCCCGGCGAGCAACTTCCGCTTTAAGGTGTTCATTCTCAGCAATTAGAAAAGCATTGTCCACTACTAAAGTGTATGTCATTTTTCCCCACAGTAGGTAGATGGACGCGAAATATTTACGCGTGCGGAAAGTCAACATTCTGCTCTTAGTACCTCGCCTCTATTTTGTAGCTTGCCTGCGCCCGAACTAAACGGTATTATTGCCTTTATACGGGGGCGAATTGGATTCGACCGGGCAGTATGAAGTGCAGGCGGCGTGCCGTGGTTGGTCAGCAGGCCACGCAAAAAGCCGACTAAAATTTATCTGCCAATAACATGGCTATGGCTGCCTAACATGGCAACCCCGGCTGAGGTTCTTCTCCGGAGAGGACCGACTGCCGGCTGCAATTCCGGATCGTTTCGGGTCGACGTTGGCGACGCCCGGG
Organism: uncultured Planctomycetia bacterium; assembly: GCA_963780045.1. Classification (GTDB taxonomy): domain Bacteria; phylum Planctomycetota; class Planctomycetia; order Pirellulales; family Thermoguttaceae; genus JANXQG01. Next base: position 6,176 of record CAVZZZ010000004.1, on the reverse strand, counting down.
ATTAAACCAAGCGGCCGACTGGCCAAGCAGGAACCCTGTCGAACCGGGGACTGTGCGGCGACGGTTTGCAAATCGGTTCGACTACGCGCGTAGAGGTCTGCACGGAAATGTCGCGGGACGCGGGTTCGATCCCCGCCGCCTCCACTAAAACGGCACTTGCGAGGAATCGCAAGTGCCGTTTCTGTTGGTACTTACGACGAATCGGTTTTTCGCAAAAACCTTACGTAAGTGGCGTCGTCGAGTACCGGTTTATATGTCTTAATAAAAGAGTTTTTTGAAGCGCTCTCCGGGCCGCAGCTTCGAATTCCGCAAGCCACTTAAGCGGAATAGGCTTCTCGCCGATCGGAATGTTCGGTCGCATCCGCCGTACTGCGCCATTCACGTCACGGTTTGCTCTTCCAACGCGCCTTGCTCACTTTGTGCCGCCTTGCGCAGCTCCTTTTGCACGTGCCGCAGGGCCTTGGTCACGCGGTCGGTCAGGGCGTTGACCGCGGGGTACCATGAGGAACTCCGGCTCGTTGGTCGCCGCCTCGCGAAGGTAGTAGCCTACCATCGGCCCGGCGCCAAAAAGGTCGAAAACGTAGTCAATGGTCATTGCCTTGTTGGCGCGGCGGACTACCGTTCGCGGCATCGTCCACTGCACCTTGCGGCCCTCGCACTGGAACTCGCAGACAATGCCCTGTGGCTCGACATAAATCGATAGGTCAAATGTCGGACCGGGCGGATCGTCGGACGGAGGCGCGGCGACATCCGGCACGACGGTCCCAGTCGTTTCTTCTGATACCTCAGACATCGAACCGCGCCGCTTAGTTCCGCCGCGACGACATGAACAACTGCAAAATGTACCAGAACAACAGGGCCACGGAGGCGAATAGCGCCAACGCCGCGGCCACATGTTGTCCGATGCGGTAATGGTGCAAGACGTTTGACGTGTCGTAGAGGATGTAACCGCAGCACAAGGCGATCATGGCATAAGTGAAGATCGCGCCAAGCTGGAAGTTGAACAGGATCGCCATGACGATCAACCCCATGGCCGCGAATCCGCCGAACACGAGGAACGTCCGCAGGAAGGAAAAATCCTTGCGGGTGACAAAGACGGCCAAAGTGAGGCCGCCGAAAAGCACCAGCGTGGTCATCGCGGCCGAGGGTATCACCGACGGATCGAGACGGTTCGCAATATACAGCAGAGGCGCAAAGATGACGGATTGGGCGACTACGTAAAGTCCCAGCCCGGCGTATTGCGTGGCAGGACTGACCGCCGATTGCGCCGAATTGGACGCAACCATGCTCACCAGCATGAACGCGCCGAGCACGATCAACCAACCGAATCGGCTGCCCGCCAGCAGGCCAACCATCTTCTCGGAGACGCCGTAGGTCAACATGATGGCGCACAGCCCGGCAAAGACGGCCACCGCCCCGGCCAGGTGCAAATAGGTCTTGGTGATAAACGAGGCCCGCTCGTCGGCCGCAGCCATCGCGGCGAAGCCTCCTCCGTAATAGTTGCGGTCCGGCTCTTGTGCGTAACTCATGACAGATTCCTCGATTGGTTCGTCAATTGACAAATTCGTGTACACCCCTATTATACGATGCTGCCGAGGCACGAAAAGCCCGGTTGTCGGGCAAGCTATCCGACCGTTATCGCTCCAAGATTCGGCCGCCTGCAACGAAGTATATTTGTCATCGTCCCGATTTCCCGTTACCCCCCTTTCAGGAGAAGTTTCATGAAGTGCCGTGCAAGCTTGTTTCTTGTCGCTGCCGTTTCGCTCGGCGGCGTACCTGCCGTCATCGCAAGCGGCGGAGCCCAAACCGATCGCGGCGGTGGCTGTGGCCAGCTACAACGACCTCATCGACGACATCAACTTTATTGGCGGACTTGCCGACCGGCCGAACTTGGGTGCGGCGGCCGACGGTCTCGTTTCCATGCTCACACAGTTCAAGGGTCTTGCCGGCGTTGACAAGACCAGACCCTCCGGCGCGATCGTCCAAGCCGGCGGTGAGGACGGCATCGTCGGCTACGTCTTCGTGCCCATCACTAACTTCAAAGAGGCCCTGGGCCTGCTGAAGCTCTACAACAAGGTCGAGAAGGAGGACGACATCTACAAGCTCTCGCCCGAACACGGCAGCAAGACTACCTATCTCAAGCAGGTCGGCAAATGGGCCTGCCTTTCCGACAAAGCCGAAGTGCTGGCCGACGTGGTCGTCGATCCGGCCGCGGTGCTCCGTGATCTGGAGAAAAACTACATCGTTTCCGGGCGGGTGTTCCTGAGCAATGTGCCCGATGCGCTGCGCGACAAGTTTCTTTCCGGAATCAAGGACGCGCTTCAGAAGGAGGTCCGCCAGAAGAAGGACGACGAGTCGGACGAGCAATTCGATCTGCGAAAGAAACTCCACGAGCAGTTGGAGGGCTACCTTACGCGCGTCACGGGAGACCTGGACCAGATCAATGTCGGCTGGGGCCTGGACCGCAAGGCGGAAAAGACCTATCTGGATTTCAGCGTCAGCGCCAAGCCCGGCACGAAAACCGCCGAGGAAATGGCCGCGTCCGCGCACGGCGAGACGCGCTTTGCCAATTTCCGCATCCCGGACGCGGCAGCGGTTTGGGCGGTTGCCGGCGAGATTCCCGAAGCCAAGCAGGAGATCGCCCTGAACCTGATCAAGGTCATTCGCGGAAAGGCCGTGAGCCATATTGAAAAGGACGCGCCGCAAGACAAGCGCGAATCCCTGAAGGAGATCGCCGAGAATGTGTCGGACTTGTTTACGAAGATCGTCAATTCGGGCCGCGTCGATGCCGTCATTACCGGCCTAATCAAGCCGGATGCGGCGACAGGGTTGGGCGCGTTCTACGTGGCCGACGGCGAACTGTTCGACAAGATTCTGCACACGGCAGTGAAGTTGATCGAAGAGAAGCATCCGGAAGCGGCCCAGTACATAAAGCTCGACGGCCAAAAAGTCGAGGGCCACAACGTCCACATCATCTCGGTCCCGATTCCGAAGGATGCCAAGAACCGCGATATGATGGTGAAACTGTTCGGCGAGCGGCTGGTTGGCGTCATTGCGGTGGGCAAGGAAAACGTCTACGTGGGGGCCGGACGCGACGCCGGCGAGAAGCTCAAGGAGTTTGCCGTTGCTTCCGGCAAGACCGGACCGAAGCCAGTGCCGCCCATGAGCATCTGCTATGCGCTTGGTTCGATCGCCAGCGTGGCTACGGAGGTGGCCAAGCCAGGCGAGCGGCCTTTTGCCAAGATGGCGGTGGCCGAGTTGAAGAAGTCGCCGGGCGAGGACCACGTTAGCTTGACCGCAGGGCCGATTGCCAACGGCGTGCGAGTGCGGTTGGAGGTCCAGCAGGGCGTGTTGCGGTTGGCAGGGCGCGCGATTGTGATGGCGGCCGAAGGCAAGGCCGCCGGCACGCAGCCGCCCGCGGAGCAAAGTGAAGAAAAGTGACCTGCCCGGCGATGTGAACCGCGTGCAATTGCTCCGGAGCGCGGCGGCTGCGGTCGCCGCGCCCCGTTTTTCTTTGAGGTTCAAAAAAAGACGGCTGGCCGCCGAGGCAGATCCAAGCTCCGAACCGCACGTACCGGTCCTGGGTCAACCGGTGGGGTGATAGAAGGCGATTGCGTTCGCTCCCTGCCTCGGCGTCCAGCCTTGTGACGTGTCTCTCTGTAATGTGCTTTACTGCGACGCGAGTTGTTGCCAACGCATGCATTCTGCCGAAAAACTGTGTGGAGGTTGTGAATCGCGGGCAAGCAATCGGTTAGCGTTTTGTTTGCATTTGGTTAGCACTGCGGCGCCCTCGTCGGTGGGCCGTGCGTATAATTGGCCTGATGAAACCACGAGCCTATTTGCACGTCGCGGTTGCCGCCGCCGTCGCGCTGGCTGTCGTTGAAGGTTCGCCGGCCGCGGAGCGCCCGCTCATGTTTCAGTCCAACGAGTTCGATGCCAAAGTAGCCGCGCTCGTGAAGCAAATGACTCTGGCCGAAAAGGCAGGGCAGTTAACGCAATTCTCCAATGGCGCGGCCACCGGACCGGGCGGCGCGAGTCGATCAAAATGAGCTCGCCGCGCGAGGCGGCCTCGGCTCGGTGCTCAACCTGACCGGCGCGCGTGCCTGCAACGACTTGCAGCGGCTGGCAGTGGAAAAATCGCGGCTGAAGATCCCCATCCTCTTCGGGCTGGACGTGATCCACGGCCATCGCACGGTCTATCCGATCCCGTTGGGGCTTTCCGCCGCCTGGGATCCCGAACTTGCCGAGCATTGCGCTCGCATGGCGGCCGTGGAAGCGACAGCCGACGGCATCCGCTGGACCTTTTCGCCGATGGTCGATATCGCCCGCGATGCCCGCTGGGGCCGGATTGCCGAGGGCAGCGGCGAGGATCCCTTCCTCGGCGCGCGGATGGCGGCGGCGTGGGTCCGCGGATATCAGGGCAGCGACCTTGCGGCGCCGACGGCGATGCTCGCCTGCGCCAAGCATTTCGTCGCCTACGGTGCGGCGGAGGGCGGGCGCGAGTACAACACGGTTGACATCTCTGATCGAACGCTCCGCGACATTTATCTGCCGCCGTTCCACGCCGCCTTGGAGGCCGGCACGGGCACATTCATGAGCGCCTTCAACGCGCTGCAAGGCGTGCCCGCCTCCGCCAACCGCCATACGCTCACCGGCATCCTGCGCGACGAATGGGACTTTCGCGGGTTCGTGGTCAGCGATTGGGACGCGGTCGGCGAGCTTATCCAGCATGGCGTCGCCCTGAATGGCCGCGAAGCCGCCCTAAAGGCCATCACTGCCGGCGTTGACATGGACATGCAGAGCGGGCTGTACTCCGCCGAGCTGCCGGAGCTGGTGAGCAGCGGGCGGTTGAAAATGGAAGTCGTCGATCGCGCGGTCGCCCGCGTGCTGCGAATCAAGTTTGCGCTAGGCCTTTTCGAGCGGCCCTATGTGGACGAAAAAGCCGCCGCGGCGGCCGTCGCACCGTCCACTGCGGAGCACTTGGATCTTGCCCGGCGTGCTGCGGAAGAGTCGTTCGTGCTGTTGAAGAACGAGCCGGTCCGCGGGCGGCCGCTGTTGCCGCTAGCCAAAGGTAAGACCGTTGCCCTTATTGGCCCGCTGGCGGATGATCGCGCGGCCATGCTCGGCCCCTGGGTGATGAAGGCCAATGTGAAGGAGGTTGTGACCTTGCGTCACGCCCTGCAAGAACGCCTCCATGGCCAGCTTCTTTATGCCAAAGGCGCGGACACCCGCGGCGACTCCGAGGCTGGCTTCGGCGAGGCGTTTGCCGCAGCCGCCAAGGCCGATACCGTGATCATGGCGCTGGGCGAGGCCCCGGACATGAGCGGCGAGGCCGAGTCCCGCGCCCATCTCGACCTGCCCGGCAAACAGCTCAAACTGCTGCAAGCTGTTGTTGCTACGGGCAAGCCGATAGTGCTGGTGCTCTTCAGCGGACGGCCGCTGGCGATTTCCTGGGAAGCCCAGCACTTGCCGTCGATCCTCGCAGCGTGGTTTCCCGGCATGCAATCCGGCGCGGCCCTGGTGCGGACGCTGTTCGGCGACGCCAATCCTACTGGCCGCCTTACGGCCAGCTTCCCGCGCAGCGTCGGCCAGGAACCGCTGTACTACAACACCTTCAACACCGGCCGGCCCGCGCCGGGCAAGGACCGCTACGTCACTGGTTACATCGACGAGAGCAACACGCCGCTGTTTCCCTTCGGTTGGGGCCTGTCGTATACGCGGTTCGACTACTCGCCCACGCGAATCACAACGCCGCGAATCACCGTGGCGGAGCTGAACAGCGGCGGCGCGGTCCACGTCGAAGCGGATGTGCGCAACGCCGGACCGCGTGCCGGGTCCGAGGTCGTGCAGCTTTACATTCGCCTCCGCGGCACAAGCGTCGCCCGCCCGTTGGCGAGCTGAAGGGGTTCGAGAAGATTTCGCTTGCTCCCGGCGAGTCTCGCACCGTGAAGTTCTCGCTGACCAAGGAGGAGCTGTCTTTTTGGAACATCGAGATGAAGAACGTCGTCGAACGGTGCGAGTTGACCGTATGGCTCGCGCCGGACTGCCAGGCGGGCCACGAGGCAAAGCTGATGATCGAGCCATAGACGATAATGGCCTCCGTTCCAAGAGACGTTACGGGTTCTTCTTTTGTGTAACCGCTGTTTTACGTGTGGCACGGAATGCGTCCAATGGGA
>CAVZZZ010000003.1:0-101303 GCA_963780045.1 uncultured Planctomycetia bacterium | reverse complement strand
GAAGGAAAGACCGCAGGCGTCGAAGCCCTTCTCGCAGCCGTCCAGATCCGAAGGCCGCCGGCGCGCACTCCGTTCCTTTGGCTTGCGCGTTGCATTCCGGACCAATGTGTACTAGACATTCTCGCCATTATTGGTATTGTCGTCGCGTGCGACAGAAGGCCATGCATTGGAAACCTTGTGCCACAGCTTCAGCCCTCGCGCGTTGCGATTGCCGCACCGTCGCTGAAATCGACCAGGCAATGGGGCGAAACCAAGGCGACCTTGGTAAGACGCTCGGTCATTAGGGAGCCAATTTCGATATTCGCAAATCTTAAGCTAGAAAGTCCCGGCCTGGTCCCGATGGGAGATGCCGGTGCGCCCCTCTCATTGGAAATCAGTGATGTCCCAGTGAGGTCCCTTTTCCGTCCGGTTCGATGCCTCTGGGCTCTTACTCAAAGTGATACCGCGTTCTTTGACTGCCCGCTCTTGTAGCCAAGCGTCTTTGCTTTCTCGTAATCCCGCGTGGCCTTGGACTGCTGGCCAACCTTCTCGTATACGGCGCCGCGGTCCGCGTAAAGCTGGCCATTTTTCGGCTCTAGCGAAATGGCCTTTGTAAGGTCGGCAACCGATCGACCAAACTCGCCTGTTTCACGGTAGGCAAGCGCGGGTCCGATACGCATTGGCGAGTCCATTGTCGATCTCGATTGTGCGCGACGTGTCGGTCATTGCCTCGCTGAATCTCGATTTCAACAGCTCCGCCTCGCTTCGGGCGTCCCACGCCAACCCGTCTCTTGGATTAAGCTGGGTTGCTCGCGTGGCGTCGGAGAGCCCCTCGCTGATTTCGCTCTTCTCGAGGCGCGTGTCGGCGCGCAATTCGATAGGCCTGCTCGCAAGAAGAATCCATCCGAATCGCCTTCGTGGCATCCGCAATCGCGCGGTCGTAATCGCGCCCCTTGAGATATGCGTTGCTGCGGTCCACGTACGCAAAGACATGCTTCGCGTCGATCTCAAGTACGCGCGTATAATCGGCGATCGCGCGCTCGACGTCGCCGCGGTACGTGTACGCGGAACCGCGGTTCAAATAGGCGTTCACGCTCTTGGGGTCAAGCTCAATGGCGCGCGTCGCGTCGGAAATCGCCCGCGCGATATCTTCCAGCCTGCCGGGCGACCGGATGTCGAACTCGCCTTGCAAGCTTATTGCGTCACCCCTCATTGGCCGCGCCGATATCGCCTGGCAGCTTTTGGAAATGTACGCCGCGCTACGGCTCACATAGGCATTTACGTTCTTGGGGTCAAGCTTGATGACTTCTGTCAGATCTGCGATGGCGCGATTTTGCTCTCCCAGGCGCAACAGCGCGCCCGAACGAACTCCGTATCCGTCTATACTCTGCGGCTCGATGCGGATCGACTGCGATGCGTCCACGACAGCCGCCGCAAGTTCGCCGTTGCCCAAATGGCACATGCCGCGCATGGCGTAGGCCGTCGCGTCGTTCTGATTCGTCTCGAGGCAGCGCGGCATCCGCGATTCCGAGGTCATACTTTCCCGTAAACGCGTAGCACCAGGCGCGGACACGATGGTAACGCGCCTCCTTCGGCGCCAACTCGATCGCGCGGCCGGCGTCTTCGATGGAGCGGGCCCAGTTGTGCTTGTCATAGTAGACGTCGGCTCGCAGGCCGAACGCGCGTGCGCAACGGGGACTGAGCCGGATCGCCTCGTTCAGGTCCGGCAAAGACGCATCGGGCAGCCCCTTCAGAAAGTTCGCCTGCGCACGTCGTGCGTATGCATCGGCACAATGAGGGTCCAATCGCAGCGCATCGTTTGCGGCGTGAATCGCGCGGTCGTAGGCCCCCGCCTGAATGAGCTTTTCCGACAATGCGACGTTTTCCGCCGCGGTCTTTGGCGGCGCCTGGCCGGCTCGCGCGCCTTTCTCTTTGTCGTCGGCGCAGTGCGCGGTGCCAATAGCGCACAGAGCGTCACAAAGACGAACATGCCGTGCATGGCGGCGCGGAGATAGACATTGCCAGTTACGACTTGCATTCTGCTTCTCCTAATCGCTGTTACCGGAAGCTTGTCATTTACCGCTGGAGGAGTTCCCGGACCCGAGCGGTATGGAGAATCCAAAGTTTACTTGGCCGGATCTCTTGTTCCCATCTTGAGTAACACTCCCGCTAATTCCGATCTGCGTCCCGCCAGCAAGAGTGCTAGAAATCCCCAAGTTGCCGCCGAACACGTCGTTCGGTCCCTTCTTTCCGTTTTGCTCTCCGGATGTGATCCCTCCGGTGAGTAGGATGTCCCCCGACGGGGAGATCGGCACTGTCGCAGAAGTCGTGGTCGTTTTTCCTTTCTTAGTGGTATTCTCTTGCACTGTCAGTTGCGGATCCTTTGGCAGCGTTGGATTAGAAGCAGGCGGCTCGCCCATGCCAATCGAAAGCAGGTATTGGCCGACGTCGGAATTTCCGCTCCACCGTAGATAACAATCCTCGTCAAAAAACTTGAATTTGTACACCGGCACCCCGCTGCCGTACTCGGCGAAATCGGGACCTTCGCCGCTGCTTTGCATCACCCCGACTGGGCTAGCTGAATTCTCCGGCGGATCGGCCATGACGATTGCGGTGGCAGTCGGCGCGTCGCCTTCGACCTCGTAGGGATTCACCGCGCCGCTGGCGTCGCCGGCCGCGCCGGTGAGGTGGGTCTGGGAAATCGAGTCGTAGAAGCCCTCGACGGGGGAGTAGTAGAGGCCCGTCGCGGAGTTGGCCGGGGCGTAGCCGCCGCCGCCGCCGCCGCTGCCGCCGCCGACGAAGTGAAAGCCCGCCAGCGGGTCGATTAGCATGCCCTGGAAACCGACCTGCGTTGACGCCTGCCCGCTCCCGGCCGTCTGCGGCGCGTCCTGTTGCCCAAAGACGTCGTAGAAGACGTGGTCGATCGCCGCCACGCTCGTCACGCTGCCGTCGGACACCGTTGCACGCACCACGTCGCGAACCGTTCCCTGCGCGTCGGCCAGGAGCCAGTTGGTTCCCGCATAGCTGCCGCCGACCTGTTCAGCCGCCAGCACCTGATCGACGGCCGGGCCGTTCAAGAATCGCTGCGTCACGCCGTCGCTGCCGTTAAGCATTTCCAGCGCGCTTGTGCCGTCCCAGATCGTCCGCTGATCGAAGCTGCCGCGTGGTCTTCGTCCACCTGGCGATTGAAGGCATCGTAGGTATACTTGATCGCCAAGTTCGGGTCGCTCGAGGTATATAGCGAATAGTCCGCATAATGCGCCAGGGCCGTCATGCGGTTGCGGTAGTCCCAGGTGTACTTGGTGATGTCCGTGGCCGAGGAGTCCAGCGCCGCCGTGTCGCTCTTGTACTTGAAGGTGCGGTTGCCGGCGGCGTCAAACTGGTAATAATAGGTGCCGTCGAACGTCACCCGGTTGCCCGCGGAGATGGTTTGGCCCGTGCCGTCGTTGTTGCCGTTGTTGTCGTACTGGATGCTGCCGTCCGTGGTGGGCGCGTTGGCCCAGTTGGCATAGGTGGCGGTGACGCTCGGAACCGAAGGAAAGACCGCAGGCGCTCGAAGCCCGTCTCGCAGCCGTCCAGATCCGAAGCGCCGCCGGCGCGCACTCCGTTCCTTTGGCTTGCGCGTTGCATTCCGGACCAAATGTGTGCTAGACATTCTCGCCATTATTCGTATTGTCGTCGCGTGCCGCAGAAGGCCATGCATTGGAAGCCTTGCCCGGCCAGCAGCTTCAGCCCCTCGCGCGTGGCGATCGCCGCGCCGTTGCTGAAATCGGCCAGGCAGTGCGGGGAGACGAAGGCGATCTTAGTTTGACGCTCATTCACTGGTGATCCATTAACTGTATTTACAGATGTTGATGTACGCGGTCTCGGTCTGGCTCCCTTGGACCAAGTATTTAAATGGAAGGTCTCGGCTTGGCTCCATCTGCGGGGCCGACCGCCGTGGCGTCAATGCTCGTCGACTATCCGCTCACCGCCCCACGTCTCATTGCTACGCTCTTGCTACATCCGTGTGTTGTAACTTTTGGAACAGTTCATACCGTCGCGCGTCCCTGCGTATAAAGACTATCGCGAGCACACAAATGAGCGTTGTGCTGAACATAATGTACGAGCCCGACGCGGTTGCCAAGAGGCGGTAGGTGTCCAGCGGCTGGACGAGCGGTTGCCCGGTCAGCGTTTGCCAGGCACTGAGACCGAGCCTCCCGCCGTCCAGCACCGTTTCAGCCAGATTCCATAAGCCACCGAGCCCTGATGCCGCCCCAACAATGGAAAACGCCGCGTATTGGTACAGCCTCTGCGCGTAGCTGCGCGTCCATTTTCGCAAGACCCTCTCATCATCTTCAGCGAGTGACGTGGACATTTTCGACACTAGCCCTCAATTACCGAATTGACATCAATACGACAGCGCCTGGTCGAGCGTGTGCGTTCCCCTGCCAGCGGGGAATAGCTCCGCCAACGATCGACGGTGCCTCTGTTATTGGTTTGAATTACATTACGGGACGACGTTGTCGGGATTCCCATACGTAGCTTGAGCGGCCGTGGCGGCCTTCCAAATCTGACTAGCCTGGTAAAAGTCGTAAGCTCCCCACAGTGCCAGCCCCCCGCCCAACAGTAAGCACCCCCAGCCAAAAGGGTTCCACGAGTTCGCGAAGCCGATCGCGGCTAAGCCGACACATGCACCAGCGCCGAACTCCTTGACAGTTCCCAGCCCCACCTCCGCTGCGGCTTTCGCGGTCGCCCTAATTTGGATTCGCTTAAGTGCGTCCACCTGTGCCTGGTCTTTTCCCTTCGAACGGATTTCGTCTGCAGTAATACGCAGATCGTAGTAGTCGCCGACGTTTCGGCCACTAGATTCGCCCTGCTGCACCGGCACCGCACCGACGGCGAAATCGGGAGTGACGCCCCCGCTTTCCATCACTCCGACGGGCGCGAGCGAATTCATCGGCTGGCTGGCGGGCACGAAGCCGGTGGTGGTGGGAGCGTCGTTATCGACCTCGTAGGGATTCACCGCGCCGCTGGCGTCGCCGGGCGCGCCGGTGAGGTGGGTCTGGGAAATCGAGTCGTAGAAGCCCTCGACGGGGGAGTAGTAGAGGCCCGTCGCGGAGTTGGCCGGGGCGTAGCCGCCGCTGCCGCCGCCGCTGCCGCCGCCGACGAAGTGAAAGCCCGCCAGCGGGTCGATTAGCATGCCCTGGAAACCGACCTGCGTTGACGCCTGCCCGCTCCCCGCCGTTTGCGGCGCGTCCTGTTGCCCAAAGACGTCGTAGAAGACGTGGTCGATCGCCGCCACGCTCGTCACGCTGCCGTCGGACACCGTTGCACGCACCACGTCGCGAACCGTTCCCTGCACGTCGGCCAGGAGCCAGTTGGTTCCCGCATAGCTGCCGCCGACCTGTTCAGCCGCCAGCACCTGATCGACGGCCGGGCCGTTCAAGAATCGCTGCGTCACGCCGTCGCTGCCGTTAAGCATTTCCAGCGCGCTTGTGCCGTCCCAGATCGTCCGCTGATCGAAGCTGCCGCTGGACTCGTCCACCTGGCGATTGAAGGCATCGTAGGTATACTTGATCGCCAAGTTCGGGTCGCTCGAGGTATATAGCGAATAGTCCGCATAATGCGCCAGGGCCGTCATGCGGTTGCGGTAGTCCCAGGTGTACTTGGTGATGTCCGTGGCCGAGGAGTCCAGCGCCACCGTGTCGCTCTTGTACTTGAAGGTGCGGTTGCCGGCGGCGTCAAACTGGTAATAATAGGTGCCGTCGAACGTCACCCGGTTGCCCGCGGAGATGGTTTGGCCCGTGCCGTCGTTGTTGCCGTTGTTGTCGTACTGGATGCTGCCGTCCGTGGTGGGCGCGTTGGCCCAGTTGGCATAGGTGGCGGTGACGCTCGGAACCGAAGGAAAGACCGCAGGCGCTCGAAGCCCGTCTCGCAGCCGTCCAGATCCGAAGCGCCGCCGCGCGCGCACTCCGTTCCTTTGGCTTGCGCGTTGCATTCCGGACCAAATGTGTGCTAGACATTCTCGCCATTATTCGTATTGTCGTCGCGTGCCGCAGAAGGCCATGCATTGGAAGCCTTGCCCGGCCAGCAGCTTCAGCCCCTCGCGCGTGGCGATCGCCGCGCCGTTGCTGAAATCGGCCAGGCAGTGCGGGGAGACGAAGGCGATCTTAGTTTGACGCTCGTTCAATAGCAATCTATAACCGTTATGTACCAATGTTAAGACGGAAAATCTCGGTCAAACCATAAGAACTAGCCTCGTCCCTGTTTCGACCGCGCAACGTTTCGACCGCCAAGATCAACTTTCGACCATTGCCTACAAGATGTGAACGTACCACGCGAGCTCATTCTCTCGTCCGTCAACTACGGCTCCGCGCAACACGCAGTCTGCCACGGTAGAATCCACGTAGAGCTTCTTTTCTTGATCAGCGTATTTTAGAACGAAACCGAGATACGGGTCGCGCGGCAGCGATTTCAGGTAGCCTCGTTCCACCAATGAGTTCAGATCTCGGGGGAAAGTGCCGCGGGAGCGCACAAACTCTACGATAGCTAACAACGTTCTGCAAACCTCGTGCTGTAGCACAGTGGATTGCAAGAGCAACCAAGGCAATACGAGCCGTTGATGACAGGCAGATATTACGTCCGCAGCAAATGCCCTCCCAAAGATGTTGTGTGGCAGCCGGGCTTGCGGAGTTCGGAATTCGTCGTGCCATAGAACGGGCATTGATTCCATCATACTCGGCACCGACTGTGTCTTCGCTGCCCGAAGCAACTCCGCAAGCATGTATCCTGGGTAGTCGTCACGTATTGCCGCGTCCAAGTACCGAAGAAATAGATGTGGGGATTTCTCGCATTCACCGGTTAAGCGCAAAGGCATCGTCGAGAAGCCGCATCGTTTCCTGCTCGTCGAATGGATCGTTACATCGTTCCGATATCCAGTCTACGGGCTTGCCGCCAGTTAGATCGAGATCGCTCAACATATCAGTCGACGGGTAACGCACTTGTGCCCTAGTAGGCTCATCGACGCTCGCGCTATTCGATCGGGTAAGCTTTGTACGCACGGCATTATCAAGAACTAGGTTGCGAACCAGCGTTGCGAATTCGGCTCGCTCATGCTGTCGTTCGAAGAACGATAGGACTATTCTCAAAAGCGGGCCGAGTTCAGACTCCAAGAGCGCCTTGTTCGAAGTCCCGCATTTTTCAATCAAACTCAAGCCGCTAAGAATAGCCGTCTGACTGACATCACGATGAGTGGCGAGCTCAATCAATGATCGGTACGCGAGTTTCTTTCCTCTATAACATTTATCTACTAGACCAAAATCGCTCCATGCATTCTCCAGCAATGATCCGAAACCAACTAGGCGGGAGATCGAACCTACCGCGCTATCCCAATTCCGATGACAAATGAAGGATCTCACCTGAAGATAACACAATGACAGGAGCGATGAAATCTCTATAATGATCGACAAAGTCACCGCCGCAGGCGGCTTGCTCGGGTCAAGTCCCGCAACCCGCGGAACAAAGCACTTTCCCCTTGCGATGGCCTCGTCAATCAAGTCCAGCACCAACTGATTTTCACGAACGATCCGGTCAATTCGATCGACTTCCTCCTCGTTGGGTGATTTCGCGGCGTCGCGACTTGTGAACGACTGCCAGAGCAGCTCGCCGATCGCCCCCTCGTCCTCCCATCGTAGGCCTTCCGCTGCGCGAGCTATTAGCTCAAATGCATTGTCCCGTAGCTCATTTTGGGGCTGACGTGTGAGGAAATCGACGGTTCTCATAATCCAATGGGTCTCAGCCGCCTGAAGCTTCGATAAGACTAATCGCCGCCTGACACTCAAGCAATGTTGAGTACCCAGTCTCTCCCTGCGCGGCTGCCGCTTTCGACAACCTTTGGAGAGACTCTATCGCCCTCACTTTGTTTCCACCGGCTAAGTTTAACGCTTGTCGTGCGCGAGCCGCCGCATCAGCGCCCCTTGAGCGGCTGCTCCCGCGTTTGGTGCCGCATTAACTGCCGGCGGGGCTTCCGGCGCTCCGAACCAATTGCGCCATGTCCAGAAATCGCCGTTAAAAGGATTCCAGGTGGAGCAGTAAACCGGCACTCCGCTGCCGGTACTGGTCACGTCGGCGATCTCGCCCGGAGGCACTTCCAGCCCGACGGGCGCGAGCGAATTCATCGGCTGGCTGGCGGGCACGAAGCCGGTGGTGGTGGGAGCGTCGTTATCGACCTCGTAGGGATTCCCCGCGCCGCTGGCGTCGCCGGCCGCGCCGGTGAGGTGGGTCTGGGAAATCGAGTCGTAGAAGCCCTCGACGGGGGAGTAGTAGAGGCCCGTCGCGGAGTTGGCCGGGGCGTAGCCGCCGCCGCCGCTGCCGCCGCCGACGAAGTGAAAGCCCGCCAGCGGGTCGATTACGCATGCCCTGGAAACCGACCTGCGTTGCCGCCTGCCCGCTCCCGGCCGTCTGCGGCGCGTCCTGTTGCCCAAAGACGTCGTAGAAGACGTGGTCGATCGCCGCCACGCTCGTCACGCTGCCGTCGGACACCGTTGCACGCACCACGTCGCGAACCGTTCCCTGCGCGTCGGCCAGGAGCCAGTTGGTTCCCGCATAGCTGCCGCCGACCTGTTCAGCCGCCAGCACCTGATCGACGGCCGGGCCGTTCAAGAATCGCTGCGTCACGCCGTCGCTGCCGTTAAGCGTTTCCAGCGCGCTTGTGCCGTCCCAGATCGTCCGCTGGTCGAAGCTGCCGGCCGCGTCGTCTTCGTCCACCTGGCGATCGAAGGCGTCGTACGTATACGTGATCGCCATGTCGGGTTCGCTCGACGTGTAGTCGGTATAGTCGGCGTAATGCGCCAAGCCGGTCATGCGGTTGCGGAAGTCCCACGTGTACTTGGTGATGTCCGTGGCCGTGTCGTCCAGCGCCACCGAGGTGCTCTTGAACTTGAAGGTGCGGTTGCCGGCGGCGTCGAACTGGTAATAATAGGTGCCGTCGAACGTCATCCGATTGCCCGTGGAGACAGTCTGGCCGATACCGACGTTGTTGCCGTTGTTGTCGTACTGGATGCTGCCGTCCGCGGTGGGCGCGTCGGCCCAGTTGGCATAGGCGGCGGTGACGCTCGGAACCGAAGGAAAGACCGCGGGCGCTCGAAATCCGCCTCGCAGCCGTCTCAATTCCAACCGCCGCCGGCGCGCACTCCGTTCCTTTGGCTTGCGCGTTGCATTCCGGACCAAATGTGTGCTAGACATTCTCGCCATCATTGGTATTGTCGTCGCGTGCCGCAGAAGGCCATGCATTGGAAACCTTGTCTGGCCAGCAGCTTCAGCCCCTCGCGCGTGGCGATTGCCGCGCCGTTGCTGAAATCGACCAGGCAGTGCGGGGAGACGAAGGCGATCGTATGCTGCCGGCCGTTCACTCGTCATCCATTATTGATATTTACAGGTGTTAAGATAGGAAGTCCCGGTCCTGCACCGCTGGTCCTTGCCACCGCCGGCGCATGACTCGGGGGTGGAACGGTTCGGTTCTCCGATTCCATGCCGCTCTTTCATCTGCTACTGCTTGCCGCCTTGACCGGCGCTTTCACTGCCCCCGGTTCCCGCGCGGTTCCCGTTATCGCGTGCGATACTTCACGCTGGTTTGGGCGGCGCTTTCCCTGACCCCTTTTTCACCCCCTCACGCTGTCACCTCGTCCCGCGATCAGGGGTGAGCCCGACTTCCCACGAATTACTTTGCACTTGGGTAGCTGACACTGAAGCCTCTTTACTGCGTCGTCCGTGGTCTTTGCGCTTGGCAGGATGACCATCCGTAGCTCTTTCATGCCGTATAAGTTTTTGATGCCCTCATCCGTTACCGCGGTATCGGCGAGCGACAAATACGTTAGGTGCGTCAGCCCCCGTATCTCTTTGAGCGCCGCGTCGGTGATTTTGGTTCCGTCCGCAGCAAGGAATTCTAAGTTCATCATTTCGGCGATATCCTTGAAGCCGGCATCGTCAACTTCCGACAGACTGACCGAAAGCTCCCGTAGCTCTCTTAGCGACTTAGCTTGCCGAAGAACGGCGTCAGTCGCAACCGCCGTCAGACCTAGCTTTCGAAGTTGAACCATGTCATGAAGGAAAGCCGCGTCCGCTTCCACACCCTTCGTGGCACAGAGATTCAGTGAGTCGAGCCTGCTGAGCATGCCAATGCGGCTGATTCCATTCGCGCCGAGGCCGTCACAGGAGTGGAGGCTGAGTGCCCGTAACTTCCGAAGTCGTTTTAATCGCTCGATCAGTTCATCAGTTATCTGGCACTCATACAGGCGAAGCTCCTCTAGGTTCACGAACCCACCAAGCTGCACCGCGGCCTTAGCGTCTATCTTGGCTCCGGAAAGCACGAGCCGCTTTAGCTTTCTGAGCTCTTTCAAATGCGACAGTCCGGCGGCGCCAACGGGCACACCTGAAACGTCGAGCGAACGAAGATCCGAAAGCTTGCCGATTTCCTTCATTCCCGACTCAGTAACCCTTGTATCTTGAAGGCGCAGGTCGCGGATTCCGGCTAGGACGCTAACCTGCGGCAGGGTCGCGTCGGTGAAGTTTGGGCCGCGAAGAACAACCGAGGCGACGTTAGAATGTCCTCCAGATTGATCGATTGTCACGACTCCGCCAAGCCTCTCGATTTGCTCAATAGCTTGGCGAACGCGCTTTTCTGGCTCTGCCGCGTAGACTGAAGCGATCAAAACCGCAAAGACCACGAATAAACGGGGCAATTTCGCGATAAATCTCATGCATGGGCTTTCTTTCAAAGGGGCACTTGCGTTCCTATATTCTTATATTGTTACACGCGAACGGCTTACCACCGAAATTCGCGCAATTTTGCACTAGAGCACTTGCTACGCAATATTATAACCAGAATCGAAGTTGTAGAACGGGTCCTCAAATTCACCATTCCCACCACTCGGTGCTGGCTGTTGCGGTGGCAGGGGCGGCCATGGATTCACAGGTTTGAAACCGTTTTGCGGCGTTCGCGGTAGAAAATCCGGCGCGTCGTGCTGAGCCTTAAGCGTCTGGTCGAGTAATCGTAAATTCGACTCCATTTGATAAAGCTCGTTATAATCGTCTGGGGTGTTATGACCCGCGTTCAGTATCCAGTTCAGGCGAAGCACTTCATATTCGCTTAGGAGGTCCTTATAATGCTGTAAAAGAATACCGGGCGCCTCGTTGTTCCACCACCAGTCTGAGCCGGGGGACTTGTCAACCGGCACCCCGCTGCCGTACTCGGCGAAATCGGGACCTTCGCCGCTGCTTTGCATCACCCCGACTGGGCTAGCTGAATTCTCCGGCGGATCGGCCATGACGATTCCGGTGCCAGTCGGCGCGTCGCCTTCAAACTCGTAGGGATTCCCCGCGCCGCTGGCGTCGCCGGCCGCGCCGGTGAGGTTGGTCTCGGAAACGGAGTCGTAGAACCCTCGCTCGGCCGAATAGTAAAGCCCCGTGGCCGAATCGGCCAGGGTGTAGCTGCCGCTGCCGCCGCCGCTGCCGCCACTGTATTCGACGACGAAGTTGAAGCCCGCCAGCGGGTCGATGAGCATGCCCTGGAAACCGACCTGCGTTGACGCCTGCCCGCTCCCGGCCGTTTGCGGCACGTCCTGTTGCCCAAAGACGTCGTAGAAGACGTGGTCGATCGCCGCCACGCTCGTCACGCTGCCGTCGGACACCGTTGCACGCACCACGTCGCGAACCGTTCCCTGCGCAGTCGGCCAGGAGCCAGTTGGTTCCCGCATAGCTGCCGCCGACCTGTTCAGCCGCCAGCACCTGATCGACGGCCGGGCCGTTCAAGAATCGCTGCGTCACGCCGTCGCTGCCGTTAAGCGTTTCCAGCGCGCTTCTGCCGTCCCAGATCGTCCGCTGATCGAAGCTGCCGCTGGACTCGTCCACCTGGCGATCGAAGGCGTCGTAGGTATACTTGATCGCCAAGTTCGGGTCGCTCGAGGTATATAGCGAATAGTCCGCATAATGCGCCAGGGCCGTCATGCGGTTGCGGTAGTCCCAGGTGTACTTGGTGATGTCCGTGGCCGAGGAGTCCAGCGCACCCGTGTCGCTCTTGTACTTGAAGGTGCGGTTGCCGGCGGCGTCAAACTGGTAATAATAGGTGCCGTCGAACGTCACCCGGTTGCCCGCGGAGATGGTTTGGCCCGTGCCGTCGTTGTTGCCGTTGTTGTCGTACTGGATGCTGCCGTCCGTGGTAGGCGCGTTGGCCCAGTTGGCATAGGCGACGGTGGCGCTCGGAAATCGAAGGAAAGACCGCAGGCGCTCGAAGCCCGTCTCGCAGCCGTCCAGATCCGAAGCGCCGCCGGCGCGCACTCCGTTCCTTTGGCTTGCGCGTTGCATTCCGGACCAAATGTGTGCTAGACATTCTCGCCATCATTGGTATTGTCGTCGCGTGCCGCAGAAGGCCATGCATTGGAAACCTTGTCTGGCCAGCAGCTTCAGCCCCTCGCGCGTTGCGATTGCCGCACCGTTGCTGAAATCGACCAGGCAATGGGGCGAAACGAAGGCGACCTTGGTAAGACGCTCGGTCATTAGGGAGCCAATAACGATATTCGCAAATCTTAAGCTAGAAAGTCCCGGCCTGGCCCCGATGGGAGATGCCGTGCGCCCTCTCATTGGAAATCAGTGATGTCCCAGTGAGGTCCCTTTTCCGTCCGGTTCGATGCCTCTGGGCTCTTACTCAAAGTGATACCGCGTTCTTTGACTGCCCGCTCTTGTAGCCAAGCGTCTTCGCTTTCTCGTAATCCCGCGTGGCCTTGGACTGCTGGCCAACCTTCTCGTATACGGCGCCGCGGTCCGCGTAAAGCTGGCCATTTTTCGGCTCTAGCGAAATGGCCTTTGTAAGGTCGGCAACCGATCGACCAAACTCGCCTGTTTCACGGTAGGCAAGCGCGGGTCCGATACGCATTGGCGAGTCCATTGTCGATCTCGATCGTGCGCGACGCGTCGGTCATTGCCTCGCTGAATCTCGATTTCAACAGCTCCGCCTCGCTTCGGGCGTCCCACGCCAACCCGTCTCTTGGATTAAGCTGGGTTGCTCGCGTGGCGTCGGAGAGCCCCTCGCTGATTTCGCTCTTCTCGAGGCGCATTGGCGCGCAATTCGATAGGCCTGCTCGCAAGAAGAATCCATCCGAATCGCCTTCGTGGCATCCGCAATCGCGCGGTCGTAATCGCGCCCCTTGAGATATGCGTTGCTGCGGTCCACGTACGCAAAGACATGCTTCGCGTCGATCTCAAGTACGCGCGTATAATCGGCGATCGTGCGCTCGACGTCGCCGCGGTACGTGTACGCGGAACCGCGGTTCAAATAGGCGTTCACGCTCTTGGGGTCAAGCTCAATGGCGCGCGTCGCGTCGGAAATCGCCCGCGCGATATCTTCCAGCCTGCCGGGCGACCGGATGTCGAACTCGCCTTGCAAGCTTATTGCGTCACCCCTCATTGGCCGCGCCGATATCGCCTGGCAGCTTTTGGAAATGTACGCCGCGCTACGGCTCACATAGGCATTTACGTTCTTGGGGTCAAGCTTGATGACTTCTGTCAGATCTGCGATGGCGCGATTTTGCTCTCCCAGGCGCAACAGTGCGCCCGAACGAACTCCGTATCCGTCTATACTCTGCGGCTCGATGCGGATCGACTGCGATGCGTCCACGACAGCCGCCGCAAGTTCGCCGTTGCCCAAATGGCACATGCCGCGCACGGCGTAGGCCGTCGCGTCGTTCTGATTCGTCTCGAGGCAGTGCGCGGCATCCGCGATTCCGAGGTCATACTTTCCCGTAAACGCGTAGCACCAGGCGCGGACACGATGGTAATGCGCCTCCTTCGGCGCCAACTCGATCGCGCGGCCGGCGTCTTCGATGGAGCGGGCCCAGTTGTGCTTGTCATAGTAGACGTCGGCTCGCAGGCCGAACGCGCGTGCGCAACGGGGACTGAGCCGGATCGCCTCGTTCAGGTCCGGCAAAGACGCATCGGGCAGCCCCTTCAGAAAGTTCGCCTGCGCACGTCGTGCGTATGCATCGGCACAATGAGGGTCCAATCGCAGCGCATCGTTTGCGGCGTGAATTGCGCGGTCGTAGGCCCCCGCCTGAATGAGCTTTTCCGACAATGCGACGTTTTCCGCCGCGGTCTTTGGCGGCGCCTGGCCGGCTCGCGCGCCTTTCTCTTTGTCGTCGGCGCAGTGCGCGGTGCCGAATAGCGCACAGAGCGCTCACAAAGACGAACATGCCGTGCATGGCGGCGCGGAGATAGACATTGCCAGTTACGACTTGCATTCTGCTTCTCCTAATCGCTGTTACCGGAAGCTTGTCATTTACCGCTGGAGGAGTTCCCGGACCCGAGCGGTATGGAGAATCCAAAGTTTACTTGGCCGGATCTCTTGTTCCCATCTTGAGTAACACTCCCGCTAATTCCGATCTGCGTCCCGCCAGCAAGAGTGCTAGAAATCCCCAAGTTGCCGCCGAACACGTCGTTCGGTCCCTTCTTTCCGTTTTGCTCTCCGGATGTGATCCCTCCGGTGAGTAGGATGTCCCCCGACGGGGAGATCGGCACTGTCGCAGAAGTCGTGGTCGTTTTTCCTTTCTTAGTGGTATTCTCTTGCACTGTCAGTTGCGGATCCTTTGGCAGCGTTGGATTAGAAGCAGGCGGCTCGCCCATGCCAATCGAAAGCAGGTATTGGCCGACGTCGGAATTTCCGCTCCACCGTAGATAACAATCCTCGTCAAAAAACTTGAATTTGTACACCGGCACCCCGCTGCCGTACTCGGCGAAATCGGGACCTTCGCCGCTGCTTTGCATCACCCCGACTGGGCTAGCTGAATTCTCCGGCGGATCGGCCATGACGATTGCGGTGGCAGTCGGCGCGTCGCCTTCGACCTCGTAGGGATTCACCGCGCCGCTGGCGTCGCCGGCCGCGCCGGTGAGGTGGGTCTGGGAAATCGAGTCGTAGAAGCCCTCGACGGGGGAGTAGTAGAGGCCCGTCGCGGAGTTGGCCGGGGCGTAGCCGCCGCCGCCGCCGCCGCTGCCGCCGCCGACGAAGTGAAAGCCCGCCAGCGGGTCGATTAGCATGCCCTGGAAACCGACCTGCGTTGACGCCTGCCCGCTCCCGGCCGTCTGCGGCGCGTCCTGTTGCCCAAAGACGTCGTAGAAGACGTGGTCGATCGCCGCCACGCTCGTCACGCTGCCGTCGGACACCGTTGCACGCACCACGTCGCGAACCGTTCCCTGCGCGTCGGCCAGGAGCCAGTTGGTTCCCGCATAGCTGCCGCCGACCTGTTCAGCCGCCAGCACCTGATCGACGGCCGGGCCGTTCAAGAATCGCTGCGTCACGCCGTCGCTGCCGTTAAGCATTTCCAGCGCGCTTGTGCCGTCCCAGATCGTCCGCTGATCGAAGCTGCCGCTGGACTCGTCCACCTGGCGATTGAAGGCATCGTAGGTATACTTGATCGCCAAGTTCGGGTCGCTCGAGGTATATAGCGAATAGTCCGCATAATGCGCCAGGGCCGTCATGCGGTTGCGGTAGTCCCAGGTGTACTTGGTGATGTCCGTGGCCGAGGAGTCCAGCGCACCGTGTCGCTCTTGTACTTGAAGGTGCGGTTGCCGGCGGCGTCAAACTGGTAATAATAGGTGCCGTCGAACGTCACCCGGTTGCCCGCGGAGATGGTTTGGCCCGTGCCGTCGTTGTTGCCGTTGTTGTCGTACTGGATGCTGCCGTCCGTGGTGGGCGCGTCGGCCCAGTTGGCATAGGTGGCGGTGACGCTCGGAACCGAAGGAAAGACCGCAGGCGCTCGAAGCCCGTCTCGCAGCCGTCCAGATCCGAAGCGCCGCCGGGCGCACTCCGTTCCTTTGGCTTGCGCGTTGCATTCCGGACCAAATGTGTGCTAGACATTCTCGCCATTATTCGTATTGTCGTCGCGTGCCGCAGAAGGCCATGCATTGGAAGCCTTGCCCGGCCAGCAGCTTCAGCCCCTCGCGCGTGGCGATCGCCGCGCCGTTGCTGAAATCGGCCAGGCAGTGCGGGGAGACGAAGGCGATCTTAGTTTGACGCTCATTCACTGGTGATCCATTAACTGTATTTACAGATGTTGATGTACGCGGTCTCGGTCTGGCTCCCTTGGACCAAGTATTTAAATGGAAGGTCTCGGCTTGGCTCCATCTGCGGGGCCGACCGCCGTGGCGTCAATGCTCGTCGACTATCCGCTCACCGCCCCACGTCTCATTGCTACGCTCTTGCTACATCCGTGTGTTGTAACTTTTGGAACAGTTCATACCGTCGCGCGTCCCTGCGTATAAAGACTATCGCGAGCACACAAATGAGCGTTGTGCTGAACATAATGTACGAGCCCGACGCGGTTGCCAAGAGGCGGTAGGTGTCCAGCGGCTGGACGAGCGGTTGCCCGGTCAGCGTTTGCCAGGCACTGAGACCGAGCCTCCCGCCGTCCAGCACCGTTTCAGCCAGATTCCATAAGCCACCGAGCCCTGATGCCGCCCCAACAATGGAAAACGCCGCGTATTGGTACAGCCTCTGCGCGTAGCTGCGCGTCCATTTTCGCAAGACCCTCTCATCATCTTCAGCGAGTGACGTGGACATTTTCGACACTAGCCCTCAATTACCGAATTGACATCAATACGACAGCGCCTGGTCGAGCGTGTGCGTTCCCCTGCCAGCGGGGAATAGCTCCGCCAACGATCGACGGTGCCTCTGTTATTGGTTTGAATTACATTACGGGACGACGTTGTCGGGATTCCCATACGTAGCTTGAGCGGCCGTGGCGGCCTTCCAAATCTGACTAGCCTGGTAAAAGTCGTAAGCTCCCCACAGTGCCAGCCCCCCGCCCAACAGTAAGCACCCCCAGCCAAAAGGGTTCCACGAGTTCGCGAAGCCGATCGCGGCTAAGCCGACACATGCACCAGCGCCGAACTCCTTGACAGTTCCCAGCCCCACCTCCGCTGCGGCTTTCGCGGTCGCCCTAATTTGGATTCGCTTAAGTGCGTCCACCTGTGCCTGGTCTTTTCCCTTCGAACGGATTTCGTCTGCAGTAATACGCAGATCGTAGTAGTCGCCGCCGCCTTCGGGCCGGCTTTGTTCGCCCGCTTCTTTGGTACTATGGGGCCGTCCGACTCCCTGAAATCGTGCATGTCCGGTGTGCGGCAAATTGCCTTTCCGGACCGTCCCGCGGCTTGCGACGCGGAAGCTTTCAGGGTCTCCCGGTTTCCGTGCATAGAGTTTCCACGCATGCGCAGGGTCTTCGACTCCGCGACGTCAAGCGACGGCTTGCGATTGTCGTCGCCGCTCATGTTGCCTTCCCCATATAAGTACAAGGTCGGCACGCCGAAACAGTGATTTCGGAGCTCAATGGCTGGCCTGCGTGTGCCCTTGTCAACGCTTCACCCGTCGTGTTACCATGACTGGCGCATGACTCAGGGTCGATATGGTTCGCTACTCCTTTATCGTGCGGCTCTTTCATCCGCTACTCCATGCCGGCTTTGACCGGCGCTTTCACTTATCCCCTTTTCCCTTCCTTTTCCCTTCTGCCTTCTTCTCGCCTTTTGCCTCGGTTTTCCCGATCGTCGTCATGCACCTCAGCCGCCAATGTACCAACAGCATCGCCACCGGCCATAAAAGGAGTGCGAAAGCAGCGACGCCAGTAAGCTTCGGATTGGCATCGGATACGAACATCATAACGGCCATTAGTAGCCACACTAGTAGCGCGAATGCGGACGCCGGTTTCATAGGCAACTCGTCACCTCAGACGATCGCAACCATCTTACACTGCTCGCACTCTTCTTCTTTCGGTGGCTCAGTTTACTTAAATTCCGATCGCTTTCGGACCACCTAATTATATGATACTCCTCGTCGTAGTGTCCGCTCCCAACGTCGCTGTCCCGGGAGTTGTGCGGCTCGGCGGTAAGCTTGCTGACGCCTTCGCCATTGTTATCGAGAAAAATCGAGAAAAATCGTATTTACCGTGGGCGATCCGGTCCGGCCGGTATGAATTTGAGTTGCCAACCGCATTCGCAATTCTAATCGCGCTGCTATTCACAGCAGTTTCGCAACAATGTCGTGAAACCTGCGAATTCACCTTTCCGTCGAAATCCGGATCCTCGCCGGCCTTCGTCGCTCCTATTTCAAATTAGTCTATCGGATGATTCCAGGAGCCGTCTGGCCCATCATGGGGGAACGGGTTTGCGGGGGGCACGTTGGGATGATTCGCCGCAAAGTCGACTATCGTGTATATCCACTGTGCGATAAACACTGTCCAATTAACCAATGGAGACGCAGTTTTCACAGGAAAGCTTTTCACAGTAGTTTTCAGACCGAGGACGGCGTACGCCTCCGGCGAATTCGGATTCTTGCGGGCCGTTTCCCCGACCGTTTGGGCCGCCGCCTTTTCGGCAGAGCCGAGTGTTGGATACGTGTCGTGGTCCTGGTCGTTCTCAACAATCGCACTGCAGAATACCGGCACCCCGCTGCCGTACTCGGCGAAATCGGGACCTTCGCCGCTGCTTTGCATCACCCCGACTGGGCTAGCTGAATTCTCCGGCGGATCGGCCATGACGATTGCGGTGGCAGTCGGCGCGTCGCCTTCGACCTCGTACGGATTCACCGCGCCGCTGGCGTCGCCGGGCGCGCCGGTGACATACGTCTCGGAAACGGAGTCGTAGAAGCCTCGCTCGGCCGAATAGTAAAGCCCCGTGGCCGAATCGGCCAGGGTGTAGCTGCCGCTGCCGCCGCCACTGCCGCCGCTGCCGCCGCCACTGTATTCGACGACGAAGTTGAAGCCCGCCAGCGGGTCGATGAGCATGCCCTGGAAACCGACCTGCGTTGCCGCCTGCCCGCTCCCGGCCGTCTGCGGCGCGTCCTGTTGCCCAAAGACGTCGTAGAAGACGTGGTCGATCGCCGCCACGCTCGTCACGCTGCCGTCGGACACCGTTGCACGCACCACGTCGCGAACCGTTCCCTGCGCGTCGGCCAGGAGCCAGTTGGTTCCCGCATAGCTGCCGCCGACCTGTTCAGCCGCCAGCACCTGATCGACGGCCGGGCCGTTCAAGAATCGCTGCGTCACGCCGTCGCTGCCGTTAAGCATTTCCAGCGCGCTTGTGCCGTCCCAGATCGTCCGCTGATCGAAGCTGCCGCTGGACTCGTCCACCTGGCGATTGAAGGCATCGTAGGTATACTTGATCGCCAAGTTCGGGTCGCTCGAGGTATATAGCGAATAGTCCGCATAATGCGCCAGGGCCGTCATGCGGTTGCGGTAGTCCCAGGTGTACTTGGTGATGTCCGTGGCCGAGGAGTCCAGCGCGCCCGTGTCGCTCTTGTACTTGAAGGTGCGGTTGCCGGCGGCGTCAAACTGGTAATAATAGGTGCCGTCGAACGTCACCCGGTTGCCCGCGGAGATGGTTTGGCCCGTGCCGTCGTTGTTGCCGTTGTTGTCGTACTGGATGCTGCCGTCCGTGGTGGTGCGCTGGCCCAGTTGTAATAGGTGGCTGAAGCGACCTCGCCGCCCCCGCTGACTCCGCCTCCGCTGCCACCGCTCCCGCCGCTGCCGCCGCTAACGCTGCCGCCTTCGTACGATATTTGCTGGTCGTTGTTGTACGAGTAGCCGGCATAGGCCCAGGTGGCGTAGCTCGACGTGCGGGCGCCGGTGTCGGCGGTGTCGTTGTACGAATAGAAGTAGTTGACCTGCAGATCCGAATTGTAGTCGTAGTGGTAGCCGGCCAGGATTGATCCGGTTGAGCTTTCGGCCCGGTAGGTCAAATCGGTCACTTGCGAATCGCCGTTGTACGCGATCGCCTCGTGCATCACCTGGTAGCTCGAATTGGCGCTGGTCGCGGCATACGTGTCGACGGAGGTCATCAGGCCATTGGTGTAACCGATGGCCGCGTACTTGTTCGCGACGGTATTGCCGCCGGTCTGGCCGGTCTGCTCAATGCCGGTCGTTTCGCCCAGGTAATCGAAGCCGTAGGTATTGAGCAGGTCGGGCGTTCCGCCGCTTGCCGTGCCGTCGGAATTGAGCGTGCCGCCTATGTTGACGCCCAGGCTGCTGCGGGTGCCGTCGGCATTCCAGGTGTCGCTGAGCACGACGGTTGCACGGCCGGCCATCCCCTGCGACTCGCCCGATTCAAGGCCGGTGAGGCCGTAAGTGATTCCCACGCTGGTGTCTGTGCCGTAGCCGCTGGCATAGGTATCGTTGCCGGCGATCGTCTCGCCCAGCAGATCGTAAGAGTACGCGATGGTGTTCGTTACGCTGCCGTCCGTCGGCGCCGACCACCACTGCTCCTGGGCCTCCTGGTTCAGCGACGTATAAGCGTACGTAGTCAGGCGATCGTCAAAATCGACAAGCGAGGTGACATTCCCGTCGGCGTCGCGCGTGTACGATTCCGTCGCCGTCGTCAGATCGCCGACAGTCGTGCTTTCGGGCGTCCCTTCGGGCACGGTGATTGTCTCGCCGGTGGTTTGTCCGTCGAAATTCAGCGACCAGGAGGTCGTGTTCCCGTCGGGATCGGTCTGGCTGATCGTATTATGGTCGGCGTCGGCGACGTAGGTCGTGGTCGGGCCGTCGGGCGCACTGGCGCTGATCCGATCGCCGAAGGAGTCAAAGGCCCACGTGCTGGAATTGTCCAAGGGATCAAGGGATTCGACCTCCTCGCCATCGAGGTCGAATTCGTTGGTCGTGGTCGGCCCGCCCGCGCCGCCGCCGGATGGATTCGGCAGGCTCGTAGACGCTTGGTTGCCCAGCGCGTCGAACCCGTTTGCGGTTATGGCGCCGGTGGCGGCGATGTCTTCCACGTCTTCGCCGTCGGCGTTGTAGACGGTTTGCGTCACAGGGCCTTCGCCGGCGATGCCGGCCTCGCCTGTCGACGGATTGGGCTCGATCGTCTCGTAAACGTTGCCGAACATGTTCACGTCATAATCCGTGACCGCCCCGCTGTTCAAGTTTGTCGTCGAGATGACCTCGCCCGCCGAATCGTAGGTCGGGCCGAAGGTGATGTCCGAGACGGTCGGCCGCTCGGGCAGATAGACGGAATTATAGCTGAAGGTGGTTGTGTTGCCAAGGGCATTTACGTCGCTCAGAAGGTCCTGGTAGGGGTCGTAGGTATCGACCGCGAAGACCGAAAGCAGCGCGATGTTGGAGACGGCGCCCGTGGTGCCGGAATAAGTCAGGCCTGAGTACGTCACCGTGAGGCTGGCGCTGCTGTCGCCGGAGTCCAGCGTGATCGTGCCGAGCTCACACCAGCCGCTGCCGAGAGGCGTGTTGCTGGAGAAGTCGGCGGAAAAGTCGGGCGGGACCGAAGTGTCGTCGTCGCTGCCGCTGGCCGACCCGCCGGTGAGCGTACCGGTGGATTGGACGTAAACCGTGTAGACCCGCTGGTTGCCCGGGTTCTGCGCCAGGTAGCTGAACGTCGCCGCGCTATCCGTCGCCGCCAGGCTCTGGCCTTGCGAAGTAGTAACGGTTGTGCCGGGCGTGGAAGACACGTCGTAGGCGTAGCTGTAGGCCACGATATCGCCCAACGGGTCGAATTCCGCCGTCTCGCGGCCCAGCGGGTCGTAGACCTCCGTCGTGGTCGGTCCGCCTTCCGCGCCGCTGGACTGGTTGGGCTCGCTGGCGCTGGTCCCCTCGTCCTCGCCGTTGTAGCCGAAAGAACTGACGCCGCCGTCGGCGTCGGTCTCGGTGGAAAGCAATTGGTTGGACGTGTAGGTCATGGCCGCCACTTGCTGCACGAGGCAAATTTGCAGGTCCGTGGAGGCCAGGCCGGAGAACGTGAAGGCGGAACTGGTGTCGCTCGAGCCAAGCGTCACCGTTCCCAGCGCGTACCAGCCGCTGCCCAAGAGGGACGTCGCGGAGGTGATGCTGAACGACTTGGACGGCGTGTCGCTGCCGTCTTCGGCCACGGAAATGCCGCTGGATGAGGGCGTCGTGCTGGGCGAGAGCAGGTAGACCTTGTACGTGCGGGACTCGCCGGGAGTTTGCGGCAGGTTGGCGAAGCTCGCGCCGCCAGAAGAGACCGGCAGGACCTGGCCTTGCTGCTCGTAGGTTTCCAATTCGGAACTGTTGTATTCAAAGGTAGACACACGGCCCAGGCCGTCGATTTGCGAAACCACGCTGCCCAGCGTGTCGTAGACCGTCGTCCCCGTTTGCTGAAATAGCGCGGCCTGCGCGGGCGCCGTGCCGCCGGAATAGTGGAGGGTTATCGTCGAGCTGGCGTCCGATGCGGGAAGCGTGACCGTGCCCAAAAAGTTCCAGCCGCTTCCCAGCGAGGGCATCGACCCGCCGCCGGTAACGGAATACGTGCCCGCGTCGTCCGTGATGCTATAATGGCTGGTCGTGGTATCGGTGGTGTTGACGTAAAGATAGACCGTCCGCAGCAAGCCCGGCGCCTGCGGCACGTTTTCGAATGCCGCCATGCCGGAGGCGACGGGCACGGCTTGGCCCTGGTACGTTGCCACCGGCAGGTTCTGGCTGTTATAGCTCGCCGCGCTGACGTTGCCCATCGGGTCGATGGCCGACGCCTCGTTATTGCCGCTATCGTAGACGAAAGTGCCCATCGCCTCCATGAGGCAGACCTGGTCGGAGGAGGTGCCGCTAGCGTATTTGACCACAAGCGGCAGCGTGGGGCCGGCGTCGGTGGGGATGGTGACCGTGCCAATGCAGGTCCAGCCGCCGCCGAGCGCCGCGGCGTTGAGGTGGTCCGAGCCGGAGACTGTCGCGGGTTCGATCTCCTCGCTGCCATCGTACACAGAGTAAGAAAGGGCGGTGTCCTGGACGAAGATGTCGTAGGTCCGGCTCGCGTTCAAGGCCAGGCCGGGAAAGCTCCATATCTCGTACCCAAAAGGCGACGTGCCGGAGACGATTTCTCCCTGGAAAGCGGCCGTCTCGTTGCCATTGGAATCGTAATTCTGCGCGGTGACGTCGTCCTCGCTGCTGTTGATAGTAGCGATGGTGCTCCACAAGAGGCCGGCCGGGCAACCCTCGCTGGCGTCCGATCCGTCGTCGGCTCCGCGAACGGAGGTCGTCGTGGCGGACGCGGCATTGGTGCTGGAGACTGAGTTGCCATATTGGTCGAGGACGTCGGTAGTGGTGTTTTCCGCGTAGTCGGTGTCGGTCGCCTGGAGGGAGGCGGCCAGCGTAAGATCGTCGACGTACGCCAACGGCATCGTGGTCTGGCCTTGATACGTGTCGCCGGAGCCGTCGGGGTAGGTCACGGAACTCAGGCGCGGCAGGATCGTACGAGGCGTATGAATAAGAGGTTGTATACCCGCCCGCATCTTCCATCGTCGTAAGCAGCCCCGCAACCGTCGACGAGTAATCGAACTGCGTCACCGGCGTATCGGAATCGGTCTCGGTGCTCGGCCCGGTAATCTCCTGCAATACCTCGGCGCTGTCAATACTGTCGTAAGTCAGGCTTGCCGAGCCAACCACAGTGTCCGCGATGGTTCCTACCAGTCCGGCCGCGGAGCCGCTGGTGTTGTAGGTGAAGGTCGCGGTTTGTCCGGCTGGGGCGGTGATCGTAAGGCCGTACTCCGTCCACGACAACGTCGTGGTGTTGCCGTTGCTGGCCACGGAGCACAGCATTGCTCCGCTGCCGCTAAAAGTTTCCTCGCTGCCGTCCGGGCGGGTCAACGTGTAGCCGGTCGATGAATTGCCGCTGATCGTATCGAATTGGAACGGCCCGTTCTCGCCGACGTAGTAGTCGGTGCCGTCGGGCGTGAAGAACCCCATCGTGCCGTCGCTTTGGATGAAGCTGATGCCGGAGGGTCCGCCATAGGTGGCGGGGGCCAGGGAATCAAGTCCGTCCAACGCCCAGCCGGGCGCGAAGATCGCGCCGTAGGTGAGGCTGCTGCGGTTCAAAACGTCCTGGTGGCCGGTTATAGCGGTCATGTCGGTGACCGCCCCGCCTGAATAGTGTTCGTCGATCTGGATCGAAGTGGCGTACCGGCCGCTTGCCAGCGAACTGGCGTCAACGGGAATGGCGAACGCATACGGCACGCCGGACGAGGCGTGCGTACCGGAGAGCATCGTCAGCGCCGTAGGTGATCGTGGAACTCGTTACCGCGCCGATCCGCTGCCGAGCGTGGCAACGACCGTG
Source organism: uncultured Planctomycetia bacterium (assembly GCA_963780045.1). Classification (GTDB taxonomy): domain Bacteria; phylum Planctomycetota; class Planctomycetia; order Pirellulales; family Thermoguttaceae; genus JANXQG01. The sequence goes on along the minus strand of CAVZZZ010000003.1, from coordinate 77,240 downwards.
ACGCTGCTCAACCAGTTGGAGCCGTCTTCCGGAGTGAGCGTGGCGTGCGCGGTGACCACAACCTCGCCGATCGCAGCCGCGCTTATGTAATTCAGGTTTACGCCTGCTGCTTGGACGATTGCGGCTGCTGGTCGGTAAAACGGCCCGGGCGTGGCGCTGAGGAGCAGGCGCCACTCCAACGGCTCCAGGGTCAAGCGCCGTCCTAGTCGAAGGTTGTTTCTTGCTGGCTGGGAGCACACGGCGATTAGAGTTGCCGCCGAAAATACGAGTCAGAAAGCCGTGCCCCTTTCGTTTCGCGCATGACCGAACTCCTTTCTCCCCACACCCGACGGCGCACGACTATGCGCCCGTGGGTTTGCGGATCGAGATTACCCAAGGATCGAATCAACGCTCGCCGTCCGCATTGATGAGTAGCGGTAGATGTCGCGGCAGGGTGGACGACAAACTCAACCCTCATAATACGCGCGGATGCAATTCACGCAAGCGTTTTGTACACAATTCTTTTGGGCAGGCGAGATTATCAGTTTATGAAAGCCTGAACGGGTGTTTGAAAAGCATGCACCGCAGGGGCCGCAGGCTTTGCGTCTTCTCAGGTTAGTCTAATCTAACGCGAGATCGCCGGGAAATCGCAAACAAATAGTGTTCATTTGTGCATATGGCGTCGCCAACTCGGTTTTTTCTACCTCGCTTCCCGCTGTCCCGGCGGCAGCAGCCCTCATCCGGCCCCTCTCCCGAAGGGAGAAAGATCGGAGCTTTTTGACAGAGAGCGAACTTCCTCACGTTTCTCGGGGGTGGGCTGGCGAAAGCCATCAGGGATTACAATTTAACAAACCGAGTAATTTCACTGGACTCCACTAACCGGGACTACCATAATAAGTGTTGTGAGGTGAGTGATGCGCCGGGGCAAGCGGCGCAAGCTGTGCTGGGAACCTCGGCTAGTCGTGCGGAGTTGCGCAAGCGCGCATTGTTGCATGTGTCGCTTCGCCTATGGCGTGGATGAAAGCTTCAATCGGCATCGGGTCCCCCACTTGCGCGTTGGTTCCAATTCTGGCTGGGTTGGACTGGGCGAACCTGCAGCAACTGATTATCGCGGTTGCCGTGCTGGCGGCGCTGGTGGTGAGCGGAGTTTACGTGATAGGCAAGATTCGCAATCAGGCGGTACAAAAGGAACCGCCAGCCAGCGAATTGCTGACAAAATTCCGGGAATTGCATTCGCGGGGTGCTCTGAGCGACGAAGAATTCCGAACAATAAAAACTACGTTGACGGAGCGACTGCAACGCGAGCTTGGCGACCGGGACGACTCGCCGCATTGAACCGATATGCCGGCGAGGCCCCCAAGCCAAGTCCCCGCCCGCCCTTCGGCCCGCTAAGGATGGCTTATTGCTCACGGTTTGAAGTGGTACATGCGTCTGCCGACTCGGCAACGAATCGTGCCGCTTCAACCCGTGCCGACTAAAACACTTCCGGTTCGTGTACCGTAGTACACTGACGACGGGCAAATTTTCACAGCGAAGGCAACCGGGGCGAAAGGAACGTTCGATATGCAGTCGGGACGAGAATTCGGCACTGGCCGGCGGGGAAGCGGCACCACCAAGAAAAACGCTTTTTGCTCCTTCTGTCGCAAAAGTTATCGCGACGTGGGGCCGCTGGTTGAAGGACCGGGCGATGTCTACATCTGCGGCGAGTGCATCGATCTCTGCCAGTCGATCCTCGAACAGGAGCGCCGCCGTCGCGGCACCAGCAAGCCGCTGTTCAGCAAAATCCCCTCGCCGCGGGCGCTGGTCGAACACCTCGACCAGTACGTCATCGGCCAGGACCGGGCCAAAAAGGTCCTCGCCGTCGCCGTCCACAACCACTACAAGCGGCTGATGCACAGCGCCGAGTCGGGCGAGGTCGAGATCGACAAGTCGAACATCCTCATGATAGGTCCGACCGGTTCCGGTAAGACCCTGCTGGCCCAAACGCTCGCCCGCATCCTCGACGTGCCCTTCGCCATCGGCGACGCCACCACGCTCACCGAGGCGGGCTATGTGGGCGAGGACGTGGAGAACCTGCTTTTGAAGCTGCTGCACGCCGCCGACTTCGACGTCGAGGCGGCCCAGCGCGGCATCCTCTACATCGACGAGATCGACAAGATCGGCAAGACCAGCCAGAACGTCTCCATCACCCGCGACGTTTCCGGCGAGGGCGTGCAGCAGGCCCTCTTGAAGATGCTCGAAGGGACCGTGGCCAACGTCCCGCCGCAGGGCGGACGCAAGCATCCCGAGCAGCAGTACATCCAGATGGACACCGCCAACATCCTGTTCATCTGCGGCGGCACTTTCGTCGGACTGGATGACATCATCGGCAAGCGGCTGGGCAAGCGCTCCATCGGCTTCGGCCAGGAACCGGGGGCCCACACCGACCTGGAGACGGGCGACCTCTTGGCCCGCGTCACCAGCGACGACATTCTGCAGTTCGGCATGATCCCCGAATTGATCGGCCGCCTGCCGGTGGTCACGCCGCTGCGTCCGCTGGACGAGACCGCGCTGGTCCGCATCTTGACCGAGCCGAAGAATGCCCTGATCAAGCAGTACCAGGCCCTCTTCACGATGGAGAACGCCGAGTTGAACTTCACCGAGGGCGCCTTGAAGCTGATCGCCAAGAAGGCCCACGAGAAGGACGTCGGCGCCCGCGGCCTGCGGGCGATCATCGAGGAAGTGATGCTGGACATTCTCTACGAGCTGCCCGAACAGCCCGCCTCCAGCAAGTACGTCGTCAACGAGGACGTAGTCGCCGGCCGGCAGCCGCTGTTTGGCGACGCGGTGAAAAAGAGCGCGTGAAGTCATCGTTCAACTACGACCCTCCCTAACGGCGGCACGGGCAACGACGTGGCCCTGATTCCTGAATAAGGCCGGACCGCGCAATCGCGGTGTGCGGTCGAAGCCCCAATGCGGCGAACGAGCACCCCCCTTTTGTGTTGGCGGAATCAGGCAAGAATCTAGCGGCGTGGGAACAGAATAACGCTCTCCGGCCCCATTGCCAAAAGCCGTCGTTTTCGGCTAAACTAATGGATTCCGCGCAACCGTGGCGCGATCTTCCTCCACGGCGCGTCGAATGCGCGCCGGGCAGCCATGTTCGACTCCCTGCAAGAAAACATATCTACCGCCATCAGGACGCTCCGCGGTCGCGGACGCCTGACCGAGGCGAATATGCGCGAAGGGCTCGCCCTGGTTCAACGGGCGCTGCTGGAGGCGGATGTCAGCGTCGAAGTGGCCAAGGATTTCGTCGCCAGGGTCGCGGACCAGGCCGTGGGCGAAGCGGTCCTCAAGTCGATCGACCCGACGCACCAACTCGTCTCCATCGTCCATCAAGAGTTGGTCGCTTTGATGGGGCCGGTGGACCACTCGCTGCACCTCAAGCCGGACCTGACCATCTTGATGCTCTGCGGACTGCAAGGCTCCGGCAAGACGACGACATGCGGCAAGCTCGGCCGCATGCTCCACCAGGGCGGCCGCAAGCCGATGCTTGTCGCCGCCGACTTGCAGCGACCCGCGGCCATCCAACAGTTGCAAGTGTTGGGCGAGCAGATCGGCATCCCGGTTTATGCCGACCTCACCGCCAAGGACCCCGTGGCGTTGTGCCAAACCGCCGTTCGCGAGGCCAAGGCCAACGGCGTGCAGGTGGTGATTCTCGACACGGCCGGACGATTGCACGTCGATGAAGAGTTGATGGGCCAGTTGACGCAGATTGATCGGCGGCTGGGGCCGGATCAAGTCTATCTCGTCGTCGATTCGATGACCGGCCAGGACGCCGTGCGGAGCGCGAAGGCGTTCAACGACGCGCTGGAGCTCGACGGCGTGATCATGACCAAGCTTGACGGCGACGCCCGCGGCGGCGCCGCTCTTTCCGTAAAGGCCGTCACCGGCGTGCCGATCAAGTTCATCGGCACGGGCGAGCACCTCGATTCGCTGGACGAATTCGATCCGGAGCGGATCGCCGGCCGCATCCTTGGCATGGGCGACATCGTCGGCCTCGTCAAGCAGACGCAGGAGAAGCTCGACCAGGAAGAAATCCAAAAGGCCGAAGCTAAGCTCCGAAAGGGCGAATTCACGCTGGACGACTTCAAGAGCCAGCTTGGCCAGGTCAGCAAAATGGGGTCGATCCAAAAGATCATGTCGATGATTCCCGGCATGGGCGGCATGAGCAAGATGATGGCGGAAATGGGCCAGAATCCCGAGTCCGATATGAAGCGGTTGGTTGGCATCATCGACTCGATGACTCTCGACGAGCGCCGTAATCCGACCAAGACCGTGGACACCAGCCGCCGTCGTCGCATCGCCGCGGGGGCCGGCGTCGAGCCACACGAAGTCAACGAACTGGTAAAGCAGTTCGACGCCATGGCCGGCATGATGAAGGAGTTCGCCGGCATGGGCATGATGCAGCGAATGAAGGCCATGAGCCAAATGGCTAACAGCGGCATGTTGAATCCCAACGCCAGGCTGGCCAAGTCGTCCGGGAACACGGGCAAGCGGCTGTCTACGGCCGAGAAAGCGAAGTTGAAGAAGCAGCGAGAAAAGGAACTCCGGCGGAGAAAGCGGGAAGAGAGGGGCAAGGGTTAACCTGGCCCGATTTCAAATCTGAGATTTCAAATCCACAATTCACAAACCCCAAACGATCGAAGTTTATGTCAGTACGAATTCGCATGAAGAAGCTGGGCCGCAAGCATCGCCCGTTCTTTCGCATTTGCGCGATGGACATCCGGGTGCCGCGCGACGGCCGCGTATTGGAAGAGCTTGGAACTTACGACCCGATGATCCGCGAAACCGATGCACGCGCGCTGTTGAACGGCGAGCGGATCAAGTATTGGTTGAGCGTCGTGCGCAGCCTTCGGACAAGGTGAGCGTGCTGATCAAGAAGTATGGCGCGGAAGGATCGCACCTTGAGGCGCAGCGGCTGGCGCTGGCCCGGCTGGCGCAAGGCAAGCGGCTGCCGGTCCCGCGGCAGAAGTCGCACACGGCCAAACCGGCGAACGGGGCGGAGACGGTAGAAGCTGCCGAGGAGGCGACAGAAGCGCCGGCCGAGGCAGCCGCGGAGTAATGCCTTTGGAGTGCGAAGGCTCGCCATCGCTTTGCAGAACGGGTAGCGCCAAGTGAAACGGTGCTCCGAGGGTTTTGAAAAGCGGCGGCAAGCCGTCGCACTCCAAATATAATGCCCATGCGTTTCGACGTTTTGACCCTGTTTCCCGACATGTTTCCGGGCTACCTGGGTCAGAGCCTGTTGAAGAAGGCGATCGACGCAGGGCTGGTTGAGGTTTGCCTGCACGACATCCGCAAGTGGACGCAGGACAAGCACCTCAAGGTGGACGACCGGCCCTTCGGCGGCGGCCCCGGCATGGTGATGATGGTCCAGCCGGTGGTCGAAAGCGTGGAGGCCGTGCAGGCCCGGACCGCGGAGCCGGGCCGCCTGGTGATGCTCACGCCTCGTGGGCGGCGGCTTGACCAGGCCGGCGTCGAACGATTGGCCGAGCACCGGCGGATCGTGCTACTGTGCGGGAGATACGAGGGCTTCGACGAGCGCGTGACGCTGCTGTTGAAGCCGGAGGAGATTTCGATCGGCGACTACGTCCTGGGCGGGGGCGAAGTCGCCGCCATGGTGATTATCGACGCGGTCATCCGGCTCGTGCCCGGCGTGTTGGGCGACGAGGAGTCCAACCGGAGCGACTCGTTCTCCACGGCCTCGCGGCTGCTGGAGTTTGCGCAATACACGCGTCCGCGGGAGTACCGCGGATTGCAAGTGCCGGAGATACTGTTAAGCGGCGACCACGGCGCGATCGCCCGCTGGCGCGAGGAAAACAGCCGCCAGCGGACCCAAGAGTGGCGCGGCGATTTATTAAAGTAGTACATTTTGCGAAGGCCACCACCGGGCTTGCCCCGGTGGAGCGATGATTGGTCAGCTAAAACGCAGTTCCAAACTCCTTCTCTCTCGCGTTTTCTTGCCGGCCGGCCCCGGAAGGGCCGGCCGGCGGCAAGAGGACGCGAGAAATGAATGGGAAACGGCGCGATTAGTTGGTCAGTCACGATTCCACCGACGCGGGGTCGGTGGGGGCCGAAACAGATTGAGAAAAAGAAAGGTCGTTCCCCATGAGCCATCCCTTACTGAGCATTGTCGAGAAATCGAGCCTCAAACAAGAAGTCCCCAAGTTCGAGATCGGCGACTCCGTCGACGTACACTGCCACATCCTCGAAGGCGACAAGCAGCGGACGCAAATCTATTCCGGCGTGGTCATAGCCCGCGCCGGCAGCGGCAGCCGCGAGACGTTTACCGTCCGCCGCATCGTGCAGGGCGAGGGCGTGGAGCGGAAGTTCCCCATCCACTCGCCCAAGATCGGCAAGGTCGTCGTGCAGCGCAGCGGCGTCGCCCGGCGGGCCAAGCTCTACTACCTCCGCGACCGCGTCGGCAAGGCCGTCCGGCTGCGCGAGCGGCGGACGGACGTGGCAAAAGAATAGAGTTGGCTCCCATGCGTTCCCCCGCTTGGCTTGGCGCTGGTGGCTTCGGGCTTTTCCGCCCAAGACGCTCGGCCGCCGGGGTGAAGACGCGGCCGCACGGTTCCTCAAGCGACAGGGCTGCAAAATCCTCGCCCGCAGCCGCCGCCTGGCGCCGGGCGAGTTGGACCTCGTCGCACTGGACGGCCGCACGATCGTCTTCGTCGAGGTGAAGACCCGTACGTCGGCCGACGTGGGACATCCGGCCGAAGCAGTCGACGCGGTCAAGCAGCGGAAGCTCACTCGTTTGGCCGTGACCTTTCTCAAGCGGCACGGGCTGCTGGAATTCCCGGCGCGATTCGACGTCGTGGCCATCACCTGGCCCGGAGGACGCGGCCGGCCGGTCATCGAGCATTTCAAGAATGCGTTTGAAGCCGTGGGGCAAGGTGAGCTATACTCGTGACATCAGGAGCTTCTTTCATGCGATATGCCTGCCAATTCACGATCTTGATTCTTGCCAGCTTTTCCATCGCGGCCCGCGCCGCCGACGCGCCCAAAACCGAGCTCCTTTGGCCCCGCGGCGCGCCCGGCGCGAAGGGCGACAAGCCGGCGGACAAGCCGACGCTTACGATCTGGCTGCCCAAGCCGGAAATTGCCAACGGCGCGGCGGTCGTGATCTGCCCCGGCGGCGGCTACGGTGCGCTGGCGGTCGATCACGAGGGCAAGCAGATCGCCCAGTGGCTCAATTCCTTCGGTGTGGCCGGCTTCGTGCTCGAATATCGCCATCACGGCCGCGGCTATGAGCATCCCGCGCCGTTGCAGGACGCACAGCGGGCGATCCGCACCGTCCGTGCCCGCGCGGAGGAGTTCAAAATCGATCCGAGGCGGATCGGCGTACTCGGCTTCTCCGCCGGCGGGCACCTAGCCTCGACGGCCGGCACGCACTTCGACCGCGGCGATCCGTCGGCTGCCGATCCGATCGAGCGGGCAAGCTGCCGGCCGGACTTCATGGTGCTCTGCTATGCCGTCATCGCCTTGGGCGAACCGTATTCGCACGGCGGTTCGCAGAACAATCTTCTCGGCAAGAATCCGCCGCTGGAGCTTGTCCGCAGCCTTTCCAACGAAAAGCAAGTGACGAAAGACACGCCGCCGACATTTCTCTTCCAGACCGACGAGGACAAGGCCGTGCCGGCCGAAAACAGCGTCTACTTCTACCTGGCCTTGCGCAAGGCGGGCGTGCCGGCCGAGTTGCACATCTTCCGCACCGGGCGGCATGGCCTTGGCTTGGCCGCCAACACGCCCGGCACCTCCGAGTGGCCCAAATGCTGCGAGAACTGGCTGCGGGGTCAGGGATTCTTGGGGAAGAAGTAGCTCGCCGCCTGCCGAACGGGCGAATCGCGGAGTCAGAGACTTTCCGACTCGGAAAAGAGCCGCCGTAGCGACAATTCGAAGCCCGGCAGGACCATGCCGCCGCTGAGCACACCGTCGGGGCCGATCACAACGCCCTCTTCGGGACCCGTGTAGACGGTCGCCGATTGGGTCTTGGGATTGATGTACCATGCGAGCTCCGCCCCGGCCGCGAAATACTCGCGGAGCTTACGCTGCATCTCGCGCTCGGTGTTGCTTGGCGAGAGCACCTCGATGGCCAGAGTCGGGGCAAGCGCCGGAATGGGGTCGCGGGGAACATGCCCTTCCGGCAACCGCTGGCGGCGAACGAACGTCACGTCCGGGCGCGGACCCGGCCGGGGAAAAGCTTCAAAAAGCCGCTTTCGCCCGTGACGATGCCCAGCTTGTGTTCTTCCACAAACGAGCCAATCAGAATGATAATTCTGCCCGCCAGCCAGGATTCGTAGTAGCCCATCGGTTTTTTCACTAAAGTGCCATCGACAAGTTCACAGAGCGGGCCGCCGCGATCGTCCAATGCGGTCACGTCCTTCTCGGTTGCGGTGCCGGGCGCGGGCGTCAACATAACTCTTTCTGGCGGGATGCCGCCGAGTTGGTCCAAGAGGTCGGCAACGGTCCACTCCGCCGGCGACTGCGGCGGAACAAACGTGGCGAAAAGTGAAGTGTCGGTGGCTATGCTCGTCATAGTTGGCCTCTCAGCCGCCAAAAGAGGCGGCGTGAAACAATGGCACTCTTTCGTTGCTGCTATTGTACAAGCTGGCGAAGGAGATAGCGACGGCGCGTTCATAAACTGGAAATCTGGAGAAACCGTTCCAATCCCTATTGACGACGACTGTCGTCGCATCTACAATGACTGCCGACGCGTGTCGTCATTCGTCCGATTCTCGCCATTACAAACGCTCTACCATGAAAAAACCGGAAGGAAATCTCACGCCCGTTCAATATCAGATTATGGAAGCCGTCTGGCGCCGCGGAGACAAGGGGGCCTCAGTGATGGAAATCTGGAGTGCGGTGCGGGCGGGCCGGTCGGTCGGCCGCACGACGGTGCTGAACCTGGTCGATCGGCTGGAAAAGCGCGGCTGGCTCGTCTGCCGCCGCGAGAATCGCCCCAACCGTTACTTGGCCGCAGTCAGCCGGGAGAATACCTCCGCTTTGCTGGCGGGAGAGTTCGTCGATGACTTTTTCAGCGGCTCGGCCGGCAAGCTGGTGATGAGTTTGTTGGGCTCCAAGCGGCTTTCGCGGGCTGAAATCCAACAGGTAAGCAAGTTGCTGGAAGACGCCTCAAAGGCCGCGGCCAAGACCAACAGGAAGCAGGAGGGCCGGCCATGATGACGTTCCTGGCATCCGTTGTCACGCCCGCGGCGGCGATTTACCTGGTGAACCTCGCCTTGGCTTCGTTGCTGATATCGTCCAGCGGACTACTGGCGGCGGCGGTGTTTCGCAGGCAATCCGCTCCGCTGCGGCACGCGATTTTGGTTGCGAGCGTGGCTCTCGTGCTGCTTGCGCCGGTACTGACCTGGTGCGCGTGCCGAAGCGGCTGGGGGCGAATCGCAATATCCTTCGCCGAACCTGCGGGACAAGCGCTTTCGCGGCCGGCGGACGCTGCTGAGGCAAAAGACCCGGCGATGAAAAGCGCGCCAGACAATCTGCCGCCCGATGCCGCTTTGCCGCCGTTGCCTTTTGCCTTGCACACCCGACAAAGGGCATCGTCGGAAGATGCACAGACAATCGCCGCGGCTTCGGCCGTGTCAAAGGCAACCACGCCATTGCCGAACGAATTGCCGTCCCGTCCCGCTTTGGCAGCAACGTCATCGTGGCGGCTGCTTGCGGTCGACCTCGCCGCCGGGGCATGGCTGCTGGGCACGCTGATTGGCGCGGGCCGGGTCGCGCGCGGCTTTCTCGTCTTGCGGCGCTTCCGCCGCACGTTGGAAACACCTGCGCTCGTTCAGCTCGAGCAGGCCGCGCGGGAAGCGGCGGCGGCATTCGGAAAGGAGCGGCTGCCGCCGATTCGCGTTTCCCCGCGGGCGCCGGCGCCGCTCTCGCTCGGTCTGCTGCGTCCGCTCATCGTGCTGCCGAGTTACTTGGCCGAGCAGTGCGATGCCGAACGACTACGGGCGATCCTGATCCACGAGATGGCCCACATTGTTCATCGTCATCACTGGATCGGCTTGGCGCAATGGCTGGCCGGCGTTTTGTTCTGGTGGAACCCGCTCTTGCACGGGGTCAATCGCGGCATTTTGCGGCTTCGCGAAGAAATCTGCGACGACCACGTGCTGCAATCGCGCTCCGACGGCCGCGAGTTCGCCCTTGTTCTGGTCGATCTGGCCGCGCGCTTAACTGATCTCCCGCGCGTCCCCGCGACGCTGGCGATTCTCGAAACCTCTTACAGCGACTTCCATTACCGCATCACCAACTTGTTGGACAAGGAGCGAATTATCGTGACCCGCATCACGCGCAAAGCAACGTTCTGCGTAGCGTTGTTCGTACTGGCAATTTCGTTGGCCGTTCCCTTCGTCGGTCTGCGGGCGGAACAGCCTGCCGCGAAGGGTAAAGGCGATGCGGCCAAACCGGTCCAGGTATCCTCGAAAGAACCGAGTAAGGCAACAAAACCCGCGCCCGCCGCAAAACGAGCCATGCGCGTTCGCGTCCTCGGGCCGGACGGAAAACCGATACAGGGCGCCAAGGTTCTTGCAGCGATTTGGACGCATGAGCCGTCGTTCAAGCATAGTCGAGATTACGTCTGCGATGACGAAGGTTGGACGACCGTCGAATTGCCCAAAACGCTCTGTATCCTCCGGCTTTGGCCATCCATGCCGCATTATGTGCCCCTGTTCATGCACTGGGAGCAAGAGTGGTTTGACGCCAAAAAGCCGCTGCCCGAAGAGTTCTTCTTCAACCTCGAAAAGGGATCGACGATCGGCGGTTCCGTCAAGAGCGAGGAAGGCAAGCCGATCGCCGGGGCAAGAATCGGCGTCGAGTGCGACAGCCCGCGAGAAGCGGAACTGCAAACCGGGTGGATGGGCAAGCTTCCTATCGTCAGCTCTCACTTGGCTGAAGGACGGGACGTTGTTACCGATGCTGACGGCCGTTGGACGTTGGACAACGTGCCCGCGGCCACGAAGTACAAGATCACGATCAACGTCAATCATCCCGATTACGTGAGCGATTTCGTCTGGGGCACGATGCAGAGAGATCAGAATGTCACCTCCGAAGACTTGCGGCAGCGGAAGGCGGCGATTGTCATGCGCCGCGGAACGGTAGTTTCCGGCAAAGTGACCGACCCGCAACGCCGACCACGCTTTCAAGCTCCAAGCCAGCGAGGCCATGACCATGTATGCCCCGTTGGACAGCAGGCGATCCAGGGGAGCCGTCAGCGACCGCACGTCATCTTTTTGCACCCCCAGCAGGTTCTCCTGGCCGCAACGGTCGTTGGCCCCGAAGACGACCTGCTCAACAGGCTTTTTGTCCTCGTTGGTGATGTAGAAGAAACAACGCGCCGTCTCCAGGAGCTTCTTCTGTCCGCGGTAGGTTTCCAGTTCCTTCCATACCACCACGATGCGATAGGCCTTCTCGCACTTGCCGGGCTGGTAGGTGAACTCCGCCACATGCTCCTTCACCGTACGCACGTCCTCGAACTCGCGTTGCTCGATCACCTGCTGCTTGACGTTCTCCGGCCGCTGCCGCGGTTTCGTCTTGACGGGGTGCTTCACCCGCCGCCGCAGCACCTTCCAGGCCTCCGCGGGCAGTTTCTCCGCCAATTCGTACAACTGCTTCGTGGCATCGATGCCGAAGATGAACCGCACATCCTCCCCGTCCCAGCGGTCCAAGTATTCGGTTTGCGTAAAGTCGGTGTCGCCCCGCAGCAGGATCTTACGGAAGCCCGCCTTGCGGCACAGTTCGACGGAGCAGTCGAAATACCAAGCCGCCTGCTCGTGGCTGGGCCGATTGCCGGGCCGGTTGACCACGAACAGCGGCTCGCCCGTGTTGGCCAAAGAGATGACCAACGGATGATAACCCCACTGCCCTTTGTAGTTGATCTCCATGCCCTCTTTGCACGCCCCGGTGGTTTCCACCATCGTGCCGTCGGCGTCCAGGATGGCTTGCTCAAAAAACGCTTTGGGCTGTTGCCGCCAGACTATGCAGCGGATGCGGTTGAAGATCGACTGCAAGCGGAGGATGGCGACCTCGTCGAAGCGGCGGCAGAAGTCGCCGGCCGTGGTAGGGTCGGGGATGCGGCGGGCGCCGAGGGCGTCCAGGTAGGCGACGTTCGTGCGGAGCAGTTCCAGGTGTTCCAGACACCGGCCCCCGGCCAGCAGGTTGTAGGCAATGTTGAGCACATGGTCGCTGTCGTGGTAGGGGAAGTGGAGTTTCAACAGGCCGAGATGGCGGTCGATCGCCTCGGCGAGTCCGAGCTTGCCGACCAGCAAGTGCATGGCCCCGATGCCGCCGGCGGCCGTGGCCCGCGCGCGATCGGCGATTTCATAATGGATGTTAGACGCCGTCATGACGGGCCGGTCACAGCCACGGTTAATATTCTTGTCCAAGCGGCGGGCTACCTCCCGCTTGCGTTGTGCGATTTGTTTGCGTATCTTGGAATTCACTCGAAAACCTCCGTGCGTTGGGTTGTGGTTTTGTTAACACCCATTCAACCCCAAAAAACGCCGAAGGTTTTCGGGTTTTTGTGTCTTACGCATCAGAGACACCACGCCGGGCTCGCTTGGCTAGGGGCTAGCGCCGTCGACAAGACCCTTTTCGAAAAGTTCGTGAAATCGCTTTCGGCCGAACAGGGCGCACGCTACAAGAAGATGACCGGCAAGAAGATCGATCGGGACAGAGCGTTGATGGAAATGCTGGATGCGCAACTCAAGGAATCCGCGGCGCTACTCCAGAAACCAGGCGTGGAAATAAGGAAGTCCGCGGACGGAAAAAGCGTCAGCTACTCCGCGCCGGAAAACGTTAAGCTAGTCACCGCCGCCCCGGCCGGCCCAGGTGCGCAACCCATTCGGTTCGCACCGCCGGAGCTCGACCCGCCGCCCGAGGCTCTCGGGATCGAGCCAGGAGTGCCGCCCGCGGCCGCCCCAGGTGCGCAGCCCGTTTATGTCGCACCGCAATTCTTGAATCCTGCCCCGCCTGCCGAGGCTGTCGCGGCGATGAAGCTCCTGCGCGCGGTCCGCCCGCCGCGGAGGAGGACCGCATCGCAGCGGCCATCTTGGTAATCCGGTCGTGCCAAATGGGCCAGAAGGACTACCTGCTGGAGAACGCGATGCGGGAACTGGTTCGCATCGGCAAGCCGGCCGTGCCGAGACTCATCAAGGAACTCGATCGGACCAAAGACAACCACCTCTTGCGCACGCTGGGATTCGTCCTTCGCGGCATCGGCGACCCACGTGCCGTGCCGGCCTTGATTCGCGCGATTCCGCGCCTGGCGCAGCCTATCGGCAGCGATTGCGGATATACGATCAAGAACGATCTGGAACTCTTGAAATTCATGCAGGACAACGACAACGAAAGAGAGTTCCTTAAGGAATTCCCTGAAATGCGCGCGGAAGCCGAAAAGGACCCCGGGCGGAAAACGGACTTCTCCTTCGGGCGCCCGATCAACGAGATCATGCCCGCGCTGCACAAGATAACGGGCGAAAACCAACAGTGGTTCGGATTGGCGTTTGCGCAGCTAGGCAAGTCCGCGGAGCAAAATCGCCTCAAGCGGCTGGAGTTTCAAAAACTTGCCGCACGCTGGGACGAGTGGTGGGAAAAGAACTGGCGGAAGTTCGTCAAAGACGAAGGCGAGGCGCAGCTTGAGCCGACGCGACGCGCATTGGCGAAGAACGCCGAGAATCTGGCCAAGCTGACGCCGCAGCCGCTAACCGAGATTCCTTGCGGCAAGAATATCGAGCTAGACGAGGGTAACGGTATTCCGCTCATCTTCTCGTTTGACGATCCGCGTCGGCTCTATCGTCTTCTCGCCTGTATCGACTTGGACACCGGGCGAAGGCCGTGGCCGCCGGAAGAACTGGTGAAGGGCTCATCGCCGGGCAGCCCGTCACCGGCCTTGCTTTCCTGGGCCGAAAAGGAAGGCGTCAACCTGATCGGCATGAAGTTCAGGCCGCAAGGCAGCCAGAAATCGTACTACGCCTTTCAGCCCGTGGACATGAAAGTCTGGCGGATCGACAACAGCCGTTACGATAATCTGGCGAAGGAGCTTCAACGGGGCACAAAACTCGACTTGCCCGGACTTTGGAAAGGCCCAATCGCTTCCCTGAATGAAAAGACGGGGCAGATCGAAGAGCACCATCCTGCTTCCTTCCTGTTCATCACCAAGCGGGGAATCTGCGGCGCGATGCGAATCCAAAGCAAGGGGACGTATTCGATGCCGAAGCCGGGAACACCATCTACCGCGATTCATCCGCGCTTTGAACTCCAATACATTTTTCCCAACGACAAGGGCCAATGAGTTGCCGAGCTAGGACGCGCCGGTCGTATCGACTTCCAGGCGTTGCGGATGTTGCGTTGCCGCCACAAACCAGCGGTGATCAGCGAGTCTCTGGCTGGCGGGCCTCTTCGCTGCCCTCGTAGACAGCCAGTTCCTCGTGAAGACGGGCGATCATTTTACGAATCCCGGCCTTCGTGAATCCCTTGAAACCAATTGGAGTAGATTGACGAAGGTGTTCCAGACGCCGTTCCAAGTCCCGAAGCTCTTCTTCCGCCTTTTCGTATTCGATCGCGTTTGTAATCACAATTGCACCTCCACAAGCCCTTTGCGCCTGCCGTCGGCTTCACGGGTCCTACTGAAGAATTCTACCCAATCGTCCCAGTCGGAGGTATCCTCGGCCGCAAGAATCTCTTCCGGGCGACGGGTCAGCAACATTTCTTCAAGTTCCAAAGCCGCTGCTACACCCCGGTCGACCTGGTCTTCAAAAATCCGCTGCCAACAGCACGGCGGCATCGATATCGTTTGGCTCTCTTTTGGCCGTAACGAAGCTGCCATCTACCAAAAATCGGATTGCTCCGGTGAGCCGCGACAACTCGAGCCACCGTCGCAATCTTAGGACAAGACGACGACGGCGAGATCCCCCGGAACCGAATCGAAAGGTGACTTCGGCCTCGGCCGCCAAGTGGAGCCCTTCGGGCAAGTATCCATCTCTTCGGAACTCGGGGATCATTGCTTCATTTTACCC
Source organism: uncultured Planctomycetia bacterium (assembly GCA_963780045.1). Taxonomy (GTDB): domain Bacteria; phylum Planctomycetota; class Planctomycetia; order Pirellulales; family Thermoguttaceae; genus JANXQG01. Next base: position 62,196 of record CAVZZZ010000003.1, on the reverse strand, counting down.
AAAATGAGGGATTGCGGGGTTTCAAGAATGACCGACGGCGATTGCCGATGAAAGGTGACCAACCGTGAAAAAGCTTGCGATCGTCAGTATAATCGCATTCATGCTCGTTCCGCAGAAACCCGATTCAGACCCCCGCATATGACAACTAAACCGCGCACAGTACGACATGGCTTGTCACCCGTGTTCTTTGATCCAATGTTCCGCCACAGCTTGTTGACCGTCGTCATCGTCGCTTTCGCCATTCCCGTTGCCGCCGGGGCCGACGCGGAGAAACCGATCCGCATCGCGACGGCCGGTGAAAGCCAACCGAAAGTGCCCGCAAAGGCAAAAAAGGCCGGTCCCGAGCGCTGGCAAAAGGCAATCAGCGCCTTCGAGGCGGCGGACAAGGCCAACCCGCCACCCACGGGGGCCGTCTTGTTCATCGGCTCGTCCACGATTGTTCGCTGGAAGACGCTGGCGCGGGATTTTCCGGAATGCGAAGTGATCAATCGCGGCTTCGGCGGGTCCGAAATCGCCGACAGCGTGTTCTACGTCAACCGGATCGTGGTTCCCTACCGGCCGCGTCTTGTTGTGATGCGCGCCGGCGGCAACGACATCCAGGCCGGCAAGACGCCCGAACAGGTGGCGGCGGACTTCAAGGCGTTTGTCGAGAAGGTCCGCGGCAAACTGCCCGGCGTGCGGATCGCCTACATGACGATCAATGCCACGCCCTCGCGCTGGGCGAACGTTGCGCGGGAAACGAAGGCGAATCAATTGATCAAGAAGTACGTCGCGTCGCAAGAGAACCTGGACTACATCGACACCTGCGCCGCCACGCTCGGCGCGGACGGCAAGCCGCGCGAAGACTTGTTCGTGAAGGACCGGCTGCACTTCAACGCGGCGGGCTACAAGATCCTGGCAGCAATCGTCCGAAGCCACTTGAAATGAACGCGGCAAGCGTGCGCGTTCCGCGTGCTTGTCGCAGTTCGAGTTACTTCGTGAAGTATTATCTGAGTTAGACATTGCAAGTCACCTTGGTGGGCAGGAGAGTCGCAGCAATGTACGAGCGATTTACTGATCGTGCGCGAAAGATCATGAAACTCGCCAATCAAGAGGCACAGCGATTCAACCACGAATACATAGGCACTGAGCATATCCTTCTCGGACTCGTAGGAGAAGGTAGCGGTGTCGGAGTCAATGTGCTTAAGAACCTGGACGTCGATCTCCGCAAGATACATTTTGAAGTGGAGAAGCTCGTTCAAAGAGGTCCCAACAAGGTGTCGATGGGTAGGCTACCGCAGACGCCACGTGCCAAGAAAGTGATCGAGCACGCGATGAAGGCTGCCCGCGACCTGGGCCACAATTACGTGGGCACCGAACACGTCCTGCTCGGTCTGTTTTGCGAGCGAGAAACCGTCGCAGCCCAGATACTCATGAACCTCGGTCTGCGACTAGAGAATGTACGAGCGGAGGTTCTGGCATTGCTTGGCGCAGCGTCAAAGAGAGAAGGAGTTGATGCGTGCGATCTCCTGCCCCCGATTCGATGGAGCGAGGAAGATACGAAGCGCTATTTGTATCAATCTGACGATGAAGCTAAGAATCGTGCCTGTCAGCTCGCCGAAGAGATTGCTCCCCTTCAGCGGGCCAAGGAAGACGCCGTTGCAAACCAGGACTTCCTTCAAGCAGCGCAGTTGCGGGACCAGGAGTATCAAAAACGAGGGGAATTGGCTGCGATCAGCCTCCCGGCATGGCTACGAAGGAACATCGAGCAGGCGGCTGGTCTGACTTGGGCTTCTATAGTCCCGCTTCTCCATACGCTTGTTTCGCTCCGTGACAGAGCAGAAGAACCCGACGCACGGGCATTGTCGTTGCTGCCGAATCCCCTCGTGCCGCCCGTCAAGTTTGTCGTCGGGGTAATTCCTCGGTTCCCCGCCAGCACGCTCAAGGCCGTACTGCCTCCAGACGACATCGGCTCTCCGTTCTTTCAGGTTCGAATACCGTCGATTTCGCCGGAGTCGGTCGGCCGCTTTAAGTGCGGACATAAAGAACTGGTCCAACGGGCCTTCATTGAGATCGAGAAGACAGAGGATGCGAAACGGGGATGCCCTGTTCTGCTGTGTGTCGTCCATCCAACGGCGCTCGCCGAAGATGTTCGGGAACAGTTATTCGCCGGCATCCTTCGAACCAACTGCCAATTCGTCGTCTTCGAGCAACCGAGCGAGGCTCAAGTTGTGCTGGGACAACTGCCGCCAGAAACTAAGCTGCTGGGTGCACAGGAGCAAACGGGCAAATCGTGAACGCGCGAAACCAATGGCCGTTTGCCGACCCCAAGAACGTGGCCGTCATCACGCTGAAATCCATTACGATGGGCAGCAATCCTATTCTTCATGTGACCCACGATGGCGAAGATGGGACGTGGCAGTTTCTCGATGGCTCGACGGTATCCGCAGAGGATGCTTCGATTGTCAGCTTGGAAGAAATCGCGCGGATTGACCCTACGGTCATGGAATTGGCCGATCTGCCTTTGGGGTGGTATGCTTATCGTTCAGCGGCAAGTGAGCCTTGGCGGCGAGGCAAAAACTGAGGGCATTGGATGGTGAGGACATGCTAAGACGTATCTCCATCCCCGTTCTCCTCTGCCTACCGCTCGCCTTGGCCGCCGCGCCGCTGGCCGGAAACGATGTTACGATCAAGGGGCTCGTGCTCAACAATGTCCATACGGGCGAGCGGGAGAAGACGGTCTTCGTCTACGCGCTGGACGGCACACCCGCGGTCCGGGCGGAATTGGACAGGATAATGGCGGAGGACTACCCGGAAATAGGTCTCGACGCTGCGGCCGCTCGGAAGCTTCAGGACCAGTTCACGGCGCGGCTGAAGTATTTCATCGACGGCCCACACGCCGACGAACTCTACAAGAAGGCAACCTACGGCGCGCGGCAGCACATGGCCCTGACGGGCACTCTCAGCGTGCGGGACGGCAAGCGGTGGATCACGGTCAGCAAGTTCAGCGACACGACGCTGCAATACCCGGCCAAGATGCTCGCGCCGGACAAGCCCTTGGTAATGCCCGACCGCCCGCCTTTGGATCTCAAGATCAACGACAAGGTCTCGCTCAGGTGCGTTTGGGTTCCGCCCGGCAAGTTCTTCATGGGCGAGCCGTACTACCAGTGCCCGCACTGGCAGGAAGCCCCGCCGCACTTGGTCACGCTGACCAAGGGATTCTACATGGCCGAGCACCCGATCACCCAGGAGATGTTCGCGGCGGTGGTTGGCGGCAAAGCCGGCGCGGGCAAGGCGGCCAAGGCCCCGATCAACGCCTCCTGTTCCGACATGTACAGCTTTTGCCGCGCTTTGTCGCAGACAACGGGCCGCAAGGTCCGCGTCCCGACTGCCGCCGAGTGGGAATACACGGCGCGGGTCGGCACGTCGAACCCGACGTTCCGCGAGAAATATCGGGACCAGGACAGCAGCGGCGTGCAGCCCATGGCCGTTAAATCCAAGCGGCCGAATGCCTGGGGCTTTTACGACATGTTCAGCAGCGGCTGGGAGCGGGTGAGCGACGGTTCCGCGCAACTCGACCGCCAGGAGGCAGTCGATCCGCAACACCTGCCCCTCGAGGACCAGCATCCCGAGGACCAGCATCCCGAAGACCAACATCCGGGCGGCCAGCATCCGGGCGACCAGGGCCGGCGGCATGGGCACTTCGGCGAAGGCAACGCCCAATATTCCATCGGCGAAGTCGAATACATCCAGAGCGACGCCGGTCCCGTGAAATCCTATCCGGGCGTCATTCGCTTTCGCGTCGTTGTGCAACCGAATGAACGGTGAGCAGGCGCCACATCCACGAATCCGTCTATAATGACAGCAGCTTCACAGTCTTACGGGAGTCGCCCATGAGTAGCGCTGCTGCGACCGCCGCTGCCGCTGAGGCCAGAAGGCGGCATGAGGAAGAGGAAGAAATGGCGAATTACACCGATGCCGATCTGCAAGGCGAATGGGAATTCAAGATCGTTCGATCCAACACGGCGGCATTCAGGAATCCTGAAGTCCTGCGGCAAGTGTGTGCCGAGGAGGCCGAGGCTGGCTGGGTACTCTTGGAGAAGTTCGACAATCAACGCCTGCGTTTCAAACGTCCTGTCAGTGCGCGTGCGGGCGATACCCTTCGCAGGTTCGACCCCTATCGAACGTACTATGGAATCTCGGGGGGAGCCTTGGCCGCCACCATAATTGCGGTCGCGCTCTCGGTCACGATTGGCCTCTTTGGACTGCTGATCCTTCTGGTCAAGAAGTAGGTTTGAGCGTATGCCATGAATTACCCGCGACTTGCAGTTTGCGCAATGGCGGCAATTCATGTGCTGTTGTTCTTTGTGCTGCTGTGGCGGTGGGAGCGGCTAGACGCTTGGCCATGGATCGAGTACGGGCGCTTGGCGGTCTTTTCTTGCCAAGGGTGCCTCCTTGGGCTATGGGCCGCGTTAGGCGGCAAGGGGACGCCGTGGCGAGTAGTTGCAGTAATCGCCACCGCGGCGGCCTGGGACTGGTATGTCGGACTGCCGGAGCGCACGCTAGTAACTCGGGCCACCAGCACCCTGATAGGACAGATGTTCCTGGTAATGGGTGTGCTGCTGCTCGCCCGACTTGCAGGGCTTCGCCTCGGCAAGGTTGAGCATGACGGCAACGATCGGGCGTCTCGCTTCCAATTCTCCATCGGACAGACCCTCTCATGGACGACGGCGATGGCCGTGTTCATGAGCGGGATTCATTATTTGAAGAACTCCCTCACCATCTACTTCGATGAGTGGCGGGGGTCCATATCCGTAGCGCGGCTGGCAGTCGGCTTAGCGACGATATGGCTTGTTTGCGGGGGCTTCTTCGATGCGTCAAACGCGGGCTACTCGGATTGGTTGGCTTGCGGTGCGTTGTTGCACATTGCTGTTTGTCATTGTAATCGGGAGTGAGTGGCTATATAAAGTTCGGGTGTTCTATCAAGGCGAATGGTGGGGCGTATACGTACTAGCGTGCGAAGCCGCAATGATTGCCGCATCTCTTGCCGTTGTGCGTCTTTCAGGATACCGTTTATCGTGGCACTGGCCGTTTCGAGGCGCGAGTCCAAGATCTTCCGATAGTCCAGGGGTGGCTACTGATGAATCAGTTGCAAGAAGCGAGACTGTTTCGCCGTCTTGAAGAAAGCGGCTGTACGATGGTCTTCGCTTTCGCGGTTTGCTTTTCCAGTTCCGCCCAGGGCGCGACCCCGCCAACTCAGGCCTCGCTAATTAGGGCCCATCGGCGGCCGAATTTCGTTTTCTTCCTTGCCGACGACATGGGCTGGCGCGACGCAGGTTGCTATGGAAGCACTTTTTACGAGACCCCCAACATTGATCGATTGGCCAAGGAGGGAATGCGGTTCACCACGGCGTATGCCGCCTGTTGCGTCTGTAGCCCGACACGGGCGAGCATTATGACCGGCAAGTACCCAGCTCGGCTGGGCACAACCGACTACTTCGGTGCGCCGCAGCCGGAAACCGTGCAGCGGCACTGGACTCGCAACAAGCCTCTCTTGCCCGCCCGCTATCTGGACCACTTGCCGCTGGCGGAAACGACCATCGCCAAGGCGCTCCACGAGGGAGGTTACACGACGTACTTCGCCGGCAAGTGGCACCTGGGCGGCAAGGGGTATTGGCCGGAGGACCACGGCTTCGACATCAACTTTGGCGGCTGTCAGGCGGGCGCGCCCGCGAGCTACTTTTCGCCCTACGAGAACCCCAAACTGCCGGACGGCCCCAAAGGAGAGCATCTGGACGACCGCATGGCGGCGGAGTCGGTCAATTTCCTGGAACACGTCGGCGACAAGCCATTCCTTCTCTACCATGCGTTCTACTCGGTCCACATTCCGCTCCAGGCCAAGCGAGACCTGATCGCCAAGTACGAAGCGAAGCGAAAGACTGTCAAGCACGGCGGGCCGATCTTCAGGCCGGAGGGGGACCGGCAGGCCCGCCAGGTCCAAGAGCACGCCGTCTACGCGGCCATGATCGAGACGATGGACCACGGCATGGGGCAGGTTCTCGATGCCCTCGACCGGCTTGGCCTGGCCGAGAACACGGTTGTCTTTTTCATGTCCGACAACGGCGGCCTGTCTACTGCCGAAGGGGCCCCGACCAGCAACCTGCCCCTGCGAGCGGGCAAGGGCTGGCTCTACGAAGGCGGCATCCGCGAGCCGATGATCGTCAAGTGGCCCGGCGTCGTCAAGCCGGACAGCACTTGCGCCACGCCGGTCATCAGCACCGATTTTTATCCCACGATACTTGAGATGGCGGGCTTGCCCGCAAGGCCGCGGCAGCATTCTGACGGCGTCAGTATCGTACACCTGTTGCGGCAGACCGCCTCCTTGCCGCCGCGGGCATTGTATTGGCACTACCCGCACTACGGCAACCAGGGCGGCAGTCCCGGCAGCGCCGTGCGTGCCGGTGACTGGAAGCTCATCGAGTTCTTCGAGGACCACCGTGTGGAACTGTACAATCTGAAGGACGACATTGGGGAAAAGCACGATCTTGCCGCCCAACTGCCGCGGATGGCCGCTGACCTGCACGGGCAGTTGCAAGCGTGGCGATCGGCGGTCGGTGCGCGGTTGCCCACGCCCAACCCCAATCGCCAAGCCGGTATCCAAGAGCGACAAAGCCCGCTCGCGTACGTTGCAGACGATTGACCGCTCAATCCCAAACACAACGAAGTTATGCAATACGCCTATCTCGGCCGCACCGGCGTCAAAGTCTCCCGCCTCTGCCTGGGCTGCATGAGCTACGGCAGCACGGAGTGGCGGCCCTGGGTCTTGGAAGAAAACGCGGCCATGCCCTTCTTCCGCAAAGCGGTCGAGGCCGGAATCAATTTCTTCGATACCGCCGATGTGTACTCGCTGGGCGCAAGCGAAGAGATCACGGGCAAGGCCCTGCGGGAATCTGCCAAAATGGAGGAGATCGTCCTCGCGACCAAGGTCTTCTCCCGCATGGCTGACGGGCCGAACATGGAGGGACTTTCACGGAAGCACATCCAGCAAGCTTGCGAGGCCAGCCTGCGACGGTTGGGCGTGCAAACCATCGACCTTTACCAGATCCATCGCTACGACTCGCACACGCCGGTGGACGAAATGCTGGCCGCTCTCGATCTGCTGGTCCGCCAAGGCAAGGTCCGCTACATCGGCGCCAGCTCGATGGCAGCGTGGAAGTTTGCGAAAGCCCTCTCGCTCTCGGAGCGGAACGGCTGGGCGCGGTTCGTCACGATGCAGAACCACTACAACTTGATCTACCGGGAAGAGGAGCGGGAGATGATTCCGCTCTGCGAGGCCGAGGGAATCGGCGTGATTCCTTGGTCGCCATTGGCACGCGGCCTCTTGGCGGGCACGCGCAAAACGCCCGACGACACCGCGTCTACGGCGCGGGCGGCAAGCGACGATTTCGCGCGGAAGTTGTACGACCATCCTGCCGACCGCGAAGTCATGCAGGCCTGCCAGGCGGTGGCGGACCGTCTGGGTGTTCAGCCCGCGCAGGTCGCCATCGCCTGGCTGCTCTCCAAGCCCGCGGTGACGGCGCCGATCATCGGCGCGACGAAGATGCAACATCTGGAAACGGCGCTCGCGGCGGTTGATCTGAAGCTTGGTGAGGAGGAAGTCAGACAACTGGAATTACCTTATCAGCCACATGCCGTGCGAGGATTCGAGTGAAGGCGGCAGAATGAGCAACCAATCCGCAGCGCCGCAAGACCCCCGCGTCCGATTTGCGGCGGAAAGAACGCTCCTGGCCTGGCTGCGCACCGGCCTGGCGCTCATGGGCTTCGGCTTCGTCGTCGCCCGTTTCGGCTTGTTCTTGCGGGAAATCGCCGCCGTGGGCCAGATTCCCGTCCAGCAGCACGCCACTGGTTTATCGCTGTGGATCGGCGTGGGACTGATCGCCCTTGGTGTTGCAATCAGTCTCTTGGCCGCCTACGAGTATTCCCGCTTTATCCAGGCGTCGAAGCGGGGGCAAACCTACATCCCGCGAACTGTGTCGCTGGCCGTGGTCGTGGCGGTCATTCTGGGATTACTGGGAGTTGTCATGGCGGTCTACCTGACGGTGTTGGCGTGAAGCAAATCCTGGAAACGCCGCGTCTTGTGCTCAGCGAGATGTCGCTGGGCAACTTGGACTTCATGGCCGCGATGCTGGCCGATCCCGAAGTCATGCGATACTACCCTAAGTGCTACAGCCGCGATGAAGCCGTTGACTGGATACAGCGCCAGATGGACCGCTATGCCCGGTACGGCCACGGTCTGTGGCTTGTGACGGAGAAGACTGCCGGCCAGCCGATTGGACGCGTCGGCCCCGTGGTCCAAAATGTGTGCGGCGCGGACGAAATGGAAGTCGGCTACATGATACATCGGCCGTTTTGGCGGCGCGGTTTCGCCACGGAGGCGGCCCTGGCGTGCCGACAATATGCTCTGACGGTCCTGGGCAGCAAACGGGTGATCGCCCTCGTGCGGCCCGAAAACGTGCCGTCGCAGGGCGTGGCGCGGAAGATCGGGCTGCAGGCGGAGCCGGGCCTTGTCCAGCACGGCGGGTTTGCGCACATCGTTTTTGCATCAACAGTTGCTGGCGTGATAGAATAAGGCGATCCGGTGAACCACCGAACAAACGGACCACGCATGAAGATCAAACGTGTTTGCTCGATCGCGGGCGGCTTTCTCGTTCTGAGCCTGGTTGGATGCGGCACGGAACCCGGGGGGAACACGCGCGGCACATCCGGTGCTGCGCCTCGAACCGGTGAAACCGCCGCAAAGCGCGAGCGTTTTGAGGGGTTTTCGTTTGAGCTGCCCAGCGGATGGACGCGCGTTGCTCCCGACAGGGATAATACGAAAGCCCTGCTCGTGCTGGGCAAGGATCGGGAAAAGGCGAAAGCCATGATCAAAATAGACGTCGGGCCGCCGGGGTCGCCAAACCCGAAAGACATCGCGGAAACCTTGGCGCATGATTGTGGCGGCAAGGTGCAACCGGAACCAGTCAATCTGGATGGAGTACGAGCCGTTCAGGTGCTGGTATCCTCTCCAACCCCTGGCCGTCCCTCGGAGGCGATCGTCGTCATTCGTGGCGGCAAGGTCTACGTGATGACGGCGGGCGCTGTCGCCGGCACGGACTTCTCGGACGGCTTCGAGCATGTCCGCAAGAGTTGGAAGTGGGACAAATAATCGGTCATGAGCGACACGCCGCAGCAATCACCACCAGGCTCTTGCCGTCCACGGATTAGTCGCCTGAAACTTGCGATTGGCTGCTTGACCGTAGTAGTGATCGGTGCGGCAATCTGCGGCTCACAGGTCTACATCGAGATTCGCCAGATTCGCGAGAGATTAGTTGACGGAGACGCGCAGTCGCGAGTGGCGGAGATACTCATCGACTACATGGAGCGCAACGGCGGGGCGTGGCCGAAGAAGTGGGAAGACCTGCGGGAGTCATATGACATTGTGGCCGCCCGATCTGGCAGCGGGTGGACTCTCGCCGAGCTCCAAGAGGGGGTTGCCGTTCAGTTTGACGGCAAGCCCGCTGAATTGCGGCGGGCCTCAACCAGCCAAATACCGCCCTTTCAAGCAGTCTACGGGCGAACTGGAAAGCAGCCTTTGTTTGTGCAGCTAGAGCCGAATTCCATGATCTTGCAGTATCTGCTGGAACGCGCTGCTCGCCCCGCAACGTACAAGTATCCGAAGCACCCGATTGCCGAGGAAGAACCATCTCGAAAGGGGCTGTCTGAAGTCGGAGCACACTGGGAGTTGGACAACGACGGCCGCGTCGTTAAAGTGGGTATGGCTTCGCCGGTGGGAGACCCGCTTTTCTCGGATGCAGCGATGGTTTACCTGAAGGGCCCTAAGCACCTCCGCGAGTTGAACTTGGGATACTCAAACATCACCGACGCTGGGTTAGCGTGCATTGAGAACGCAACCGAGCTACAGAGCATTTGTCTCTACGGAACCAAGGTGACCGACGGTGGACTAAGGTATCTTCATCGCATGGACAAACTTGAAATGCTGGTGCTGGCCTCAAGCAACTTTTCCGACGCCGCGCTCGAACACCTCGGTGGATTAGCCTCGCTGAGGCTGTTGAATCTTAACGGTTCACGCGTAACCGACGCCGGGCTGCCGTACCTCTATGGCGTCAAGAATCTCGAAGTGATTATGTTGTACGACACGAAAGTTACGGATCTCGGCGCACAGAAGCTCCATCAAGCCCTGCCCGGCTGCAAGATCGAACGGTAGCCGAGGACCGTATGCAGCCGTCAGACACACCGAGCAACTTGAGTAGTCCCAAAACGGCGCCCTACGCCACCAGTTGCTTCTTCTCCAGCAGCCGCAGGCAAAGCGATCGCATCGTGGCCAGTTCGTGTTGAAACTCCCGTAGCGATTCATCGGCCGGCAGCGCACCGAATAGGTCCGACAGTTGCGTTCCGCGGCTCATGATCTCGGCAGCTATTCTCTTTTTGAAATGCTTGCCCACAAACAAGCAATTCTTGGCGTTGTAGAACAGCCGTATTGCCTCGTCTGGGCTCACCACGCCATTCGCCAGCGATTCAATCAGGCCCAAATTCAAGAGTGCGAATAGCGCAGTCGGGCTGCTGGATGATCGGCTGTTTTTGGTCGACAGCAGGAATTGCAGATCCATGTTCTGTTCTACGAATTTGGGTCCTTTGGAAAGAACTTCACGCCCGCGACTTTGCCGGAGGCGTGTTCGAAGTAGTGGACTTCGCCAGTGTTGCCCAGCTTGATCACCTTCTGCCATCGCCCCGGCGCAAGTTCGTGCAGGTGACGTCGAACGGCACGGTTTCGCACGGGATACTTTATTGTACCATCTTTCGCGGCCGCCCATCCGGATGGTACGGAACCGGAGGCGAAAATGCTTGGGTAGATGTGCAGCGGCATGGCAAGCTACCTGTCGTGCTTTCGCAGGCAGTAAAGCCGCGCCGAAGTGCGAATCAGCAAGCGATCTCCGGCCAAGGCGGGCGAGGACATGCACATGTCGTCGTCGGCCAGCTTGTTCGTGCCCAGCAGCTCGAACTTCTCGCCGGCGCCGCGACGAACGTCACGCCGTCCTCGTTCAGGCAGAACACGCGGCCGTTGTACGCCCAAGGAGACACGGTGAACATCTTGCTGTTGGGCAGTTTCTGCGGCTTGTAGAGGCTCTTGCCCGTCTGCGCGTCCCACGCGCCCAGCGTCCCCCGGTCGTTGAGAACGTAGAGCCGTCCGTCATAGACAACCGACGTCGGATCGAACGGCGCGCCCGCGGAAGTGCTCCAAGCGATCACGGAATTGCTCGTCTCGCCTTTCGCCAAAGAAATGTCCCCACTCGCGCCGGGCCGGAGGGCGAACACCGGCTGCTGCTTGTCGCTGATGAAGCTCGAACTGACGTAGAGCAGCCCGCCGTCCGCATACGGCGTGGCAACGCCGACGGTCGCCATCCCCTTCAGCCGCCAAAGCACCTTCCCGTCCAAATCGTAGCCGCGGACGTTGCGCGTGCCGGGCGTGACGATCTCCGTCCGCTTCTCGTTCTCCCACACGAAAGGCGTGGCCCAGTTGCTCTTGTCGTCCCGGTCCACGCGCCAAACTTCCTTGCCGGTGCGCTTGTCCAGCGCCAGGAGGTACGACTTCTCTTCGTTGTCGTTTACCAGGTAGAGCCGGTCGCCGTGCAGCACGGGCGAGGCGGCGGTGCCCCAGCTATACCGCGTGGCGTGCGGCTCGAGCGTCTTCGACCACACCGGGTGGCCGTCCACGTCGTAGCAGTAGACGCCCAGGTTGCCGAAATAGGCGTAGACGCGCTCGCCGTCCGTGACCGGCGTCTCCGAGGCATAGCTGTTCTTCACGTGCTTCGGAGTGGACGGTTCGCCGCGATGCACGACCCTCTCCCAACGCACCTTGCCGGTCGGCAGGTCCAGGCATACGAGCTTCCATTGAAACTCCGATCGCGGCGGCTCCGTGCGTTCGCCGCCGGTATAGGCCCCTTTCGGCGGCATCTGCTCCTCTTCGCCGCCGACCACGGTCGTCAGGAAGACGCGGTCGCCCCAGACGATAGGCGACGACCAGCCGCGGCCGGGAATCGGCGTCTTCCAGACGACATTTTCCGTAGCCGACCAGCGATCCGGCAGGTTGGCGTTGGTGGAGATCGCCCGCGATCCCGGCCCGAGGAATTGCGGCCAATTGGCGTCTGATGACAATGCGGTCAGCGTACGCAATGAGACGGCCAGTGCCGCCGCGGTCAACGTCATGGCGGTTTTCGTTTTCATGCCCGTATTATTGCTGTGTTCTCGATGAAGTCCATCGCAGCAGCGCGCCGAGGACTATTAGCGTAGCGGCTGGCGGCACGCGCGTCGAGGCCGGGCGCGCCGGGCTTTTGCGCGTTGTTTACCGGCACGCCGTAGTTGGTAAAATGCAGGCTACGGTCAAGGGTCGAGTGCGACCCACGAGAACGGAGTTTGCGCCATGTCTGGCGTCTCGGTTAAATGAGGATTTGGTACGGGTGCCCGTTCTGTCGGTGCGTTTGACAACAATAGTGGTTTGTAATGGACTACACCATAGAGCCAACTGGCCAGAAAGACAATGGCGCATGCGCGTGCTGCGGCAATACTAGCAGATGCGTTTGGGGTTTCGTTTATGATTCGAATGGGCCTGTGGCCGCCTATTTTGTCCATTGGACGGTCGGTCGAGTTGCCGATCATTGGCCAAACTTTGATCTGATTATCGGACAATGGGGCGAACTAGCCGTGGCTTCAGATCGGTACCTGATCGCATTGCAGTACCGCCTGATGGAAAGCGGACCTGCGTTCATGGTCATCGACGCCGATGCGCGACCGGCTGCGACGAATGAATTGGTTGGAAAAGCTTTAGCACGGTCTGAAGTAATGGGCAAACGGGTTGCAATACAGGCTCTTGCTATCGCAGATGCGCTGTTAGCGCAAGACGGGCGGCTGGCGGAGTTGTTAGGCCAGCAATCGTAGGGGAGATATCCGGTTTACCCTTGCACGGCGGCCCTGATACGACTAACCAGCGCGTTGTCCTTCTCCGTTGCTCCGCGCAATTGGACCATGCTGGCCGCCAGAAAACGGTCGCGCCAGGGCGGCGAGACGTGGTAAAAGTCCTCCAATGCCGCCACGCTGAACTTGTAGTCGTGCGGATCGTTGCCTTTGAGCAAGATCAAACGCCGCGCGGTCTCCATCAGGTCCTCCGCGGCGCCTTTGCCCTGCAGAAGGCCAAATGCCTTGCCGACCGCTGTGTGGCGGTCGTGGCCGATCTCCGTAAACACCTCTTCGACGGCCTGCGTGCCGTCGCCGGAAAGCGGGACCGGCTCCAGCCGGTCGATGGCCACGTCGCGCGCGTGGCCGCGGCCTTCCATCGCCTGCCGGAACAACGGCAGGAAGGCGGCGGACTGCAAGAGCAGCAACCGCCGCGTGCGGTCGTCGCCGCTGGTCTGATAGGCGCGGTGCAGGGCGTTGGTGGTCGTGACGGCGTGCAAGGCGACGATGCCCGGCTGCCGGAGCAGCAGTTCCGCCGCGCCGCAGAAGAGCCCGTCCCAAAGCGACTGCGGAGCCGTTCCCTGCCGCAGCATCTTCACCGCCGCGTCACACGCCTCATCGCTGCCGTTGCGCCGCAACACGGCCAGCAAGTCCACGGTCGCCGCGCGGTTGATCTTCCCCGCGGGCCACTCGGCGGGAAACTTGTCTGCCAGCTCTTGATTCCGCCGCCAGGCGTGATCGGCCGGGGCGTCGCGCTTTGCCGGGTTGTCTCCTTCGTGCGCCAACAGGGCGTAGGCCAGCGAGCGCACGATCGGCTCGGCGTGACGCCAGCCGACTTGCGTCATCACGCGCTGCGTGTTGGCGACAAAGATCGCCTTGTGCCCGATCGCGCGGAAGTCCCTCGCGCCGTAGCGAAAGAGCAGCTCGAAGACGCGATTCGCTCCCGCGGTGCGGGCCAGCGCGGCCGCCGCGGCATCCGCCGCCGCCTCGTCCCAACCCTCCATCGCCTGCCGGAACGCCTGTTCGGATTTGGCCGCGCCGGGCAGCCGCGATTCGTCCACCGGCTGCATCCGCCACCCCCCTTCGCGGCGGTTGCTCGCCTGCGCCGACTTGAAGTAGTCCAGCGCCCAGAAGAGGGCGAGCCAGCGGTCGGCGTCGGCGGCAAGGATGCTCGCTTGATAAACCGAATTGACCGCCAACACGGCATGGAACTTGAAGCCCACCGAGGGCCGCGGCTGAACGTTCCGCACTCCGGCCAGCAGCAAGGCGGTCAAGATTTCGGCATAGCCTAGCCCGCGGCGGATGCGCACCGCCACGGCCTCCAGCAGTTGCTCGCGCGGCGTTTCTTCCAGCAAGCGGACGAGCGGTTCGATGTCCGGCTGCAAGGGAACGGCGCCGGCGGCCAGGTTCGCCTCGGCCGCGGAAATCGGCGGCAGTTCGGAAAGAAACGCCAGGCCGCCCAATCCCAGTGCTGCGCCGCCGCTGGCGGTATCGCGTAAGAAGCGTCGTCGATCAATGGGCATGTTCATGGCCGGTTCTCCAGGGTTTAAGAGGGAAGAGCGTGGCTGTTGGTCCAACGAGGTAATTCTTACGTTATGCCACAATTGGTCAACTGCGCGGATGGATTACATTGGCTCAGGGAGCGGTTTTCTCTTCGTACCACTTCGCAGTCTTCTCCTTGATGAGCTTCTCGGCGTGCTTCGTCGCCGCGTCGGCGTCGGCCAGAGTTTTGATCTGCGTCTGGCCGTTGGTGCCGATCCGCCCGAAGCGGACGGTGACTTCATTGCCGTTCTGGTCGATCTCCCAAAACTTCGCGGAACTTCCCTCAACGAACTCGAAATAGCGTTTCATGGTGGTTGCAGTCGGTTTGGGTTTCACTTGGACTGGTTTGGCGCGAGCGGGAGCGGGTGCGGCCGCTTTCGGCTGCGGCGCCTCGGCCCGGAGGCGAACGAACGAGGGGAAACGGGGCACGCCACGTTCCGTCAATTCCTGGTAGCGGTAGGTGATCGTGCTGCCGATGGCCGGCGGGGTCTCGCGTTGGACGTCGGAAAAGCCCGTGCCGACCGAGAACGTCAGGCCGCCCGGCAGTTCCACCACGACCGCGCCGAGCCGCCCCGCATGGCGGCCCTTGCCCGGCAGGTGCTCGACGACGCGGCCTTCCGCGTCGTGGAACGATTTCACCTTGAGAAGCGTCGGCGAGCGGCCCGTCTCGTACCGCGAGCCCGGCTGGCGGAGCATCAGCCCCTCGCCGCCCAAGGCTTCGACTCGCGCAAGCTCGGACTTGAGGGCCTCGATGCCGGTACAGCACGCCTGGTCGAGCACCGAGGCATACCGCGGACGATGCTGCCGGACAAGCTCGGCAAGGGCCTTTTGCCGCTCCTCAAACGGGCCGCCGACGCCGGGCGCGTCGAACAGCACGTACTTGATCTCGTGCCAGTGGTCGCTTTTGTCTTGGCGGCGGACGATGCTCACGGTGCGCTGGAACGCCTTGCGGTCCAGCCACAGCTCGCCGTCCAGCGGCACGTTGGGCAGTTCGGCAATGAACCAGTCGGGGGCATGATAAAGGTTGCCTAGCCGGGAGAGGAACTGCTTGCCGTCCCACCACGCCCGCACGCCGTCGAGCTTCTCGCTCATCCACCAGCCGGTTAGGTCCGCTGCGTTGTCCCAGGACTCGGCAAGCAGCAACTGCGGGGCACTGTCTTCGCCGTCCTTGGCCGTCTTCGGCGTCGCCGGAGCCAGCGAACCGAGCCGCTCTTGCTCGGTCTGCTCGCCGCGGTAGGCCCGCAGGTGTTTGCAGGTCCTGCGTTCGATGGCGACCGATTGGTTTCTCCATGCAGGGCAGGTGCAGGAGTAAACGCCGCCGACGTTCTTCAAGATGTAGGGCTCACGGGCGGAGCCTTTGACTTCGGCCGTTTCGCCGTCTTTGAGATCGGGCATGATGGAAGTCCATGACGCAGGTTGTTCGTGGGCAGCGGGAATCGCCGGTGTGAAGACTGTTTGCGCGCTAGCTTAGGAGGTTTTGCACGGTATCGCAAGCGGCATGACACAAAAAACTCCTGCAAAAGAGGTTTGCGACTGGTTAATTTGCTGCCATGCATCGCGGTAGTCGGCGCGAATAGAATTCCAGTTGAAGGCGCGCTTCGCCGAAGCGGACCCGCTTCTACCCTTTTCATCAGTAGCAAGGAGACGAACTATGTCCACTACAACACTAACAGAAACCATGATGGCCGCGCGGATCCATTCGTTCGGCGGCCCGGCAGAGCTGAACTACGAAGAAACGCCGACCCCTGAGCCCGGCGCGGACGAAATGCTCGTTCGCGTCCACGCCGCGGGGGTCAATCCGGTGGACTGGAAGATTCGCGAGGGGCGCCTGGGCAACATCCCGTTTCCAGCCATCCTCGGTATAGATTTTTCGGGCACGGTCGAAGTGCTGGGCAGCAACGTCCACGATTTTCACGTCGCGGAGGAGGTATTCGGCGAAGCCTCGCCCGGCAGCGGCACGTACTGCGCAATTCACGCTCGCCAAGCCGTCCCGCTCCGCTCGGAAACCGTCAGCGCTCGATCATGTCCAGGCGGCGGCATTGCCGGTGGCATCCGTCACGGCCTGGCAAGGCCTCTTTGACGTGGCCAAGCTGCAAGCCCGTCAGAAGGTGCTGATCCATGCCGCCTCGGGCGGCGTCGGCGGCTTCGCCGTGCAGTTCGCCAAGCTAAAGGACGCTCATGTCATCGGCACGGCGTCCGCGCAGAATGTCGACTACGTTCGCCAACTGGGCGCCGACGAAGTGATCGACTACCGCGCGGCGCGCTTCGAGGATGCCGTGCGCGACGTGGACGTCGTGTTCGACACGGTGGGCGGCGAAACCCAAGATCGCTCTTGGAAAGTGCTCAAGCGCGGCGGCATCCTGGTCTCGATCGTTCAGCCGGTGCCCGAAGAGAAAGCGTCGGCTCAGGGAGTCCGCGGCATCTTCTTCCGGCAGGACGCCCGCGGCGATCAAATGGCCGAAATCGCCGACCTCGTCGGCAGCGGCCGCGTGAAGGTGCATATCGCCAAGGTCCTTCCGCTGAGCGAAGCACGCAAGGCCCAGGAACTTAGCCAAAGCGGCCACACCCGCGGGAAGATCGTCTTGACGATGGAGTGAGGCCTATAAGTCCGCCCAACTCGGTCCTGACTTTCAATTTCCAGCCCAAGTAGTTGGGGCCGCCGGCCATGAGCATGGCTACTCCTCTGGCGGGGACGCGGCCGTCCAATGATGCGCTAGAATTTTAACGAATAGGGCTTGTCTTCCCGCGCCCAAGCGTTAAAATCTTAACGATAGCGTGCGCGCCGGTTCGCTTTGGCGCCAAAGAATCCACACGCACTCGCAGGAGCCGACGATGAATCAACCGTCCCAACTCAGCCGTCGCGAACGACAGATCATGGACGCCGTCTATGCGCTCGGGGAGGCGACCGTGAACCAGGTCGTCGAGACCATTTCCTCGCCGCCGACGGCGATGGCAGTCCGGCGGATGATGCACATCCTGGAAGAAAAGGGCCATCTCCGGCGGCGGGAGAACGGCCGGGAAATGGTCTATGCTCCTCGCCAGGCGAAGCAAAAGGCCGGACGCCGCGCGCTGCAGCAAGTGCTGGAGACGTTCTTTGGCGGCTCGCTGGAAGAGGCGCTGGCCGCGCATTTGCACTCGCGGAAGGACCGCGTGTCGGCCGAGGAGCGCGAGCGCTTGATTGAGCTGATCGAAAAAACAAATAAGGAGGGCCGTTGAGATGAATTGCAGCTTGTTTGCCCTTTCCGCGTTCGGCGCTGCTGCGCTTTTGGACCACTGGAAGCTCGTTCTGGCGGACTCCGCCGTCAAAGGCACGGCTCTGCTAATTCTGGCGGCCATCGCCGCGGTGATTCTAAGGCGCGACTCGGCAGCCACGCGCTATCTCGTATGGCTGCTGGCGATGGTTGCGATGTTGGCTCTGCCGGCGCTGTCTTCGGTGCTGCCACAATGGCGCCTGCTGCCGAGTTGGGCGGGCGTCCCGCCGCAAGCAGTTGCCGTGGAAACAAATACCCTCTCGATCGCCGTGCCGGTAGACGGACCCGTTTATCTGCCGCGGAACTCGGAGCAGGCAATTAGCGAGACGTTGTCTCCAACCGTGGATCAAACGGCTGCCACGCTGCCGCAGTCGCCGCCCGTGCCGGTTCACCCGGAAGACACTCCCGGAGTCGCCGTTGCGAGCCGGGACTGGTCCAGCGCACTGCCGCTGGCATGGGCGGTAGGCTTTGGCACGCTCATCCTAAGGCTGCTGGCCGCTCGCTTGGTGCTCTGGAGCCTCCAACGGCAGGCGACGGTTCTGTCCACCTCAAAGCGATCCGCGGGACCGAATTGCGACGTTATCACCGCGGCGCTAGAAGCGGCCCGCTTGCAACTGAGAATTCGTCGTCCCGTCGCCGTGCTGATTCACCCAGAAAAACCAATTCCCATGGTCTGGGGAGTTTTTAAGCATCGCCTGCTGCTTCCCGAGGCGGCCCGGCAATGGAGCGCCGACCAACTGCGCTCCGTTTTGCTGCACGAGCTGGCCCACGTCAAACGTCGCGACATGGCGGGCCAGCTTGTGGCGCAAATTGCCTGCGCTCTGCACTGGTTCAATCCGCTGACGTGGCTGGCATCGTGGCGTCTGGGCGTGGAGCGCGAACGCGCCTGCGACGATCTTGTGCTGGCTAGCGGGGTCCGCCCGTCGGTCTACGCCGAGCACCTGCTGGACGTGGCCACGCGGCTCTCGCCCTCTCGCTGGACGAGGGCCTGCGAGCTCGTCATGGCCCGAAAGCCGTCTCTCGAAGGCCGCCTCGTTGCCGTGCTGAGCGAGAACCGCAACCGCCGCGGGGTCTCGGCGGCGCTGGCTGCGATCGCGCTAGTAATTTCGGTCGGCATCGCCGTGCCGACCGCGATGCTGCGTGCAGCGGACGAAAAGGGCGGCGAAAAGCCCAGCGAAAAACCCAATTCTGCGGCCGGTGAAATGAAACCGGCGGGCGGAGAAAAGCTCGACCCCGCCACCGAGAAGAGACTGCGATGGGGCGAGCCGGCCGGCGGCCTGCGCGCGGCGATTGCCATTCGCCGTGTTCCCGGCAAGCCGAAGCGGAGCGACTTTCCCAACGAGCTTTATCTGGCGGTGCAGAACGTGTCAAACGCCCCCATCCGGCTTAGCGACACGACCGCCTCGCCAGAGCTTCGCATGTTATATCTGAAGATCGACGTCCGAATCGTGTCGGCAATCGGCACGAACCAGCCGACCGGGGTCGATGTCACGCTTCAACCCCGCGACGTCGTCTTCCTGCTCTTCTACCCGTTGGACGAAAGGAGTCGCGATAGACCTGGCGCCGGGGAAATCGAGGCGGAGGACTTGCTGAAAGAATCCAACCACACTATGCATGCGTCGATGCACGTCGCCAGCGCACCGCGGGGTGCATGGACCGGGAAGCTCCGTACGGGCGATACTGACGGCGAGGCCGCGGCGGGCAAGCCGCAGCCGAAGATCGACAAAGCGCAGGCGCTTTTCAGACATTGGCAAGCCAATTCGCGGACGGACGGAAAGATACCCGGCGCGCTGATCGGAAAACTCGGCGTAAGGGTGAAGTACTTCATCTCGTTGAACAAGGGAGATAACGAGAACAATCGCAAGCTAGCCGAGCAATTCGAGAAGTTGCTTCCCCGTTTCGACGCGTCACACGAATGGTCGCAATCGGACGCCATCACCCTCTTGGATGACGTCTCGGCGATTAACACGGTCCCGCTGGAAACGACCTTGGAGGATGTTAGCGCGAATACGATCCTAACCGGCCAACCGCTGCCGGCCAACCTGGCCGACGCTCCCTGGGGCCGGCCCTCGCCGGACGGCCTGCGAGTGGCGTGGCTCCTGGAGCCGCGGGCGAAAGAGTATCGGCTGCGCACGTCGCTTAAGTCTCGCATACTTGTCCACAACTCCGGCACGAAGGCGGCAATCTTCATCATACCGTCGTGGCAGCAGTCCGCCTCGCACGCTGCGCACGATGCGAAGGGCGGGGCCATTGGCGTTTCCGCAATTGAGTGGATGACGATGGGATTAAAGAGAATATACCGCCTTGCGCCCGGCGAATACTGCGAAACGGCGGCCGCGGGCATTGGCCTCGGCGCCAAGACGGAAGGCGTGGGCTCGCAAATTGACGCCCAACCGGGCAACGATTTGCGACTTTCGCCGGGCCCCGTGGAAGTGACGCCAGCAGGGCTCGGGACCGTAGTGTGGAAGGACGGACGTCCGTTCAACGCCGCGCCCAAGAACGAGACGGAGATGTGGCTGACGATCGTAGCCGAGCGAGTCGAGCGCGCATTGCCGTTGCCGTCCGCGGCGGCCGAACGCACAGAGATGCTCCGCCGCGTGACACGAGACCTCTTCGGCGAATCGCCGACTCCCGATGAAATCTCCGCCTTTATCGCCGACAAATCGCCCACCGCGGAGGCCGCGCTCGTGAATCGCCTCCTGCATCGGCCGGGCATCGCCCCGTTCATGGGCACGCTGCCGCCCGGCGAAATCCGCTTCCGCGTCCTCCCCGCCGACCGCGAGGCCGCGAAAAAGGTGTCCAAGCCCGTTCTCGACGCGCCGCCCGCCGCCCACGACGCCCCCAGCGCGCCGCCAGCTTCGTCCGGCCCAAGCTCCGTCCCAACGAAAAAGGAGACCAAGGCGGAGGCCGCCTCGCAATCGTTGGGGGAAGTCGTCAAAGCGATCAATGAGCAGGCGGCGAAACTGCCGGAAACACGCCGGCTAAAGCCGTTGACCGAAGACGAGGTCGTCGCGGCGATCGAGAAGTTCCGACGTCCCGCGGCGGCGCGGGGCGAAGACGATTCGCAACCGACGTTGACCGACGACGAGTTTCGCACGATCAAATCGGTTGCCCAAACTCGCCGCTTGCCGGACGAACTCGTCACGCGCCAATTCGTGCGCTATGATGTCGGCACGGGCATGGAGCACGGCTGGTGGGTACGGCTGAATCTCAAGCGGCAAGGCGCGTCGCCCGCGGTCGCCTTGCGGCAAGACGTGGTCCTCCAGCGCCCGTATACGCAACTGGAACGTCAGTTTCGCGACTCTGTGCGCCGCACCGGTCAGATTCCCACGATCGGCCGCACGATGGTGTACTTCGACGAGGACCCGCAGATCGGCGTCCAGGGGAAATTCTCCGCCGCGGCAGCCCAGCGCCTGGCCGATGCGGTGAAGCAGACCATCAACAACGCCAACGCCGACGAACTGCTGAAGCTGTATTGTTGGGACAAGGTCGATGCCAAAGACCGCAAGCGGTTGGAAAGTGATGCCAAAAGCCTGCTGAAGCGGAAAGCGGCGTCGGTCGCGGTTCGGCCGCGGGGCTTCGGCGGCCGGCTGACGCATTGGGAGAATCTGGCATACTGGGACCCCAATATTCCGCTGGCCGGCTACATTGCACTGAAATTTGCCGATCAGGAAGAGCCCAATTCGGTATGCCTGGAGTTCGGCGAATCGGCTGAAGGGGCCAGGCTCGTCAATTATGTCGTCAGCCGGAACGAGGGTCCGAAACTGATCGGCAAACGAATGTCGCGCGGTTTTTCAGTGAGGGGATTCACGACGTACCATCCCGACAAAGGCTGGTTGGAGTTCTTTGACGAACTCGACACCCCGCCCGAAGAGATGCCGGCCCTGAACCAGATCAACTACGAGATTTGGAAGGTTTTGCCAAAGCGGTAGGAATCGCACCGTTCAGCCGGTTCATTGCGAGATCGGGAAATTCGGGATCGGCAGTACTCGTCAATTTGGCGGTGACTTTGGTTAAGCCCATGTTCTTCTCCTCGCCTCAGCGAGCCTACCGCACGAGAAGCGGCGACTCAAGGACGGGGCGCCCAAGTTGTGTGGCAGATCACCGCATTAAACTGCTCTTGGATGGCAACACCGAGGCGCAACCTGTGGCAGCAGTCACGCGGCCAACCAAGTCACTCAGCCTGGCGTGTTGCGGCGGGAGGGCCGCGCTCCTCCGTCATGCATCCGAGCAGCTACCAGCCAACCTCGTGCCGGCGGGCGACCGAATCCTGCAGCAACGTTTTTTCCACGCCCGCCATTTTCGAGGCAGGTTTCCTGAACGCGGGCCGGAATTCACAACCTCTTTGCTGCAAACGACTTAGGACATTTTCGCACACAACCACCCGCAGGCGTAGTGCATAGAAGCGCGAACAACTGTCACGACGGCCAAAGCGTTGCGGCGCAAGGACTTGCGGCGACGGACAAACGACACCTATCAATGTGTGTTGACAAGAGTTACGATGTGTAGTATAATGCCTCGCGGCCGTCTTCCGGAGGGCGACGGGAAGGACTGAACCAGACGAACTTCCCCACACTCTCCTCTCCCGGAGGGAGTTGGGAAACACCTGGCGGGGGATAATTCGCGGAACTTCGGGCGAAAAGTGGGGTTCAATGCAGGTACCTTTGTTTACAGATGGATACACCCGGCAAGACCCGCGAATTCCCCGAGAAACAAACGAACGACGAAATGGGAAAAAGAACATCCCATGCGGACGCTCTGACGGAAACGGTGTCAACATGAGTATACATAGGATTGTCCCGGTGGCACGGTTTCGCGGACGGCCGAAACAGCACATCTCGACGGAGCGAGATGAGTACGGGAGGTGGGATGTGTGCCACTCTCGACTTTCGAGGCACGCAGACGCCCGCGCAAGGCGCCGCGCACAAACCCTTGCAGGCAAATGACTTGCGGCATCTGGCTCGATGTGTGCCAGCGACGAAAAAACATGCAGGCGGCACGGATGTATGCCTTTGTGCCGAATGTCGCCGCGCCCGCCGCGCCAAAAAAGCGATGCCGAAACCACGACAAACCGCGCCATTTCGTGTCTTCGGGCCGAAAGGAGGACGCGATGGTGCATAGTACACTCAAAAGCCGGATTCCTGGAGCCATCCCGAATCGGTCTTGGATCAAGTTTGCCCCGCCCCGAAGTCTTCCTGGACCCCTCCTGGATGGCTCCTGGATTGGAAAACCGCCAAGAAATAGGGAGAAATCCGCGATGTTTGAGCGCGAAGAAAAAATCCGGCCCGAAAGGGCGGCGATATGCACCAGCGAAAGGTTGGAAGCCAGATTTCGAAGATCAGATCGAAAGATGCCCTCATCGACCACCGCTGGACCCGCAAGCGGGTGCCCCCAGTGCCCGACTATCCCGGCGGACGACGGGGACCGGCTTCGTGTTGCCAAACCCCCCACCCGCCCGCTCGCGGTTCGGGCTTCAGCTCAATGCTCCGGGCCTTATTGCACCAGCCACTCCGTCAAGGGGTGCATGCGGCGCGAGAGCACGCCCTGCCTAAAGCCTTATGGGCCAACGACTTACATCAACAGCCAACAAACTGCACCATGCACCACAAACGCGAAGGCGGTGCAATAGGATGAGCGCGTTGCTCGAAGGCCACCAGCGAGTCGGTCGAGCGCCATCACGGCGGAGCGTGATGAGTACAGAGCGCGGCCAAAAACTTCGCCAGCCGGGCGGACGACTCCAAGGCGGTTTGATGGAGATGGAAGAGGTCTTTCATCGCGCCGGGACGGCGGAAAACGGAGCCGACGGCGGCGCCCAATTGCCCGGCGAAGGTTTTCCGCGAGAGCAAGTGCCCGATGTCCCGCGGCAATTCGTCGTCCGCGGCGTCGCTGATCGCGCGAACGATGAGGACCGGGACGGCGCGCTCGCGGCAGACTTCCGCCACGGCGAACGATTCCATATCGACGGCCAAGGCGTGGTGTTTCTCGCCAAGCTGCCGCTTTTCTTCCGCGCGGCGGATAATGCGGTCGACGGTGAGCAAGCGGCCGCGGTGCAAGCGCGGTGTCTCGTCCAGCCAAGGCGCGAGTGTAGCCGGATCCAGCGCCAACTCGCGGCCTTCGATATCGACCAGCGAATCCGCCGCGACAAGATCGTGCCGCTTGACGCGCGCGTCCAATCCGCCGGCAAAGCCCGAAGCGACGACGAAACGCGGGCGGTAGGCGTCGATCAGCGCGTGCGTCGCCCGTGCGGTGCGCTGGCGTCCCGGCCCGGATTCCATCACGACGACGCCTCGCTCGCCAAGCAGCCCTCGCCGCGCGACGAAGCCGTCGCCGCGCGTGACGCGAACGTCCGAGAGCATATCGACGAAACAGCCCGACTCCTGTGAGAGTGCGAAGACGACGCCGAAATCGACTTGGGATGCTAAGACATTTGCCACATCGCCATTTTAACCATATCGCCGAAGCGGCGGTTGGCCGCCAGCACGGCCGCCGGCTCGAAGCCGCAGTGCATCAGGCAGTGGTCGCAGCGGTGGTCATTGCCGGGACCGTATTTCGACCAGTCGGTGGCGGCGACCAGCTCGGCGTAGGTCTTGTAATGGGCGTCGCCCAGCAGGTAGCAGGGGCCGCGCCAGCCGCCGACGTTGCGCGTCGGGTTGGCCCAGGCGGCGCACTCCAGTTTGCGCTCGCCGCAGAGGAAATCGAGATAGATCGGCGTGGCCGTCAGCCGGAAGCGCTGGAGCATCTGCTTGGCGGCGCGGAACTTGGCGTGGACGTCGTCGCGGGTCATGAAGAGCCGTTCCGCGCCTTCGGGATTGGTCTTGTTGACCGCGTCGTAGGCAAAGGCCGGCGCGATCATGAAGCCGTGAACGCCGATCTCCGAAAGGTACGACCAGAGGACGCCGATCTCGTCCATATTGGTCTCTTTGTAGACGGTCGTGTTTGTCGTGACCTGGAAGCCGGCGGCCAGCGCGGCCTTGACGCCCGCCACGGCCGCCGCGAAGCAGCCCTTGCGCTCCACAATCAGGTCGTGCGTGGCCTCCATGCCGTCCAAGTGGACGTTGAAGAACAACCGCGAGGATGGACGGAAACCCGGCGCCTTCTTTTCCAGATTCATGGCGTTGGTGCATACGTAGACGTGCTTCTTCCGCTGGATCAGCCCAGCCACGAGGTCCTCGATGCCCTTGTAGATCAGCGGCTCGCCGCCGCAGACGCTGACGACCGTGCGCCGCACTCGTCGGCCGAGGCGAAGCAGTCCTCCAAGGAGAGCTTCTCGCGGATAGTGGCCACGTATTCGCGGATCCGCCCGCATCCGGTGCAGGTAAGGTTGCAGGCGTGCAGCGGCTCCAGCATGAGCACCAGCGGAAAGCGCTGGCGGCCGGTGAGCTTCTGCTTCATCAGATAGCCGGTAAGCGAAGTTGTCAACGAGAGGGGGAAACGCATATGTCTGTCCATCCTTGGGTTGTGGGTTGTCCGTTAATAGCCAGGGTGGCACGTCCTGAGCCTCAAGCGAAGGGCGTGTTTTACGTGCCTTACACGCCCTTCGCTTGAAACTCAGAGCGTGCCACCCAAGTCAGCCTGGAAAGGCAGACGTACGCCATCGCGCAGGGCGATGAGCGGAAAATAAATGGGATAGTAATGGTATCGCAGATAAAAAACTCGCGGAAAGCCCGTGCCGGTGAAATCGGTTTCGCTCCAGGAGCCGTCGTCGTTCTGCTTTTCGATCAAATAGCGAATTCCGCGAAGCACGGCCGGGTGGTCCGCACGACCCGCGGCGATGAGGCCCAGCACGGCCCAGGCCGTTTGGGAGGCGGTGACCGTGCCTTGGCCGCGGAGTTCGGGTTGTTCGTACGTCTTGGGAGACTCGCCCCAGCCGCCGCAGGCCTGCTGGTGGGCCAGCAGCCACTCCACACCGGCGATGGCCATCGGGTCGTCCGGCGAGACACCCACGGCGGCCAGGCCGTTGAGCGCCTGCCAAGTCCCATAGACATAATTGACGCCCCAGCGGCCGAACCAGCAGCCGTCCGGCTCTTGAGTGCCGCGGACGAAAGCCACGGCCCGATCGACGGCCGTGTCGCCCATGCGCCGGCCGAGCTTGCCGAGCGCCTCGAGGACTCGGCCCGTAACGTCGGGCGTGCTGGGATCGATCATGGCGTTGTGATCGGCGAAGGGGACGTAACAGAGGAAGTGGTGGTCGTTGTCGCGGTCGAAGGCCCCCCAGCCGCCATCGCGGTTCTGCATCGCCAGAATCCAGCGCAGGCCGCGGCTCAGCGCGTCAATCGAAGCCTTGTACGGTGGGACAAGCTCGCTTCTAGCACTCGGCGGCCCACCCGTGGTGTCCTTGAAGTCTTTGCTGTCCCTGATGTCCTTTGGCCGAACCTGCTGGGCCGGCGCTTGCTGCGCAAGCTTGTCCCACCCAACGGCTTCTGGCGCATCGCGAAACAAAGTTTGCAGTGCCATGAGCGACATGGCCGTGTCGTCCACGTCGGGATAGAATTCGTTGGCGTATTCGAAGTACCAGCCGCCGGGCGGGACATCGACTGTCTTCGACCAGTCGCCCGGATCGGTCGTCTGCCGGCCGCGCAGCCACTCGGCAGCGCGGACGATGGCGGGGTCGTCCGCCGGAACGTCTGCAACGGCAAGGGCGCGCATCGTGAGGCCCGTGTCCCAAACGGGCGAGAGGCAAGGTTGTATCCGGCTTGTGCCCTCGCGGGCGTCGTCCAGCGTAAGCCGCCGCAATTGCTTCATGCACTCCCGCACTTCGGGACTGTCGTCGTCATAACCCAGCGCCTTCAGCGCCACGACGCTGAAAATGACCGGCGGGAAGATCGCGCCCAGGCCGTCGCTCTTTTGGAAGCGGGCCAAAATCCACTGTCGTGCGGCCTCGACCGCTTTCTTCCGCCACGGCATCCAGCCGCTTGCGTTGGCCGAGCTTCAAGAGCCTGTTGACGACGCGGAAGAAATGGTCCCAACTCAGCCAGCCCGTGCCGCCGGGCAAGCCCGGACAGCGCAACGGCGGCCAATGTTCCGGCTCGCGGAGGAACAATTCGCGGATGCCGCGCTGGGGTTCGATTTGCCGCACCGGTTCCAGCGCGGCGACGATCGAAAGCGGAACGACGATCGTCCTCGACCAGGCGCTCATTGCATAGACGTTCACCGGAAACCACTGCGGCAGCAGCACCAGTTCCGGCGGGACGGCCGGGCAATGCTCGTAGGAAATCTGGCCCAAAAGCGCGAGATAAAAGCGCGTGAAGCTGTTGACGGCGTCGGCCCCGCCGTGGCTGCGGATCGCTTCGCGAGCGCGGACCATGAAGTCGGCCGCCGGATCGTGACCGGTGAGTTTCAACGCGAAGTAGGCCTTCACGCTGGCGCTTATGTCCACTGTGCCGCCGGTGAATTTGGCCCAGCCGCCGTCGGGAAGTTGCTTGCCGACGAGATAGGCGGCGGCGCGGCGGGCGATCGTCGTATGCTCGCGGCCCATGAAGGCCAGCATGAGGATCGTTTCGCTTTCCAGTATCGTGTCGCCTTCGAGTTCGGCGCACCAAGAGCCGTCGTCGTTCTGCCGGTCCAGCAGCCAGCCGCGGGTCCGTGCGATCGCTTCAACCGCCGCTGCAGCGGTCGGCGTGCGCATCGAGCCGCGACGATTGGACCGGTACTTGACTATCAGAGAGACTATTCGCGACCGGTTCCTGGGACGTTTTTCTAGCCCGTCCTGGACGCACCTCGTAGCTGGCACTCATTCACCTTTCTCCGAAAATTCAGTTGGCCATCCTTGGCACGCCAAGCGATCAGTTGCGGCGCGCTACGTCGGCAGAACACGTGGGTCCTGCCAAATGCCATGTAAGATTATGTAATTATTGCCAGAATTACAAGATCGACCTGATCTATCGGGACAGAATATCTTGCCTAATTTCGCAGAATTGCATTAGAACTGCGCAAAGTGCGGAAACTTTGCAGGCAATTAAGCGAAAAAACGATTCGCCAATTAGAGAAATCGTGTGAAGACAATAAATAATGCCAGCAATCCGGCGGCAGTCATTGCGAAGCGGTTTGGGCCGGCAACCTCACGCCCGCGAAAGATACGACCCGTCGCGCGTATCGACCTTGATCGTCTCGCCCTGGGAGAGATACTCCGGCACCTGCACGATCAGCCCGGTCTCGACAGTGGCCGGCTTGGTGCGGGCGGTGGCAGATGCGCCCTTGATGCCGGGATCGCACTGCACGACCTTCAGGGCCACCGAGACGGGCAACTGCACGCCGACACACTCGTCGTTGTAGATCAGGGCCATCATGCCGTCGAGGTTCTCGGTGACGTACTGCATTTCCTCGGCAATGTCTTCCTTGACCAGCGGATAGTCGTCATAGCTTTCCTGGTCGAGGAAATGGACGTGCGTGGCGTCGGCATAGGTGAACTTGATCGACCGCTTGCTGAAGTCGGCCTCGTCCAGCGACTCGCCGCCGCGGAGCGTGATGTCGACCTTCTGCTTGGTGATCAGGTTCCGCCCGCGATACTTGTAGTACGTGGCGGCGCCGCGGGCGGTGGGGCTTTGGACGGTGACGCTTTCGATCAAGCAGGGTGCGCCGTTATAGTTGACGATGGCGCCGCTTTTGATTTCTTTGGCTTGCATAGCTTAGGGCTTGGAGCGGGGAGCACGGAGCACGGAGCCTGCATGACTCCCCGCTCCATGCTCCGTGCTCCCTGCTTATTCCTCCGTATTGAAAATCGTGCCCGACTGCGGATCGATGGCCACGCCGTCGGTCATGCGGGCGAGTTCCTCCATCACGGCCAGCAGGGCGCTGGGGTCCAAGAGATCGTCGCCGTCGTCCTCACCGGCGGCTTCGACTTGCTCGAAGTGCAGCACGTCGAAACGGCCGTCGAACTGCTTGATCCGCTTCAACAACGGCTTTTGCGCGGGTTCGACGGTGGCGGCAAGCTCCTGTGCCAACTCCTGGCCGTGCTCCACGACCTCATCGCCGCCCGTATAGCAGACATCCAGCGCCGCGAAGTCGTCGGGCGAGATTATGGTGAGCGACTCGAACTTGCCTCCTTCGTCGCCAACGGCGTCCTCGATCGTGTAGCGGCTGCTCAACGCGGCGAGCCTCTCCCGGACATCTGTGAGCGCGGGCCGCCGTGCGGCGGGAAAGAGCACGAAATACGTCTCCCGCCACTGATAACGATCGTTCTCGAAGGTCGACATGGCGTCCTTTCTAGTAAGGTCCCAGCAATTTGCCGCGATGTTGTCCCACCCTACGGTTCATTTGGCTCGTCTTGCGGTTCGTCTTGCGGTTCGTCTTGTCCCCGCAGCCAGGCCTCAAGGGCCTCGACCGCGGCGTCGTGTTCGACCAGGCTTCCCCAGACCGATTCCTCGGCGTCCAGACGGATTTCGTACTGCCCTTCGCGTTCGCACTCCTCGTCGCCGCAAAAGTGCGGCAGGTCGGATATCCAAACGATGCGGTACAGCGGCACCTGCTTGTCGTCAATCTGGCAGAAGACTGGCATGTCACCCTCCCGCCAATTCGGCCGCGCGGCGGGTGGCGGCTTCGACAGCGGCCATCAAGGTCCCGCGCAAACCGGCTTGTTCCAAGACCTGCAAGCCGGCAATGGTCGTGCCGCCGGGGCTGGCGACACGGTCCTTAAGCGCGCCGGGATGTTCGCCCGATGCGCGAACCATCTTGGCCGCGCCGAGGACCGTCTGCGCGGCCAGCGCAGTGGCCGCCGCGCGCGGCAATCCCATGCGGACGCCGCCGTCGCTGAGGGCTTCAATCATCACATACACGAACGCCGGGCCGGAACCCGAAAGCCCGGTAACGGCGTCCAAATGCTTCTCCTCGAGCGCAACAGCAAAGCCGACGGCGGAGAGCAATTCCTGGACGAGTTGGCCATCGGCAACGGCGGCCTTATTGCCGAGGCAATACGCCGAGGCGCCCAGACCGACGAGACAGGGTGTATTGGGCATAACGCGGACCAGCCGCACGTTTGCGCCAAGGCCCGCCTCCAGCGCCGCCAGCGGGACGCCCGCCGCGATGGAAACCACCAGCTTTTCTGGGCCGATCTTGCCTTTCAACTCCGCGATGACGTTGGGCATCTGCTGCGGCTTTACGGCCAGAAAAAGGACGTCGGCAATTCGGGCCACTTCGACGTTGCCAGCCAGCGCCTCGACCACCGGTAGTCTGGGCAAAGTGGGCCGCTGCTTCCGGCAAGGGGTCGGAGGCCGTCAAATTCGACGGAGCTACCAGCCCGGCGCGGACGAACCCTACCCCCAAAGCGGTAGCCATTTGCCCTGCGCCGATGAATCCGATTCGTTTTTCCGACATGCCGCCATGTTAGAATAATTGGCGGAAAGCTGCAAGGTGCTCGTTACAAAGTGCTGGATACTGGGTACTTTTCGCCCGGCACAGTCTGTCTCGTTTCCATGCGGGCGCGGCTCGCGGCGGCAACGGCGAAGATGATTTGTCCGCCGACCACGATCACCAGCCAGAGCCAGCGGCCGCCTTCGCCGGCGCCGTAGGAGTGCATGCCGGCAGGCAGGAGCCAGTTCACCACGTACCATGCCCAGAGCACGCCGAAGAAGCCCGCTACGGCGCCGATCGCCAGCGTCAAATCGCCCGACCAGCCAGCGCGGCGGCCGTGCAGCGCGGTCAAAAGGACGAGCAGCGCCGTCAGCGCCCCGACCTCCTTGGAATCCCAACCCCAGAATCGGCCCCATGAGACGTCGGCCCACAGTCCGCCCAAGATTGTACCGGTGGTTATGAATAGCACCGCGAGTTGCATCACGCGGTAGTTCAAGTTGGCCAGCGTGCCGCAGAAGGCGGGCGGCCGGCGCTCGGTTTGGGAAACCTTGCCCGATGGAGCGGCTTCAGGAGCAATGGCCTCCGATGAGTCGCTGTCGGTCCTTTCTTCCATTTCGTCCGGCGCGACAATCGACTGCGACCGCGGGCGCTTCGCCACGGTTCGGTAGCGTCCGAAGAGGTAGAAGCTCAACGCCAGATTGCCGATCACCCAGGCCGCGGCGAAGAAGGCGTAGGATGTGACTTCCGTGAGGACGTGAATGCCCAGCCAGAAGTTGCTGCGGAGCACGGGCATCAGGGCCTCGATTTCGCGCGGAAAGGGGGCGTAGTTCGCCGCCAGACCGGCCAAGAAGCTCGCTATACGCGCCGGCCAAGGCCACGCCGCGCCAGGAATAGATCCTTTCCATCTTTTCGGCGGCATCCTCCCGCCGTACCGAGGCGACGGACAATCCGATCGCCAGCAAGCCCGCGGTCACCAGTCGCGGCGCGAACCAAACGACCACCGCGGACACGAAGATTGAAGCCAGCCAAACGAGCGTGGGGCTGATGCCGGGCAAGGTCGAGCCGATGTCGACCCTCGGCAGGAACGACACTACGCCATAGTCCTCACCATAGGAAGCGCCGCGGTGCCGGATAAGATTGTCCAACGCCGGAATGACTCCGACGACATACAATCCCACAGCGAACAACAGCAGCCGCAACGTCAGCGCGACTGCGCGGGCGGGAACGTCTGCGCCGTTGGAGTGAGAGCCCGAGTCGCTGTTGGGTTGCCGCTTGTACTCCCAACTGCCGGGAATGGCCGTCCAGGCCCAGGCCGTTTTGCTCGCCGGACCCAAAAGCGGCAGGAAATTGATCCACAGGGTCAGGAGCGCAACCCACATCGAGACCCACACGATGGTCTCGAACATGCTCGTAACCGGCGCCCAATGGGTGATGAAACTCCGCATGGCCATGCCGCCAGCGAGAAGAAGCACGCTGCCGATCATAGTAATCGTGCCGAGCCAGAACAACGGCTTGCGCGAGACCCCGAACGACAACGTGAAAAACACCGCGGCGGCCAAGCTCGCATAGCAGGCCCAAAAGAACGGCCGGAACTCGTTGTAAAACACTTCGGCGTCGGCCGCGACCGCGCGGGGATAGGCCGTTTTTGCCAGCAGGCCCTTGTCGCGCTCGTCGATCGGCAGTTCCGCGCGGAGCGGCTCAATCTCGGTGGAGAGCGCGCGGATGCGGGCGGTGAACTTCCGCATCGCGCCAGCGAATCTCTCGCCGCGGTCGTTGGCGCCGCGGTCGAGATAGGCGTCGCGCGCTTCGGCCCACGCCGCGCGAACCTGCTGGACGTGCTCGGGCGAATAGCCCTGCAAGAGGTCGGGCGAGCCTTCCAGCAAGGCATAGAGACTGATCCAAGGAAAGATCTCGCTGCGGTGGCGATCGGCCTCGATGGCCGTCGGTTCCAGCGCGGGCACGACGAACAGGCCGGCGCCGCCGGAGTCGTACACACTCCAGCGCCTTCGCCGCCTGCACGGCGAAGTGCTCGGCCCAGCGGGCAAGAATCTGCCGGTAGCCCGTCAAGTCTTGAAGCGTACTCTTGTCAAGCCCGGCGTTTTCGGGCAACTCGCGCTTGGCCAGAAAGTCGACGCGATTGCTCAGCACGGTCGCAGCGCGCCGCAGGTCGCCCAGCGCCGCATCGCCGGCGGCGACTGTCGGCGGCACAGGCTGCATGGGCCGATAGGCCTCGGCCAGCTTCTGCATCACGGCTTCCGTCTTTTTGACGGCGTCGGCCAGTTCGTCATCCGCCTCGAACATCTTAGGATAGGCGTCGACAAACTGGCGCCACGAATCCATCAATCCGGCAACGTCACTATCCAGCCACGGACGGCTGTCGGCGTTCAGCCACGACCGGCCGCGATCGCGGGCCGGATCGCAACTGAGCTTCTCGAAAAGGCCCAGCGCCATTGCCAGATCGAACGCGCTTTGTTGCACGGCGGACAGCTTGGCGCTGTGCCGCGTCCTCTCGGCGTCCATCATGAGTTTCTGGGCGCCCAAGGCCATTTCACTCAGTTCCGCCGACTCGCTGGCCTGCCGGGGCGAGACGAACTCCAACGGCCTGCCATCTTCGCCCACCAGCGGCACGTGCAACACGTCGCTCCGCAGCTCCGCATTGGCGGCATAAAGCAAGGGCACGTCGGCCCACTTCTTCGGATCGACGGTCCAAGCATAGAGGAGTTCCGCGGCGAGGAAGCGGCGCGGCCGGTTCTCTTTCACCCACTCGGCGAGCTGCTCGGCGGAGAGCGAGTTGCGCTGCCGCGGCGAAAGCGTGCCCAAGCGGCCGATGCACGGCGCCGAATCGCCGCAAATCCGTTTGACTTGCGCGGGCGAACGTGTCCAGCGGCATGATGCGGCCTTCCTCCAAGACCGGCATGTGCTGCCAGGCCGACCAGTCCAGCCCGCCGGAGACATCGGCCCGGCAAACCCCAGCAACGAGCAACATTGCGATAAAAGCCCCAAAAAACAACCAGTATTCTTCTTTGCGCTCTGCGCCTTTGCGCGAGACTTTTTTGCCTCGCGCAAAGGCGCAAAGGCGCAAAGGAAGGGACTACAGTCGAGAGCGGGAAAGAAACTATCCATATCGTTGCGATTGGTTTTAGAATTCTTAAGACTTTTTCGCCGGCGGGATGCGGACAAAATACGCGACGAAAATCCCGGCCACGATCATCAAACAGCCGAGGTAGGTCACGCCGCGGCCCGGATCGTCGTTCAACGACAGCCCGGATACGTAGACCTTCTCTCCCAGCTTGATGCCAAACTGTTGCGGGTCGAATGCCTCTGGGGACATCGACTGCTGGAACATGCGGAACGATTTTCGCGAGCGCGGATCGGTGAAGTCCAGCGGGGCATTGAGCGTCACGCGCAAGCCCTCGTATTTCGGCGGCGCGGCTGTGCCGGATGCCGACGCTTCGGCCTCGGTCAAGTTCGGCGCAAGATCGATCTCGCTGGCGTACTCCGAAACCCTTGCCTCGCCGGGCGAGCCGGGATCGCGTTTCTGCCAGGCCTTGTCGAGATGGACGTCGAAGCCCAGCTCGAACGATTGCGGCTGAAAAGTCATTTCTACGTGCCGCCCGGCGCCTTCGACGGCGTGCCGAAATCGCTGCGGAAACTCGTTCTCTTTCAGCGCACGCGAGACTTCCTCTCCTTTGAACCCATGCACGTGGACCATTTCCTGCGGATCGAACGTGACGCAGGGAATCCAGAATTCGTCGCTGCGGCCGTCGACCGTCAGCCGCACCTTGGCCTGGCGGAGACGCTGACCACCGTCCGCGAAGTCCTTGTCGAAAGGCATGGGGCGGGGGTCGTCGCCGGCTCGGTCGGGCGGCTCGGAACTGCTCAAGTAGTCCAACACTTCCAAGCGGATGCCGCCGCCGTCATAAAGCACGCCGGGGTGGTCTCGATGCCCCTGCAACCAGATTTGGCCCCATGTCAGCCGTTCGATACCCAGCAGCAGGCGGCTGACCCAGCGGTCGCCGTGCTCGACGGCCCACGGCAGCGTGGAGAGATTGCCGTTAGTGTAGTCTTGCCAGTTGAACGGGCCGGAAGTAAAGGGGACGTCGATCCAGGTTTTCCGCTTGCCCGTATCCGACGATTCTACTTGCAGCCTGAATCGCTGGCCGCCGGCAAGCTCGAAGCGCTGGACATAGCTCTGATAGGCGCGGCTGCTCGACTGGCCTTCGATGACGGAAACGACGGCCTCGACGCCGTAGTAGCGGCTGATGAAGCAGCCCACCAGCAGCACGATCAGTCCCAAGTGCGGGAGCGTGAAACCGAGTTGTTGCCGCTTCCAGGGCCAGCGGAGCGCCAGCGAGGCGGCCGAATTCAAGCCCAGCACGAAGCCCAAGGCATTGAACCACCAGGCGCCGTAGATGCCGAACTTGGCCGCCGTATCGCCGTACTTGTTGGCGACGACCGTCCCCCAGAGAAGGATCGCGACGTACAGGAACAAGATCGCCACCGTCAGCCAGAGCGAGCCGACGAGCTTCAACGGGCCCAGCAGCGGGGTCGGCCGAGTGGCAACCGGCGTGTTCCGGCTCCTGGAGACTGGATCGGCGGAAATGACTGACATGGGCGGGACGGCGGTAGGCAGGGGACGGAGTTCGTTTATTCTATCCGATTCGGACCGGCGTGAGTAGCTCAACTCCTCTCCGGAAGCTACGGTGCGTTCGTTCCCAGGTAGGACCTCGGCGTCCGCCTGCGAGAGATTCCAGAAGCGGGCAGACTTGGAGTTCAATCCTGCGGGCGAGGTCTGCTTGGCGCCGGGCGGCAGTGCCAGAAATGGCACTCTTGGCACCGGTTTGTCTCGGATTTTGTCGGTTTTGACGATGCTTGGCATTGTTCAATACCCCGGACGACGGGGCCGTTTTTGGCCGCGAAACGTCTCTTTGGCACTTTCTGGCACGCTTTGGCACGCTTGTTCGGCGATTGCCCGCGCTTCGGCGCCCGGCTTTGGGTTTGAATCAGCCGTCGGCCGCGCTTCCGGCTTCTCGCTCCGAGTCTTCGCTCCTGACTTCCGGGGAAGGGTTTCCCGCCCGGCGAAAATCTTTTCGCGGGCCCTTGCCGTTCTTCAACTCTTATCATATACTGACGATTGTTAACTGTCAAGCCACCTTCACCTTTTTTTGGAGAACGAACATGATTCGCCTTGGCAAAGAGACCCGTTTGGTATTGGCGCTGGCCGCCGGGGCCTGCGCCGCCGCGGCCGCCCGCAAGGCCGGCTGCTCGCGTCGGACCGTCTTCCGCCGCCTCAAAGACCCCGAATTCGTCCGCGCCGTGGGCGCGGCGCGCGGGCAAATCCTCTCGCGGGCGACTTCCCGGCTCGCGCGAACCTCGACCCAGGCCGTCGTCACGCTGCAAAAGCTGCTGGACGACGGCAACCCCGCCATCAGGCGGACGGCAGCCAAGAGCCTCTTGGACTCGCTCGCCCGGCTGACCGACCTGGCGGAAGTCGAGGAGCGGATCGCGGAGCTGGAAACCGCCTTGGGCGGGGAGGTGAAATCGTGAGAAACAGCCGGCAATTGAGGATGGTGCGAAAGCTCGACGCGGCACTGGCCCAGAGGATGGCGCAGAGGAGGGCGCGGGCCGAGGAGATCCAACGGCTGATCAAGAGCCTGCCGACGAACCCGGACGGGACTTTCATGCTGCCGCGGAACGAAGCCGAGTCGGCCGCGCATACGCGCTTGATGATCGCCCAGGCCGGCCTGCCGCTGGTCGATATCTCAGACGCCGCCACTTCTGTCAACCCCGGATTCTTGCCTGATTGCCGTGCATACCGTTGCGAGCGGCTTAGGCGTATCTAAACACTTACTAACTTGTGATATCTATGAGTACACGGCACGATCCCCGATTTCTTTATCAGAAGTGGCGACTCGGTCTCTGCAGCAGGCCCACGAGTTCGCACGCAAACGAAATACGAGTACGCTGTCCGGCACTTCGCTCGGCTGAACGAGTCGTTTGAGAACGAGGGCCTGCCCACTCGCTCCCCAACTCAATTTCCTTGCCCCGAAGGACTTCAACAAGTACTTCATCCAAATGCGGAAGGGAGAGCTGGTCGGATTCCAGTCGAAGCTGGATTCTGCGCTCCGGGAGGCGGCGGAGAAATCGGCGGAATGAGGGCGGGCGCCGCGGCCAAGGTACAACCACATCACGACGGAGCGTGATGCGTACGCTGCCAAGAATCGCCCCATCGGGGCCGCTTGTGGCGGCGGGAGCGCTGGCGACGCAAATATAGCCGTTTTCTTGCCATG
This sequence comes from uncultured Planctomycetia bacterium, assembly GCA_963780045.1. Lineage (GTDB taxonomy): Bacteria > Planctomycetota > Planctomycetia > Pirellulales > Thermoguttaceae > JANXQG01. Next base: position 25,841 of record CAVZZZ010000003.1, on the reverse strand, counting down.
TCTGCTGCAAAATCGTATGGTTATCTTGCGATTGCTTCCTCCACGCCGGCCTGGAGCCGCCGTTGCCATGAGCGCCCCTTTCCTGCGACCTCGTCCGTTCCGGAGCCCGCCTCGCTCGTCCGCCTTTGCGGCCTCGGCGGCATGGCGCTTCTTGGTCTGATCTGGCGGCGGCGGAAGGCGGACTAGGACTAGGACTTAAAACTAAGTGGGCACCGGCGTTGCGATTGTAGCCGTGAAGCGTCAGAAGAACGGATTGACGACCTTCACGCCGTCGTAGTCCGCGCCGTGCTGCATGTCTTCGCTATAGAGATGCGTCACACCGGCCTCCTGGCATGCGGCAACGAGCAAGCTATCCCAGTGCGACAGCGAGAAACGATCTTGGAGAAGAAACGAACGCTGTAAGACGCTCGCCGTCGGATACCCCAGCGTCCACACGTTCAGGAATTCGTCGAACCGACCACGCACATCGCTGCGGGATATGACCCCGAGCGCTCCCAGCGGCGAAGCGCCCAGGAATTCGGCGGCGACCTGCCAAGGGATCACGGCGGGCTCCGCGGAATTAAAGACCTGCAGGAGGAACGCGCGGGCCTTGTACTGCTTGTGCGGATCGGCGGCATCGAACCAGTCTGTGCCCGGCGGTATGCGGCGATAGAGGATTTCGTCGGCATCAATCGAGCTATCGGGCACGATTCATCCTCGCCGCCGGCCAAGGCCCTAACCGGAAGTCCGGACCGCGCGGATGTAGTCAACCACGTCAACAAGAGATTCCTCGACGTTGACGCTGCCCGTTTCTTGGACCCGCCCCGCCTCGTCGCAGAACAGATACTCCGCGGTGCGCTCGTCCACCACCTCAAGCTCGAAATAGCGGTCGGAGGCTTCCCATTCGAATTGCACGCCGCCATTGCGGGTGGGATTCACGTGCGGTTGGGGCAAATCACCGTCTTGCGCCAAACGGTCAATCAGACCCCGCCCGGCATCCACAAGGCGCGGATCGGGACTTGCTGCACCATACGAATCCCAGCCTTCTGGGAGCACGGCTATGGCGGCTAACTGCTCCTTTACAAAGGGCAGCCATTCGCACTGCTTAGCGGAACCGGGGAGTGCCTGAATGCTCATACCAGTTAGTGCTATCGCGCAAAATGGGCTACGTCAACCTTATCACGTGACGGTCGTCTCAATACAACCCTTCCTGCCGCCCCTCGCCCCAGCCGACCACCGGCACGTCGCGGGGCATGACAAAGATTTCCACGCGGCGGTTCTTCTGCCGATCGACGTCCGTTTGGTTGTCCGTCAGCGGCTGGTGCGAGCCGAAGCCGGCGACGCCGATCCGCTTGTCGGAAAGACCCTGGCCGCGGAGCACGTCGGCCACGGCCAAGGCCCGCGCCGTGCTGAGATGGAAATTGTTGGGATACTTGTCGCGCATCGAATACGCCGATGATCCGCTGGCTGTCCGTGTGGCCGACCACCATGACCTTGAGGTCCTTTGCCTCGGAGCGTTGCAAGACCTGGGCCAGCTCGGCGAGCATCTGCCGCGCGGCGGGGCGAAGCTCGGCCTGGCCGCTGTCGAAGAGCACGTCGATGTCGCATTTGCTCACGCCCGTCTGGGCGTCAAAACTCAGGTTCGGATACTGCTGGGCCCAAAGGGCAAGCTGCCGATTGACGGCGTCGGGCAGCCGCCGGCCGCCGGCAAGCTCGGTTGAGTTCTGGCCGCCGTCGGTCCGGTCGCGTGCGGCCAACTCCTGTTCGGCGCGGAGCAATTGGTCCTCAACGTCGCGGGAATGGACCTTGAGATTGTCGATCTGCGCCAGATACGCCTTGTTCTGCTCGCCGAGCACGCGATTGAGCGATTGCTCGTTGACCAGATCGGTTTTGGAGACGTAGCACCCGGCCAGCAGCGTCATTGCAGCCGCTGCCACAAGGCGGAGGCGCCATCGGTCAGTCCACATGACTTGATTCCTTTCAAGCCTTGTAGTTCTTGGATCTTAGCTCTTAGACCTTTGTTCCAAGACCTAAGCTCTAAGTTCCAAGTTCTACTTCTCAAACCAGCCGAGGATCGTGTCCATCAGCCCAGCATCGAACGCATTCGTCTTGATTGGCGTATCCATGCCCCACATGTTCCGCAGCAGCTCGTACATCATCATGCCCACCAGCATCAGCAACAGGCACACGAGCACCAGGCTGAGGATGTTCCAAATGGAATAAGGGGCTTCGGGCAGTGCCGCGGCCCCGGCGCCGCCGGCCGCCAGCGCGTCGTCCGGGCCGGCAAGCCCGAGTTCGGTGGCGGCGGACATCGCCGGCATCGCGGCCAACCCCGGTTCGGCGCCGAGGTCTTCATCCAGCAGGCCCGCTACCGGCGATCCGGCGCCGACCATTGTGGCCGCTTCGTCCCCTTCGTCCTCGGTGTCCAAGGCGATCACTTGCGAGCCGCTCTCGGAATCCTCGGTATCGGCGAGGTCTTCCATCGGCGTAAGCTGAAAATCGTCTTCACTCTTCAAACCGGAACCCACGTCGGAGGCCATGCCCAGCAGGTCGTCTTCGCCCAGCTCCAGCGATTCCTCGTCCTTGCTTAAGTTCAAGGGAGCCTCGAGGTTCAGGCCGCTGTCGGACGGATCGACCAGCGAGATGCCGCTGTCGCCGCCGATGGAAATATCGCTGCCCGCGCCGCTGCCGCCCAGCACGAGATCGTCGTCATCAAGCTTCTTGCCGCCGCTGATATCGACCGTCGATTCGGTCAGCGCGGCCGCCGGTTTGGCCGCGGGCTGCGCGGGCACTCCGGCCGGTTTGCTTTCCTGCAAGGTGAGGTCGTGATCCAAGGTCATGTCGAGGTCCGCAAACCGCGAGGCCCCGGCAGCAGTGTCGCTGAGCTTGGGGATGCCGCCGGCATTGGAACCGGCCAGGTTGAAATCGCTTTCCAGCAGGTTCACGTTGCTGGCCGGCTTCATCTGGCCCGTATCGCCGAGCTTCAAGTCGCTGGCCAAGTGGATGTCGCTGTCGGGATTGGCGGGGTTGGCTTCGGCGCCGATCACCGTGCCGGAGAGCCCCGGATCGGACTGGCCCAGCTCGATCTCGCTGGCCAGGACGTTGTCGCTGGTTTCGTCGCCGTGGCCTGCGGCGACGCGCTCCGAGGCGGCGCGGTCGATGTCCTCGGTCTTGAACTTCCAATCGGCGCCGTCGCGATATCCGTAGAGCTCGCGGCGGAGGACCATCGCGTTGATTTCGGCTGGGGAGACGCCGAGCTTTTCAGCGGTCTCGGCGGCGTTGTAGTACTTCTGCGCCATGAACGTTACCTTTGCTCCAACTGGGCGCGAATTTCCCGCGGAAGGGGATTTTCGCCGTTGAAGTCCATCATCATCAAATCGTAGTGAATGTTGCGAACGCTGCGGAGGGTGATCTTGCCCGTGCCGGCCTCGATCCAGTACACGCCCATCGTCTGTTGACGCGGGTCGAGGACCGTCAACAGTTGACCTTTGTCGTTTGCCGCCGCGGGCACGGCAATCAACTCGCTGCCGCAGACCGCGGGCGGCGCGGCTTGCGCCGCCGGCGCGAAGGCGGCCGGCGTGTAGGGATGCTGCGCCGCGGCCTCCTGCCGCCGGTCCAAAAGGCCCAGCGCCAAGGCGACCGCGCCAATCCCCGCCAATAGGCCCAAGATTACCCGTTTCATCGCACACCCTCCGTATGAAGTTGGGGAAACCGGGGCCTAACTTCTATTCTAGAAAGCCCAGGTCTCCAATTCAAGCAAAATGAACGACCGGACATGGAAGCCCGGCAGCCACTATTCGAGCATCCGCGCGGCCAGATGCTCATTGCTGTCAGTCCACCCACGGCACGCAAGTCGTTTCCGCATAAGCACTTACAACGCCTCAGTTTACATCCGCGCGCGCCCGCGCGAGTCTACCGCCATTTCGGGGTGGAAACAAGGGCAACTTGGGAAGATGGCGAGTTTGCGGGTTCGCGCGGTCCGCCGGATGGCCGCTCATAAAAAGTTGACAGAGCTCAAAGCGGGGACGTTGCCCTTGGCCAACGCTATACTTGGCCTTTCCGCCGTTTTTTTCGCCGCTTGAGGAAACGCTCGATGTCCCGCCGACTGCCGTACTCGGTTGCATCCCTTGCTGTCACTTGCATTTTCCTTGCCGCCACGGTTTCCGCCGACGCCGACGAGCTGGCCTCACCGCGGCTTCTGCCGGGCGTGCAGCCGGACGCTTCCGTCTTGCTGCCGAACCAGTGGTCGCTGCGGCCCGCCGGCCGGCAGGTCGAATTGGGCAATTTCCCCGTCAATGTCGCCGTCCATCCCCAAGGCAAATTCGCCGCGGTGCTGCATTCGGGCTATGGGCCGCACGTGGTCTCCGTCGTCGATCTGGCCGCGGGCAAAGTGGCGTCGCAGGTCACGCTGCCGAGGACCTTCTACGGCCTCTGCTTCACGCCCGATGGTGAGTCGCTTCTGGTTAGCGGCGGCGAGGACGATGTCGTCTATCGGTTCCATTTCGCCGATGGCAGACTCTCCAGGCGAGAAACGATTGACGTGCTTGGCGGCAAGAAGGCCGCTATCCCCACGGGCCTGGCGTGCAGCCGCGACGGCCAGTCGCTTTACGTCGCGTGCTGCCAGGGGCACGCGCTGAGGACCGTTTCCTTGCGGTATCCGGAGCGGCTGTGTTCGATTTCCCTGCCGGAGGGCAGTTGGCCATACACGGCGCTGCCGGCCAGGAAGTCCGACCGGGTCTATGTTAGTCTTTGGGGCAACGCGGCCGTGGCGGTCGTCGATGTGAAGTCGCAAAAGGTTGATGCCACCTGGCTGGCGGCCGCGCATCCGACGGAGATGGTCCTCTCGCCAGATGAATCGCTGCTCTACGTCGCCTGCGCTGACGCCAACTGCCTGGTCGTCCTCGATACGGCGACCGGGCAGCAGATCGAGGTCATCCGCACGGCGCTTTATCCGCGCGGCCCGGCCGGATGCACCCCGATGAGTCTCGCCCTGGCCCCCAACGGCAAGACGCTTTGGGTGGCCAACGCCGACGCGAACAACTTGGCCGTGTTCGATGTTTCTCACCGCGGCGAGAGCCGCTCGCTGGGCTTCATTCCCGTCGGCTGGTATCCGACAAACGTGCGGATGACGCCGGCGGCAGACCGAATCCTGGTGGCCAACGGCAAGGGTATCATCTCGCGGGCAAACCCGCGCGGCCCGAATCCGACGCGCAAGGACGGGAAAGACACGCAATACATCGGCGGCCTGCTCCACGGCACGTTGAGCGTGATCGACATGCCCCGGCCCAAGGAGATGCTTGCACTGACCCGCGCGGCTTATGCTTGTAGCCCGCTGAAGTCCAATGGCGAGCCGACTAGCCGCGCGGCCGAGTCGGACAATCCCATTCCTGCCACGGTCGGCCGCCCCAGCCCGATCAAGCGCTGCATTTATATCATCAAGGAGAACCGCACCTTCGACCAGGTGCTGGGCGACGTCCGCGAGGGCAATGGCGACGCATCTCTATGTCTCTTTCCCGAGAGGATCACGCCCAATGAGCACGCCATTGCCCGGCAGTTCGTGCTCTTGGACAACTTCTACGTTGACGGCGAGGTGAGGCGCGCTGGGCCACGAGTGGAGCACGGCTGCCTTCGCCAACGACTACGTGCAGAAGGTCTGGCCGCCGGTCTACCGGCGGTACAGCGAGCACAGCAGCGAAGCGGACCGCGGCTTTCCCTATCCGTCCGAGGGTCAAACGGCCATCGGCTGCGCAGCCAGCGGCTACATCTGGGACCGCTGCCGCGACGCGGGCGTCTCCTACCGCAGCTATGGCGAGTTCATCGAAAACGCCGCGAAGCCCGGCGAACCCGGCCACGCGCGGATGAAGGCCCTGGAAGACCACTTCGATCCGCTCTACCGCGCCTTCGACCTGAATTACAGCGACCAGCTTCGCGCCGACCGCTTCATCGCCGAGCTGCGCCGCTTCGAGCGGGAAGGCTCGATGCCGGGCCTGGTCATCGTCTGGCTGCCCAACGACCACACTTCCGGCACGTCGCCCGGCAAGCCGACGCCGCGGGCCTACGTGGCCGACAACGACCTGGCGCTGGGCCGCATCGTGGAGGCGGTGAGCCACGGCAAATTCTGGAAGGAGACGGCCATTTTCGTCCTGGAGGACGACGCCCAAAACGGCCCGGACCATGTCGACGCCCATCGCAGCATCGCCTTCGTGATCAGTCCCTACACGAAGCGGCACTGCGTCGATTCCAACATGTATTCCACGTCGAGCATGTTGCATACGATGGAGCTGATTTTGGGGTTGAAGCCGATGACGCAGTTCGACGCCGCCGCGCGGCCGATGTACGCCTCGTTCCAGGCCAAAGCCGACGTCACGCCGTATACGCACCTGCCCGCCAACGTGGACCTCCACGAGCGAAACGACGCCGCGGCCTACGGCGCGGGCGTATCCGCGCGGATGGACTTTACCGAGGCCGACGCGGCCGACGAGCGGCAATTGAACGAGGTCATTTGGCGCTCCGTCCGCGGCCCTAGCCGCGCCATGCCCGCGCCGGTCCACGCCGCCTTCTTCTCGCCGCACGGGGAGTGAACTCATGAACTTCCGCAAACTGGCCGCTGTTGTCGCCTGTGTCATGGCTACCTTTGTCACCAGCCCGATTGTGGCGTCGTCGGGCCAGACATCCAGCGCGGCGGCCGTCGCTTGGAACAATTTACGTCAAGCCGACTTTGTGAAGACGCGGCTTGACGCCGAACAGTACCAGTACCCCATGATTGGAAACGCCGGACTCGTGCTCCTGGCCGATCCGTACGGCTTCACCCAATACAAGCCGTCCAAGGCAAGTTATCAGCCGAACCTGTTGTATTCCGCTTGGTGGAAGGGAAAGACGAAGCGCGCGACGCCGTTTGCGGTCAGGGGTGGATACGCGGGAGCAAGGGAAGCTCTGGTTCCCGCAGCGATCGCATCGTTTCGCCAGCAAGTCGACGTATCGCGCGGGATTTTGACTTCGGAGTTGGGCTTGACCGCGGATGGCCGGAGAATCCGATCGACGCGGAAAGAATTTATCACGGCGGAGGGAGTTCTGGCCGTGGAAATCCGCGACGACGTGCCCGGCGTTTTCAAAGTGCAAATTGCCGCCGCAACAGGATTGTCGGACCCGCGCTGAGGCGCGGCCGAACGGCCTCTCGGTAAGCACTGAGTCCTTGGGGGCCGGTCAAGGGGCCGCTTTGTCCGTTGTCGCGCGGGGCTCGGACGTTTCCGTGGATTCCCAAGAGACAAGCGTTTCCGCGCCGTCGGGCCGGGCAAGCCCGCCTGGTTTTTCCTGGCCGCAGGGAGCGAGATCGAAGACAAAGCCGCTTATAGCGAGAGCTCGTTTGACAAAATTTCCAAGGCGAGCCGGCTTGGCTTTTCGGCGTTGCAGGAAGCCAACAATGCCCAGTTCGCGGAATTCTGGGGACGGTCGTCCCTATTCGTTCCAGACAGCCGCATCCTTGCCGGCTATATCCGTTCGCAGTATTTGCTCAAGGCAATGTGGGACAAGAACCCCTTTCTGACCGGCTGTTTTGGCCCGCGGCCTGAAGGGTACGACGGTTGCATCGCGACGGAATGCGACCTGATGTACGTCTGGGCCGCGCTGCTGGGGGCCAATCATGCGGATATTTCCCGCTGGCTTCCGGATTGGACGGAAAAAACTTTGGAAATGGCGAAACGGCACGCGCGGTCCTTTTTCCCCCGGACCCGCGGAGCGAAATGGCCCTGGCTGGCGGGATACGACGGCACGGAGACCGGCAATTTTGGCGGGCGCGAGAGCGACTATTATGCTTACATCGGAACGGAACTCGCGGCCGTGGACCTCTACCAGGCCGAGTATACCAACGACGCGGGTCGCCTGGCCCGCGCGAAGGACCTCCTGGAACATGCGGTCCGCTTCCAGTTGGACGCCTGCGAGAAGCAGGGCGACATGCAGGTTGGCAACTGGTCGAAGCAACAGTATTCGGCTGTGAAGAAAGGAACCGCGATCGATCAACTCACGCTGTTGTGGGCATTGCGGACCTGCAGGCGATTGAATGTCGGACCGGAATCGTGGCAGGCGCTGGCGGACCGCGTCTATCTGCCCGTGAAATTCGACGAGACGCAAAAAAAGGACGTCATCGCAAAGTATCAAGGCGACGACGGGAATTTCCCTGGCGGCGATTACTACGGCATGTCCTGGTCGCAGATCTGCACCAGGGCATACGATCCGTTTTCGAGTTTGGCGCATCCGACCTATAATTCGTTGTTCGGCTCGAAGGTCGGGATCGGCTGGCTCGGTTACACGTTTTTCAAGGGCTGCGCCGCGTCCCTCGCCGCCCAGATGGGACAAGGCCAGGAAGCGGCCAGCCTGTTGACCTGGAACCTGAGGCACGACCTGATTGACGGATGGTATTTTTCCGAGTTCGTCGGCGATGCCGGCAAAACCGTCGAAATCGGGGCGAATGCCACGGTCGCGCTGGCGGTCCAGGACATGCTGTTCGATGGGCGGCCCGAGGACGCGATTCGGGTCTTTCCCGCCTTGCCGCGGGAGTGGGAAGACGCCGGCGTCGGCTTTGCCGGCATGCTGGCCAACGGCGGACTGCTTCTCTCCGGCTCGTTTACCAACGAATTATCGACGGTAACGGTGAAAAACAGCGGCGCGGGCGATGCCCTCCGAGTCGTGCTGCTGAGGATTCCTGCCCACTGGACAACGGTCCGTGAAGCACACGGGGTGAAAATCGAAGAGATCGCAAACGGCCGGTTTGCCAAGATGACGTTGCGGGTTCCCGCCGGCCAGCAGAGAACGTTGGACCTTGTCGCAGAAGAAAAAGGCGTCTGGAGGACCGTCGCAGATACAAGTCCCGCGATCTCCTGGTCCCACCAGGGGTGGACGCTCCAAAAAGACAAGGCCGGCGCCGGGGAGCATGATGGCGGCGCCAGGCACGTTTCGTCAACCGCCGGAGCAAACGCCCGTTTCACTTTCGCAGGAACGGCAATTCGCTTGATCGGCAGCCGCATGAGGGACCGGGGATACGTGCGCGTAACAATTGACGGCGTAGACCAGGGGCTATTCAACCAATTCGCCATGTACCCCGAGTTCCGCAGGGTGATATTAGAAAAGTACGGCCTTGCGGACGGCGCCCATACGATTCAGGTGGAGTGCGCCGGCCTGATCGGGTATCCCCATGAAACGGGCGTCGGAACGGCCACGGACATTGACTCTTTCCAGTATTTGCAGGCCAAGACGAAGAATCCTAGCCGCTAAACGGAGCACCACAACTGATGAACTATCGCATCCCGCCCTCCGCGGCAATCTCGATTTCACTTCTCTTTGCAACAACCGTCTCCGCCCAGCAGCAAATCGTCTGTTCGGGCGAGGCGGCGGGAGGCTATGCGGCTTTTCCGGATGTTTGCCGGTTGCCGGACGGTGAGCTGTTGTGCGTCTTCTATTCGGGCTACAGCCACGTCTCCACGCCCCGCGCGCAGTGGCCCAAGGGTGGACGGATTCTGTCCGTGCGGAGCCGCGATGACGGCCGCACGTGGGGCAAACCTGCCGTCATCATGGATACAGTCGAGGACGACCGCGACCCTTCCGTCGCCTGCCTGCATGACGGGACGCTGCTCTTGGACTGGTTTACGATCCATCAGGGCCGGCCCGTCGTCTGGTTCGCCCGTTCCACCGACCAAGGTCGCACCTGGGGCCGGCCGGCCATGCTGGATGTGAAATCGCCTTACGGGTTTGCCTGCTCGTCGCCTGTGCGGGAACTGCCCGACGGGTCGTTGATCTTGGGCCTCTACCACGAAGACCCGAAAAAGAACCTGGCCTTCGGGGCCACGGTGAAGTCGTGTGACGGCGGCAAGACGTGGCGCGATTTGGCGACCATCGGCGAACGGGCGGGCGTTTACCTCGACGCCGAGACGGACGTCGTGCCACTGCCGGGCGGAAAGTTCCTGGCGGCGCTGCGGTCGTCCAAGACGGACATGCACTTTGCCGACTCGAGCGACGGGGGCAAGAGCTGGGGGCCGGTGCGGTCGTCCGGCTTCCACGGCGAGAGTCCTTATTTCCTGCGGCACAGCAGCGGCACGGTCCTGCTCGCCCATCGCGCCCGGCCACGTCGCTGCACTGGTCGGCGGACAACGGCCGGACGTGGCAAGGCCCCGTGCGGATCGACACCGTCAACGGCGCGTATCCGAGCATGGTGGAATTACCCGACGGCGCGGTGTATTGCGTTTACTACGAGGAGGGAAAAGGTTCGAGCATCCGTGGCGTGCGGCTGCGGGTGGACGCGAAGGGCGTGAGGGTCGAGGGGAAAAACGAGTAATGCGCTACGATCGAGTCATCAGCCGATCGCTGGCCTACCAGTCGTTTTTCTCGAAGTCTTGCCAATCCTCATTGTCTTTGACGTAGTGCCCGTCCGCGTTCTGCCGAGCCCAGTCCATTTCGGGTTGAGGCGCTTTGATTCGCTCCATGGCCGCCAGTTGGTGCTTCATGCATTTCTGTTCGGCCTCCCTTCCCTTCCAGACGTCGTCCGGCACGTATCCGCCGTGCGCGTTCCGGTAGTCGTGGTATAGTTTGGAGTGGTAGGAATCGTGGGCAATGTCTGCCGCGCACCAGGTCACGGAGGAGAAAGCCGACACGTCGCTCATCTCGAAGGTGGGCGGGTCCCGATACGCCCACATTCCGGAATGCGGTCCCTCCTCAATCCGCTTGACGTAGGTCGTCACGATGGCATAGTCGCTGGCGTCGCGGTTTTTCAGCAATTGCAAGGCTTCGCGGACCTGGTCGCAGTACCGGGCCGATCCGGCGATCTGAATCCCATCGAAGGATTCGGCGCGGTCAGAATCCGCAAAGAGGCGGGAGGCGAGGAAGATAAGGCCCAACAGAAGGGCCAGGAGACAAAGCGGGCTCAGCAACAGCGCCGGGAGAGAGAGCTTTTGACGCGCTTTCACGGCAATCCCAAGATATCTGGCTCTTGACGGGGAGACGCTTTTCAAACCGTTACGGAACCGTACTTCAAACGGTCCGACAGATACCAATATATCATTCGGCCGAGCGAAGAAAGCAATAATTGGCGGCATTTCGCGCTCTGCGCGTTGTCCCGCCCTATAGCACTAGCCGTGGTGGGCCCGCGCTCGCTTTACTCGCTTGTCCCACCCTACGGGTATGTGCTAAAATCATCCATTGCCTGATTCCATTCCCTCACAAGTGGAGGTCCTCGTCCGATGCCAACAGTATTGATCGTACTGGTCGTGATCGCCATCGTGATCCCCTTGATCGTCGTCATATGGGTCATCAGCATGTACAACGGGCTGGTCACGCTGCGGAACCGCTACAAAAACGCTTATTCGCAGATCGACGTGCAACTCAAGCGCCGCTACGACCTGATCCCCAATCTGGTCGAAACGGCCAAGGGTTACATGACGCACGAGCGGGAAACGCTGGAGGCCGTTACAAAGGCCCGCAACGTTGCCTACGCGGCCGGGCAGAAGGCGGCGCAGAACCCCGGCGACCCGCAGGCCATGGCCGCGCTGGGCGGGGCCGAGGGCCAACTCACCGGCGTGTTGGGCCGCCTGTTCGCCGTTGCCGAGGCCTATCCCGACCTGAAGGCCAACCAGAATATGATGGCCCTGCAAGAGGAACTGACCTCCACGGAAAACAAGGTCGCTTTCGCCCGGCAAGCCTATAACGACTCGGTCATGTACTACAACACGCAGCGCGAAGTCTTTCCCACGGTGATCATCGCCGGCATGTTCAACTTCCAGGCGGCCAGTCCCTTCGAGATCGAGCAGGCCGAGCAGCGGGAAGCGCCGAAGGTTTCGTTCAGCTAAGCCATGTCGATGGACTTCTTCGCACGTCAGGACCACGCGCGGCGGCAGACGGTCAAGCTGCTGGTCCTGTTCGGCATCTCGGTGGCCGTGATCATCGCCGCGGTGTACCTCGCGGCGGTGCTGGTGGTGCATGGTCGCGACTACGCGCACGCAGGCTACGGCCGCGTGCCGCATCCCGCGATGACCTTCTGGGACCCGTCGCTGCTCATGGCCGTTGCCTTCGGCACGGGACTGGTGATCGCGCTGGGCAGCGTCTACAAGGTCGCGGAGTTGGCGGGCGACGGCAACGGCCTCGCGCACATGCTCGGCGGGCGGCTGGTCGATCCGCAGACTCATGATCCGGCCGAGCGACGGCTGCTGAACATAGTGGAAGAAATGTCGCTGGCCTCCGGCGTGCCCGTATTGCCGGTCTACGTGATGGACAACGAGACTTCCATCAACGCCTTTGCGGCGGGCTACCAGCCCAGCCAGGCGGTGATCGCCGTTTCGCGGGGCTGCCTGGAATACCTAACTCGCGACGAACTGCAAGGCGTGCTGGGCCACGAGTTCAGCCACGTGCTCAACGGCGACATGCGGCTCAATCTCCGCCTGGTCGGCATCGTCTTCGGCATCCTCTCGCTCTCGGTCGTCGGTTATTACGTGATGCGCTCGGCGGGCTGGGCTGGCTCCTCGCGCGATTCGGAGGGCCGCCGCAGCGACAACGGCGCGGCCCTTTTTTTCATCGGCCTGGCGCTGTTAATCTTTGGCTACCTCGGCGTGCTGCTGGGCAATATCATCAAGGCCGCCATATCGCGGCAGCGGGAGTTCCTGGCCGACGCCTCGAGCGTGCAGTTCACCCGCAATCCGGCCGGGCTGGCCGAGGCCCTGAAGAAGATCGGCGGGCTGGCCGAAGGCTCGCGCATCCGCGACGCCCACGCGCACGAGATCAGCCACATGTTCTTCGGCGACGCCTTCGCCGGATCGTTCTTCAACTGGTTCGCCACGCACCCGCCGCTGGCGGAGCGAATTCGCCTCTTGGACCCGAATTTCGACGGCAACTTCGCACGCACGGAGCCGGTGGAGGAGCAGGCCGAAGTAGGACGGACCTCCGAGTCCGTCGCGGCAAGGGTGGCTTCAAGACCGGACGGACCCGGAGGTCCGTCCTACGCCAGCGCGCAGGCGGCGGCGCTTGCGGGACTTGCGGCTGGCGCGCGGCCAAGCCAACGACCTGCACGGCCGATGAGCACGGACAGCGACCGCATTCTGCGACAAGTCGGGCAACCGCAGCCCGAACACCTGGAGCACGCGGGCCGACTTGTGGCAAGCCTGCCGGCCGCGCTGGTCCAGGCGGTGCATGAAACTTATTCGGCGCGGGCGGCGATTTTCGCCCTCTTGCTCAGCCGGGATGACCAGCCGACGCGGCAGCGGCAATGGCAAATGCTCCGGCAAAGCGTCGAGCCGCCGGTGGTAAAGATCGTGGGTCAGCTTTCCGCTTTGATCGACCCGTTGCCGCCAGAAAATCGCCTGCCAGTGGCAGACATGGCGGCGCCGGCACTGAAGCAGCTATCGCGGTCCCAATACGCATCGTTCCGGCAGGTTGTCGAGGCCCTCACGGCGGCCGACGGCAAGATCGACCTGTTCGAGTATTGCCTCCGGGTGGTGCTCTTCGGCTGGCTGGACGTGCATTTCGGCCTGCGGCCGGCGCCGAAGGTGCGATACATGTCGGTCTCGGTGGTGGCGCAGCCCGCGGCGGTCGTACTTTCCACGCTGGCATATGCGGGGCAGAGTGAGCCGGCTGACATCCAGCGGGCGTTCCAAGCCGCGCGGCGCGGCTGGGCAGCCTGCAGCTCCTTCCGCCTCAGCAATGCACGTTCGAGGCCTTCGACGCCGCGCTGGGCCAGCTTGCGCAGGGCTCGCCGGCGGTGAAGCGGCGGGTGCTGGATGCCGTCGTTGCCTGCATCGCGGCCGACGGCAAGATGACGATTGAAGAGAACGAGCTGCTCCGCGCCGTGGCTTCGGCCCTCTCCTGCCCGCTGCCGCCCGTGCCCGTGCCAATGTAGGGTGCGGTCGAGTTCTACGAAGACCCACCCGTAACCGCCTCACACCACCCGCGCAATCAACACGGTTTGGTCGTCGAGAATCGGTGCGCCCGCAGTGAACTCTTTGACCGATTGCAGCACCGAGTCAAGTAGCGCGTCGGCCTGAAGGCTGCATTGCTCCAGCTCGTTGTCCAGCCGGGTGGTGCCGAACTGTTGGCCGGCCTCGTTCTGCGCTTCGGTGATGCCGTCGGTATAAAAGATGATCTGATCGCCCTTTTGCAGCGGCTGCACGGCCGCGCTGTACTGGATGCCCGACTCGATGCCCAGCGGCAGATCGTTGCACCGGTCCAGCACCAGCAGAGAGCCGTCCTGGCAGCGCTTCAGCCGGGGCGGATTGTGGCCCGCGCAGGCGTAGGTCAGCTCCGGCGCGGCAGGGTCGTAGATCGCATAGAAGGCCGTCACAAAACTGCTGCTGTCGCCCGTGTAGTGGCGGAGGAGCTGTTCGTTCAAGTAGCCAAGGATTTCGCCCGGCGGCGAGGGCGGGCCGGGGCAAGTGTGCGCGATGCAGTGCGTGACGGCCATGAGCACGGCCGCCGGCGTGCCGTGGCCGCTTACGTCGCCGACGAAAATGCCCCACTTGCCGCCGGGCAGCGGGAAGAAATCGTAGTAATCGCCGCCCGCCCGGCGCGAGGGATGATAGTAGGCGGCCAAATCCAACGACGGTATCCGCGGCAGCTCGGCGGGCAGTAGCGAGCGCTGGATGTCGGCCACGATCTTCAACTCGCGGTCCAAGTCCTCGTAGGCCCGCTGCAATTCCTGTTTCAAAACCAAGTTGCCCGTCGCGCGGCCGAAAAGGTTCGTCCGCCAAACCAAGTCGGGCAGTTCGCTGTGGTCGAAAGCGAAGGCCTGATCCCGGAGAATAACGACCATATTAAGCGCCTCGCCGAGGTCGTAGGACGGGATGGCCAACAGAGAGCGGCCCTGGGAAAGGTACTCGGCGGCCGGATCGTCCGGGTCAACGTCCAGGTCGTCGATCACTTCCGGCATTCCGTCATAGATCAGTCGCGCCAAGAGGCCGCCGGAAAGCAGCGGCAAGCGGTCCCTTTGCTTCCAGGGATTGATTTCCTCGGACCACGTCGTGCTGCGGGTGATGCGGTAGTTTGGATAGGAAAGTCCGCGGCGGCTGAGCGAAAGGCGCAACGTGTGCCGCGGCACGAGTTGGCGTATCTTTTCGCCGTAGGCGCGGACCATCTCTTGTGGGTCGGTGTGGAGGCTCAACTCCCGCATGGCGTCGACGATCAGGTCCAACCGCCGTCGCCAGTCCGTGACGGCCGGTTCCGCGAAGATGGTTTGTTCGGAAATCGACATGCCGGAATGTTATGCAGCGGCCGAGCCGAGGTCAAGCTTTGGCGTTTTCGCGCTGGATGATTTATCGCCCGTGGCGGCGCTTCCACTTCTGCCGCCAGCCAGCGCCCTTTGCGAACCTGGCACCGCAGTGTAGAA
Source organism: uncultured Planctomycetia bacterium (assembly GCA_963780045.1). Classification (GTDB taxonomy): domain Bacteria; phylum Planctomycetota; class Planctomycetia; order Pirellulales; family Thermoguttaceae; genus JANXQG01. The sequence continues at coordinate 10,510 of CAVZZZ010000003.1, read as the reverse complement.
TCGGATTGTAGTGTCTCCGTCATGTCAGCCGTTGAGGTTCCGCCACATGAAAGCCGTAATCCAGTTCACGAAGCCCGAAGAAGCACGCGCGCTGCCCATTTTGCTTCGGCACTCGGCTGGGACCATCCTGCCGAACCGAACTTATGTGCTGAACGAGGAGTCGGTAGCCGAATTGCGGAAATCTGGAATCCGCTTCGTCACTCTCAGCCATGAATCGGCTGCACCCAGCCTCGAGGGAGTAGGCGCCGGTGAAAGAGTATGACATCTTCGTGCCACTCTACTTTAATGACGAAACTGCGATTGAGGCCGACAAGTTTCAGGAGTTGCAAGAGTTGCTGCTTGGCCAATTCGGCGGCCTGACGTTCTTTCCGCAGCCGAACAAAGGCTTTTGGCGAATGGCGGGGATTACATACCGCGACGAGATTGTGATCTAACGCGTAATAGCTCCCAGCGCGGAAGAGTCCCGGAACTTCTTGGCGAAGCTCAAACAGCGGTTGAAAATCGAGCTTGACCAGGAGGAAATCTTGATCGTCGAGCGTGACGTGCAGACGTTGTGAATTGTTCCAAGGAGCCTTGCCATGCCCCGAATCGCCCGACAGACGCGGCCGCAGTTGGTTTGCGTGCTGGCGGATAACAGCGGCTCGATGCAGGGCGAAAAGGCCCAGGCGGCCACCCGCGGCATCCGCGAGATGCTCATGGAGTGCCAGTCGCGCGGACCGGACGGGCCGGACCGCTCCTACTTCAAGTTTCTCCTCATCCGCTTCGACCAGGTGGCCACGCTCGACCTGCTCTGCGCCATGACCCCGGTGCGGATGATCGATCCCGACAAGATTTCCATCGACGGCCGCGGCGGGCAGACCGACATCACCGCCGCGCTGGAGCTGACGCTGATGCGGCTGCGGCCGTACATGGAGTCGCTGCAGCAGCATCCCGAACGGGCCGAGCACCCGCTGCCGCTGGTGCTCTTGTTTTCCGACGGCGAGCACAACGTCGGCTCCGGCCCGCAGCCGGTGGCCGCCGAAATCAAACGCCTGAGCCTCGACGGCGACCCGGTGGTCATCGCCGTGGCGGGCGTATCCGTCGGCAGCGAGCATCCCCAGGAGAGAACCCTGCGCGAGATCGCCTCGCCGGAGTGCTACGTACACATCGACAACGCCCCGTCGCTGGCCGCCTTCATCGCCACGGTCGGCAGCTCGGGCGCTTCGCGGGCCGTGGACGTGGCGCGGGTCATCAAGCAAATCCAGGGGTAGGTCATGAGCAGGGAGTGGGGAGCAGGGAGCACGGAGCAGGAAGCAGGGAGCACAGCGGAGGCTGATTCCCTGCTCCCCGCTCCCTGCTCCATGCACCGCGCGTGGCTGGCGGAGCGTGGCGAAACGATCGTCGGCTCGGGAGGTTTTCGCGCGGGCGGAATTGAAGGCGCCATCCACACCGACTTCGGCCCGCCCGGACAGGACAAGAGCGTCAACCAGGATTATGCCCTAGCGTGGCTGCCGGCAAAAAAAGCTGCCGACGGCCTGCAACCGCGCCTCGTCGTCGCCCTGAGCGACGGGCTCACAAACTCTTATCGATCCGAATGCGCCGCGGCGCTGGCGTGCTGGACCTCCATACGCGCCTGGTCGAGGCGGCCGGCGCGCGACGCCCAAAGATCGCGCGTTGTTCGCCTTCAACGAAGTGGGCCAGGCGCTCGGCGCGTTCGGCGACGAGCTGTTCCGCGATCCGGAAGGCTCGTGTCCCAAAGGACAGTTCGTGTCAACGTGGAAGTACATTTTGAAAAAAGGAGGGCTATTCCAGACCACGCTCACGCTGGCCTGGTTCGACGACCGCTTTCACCTGGCGGCGATCGGCGACGGCGGCGCTGTGGCGCTATCTCCCCTCTCCCTCTGGGAGAGGGGCAGGGGGTGAGGGCGGTGACGCGCACCGTGCGGGAGACCCAAGCGACCGCGTGCTGGCCGCCTGCAATCTCGAAAGTCAGCAAGTCCATGCCTTGGGCCCGGCCAATCGGCACGTCCGCGAGCTGGACTGTTGGCGCGAAGAACCGTTGGAGGGACCGTTCCTCTGCGCGCTGTTTACCGATGGCATCGGACGAGGAATCGGCGCGAAACCGCCGGCACTCTTAGATGAACTTGAGACGCTTGTCGCCGGGCACGAAGAAAACGCCGCCCGGCGGTTCATCGAGCAAGCGATCCGCGAGCGTCCCAAGGATTTTGACGATAACGTGACGCTGGCGGTAATTCGCGGTTAGGGTGCCGCGTAGAATCGTCTCGAACACGTAAAGTAAGATGGACTTCCAAGTCCGTCTGGTAACTCGGAGACGGACTAGGAGGTCCATCCTACGAAGCCAATTAGCATGTCTTCCGACCCTGCCACCACGATCCTCACGCTGACCAATACGCAGGCCAAGGAACTGGCGGGGCGGTTGCTGACGATCGGGTCGGAGAGCTACTGCTTCAAGGATTACGACCGCGACCGCCCCGGCCAGCCGCCGTGGCGTTCCGGGGCGGAAGGCAAGGCGTTTCCGTTGCTGGGATTCGACCAGTCGGTCGTCGCTTACCTGAAGTTCTTCACCCGCCCGACGGCGAAGCGGTTGGACCGGACGATGTGGCTGATCGCGCAGCGGATGCACGCCTGGCTGCCTAACCTGGCGGCCGCGCCGCTTGCCTGGGGCGACACGCGAATCGCCCGAAGCGATACAAATGCCGATTTCGACTTTGCCGGCTATCTGGCGCGGGCGGTGCCCGGCAAGACCTGGCTGGAGCTGAAAACGGCGGTCAGCGAGGATTCGATCCGCCTCTCCGACGACGCACGCCGGCGGTGCGTGCGCGACTTGCTGGTCTCGCTGGCGGTGCTGGAAGAAGCGGGCGTCGTTCATGGCGACCTCTCGCCGAACAACATCGTGATCGACCTGGAACCGTCCGGCGAGCGGTCCAGCTTATACCTGATCGACTTCGACGCTTTTGTGGCCGAGTCTGCCGGACAGAACCGGGCGGTTACGGTGGCCGAGGGCGGCACGTACGGCACAGACGGTTATTGCCCGCCGGATCTTGCGGCCGCGGCTACCGGGGGCGACGGCTCAATCGCGCCTCGCAGCGACCGCTATGGCCGGGACATGCTGTTGCTGGAGCTACTCCTCATGGACTGCGGATTGTCGGCAGACGATCCGCCTTCGCTTTGGGACCGCGATCTCGTCGATCTTCGCATGGCCGCGCGGCGCTCGCGGCGATGGGGAACTTTTGTCGGCGCTGGCTCACCTGGACCCCGCGGCCGTGTTCGACATGCGCGACGAAGACCGCCCCAGCTCGACCGAGCTTGCCGCCCGGCTTGGCCTGCCGCTGCCGGCGCGGCCCCACTGGCGGCAGGCCGGGCGGGTGCGGAGCACGACGCCGATGCTGCTCGGCCGCCGCATGTCGCCAGCGCACGCCGCGCAACTTACGCGACGCTGGGGAACGGGCCGGCCGGCCGCGGCCGCGCTGGGCCATTTCGTCCCCTGGCGCTGGAGCCGTCCGGCAGCCGATCCAATCAATCGAACTCTTTGGCAAGACATTAAGGCGGTAGGAATCTTTATGCTGCCGTTTCTGGCCCTGTTGGCCATCGGCATTCTCAGAGTGCTCCTGGGCAGATGATGACCGAAGGCGCGGACGTGCGGCGACTTCAATCTGGCTTCTCGGGAACTTCCGCGGGCTTACTTGGGTCGCCCGCGATGGTCACGCGGGGCCTGTAATTATCGAGCTCGACCTTGAGCCGCGAGATCTCCTCGGACACTTCGCGGAGAATTCGCTCGGCGTTCTCGAGTTTCGCCCTCAACATTTGCGCCGCGACGGTCGTGCGGCCGACCGCATCGGCTTCGCGGGCCTTCGATTCGACTTCCTTCCCAAATTTATTTTTGGTCGGCAGAGATACCGATTTGCGTATTCAGGCCGCGAATCTCACGCTCCAAGTCGATGCGTTTTGCCTGGCGGAGCATGTCGCGGCATTGCGTCTTCAACTCCTCGAGCATCTTGTGCGTGGCGACAAGCTCCTCCTTGCTCATTGCCCGGTGTTCGCCGTCTGAGGGTGCCTGCGCTCGCGCCTGCCCTGGTCCTTGCCGCCCGCGGCCGGCGGCTTCTTCTCGGAAGGAGTATCGTTTCCGCCAACCGCAATCGTGCTTCGGCTTCCCGTTTCGGCCGCTGGCTTTGCATCGGTCGGACCGGCTCCCGCGCGACCCTTCCAACTCATGCATTGTCGACCGCGTAAATAACTCGCGATAAACAGGAATGCTGAAAAGCAGCCCAGAGACTTCGAGGTCGGAAATCTCCGCGTCGTTCAGCTCCTTTAGCGACTCCGTTGCTTCCTGCAGCCGTGCCTGAAGCCTCGCTCGCTCCTGCCGCATTGCCTGCCATTCGCGCTGGTACTCGGCATAGACTTGCACCGCCATCTGTCTCCGCACGGAGGCCGTCTGCTCGTCGCCGGTGCCCAAGTTCTCCATTTCGTGTTTCAATTCTTCGCGGAGCCGGCGGACCTCCTCCTCCTTCTGACCGGCAACCGTGTTCAGGCTCTCGTACTGCTCGCGGCGCCTGCTTCGATCGACATTGACTACTTCGTCCATGTAGGCTTGCACGACTGCATTAACGATTGTCGCTGCCTCCTCCGCATCAGGCAACGTAACCGATACGGTGATAATACCGGAGTTTTTCTCCAGGTTGACATGCACGATCGAGGTCAGCCAGGAGATTGTCTGGTGCCGCGCGTCCTCGCGGCGAATGCTCTGCAAGCGATTCATTTTTCGGTCCCGCAGCGCCGCAATGAGAACGAAGTGATCGTGTACGAGAGCGGCTTGGGTGTTACAGTGAATCTCGAATTCGTCGCGGTCGAATTTTTCCGCCGCGCTGCTGAACACGTGCGGTTGAACCTGTGCCACCAAGAGCGTGGCCGTGGCCGTATAGACCTTTGTCGCAGTGGCAATCGCAGGCAGAGAGTCTTGTGTAGTAGGCGCGGCCGTACTCTCCTTGGCCGGCAGCCCCACCCACCAGACGGCGGTCCCAAAGCCTGCTGCGACAAATTAAACCAAGAACCGAAAGAGCAACTTGAGCTTAGACTTGTACATAGCCATCGAGCCTCACAAAACGGGTTAGAGGAACCGCAACAGTGTCGGAAAGAGTCGGTGAGACCGGTCGCAATAATGGTTTCCGCTGGCCGTCGCGTCTTGCGGTGGCCGATCACGTTTTTTACCGGTGTTGCGTGGGTCAAGCTCCGCGACAGGAATCAGCCTAATTGCCGTACCGACGGGCGTCAACTATCATTTATCGAATCCCAGCCGTGCGGCCGAATACCATGACCGAACACGACCAAGCCTTTAACTTGTATCCCCTCGGCCGCCGCGCGTTCCTCAAGGGCGGAACGCTTCTGTTGGCTGGCTCCGCAGCCGCCGCCGCCGACTGCCTGCTGGCCGCCGCCAAGGATGACGCCACGCCGCTCCTGCGGATCGGCCTGGCGACCGACTTGCACTATGCCGACAAGCCGCCGGGCGGAACGCGGGTCTACCGCGAGTCGCTCACCAAGTTTGCCGAAGCGGCCAAGAAGTTCCAAGAGGAGAAGCCGGACCTTATTATCTGCTTGGGTGACCTGATCGACTCGGCTACTTCGCTGGACGTGGAGAAGGGCTATCTCAAACGAGTCGTCAAGGAGTTTGCCCCGCTGCCCGGCAAACACCACTTCGTGTTGGGCAACCATTGCGTCGAAAACCTGACGAAGCCCGAATACCTGGGCATCGTCGGCCAGAAGGAATCGTACTATTCGTTCGACGCGGGCGGGCATCATTTTGTCATCCTCGACGCCTGCTTCACCCGCGACGGCAAGCCTTACGGCCGGCGGAACTTCCGCGACGGCGATGCCAACATCCCGCCCGCCGAATTGGAATGGCTGCGGGCCGACCTGCAAAGCACCGCGTGAAGACGATCGTCTGTGTCCACCAGTGTCTCGACCTCTTTTTTCCCTACGGCGTCCGCAACGGGGCCGCGGTCTGCAAAGTCCTGAAAGAGTCTGGCAAGGTGCTGGGCGTCTTGCAGGGGCACTTCCACTTCGGCAACTACGGCGAAGTCCTCGGCGTTCCCTGCTGCACGCTGCAGGCCATCGTGGAAGGCGCGGGAGCGAAAAACAACGCCTATGCCATGCTTGACCTGCTGCCCGGCGACGTGATTCGCATTACCGGCTTCCGCAAACAGAGAAGCTACAAGTGGCCCTAAGCCCGATTGCTCACGCTCAAATCTACGAGGTCTTCCATGCGTTACGCTTGCTTTGCGGCCGTAGTTGCCATGACGTGCATGGCGTCACCATTTTCCATTCGCGCCTCGGACGAAAAGGCCGATGCGGCCAAGGATGCTGCTTCGGCCGGACTGCCCGCCGCGGTGCGGAAGCAGACCAAACCGCTCTTCAATGGCACTTCCTTGGAAGGCTGGGTACAGATCCCCGCGAAATCGTGGCAGGTGAAAGAGGGCGCGATAGCCAGCCTCGGTGTCGGCCGCGGCGTCATCTATACCAAGGACGACTACACGAAGTTCCGCTTCGTCTTCCTCATGCGGCATGTGCGCGCTGCGACGAAACGCGACGAACACCAGCCCTGCGTGCTCATCTTCTGCACTCGGCCGGAGGAGGGAAAGAAGCCGCTGGACGCGCTCGGCGGAATCCAGTTCCAGCCTCCCAATGGCAGTCATTGGGACTATCGGCCGGGCCACAATAAGGCCGGCACGGGGTTCACCTCGTCGCCGCATCCGAAGTTCAACAACAAAGAGTGGTTCCAGGTCGAGTTGCTGGCCGATGCCGCGGAAGGAAAGGCGGGGATGGCGGTTGCCCAGCCGCCGGGAACGAAAGCCGTGGAGGTCGTCAGCTACGACGACTCTTCGGCCGGCCAAACCGGGCCGATCGCCTTCCAAATCCACAACAAGGGCCTGTTCGACGAAGTCAAAGACGTCCGCATTGAGACCGATCCCAAGTCGGACGAGCTGATAACTGCCAAGTAAGAAAGGCATTCAATGACCAAAATCGCTGTTATCTATCATTCCACCTACGGCCACACGAAGCTGCAAGCCGAGGCCGTCCTGCGCGGAGCACAGGGCGTGCCGTCCGTCACGGCACAGCTCTACACGGCCGAAGAGGCCACCGCCCGAATGGACGAGCTGGACTCCGCCGACGGAATCATCTTCGGCTGCCCGACCTACATGGGCAGCATGTCGTCGGGCATGAAGGCCTTCATCGAGGCGGCCGCCAAAAAGTGGTTCACGCTCGCCTGGAAGGACAAGATCGCGGGCGCCTTCACCAACTCCTCCTCCTTCTCCGGCGACAAGTTCAATACGCTCGTCGGCCTCGTCGCCAACGCCATGCAGCACGGCATGATCTACGTCAGCCTGGGCATGAATCCCTCGGCCAACAAGCCCGATGACATGAACCAGATTACCGGGCCGGGGCCCGATGCCCACAATCGCGCGGGTTCGTTCATCGGGCCGATGTCCGCCAGTTTTCAAGTCGCACCGCCCGGCGCCGGGCAAGGGCGACCTCGAAACCGCCGAGATGTATGGCCGCCGCGTGGCGGAAATCACCGTTCAGTTCGTGCGCGGGAAAAACGTGTGATTAGTTCGCGCGCCGCCTGCCGCTTGCGAAGACCGCTACAGCCGCCGCGGGCAGCCTTGGCCAGCCCGAAGTCCCAACCCTTGTTGAAACCGGCGGCGAAGCGGGTTATAGTAGCTCTTGCTGAGTGTCCCGGCGGCGCCAGTGGCGCTTGGGGCATCAATCGGCCGTGGGAAACGCTTCTACCTTTCGCGTTTACCTCTGGCCGGGCTCGGCCGGAAAGGTAGTCTCTATGTTCGCGTTTCTTCCGCCCGGAAGTCGGCGATTTCTGCTACGAAACGTTGCGATCATTGTGCTGGTCTTTTCAGCGGGAGCGGCGCTCTCGCCAACGACCGCACGCGGGCAGGATATCTATGTCACGAATGAAGGCGCGAGTACGGTTGGCGAATACACCATCTCGGGAGGAACGGTGAACCCTTCGTTGGTCTCCGGGTTGGATTATCCGCAGGGTGTCGCGGTGTCCGGATCGAACCTTTTTGTGACGAATCGCTACGGCGACACGGTTGGCGAATACACTACGTCGGGAAAAACGGTAGACGCGGCGCTCATCTCGGGGTTGAGTTCTCCGGTTGGCATCGCGGTGTCCGGATCGGACGTGTTTGTCACGAATCCCAGCATCGGCACGATTGGGGAGTACACCACGTCCGGAGGAACGGTGAACGCGGTCCGGATTGAATTATCCGTTTGGCATTGCGGTGTACGGATCGAAGCTGTTTGTCGTTGATGACAATTCGCGGACGATTGGCGAATACACTACTTCGGGCGGGACTGTGAATGCTTCGCTGGTTTCGGGGTTGAATTCTCCGCAGGGGATTGCGGTGTCTGGATCGGACCTCTTTGTCACAAATTACGACAACGGTACAATCGGGGAGTACACTACGTCGGGAGGAACGGTGAACCCCTCGCTGGTCTTCGGGTTGCTTAATCCAGTGGGCATTGCGGTGTACGGATCGAACTTGTTTGTCACGAACGGCAGCGACATAGGCTATTGCACGATTGCGGAGTATACCACGTCGGGAGGAACCGTGAACGTCTCACTGATCTCGCGGTTGGATTCCCCGGTCGGCATTACCGTTAGCGGTGCGATCAATGGGCAATGGGGCATCAACGGCGGCGGGACATGGAGCACGTCGGGCAATTGGACCGGCGGCGAAGTGCCCGGCGAGAGCGCCTACGATACGGCCTTCTTCGGCCCCGTCCTGGCCAAGGGCACAGCGACGGTGACCCTGGACGGCAACCGGAGCCTGAATAGCCTCGGTTTCAGCACGACCGGCGGGGCCAGCTACCTGATTAGCGCGTTGGGCGGAAGCACGTTGACGCTCGTTGGCACGGGCGCCAGCAGCGCGACGATAAGTAGCAGCGGCGGCAACAACACGATCGGCGCGCCGATCATTCTGGCGAGCAACCTGAGTGTCAGTGCCACGACGGGCAGCGTGTTAACCATCGCCGGGGGCATCAGTGAGAGTGGCGGCAGTTATTCGGTGAACTTCAGCGGCGGCGGCGAGTTGATCCTTAGCGGCAGCAACAATTACACCGGGGGAACGTCGGTCAGCGCCGGGACGCTTTACGCGACCAATCCAACGGCTTTGCCCAATGGAACGAGCTTGGCGGTTGGCGCCGAAACGACGTTTGTCTTCGAACCCTTGGCGGCTGCGGCCCCGATCGCATCAGCGCCCATGGCAGTGCCTGAGCCGTCCACCCTCGCCCTCCTCGGCACCGGCGGCCTCGCGCTGCTGAGCTGCACTTGGCGACGGCGCGGACGACGCGGGATGTTACCATTGAAAACTCACCCCTGTCTTCGGCTTTCATAATGTCGCATCGCCAGCCTTTCTAATCGGCCGCTTTAGTATCCTGGCTACATTGCCGTAAATGCGGCCCGCCAATGACTCTGGCGTCGGGTGTCCAATGTCATCTTCTCGACCGAGTTTACTTGTCCAACTGCCATCGGCCAATTGCCGAGCGGCGTGAGTGTATTCGTCACCGTCGCTGTAGATAGCCACCTTCTCGTATCCTATCTCGTGGCTTCCTGAGCCGCATTGGGCATAACCCAATGTCAAGAAAGCGGCAACAAGCGAATCGACACTATAGTCTCGCGACACACCATCCGGCCAAACAGTATCTTCCAATGGCTCCCACCATTCGCCCGGTCGATCTGCCGCATAACCGATGCAGTTTTGTTCTTCGCCTGGATCGCTTGTAATCCTATAGCCGTCAGTCGCCAAGCGAGGAAAGCACGACTCGTGGACGGTCATGCAATATAGCCCTTCTCGATTCCCCACTTGATCCAGGCAGCCGCCATTTCTTTGAGCTTCCCCCTGGATTCCTTGGGAACTGGATCGTCGCCGGTAATCGCACGGAGAGCCCATGTCCAATGACTTGGAGAGCGCCGCATTTCCTCCAAAATAAGCGGTATGGCCGTCTTGCCCATGCCGATAATTCGCTGGTAGGCCGGGTGCATGGCCAAATCCTTTAGCTTAGAACTATGTCCATGTGCAGACTTCCACTCTGTTGCTAGCGCGTGAAATATCTGCCTTAGCTCATCGGTATCGTGAGCTGGCGGACTCGTCCTGGCGCGGGATGCGCCCAATGTCATGCACGGTCGACGAAAACGAACGTTCGTCCCTGTAGGAACCCTGCGGCCGGATGCCTACTGGACAAGCGCCCCTTGATTCAGCGGACTCCCCTGACCATGGTTGCTGCGGGCTGAAAAGGCCGAATTTCTCCCAAACTGCGATCATCAGTATCAACTCCAACAGTGGGATGCAAGCTTGCGTGCCAAATCGCAAACCTGACGGTCCAAGTAACGAATGTTCTGGAAGGCGTCCGGAAAGGCGATCCCGTCTTGAAAGGCATCAATGTCAATGAACAGAAATGCTCGGGCATGGTTTGCACGAATTTGACAAACGATCCCGCG
>CAVZZZ010000002.1:0-22080 GCA_963780045.1 uncultured Planctomycetia bacterium | reverse complement strand
CACTAAAACGGCACTTGCGAGGAATCGCAAGTGCCGTTTCTGTTGGTACTTACGACGAATCGGTTTTTCGCAAAAACCTTACGTAAGTGGCGTCGTCGAGTACTGGTTTATATGTCTTAATAAAAGAGTTTTTTGAAGCGCTCTCCGGGCCGCAGCTTCGAATTCCGCAAGCCACTTAAGCGGAATAGGCTTCTCGCCGATCGGAATGTTCGGTCGCATCCGCCGTACTGCGCCATTCACGTCACGGTTTGCTCTTCCAACGCGCCTTGCTCACTTTGTGCCGCCTTGCGCAGCTCCTTTTGCACGTGCCGCAGGGCCTTGGTCACGCGGTCGGTCAGGGCGTTGACCGCACGGGGTACCATGAGGAACTCCGGCTCGTTGGTCGCCGCCTCGCGAAGGTAGTAGCCTACCATCGGCCCGGCGCCAAAAAGGTCGAAAACGTAGTCAATGGTCATTGCCTTGTTGGCGCGGCGGACTACCGTTCGCGGCATCGTCCACTGCACCTTGCGGCCCTCGCACTGGAACTCGCAGACAATGCCCTGTGGCTCGACATAAATCGATAGGTCAAATGTCGGACCGGGCGGATCGTCGGACGGAGGCGCGGCGACATCCGGCACGACGGTCCCAGTCGTTTCTTCTGATACCTCAGACATCGAACCGCGCCGCTTAGTTCCGCCGCGACGACATGAACAACTGCAAAATGTACCAGAACAACAGGGCCACGGAGGCGAATAGCGCCAACGCCGCGGCCACATGTTGTCCGATGCGGTAATGGTGCAAGACGTTTGACGTGTCGTAGAGGATGTAACCGCAGCACAAGGCGATCATGGCATAAGTGAAGATCGCGCCAAGCTGGAAGTTGAACAGGATCGCCATGACGATCAACCCCATGGCCGCGAATCCGCCGAACACGAGGAACGTCCGCAGGAAGGAAAAATCCTTGCGGGTGACAAAGACGGCCAAAGTGAGGCCGCCGAAAAGCACCAGCGTGGTCATCGCGGCCGAGGGTATCACCGACGGATCGAGACGGTTCGCAATATACAGCAGAGGCGCAAAGATGACGGATTGGGCGACTACGTAAAGTCCCAGCCCGGCGTATTGCGTGGCAGGACTGACCGCCGATTGCGCCCAATTGGACGCAACCATGCTCACCAGCATGAACGCGCCGAGCACGATCAACCAACCGAATCGGCTGCCCGCCAGCAGGCCAACCATCTTCTCGGAGACGCCGTAGGTCAACATGATGGCGCACAGCCCGGCAAAGACGGCCACCGCCCCGGCCAGGTGCAAATAGGTCTTGGTGATAAACGAGGCCCGCTCGTCGGCCGCAGCCATCGCGGCGAAGCCTCCTCCGTAATAGTTGCGGTCCGGCTCTTGTGCGTAACTCATGACAGATTCCTCGATTGGTTCGTCAATTGACAAATTCGTGTACACCCCTATTATACGATGCTGCCGAGGCACGAAAAGCCCGGTTGTCGGGCAAGCTATCCGACCGTTATCGCTCCAAGATTCGGCCGCCTGCAACGAAGTATATTTGTCATCGTCCCGATTTCCCGTTACCCCCCTTTCAGGAGAAGTTTCATGAAGTGCCGTGCAAGCTTGTTTCTTGTCGCTGCCGTTTCGCTCGGCGCGTACCTGCCGTCATCGCAAGCGGCGGAGCCCAAACCGATCGCGGCGGTGGCTGTGGCCAGCTACAACGACCTCATCGACGACATCAACTTTATTGGCGGACTTGCCGACCGGCCGAACTTGGGTGCGGCGGCCGACGGTCTCGTTTCCATGCTCACACAGTTCAAGGGTCTTGCCGGCGTTGACAAGACCAGACCCTGCAGAGCGATCGTCCAAGCCGGCGGTGAGGACGGCATCGTCGGCTACGTCTTCGTGCCCATCACTAACTTCAAAGAGGCCCTGGGCCTGCTGAAGCTCTACAACAAGGTCGAGAAGGAGGACGACATCTACAAGCTCTCGCCCGAACACGGCAGCAAGACTACCTATCTCAAGCAGGTCGGCAAATGGGCCTGCCTTTCCGACAAAGCCGAAGCATGGCCGACGTGGTCGTCGATCCGGCCGCGGTGCTCCGTGATCTGGAGAAAAACTACATCGTTTCCGGGCGGGTGTTCCTGAGCAATGTGCCCGATGCGCTGCGCGACAAGTTTCTTCCGGAATCGAGGACACACTACAGAAGAGTACGCCAGAAGAAGGACGACGAGTCGGACGAGCAATTCGATCTGCGAAAGAAACTCCACGAGCAGTTGGAGGGCTACCTTACGCGCGTCACGGGAGACCTGGACCAGATCAATGTCGGCTGGGGCCTGGACCGCAAGGCGGAAAAGACCTATCTGGATTTCAGCGTCAGGCACAAGCCCGGCACGAAAACCGCCGAGGAAATGGCCGCGTCCGCGCACGGCGAGACGCGTTTTGCCAATTTCCGCATCCCGGACGCGGCAGCGGTTTGGGCGGTTGCCGGCGAGATTCCCGAAGCCAAGCAGGAGATCGCCCTGAACCTGATCAAGGTCATTCGCGGAAAGGCCGTGAGCCATATTGAAAAGGACGCACCGCAAGACAAGCGCGAATCCCTGAAGGAAATAGCCGAGAATGTGTCGGACTTGTTTACGAAGATCGTCAATTCGGGCCGCGTCGATGCCGTCATTACCGGCCTAATCAAGCCGGATGCGGCGACAGGGTTAGGCACGTTCTACGTGGCCGACGGCGAACTGTTCGACAAGATTCTGCACACGGCAGTGAAGTTGATCGAAGAGAAGCATCCGGAAGCGGCCCAGTACATAAAGCTCGACGGCCAAAAAGTCGAGGGCCACAACGTCCACATCATCTCGGTCCCGATTCCGAAGGATGCCAAGAACCGCGATATGATGGTGAAACTGTTCGGCGAGCGGCTGGTTGGCGTCATTGCGGTGGGCAAGGAAAACGTCTACGTGGGGGCCGGACGCGACGCCGGCGAGAAGCTCAAGGAGTTTGCCGTTGCTTCCGGCAAGACCGGACGAAGCCAGTGCCGCCCATGAGCATCTGCTATGCGCTTGGTTCGATCGCCAGCGTGGCTACGGAGGTGGCCAAGCCAGGCGAGCGGCCTTTTGCCAAGATGGCGGTGGCCGAGTTGAAGAAGTCGCCGGGCGAGGACCACGTTAGCTTGACCGCAGGGCCGATTGCCAACGGCGTGCGAGTGCGGTTGGAGGTCCAGCAGGGCGTGTTGCGGTTGGCAGGGCGCGCGATTGTGATGGCGGCCGAAGGCAAGGCCGCCGGCACGCAGCCGCCCGCGGAGCAAAGTGAAGAAAAGTGACCTGCCCGGCGATGTGAACCGCGTGCAATTGCTCCGGAGCGCGGCGGCTGCGGTCGCCGCGCCCCGTTTTTCTTTGAGGTTCAAAAAAAGACGGCTGGCCGCCGAGGCAGATCCAAGCTCCGAACCGCACGTACCGGTCCTGGGTCAACCGGTGGGGTGATAGAAGGCGATTGCGTTCGCTCCCTGCCTCGGCGTCCAGCCTTGTGACGTGTCTCTCTGTAATGTGCTTTACTGCGACGCGAGTTGTTGCCAACGCATGCATTCTGCCGAAAAACTGTGTGGAGGTTGTGAATCGCGGGCAAGCAATCGGTTAGCGTTTTGTTTGCATTTGGTTAGCACTGCGGCGCCCTCGTCGGTGGGCCGTGCGTATAATTGGCCTGATGAAACCACGAGCCTATTTGCACGTCGCGGTTGCCGCCGCCGTCGCGCTGGCTGTCGTTGAAGGTTCGCCGGCCGCGGAGCGCCCGCTCATGTTTCAGTCCAACGAGTTCGATGCCAAAGTAGCCGCGCTCGTGAAGCAAATGACTCTGGCCGAAAAGGCAGGGCAGTTAACGCAATTCTCCAATGGCGCGGCCACCGGACCGGGCGGCGCGCGAGTCGATCAAAATGAGCTCGCCGCGCGAGGCGGCCTCGGCTCGGTGCTCAACCTGACCGGCGCGCGTGCCTGCAACGACTTGCAGCGGCTGGCAGTGGAAAAATCGCGGCTGAAGATCCCCATCCTCTTCGGGCTGGACGTGATCCACGGCCATCGCACGGTCTATCCGATCCCGTTGGGGCTTTCCGCCGCCTGGGATCCCGAACTTGCCGAGCATTGCGCTCGCATGGCGGCCGTGGAAGCGACAGCCGACGGCATCCGCTGGACCTTTTCGCCGATGGTCGATATCGCCCGCGATGCCCGCTGGGGCCGGATTGCCGAGGGCAGCGGCGAGGATCCCTTCCTCGGCGCGCGGATGGCGGCGGCGTGGGTCCGCGGATATCAGGGCAGCGACCTTGCGGCGCCGACGGCGATGCTCGCCTGCGCCAAGCATTTCGTCGCCTACGGTGCGGCGGAGGGCGGGCGCGAGTACAACACGGTTGACATCTCTGATCGAACGCTCCGCGACATTTATCTGCCGCCGTTCCACGCCGCCTTGGAGGCCGGCACGGGCACATTCATGAGCGCCTTCAACGCGCTGCAAGGCGTGCCCGCCTCCGCCAACCGCCATACGCTCACCGGCATCCTGCGCGACGAATGGGACTTTCGCGGGTTCGTGGTCAGCGATTGGGACGCGGTCGGCGAGCTTATCCAGCATGGCGTCGCCCTGAATGGCCGCGAAGCCGCCCTAAAGGCCATCACTGCCGGCGTTGACATGGACATGCAGAGCGGGCTGTACTCCGCCGAGCTGCCGGAGCTGGTGAGCAGCGGGCGGTTGAAAATGGAAGTCGTCGATCGCGCGGTTGCCCGCGTGCTGCGAATCAAGTTTGCGCTAGGCCTTTTCGAGCGGCCCTATGTGGACGAAAAAGCCGCCGCGGCGGCCGTCGCACCGTCCACTGCGGAGCACTTGGATCTTGCCCGGCGTGCTGCGGAAGAGTCGTTCGTGCTGTTGAAGAACGAGCCGGTCCGCGGGCGGCCGCTGTTGCCGCTAGCCAAAGGTAAGACCGTTGCCCTTATTGGCCCGCTGGCGGATGATCGCGCGGCCATGCTCGGCCCCTGGGTGATGAAGGCCAATGTGAAGGAGGTTGTGACCTTGCGTCACGCCCTGCAAGAACGCCTCCATGGCCAGCTTCTTTATGCCAAAGGCGCGGACACCCGCGGCGACTCCGAGGCTGGCTTCGGCGAGGCGTTTGCCGCAGCCGCCAAGGCCGATACCGTGATCATGGCGCTGGGCGAGGCCCCGGACATGAGCGGCGAGGCCGAGTCCCGCGCCCATCTCGACCTGCCCGGCAAACAGCTCAAACTGCTGCAAGCTGTTGTTGCTACGGGCAAGCCGATAGTGCTGGTGCTCTTCAGCGGACGGCCGCTGGCGATTTCCTGGGAAGCCCAGCACTTGCCGTCGATCCTCGCAGCGTGGTTTCCCGGCATGCAATCCGGCGCGGCCCTGGTGCGGACGCTGTTCGGCGACGCCAATCCTACTGGCCGCCTTACGGCCAGCTTCCCGCGCAGCGTCGGCCAGGAACCGCTGTACTACAACACCTTCAACACCGGCCGGCCCGCGCCGGGCAAGGACCGCTACGTCACTGGTTACATCGACGAGAGCAACACGCCGCTGTTTCCCTTCGGTTGGGGCCTGTCGTATACGCGGTTCGACTACTCGCCCACGCGAATCACAACGCCGCGAATCACCGTGGCGGAGCTGAACAGCGGCGGCGCGGTCCACGTCGAAGCGGATGTGCGCAACGCCGGACCGCGTGCCGGGTCCGAGGTCGTGCAGCTTTACATTCGCCTCCGCGGCACAAGCGTCGCCCGCCCGGTCCGCGAGCTGAAGGGGTTCGAGAAGATTGCGCTTGCTCCCGGCGAGTCTCGCACCGTGAAGTTCTCGCTGACCAAGGAGGAGCTGTCTTTTTGGAACATCGAGATGAAGAACGTCGTCGAACGGTGCGAGTTGACCGTATGGCTCGCGCCCAACTGCCAGGCGGGCCACGAGGCAAAGCTGATGATCGAGCCATAGACGATAATGGCCTCCGTTCCAAGAGACGTTACGGGTTCTTCTTTTGTGTAACCGCTGTTTTACGCGTGGCACGGAATGCGTCCAATGGGAAAAAAGACGCGTGGGAACGATATTGCGAAGAGCGGGCCAGTCTTGACATTTCTTCGCGCATGGCTTAACTAAGTTTCGAGATCGGCCGCATTCCCTCAACTTTCGGTCAAACTTTGCCGATTATTCCAATTGATACGGACTCTGGCGGCGAGAAATTGCGTCGCGGCCCTCGGAATCTCTACGGAAGGAGATCATCATGTACCAGTCGCATTGGGGTTTGCGGGAATCGCCGTTCCATGAAGGACACGATCCGCAGGCGTTTTACCAAAGCCCGACCCACGAGGAAGCCCTGGCACGGCTGCACTTCCTCGTCGAGCAGCGCCGCCGCCTGGGCCTCTTGCTGGGCCCCGAAGGCAGCGGCAAGTCGCTCTTACTGGAAATGCTCGCCAATGATCTGCGCCGCCACGGGCCGGTCGTCGCCAACGTGAACCTTACGGGCATTACGGGCGACGAAATGCTCTGGTCGCTTTTGGCCCAGTTCGGCCGCAATATCGACCGCTGCGACCAGACGCCCGTCCTCTGGCGGGCGCTGAGCGATCGCCTGGCCGCGTTCCGCTACCAACAGGTCGACGCGGTGATTCTCGTAGACGACGCCGACCGCGCGTCCAATTCCGTCGTGCCACACCTCGTGCGCCTGGTCAAGCTCGAGCCGGGTCCGCAGCCGCGGCTGACGATGGTCCTGGCGGGCAACCGGCTGAACATCGGCCGCCTGGGCGAAACGGTATTGGGCCTGTGCGAGCTGCGGATCGACCTCGCCGCCTGGCAGCCCGACGACATCGCGGGCTACCTGGACGCCAATCTCCGCCGCGCCGGCGGATCGGGTCGCGAGTTCGACCAGCGGGCGATCGAGCGGCTCTACGAGCTTTCGCACGGCGTGCCGCGGCAAGTGCGGTTGCTGGCCGATCTCTCGCTGGTGGCCGGCGCCGGCCGACACTTACAGAGCATCGACGCCGACGTGGTCGATACCGTCTACCACGAGCTGGCGACGGTTGAAGCGTGAGCGAGTGAACTATTCCTGCCGCGAGCGCGAAGACACAAGACCGCGATAATCGCGGCGCGAGGCGGCATTGGTGATCCTGGTCCATGGCACCACCCGAGCACGCGCGGAGCGACTCGTATTGGTAGGGCCGGACCCGCACTTCCAAGAACCCGATCCTCGCACGAAGGCGCCGGAGCAGAAGGCTTTTCGACCTATCTCAAATCTGGCCCGTTCATACTCCTGCCACCAGAAGACTATGCGAAAAGCAAGTCACTGCGGTTTCCGGATGAGGGCGGCCCGGTTATACTGGAAATAGAGGTTCCGGATGAGTTGGTTGCATTGGCTTTGGATGAAATTCATTTTCCACTCTCGCAAGGCTTAGTTCAGTTCGATCGTGGCCACGGTTTGGAGGAACTTCGAAAGGCGTGGCCAACTTTAACCAAACGAATAATCCCGCTTAAAGCTCAATGAGTACATCAACGGTTTCGTCCGCCATCCTGCAAATCATGCTGCAGCCATCCGGCGGAATTGCGGGGCTGGTCGATGAAATCCTCGCCGCATGCCGCAACGACCGCGTAGAGCTTCGCTGGCAAGGCGGCCGGTGCGAAATTCGCTCCCTGGACGGAAGTTGGTCGGACGTAATCGATGTACCTGTTCGCAAGTCGGTTTTTCGCGCCGTCCTCGCTCGCATGGCGGCCGTTTGCGACCAGCGGGCTCCCGGTTCAGTTTCGCCTTATGGCGGCGAAGCCGAATTGCCGATTGGCGAGCCGCCGGATTTCATGCGAGTTGCATTCGTCAACACCGCCGCCGAACAAAAGCTTTCCGTGACGTTCGCGAAACCTGATTGCTAGCGGCACTTGACGCTGACGCCATCGAGTCGTGGCTGCCCTGACGTTGCGCGCCGCGCGTTACTGGTCGCAAATCATGACCGCCTGCTCCAGGCTCGCCAGCGCGTCCTTCCGCTTGGGCGTGAACTCCTGCCCCACGTAGCTCCGATAGCCGCTGTCCACGATGGCCTTCATGATCTTGGCGTAGTCGAGCGTCTGCGTGTCGTCGATCTCGTGGCGGCCAGGCACGCCGCCGGTGTGGTAGTGGCCCCAGCAGTCGGCGTGCTCCTTCACGTCTTTTACGATGTCCTCCTTCATCATGCCGGCGTGGTAGATGTCGTAGAGCACCTTGACCCGCGGCGAGCCGACGCCGTTGACAAACGCCACGCACCACTTCGTCGAGTCGGCCATGTAGTCCTTGTGATCATGCACGGAGTTGAGGAACTCAAGGCAAATCGTGACCTTCTTTTTTTCCGCGTAGGGGGCCAGCTTCTTCAGCCCGGCAATGCAGTTGGCAAGGCCTTCCTCGTCGCTCATGAGGGTTCCTTGCGGGTCATGGCGATTGCCGGAGAAGCAGATCACTTTGGGAAAGCCGGCGTCGGCGGTGAGGTCGATCCGCTCCTTGACCTTGGCGGCGCACTCCTCGTGGTTTTCGAGGCGGTTGAAGCCCTTGGGAATCTTGTGGCTCTGGGTCATCGCGCAGATCAGGCCGTGCTTTTTCAGCGTCGGCCAGAGGTCGGGCGACACCAACTCGATCGACTTCAGCCCCAACTTGGCGCAGGCCGCGGCGAACTGGTCGAGCGTCATATTCTCGCGCTTCATGAATTGGTTGTAACACGCAAGGCAGGCCGAGTGCTTGAGATGGCCTTTGAGCTCCGCGGCGAAGGCCCTCGAGGCAAACGGCCCGGCGGCAGCAAGCGCGGCCGCGCCTGTCGCGGTCTTCAGCAGTTGGCGACGCGTCAGCAGCGAGGTTCGAGAATGGTCGAGATCGTTGGCAAACATGGCTTGGGGCTCCGGGAGATTTGCGGGAAACGCATTCAGCAACCTTAATCGTAAGACTCGCACCCGCGGATTGCAAATGGCTTGAAGGAGAATAGCTGGCTTAGCGGGCTTCTTCTGACGGAATGCGAATCCTGGTCAGAACTCGACTCCTATAATAAACTAAGCGCCCAAGACGGATACGTTCGATGCGCACACCTGCGCGAGGAGAGACTCATGTCCAGTCCAAAAAATGCATACTATCGGCGGCGGCTGTTGTCGTTGAAGAAGCGGCTCGGCGGCGTCCTTTCGGAGCTTGAGGAAGGCACGCTGCGGCCCGTGGGAGGCGAAGCGAGCGGAGATCTTTCCAACTTGCCGATCGATCCGGCCGATCTCGGCAGCGACAACTACGAGGAAGAGATTTCGCTGAGCCTGTTGGAGAATGAAGACCAGCTCATGACCGAGATCGACGAAGCCCTTCAGCGCATCGGGCAGCGGACGTATGGACGTTGCCAGGAGTGCGGCAAGGAAATCCCGGCCCAACGGCTCCGCGCGCTGCCCTACGCCCGTTACTGCATCCAATGCGCTCGGAAGGACGAGCGCGAAGCGAGCGACTGACCGGACTCGTTCGCGCATGACCAAGTGGAGCGCGGATGCCGTCGGCAAAACCTAACCAACCGCGAGAAAGGACGTTCAATCGCCTTGGCAGGGTTCTTTGACTTGTCGGACATAAAAGGTGCGCTTTTCCTCCCAACAGGTCGGATAAGGCGGGCACGCCGGATTTCCCTCGCTGTTGCCGCAGTGCTACCCGTGCTTCTTTGTTTCGGGTTTGCGCCCGGCGGCCTGCGAGAAGCGTTTCAGCGCTCGCTCGATCTTTTCGACCGTCCGCACGGTGGGCGAGTGTTTGCCCGATTCCAGTCGGGAGAGCGTCTCCTGGCGGATGCCGGCGAGTTTCGCCAACCGCTCCTGGCTCAAGCTCAGTGCCCGGCGTTCCTTGATGACGTCGCGGGCAATAGAGGCGCGAATGTACTCTAGGGCCGGGCGATTTCCTTTTGCGTCGGCCGGCGGCAGTTCGGACTCGGCGATGCGGGCCAACTCCTCCAGTCGCCGCAGCCGGGACTCTTCCGCCATCACAAAACGCCTGCCGTTTCGGACCATTACGGTTTGTCGAATCACGCTCGTTTACCCCTTGTAGAATCCGCCGCGATGGCCGATCCGTTCCACAATTACATTCTTTCCTACCATTCTATGACAAGTTTATCAACCGCTGTGTTGCGTTTTCGCGGCGCAATCTCCGCTGAACTGAGGGTCAAGGCGAACCGCATCCGTTGCCGCCATGACCAAGACGACCGGGACCAGCGTGCCCGCGAATTGCATTTCGGCAGACCGGCCCTATTCTCGCTCTTTGCCAAGATTTTGGACTCTGAAAGTGTTCAGTCTGCTAGAAACCTAGTTCCCACAGTTCGGGGGATGTATTGCAGCTTGGCGTCAAGCTACGATATAGATGGGAGTTAGGCCACAAGGAGACCACCGATGCCACCGCCGCAACCGGTTCTGAGAAAGCTGATCGTCGATCAACAGTTCGAACCGTCGCTGCAAGTCGTTAGTTGCATGGACGGCGTAGGAGTTGCTCTGGCACCCGGTTTTCCAGAATGGAACCGCGGCCCAGTCAATCTTGAACTTTTCAACAAGGCAAAGCACCAGAGATTGATTGTGAACCTTCGCCAGGTGGCCTTTGAGACTGACTCGCCCGGCACTGAAGACGAGCGGGTCGAGATAATCACCGCCGTGATGAAGGCTTACGAAGGCAGAATCGGCTTTCCGAAGCTTGCTCGATTCTCCGTGCATGGATTCTTTGCTGCGGCGACGCACGAATCGCTTGCCACCCTTTGTGAGCGAATCGAAAGAAACTTTCTTGCGGCGACGGGCAATATTCCAGCTTTTCAAAGCATGAAGATGACGGACGTCAGCTACGTCGTCAACTTCGTTACGGAAAACTGGAAATATGCGGTTCGCTTAGGCCCTATGGAGAGGAACCAATGGTTTCAATCGCTTTTTTGCGACATGCGTAGCTACGACTTATTTGACGTCGCGGGATCGTTTGTCAAATTCGTGCAAACCATGCCCGAGCGCTTTCTGTTCATTGACATTGATGCCTTTCAAGACGGGATCGCCTTTCCGGACGCCTTCCAGAACATTCGTTACTTGGACCGTCAGGTTTGCGATTTGGCACGCAAGCTTGCATCCCACTGTTGGAGTTGATACTGATGATCGCAGTTTGGGAGAAATTCGGCCTTTTCAGCCCGCAGCAACCATGGTCAGGGGAGTCCGCTGAATCAAGGGGCGCTTGTCCAGTAGGCATCCGGCCGCAGGGTTCCTACAGGGACGAACGTTCGTTTTCGTCGACCGTGCATGACATTGGGCGCATCCCGCGCCAGGACGAGTCCGCGCAGCTCACGATACCGATGAGCTAAGGCAGATATTTCACGCGCTAGCAACAGAGTGGAAGTCTGCACATGGACATAGTTCTAAGCTAAAGGATTTGGCCATGCACCCGGCCTACCAGCGAATTATCGGCATGGGCAAGACGGCCATACCGCTTATTTTGGAGGAAATGCGGCGCTCTCCAAGTCATTGGACATGGGCTCTCCGTGCGATTACCGGCGACGATCCAGTTCCCAAGGAATCCAGGGGGAAGCTCAAAGAAATGGCGGCTGCCTGGATCAAGTGGGGAATCGAGAAGGGCTATATTGCATGACCGTCCACGAGTCGTGCTTTCCTCGCTTGGCGACTGACGGCTATAGGATTACAAGCGATCCAGGCGAAGAACAAAACTGCATCGGTTATGCGGCAGATCGACCGGGCGAATGGTGGGAGCCATTGGAAGATACTGTTTGGCCGGATGGTGTGTCGCGAGACTATAGTGTCGATTCGCTTGTTGCCGCTTTCTTGACATTGGGTTATGCCCAATGCGGCTCAGGAAGCCACGAGATAGGATACGAGAAGGTGGCTATCTACAGCGACGGTGACGAATACACTCACGCCGCTCGGCAATTGGCCGATGGCAGTTGGACAAGTAAACTCGGTCGAGAAGATGACATTGGACACCCGACGCCAGAGTCATTGGCGGGCCGCATTTACGGCAATGTAGCCAGGATACTAAAGCGGCCGATTAGAAAGGCTGGCGATGCGACATTATGAAAGCCGAAGACAGGGGTGAGTTTTCAATGGTAACATCCCGCGTCGTCCGCGCCGTCGCCAAGTGCAGCTCAGCAGCGCGAGGCCGCCGGTGCCGAGGAGGGCGAGGGTGGACGGCTCAGGCACTGCCATGGGCGCTGATGCGATCGGGGCCGCAGCCGCCAAGGGTTCGAAGACAAACGTCGTTTCGGCGCCAACCGCCAAGCTCGTTCCATTGGGCAAAGCCGTTGGATTGGTCGCGTAAAGCGTCCCGGCGCTGACCGACGTTCCCCCGGTGTAATTGTTGCTGCCGCTAAGGATCAACTCGCCGCCGCCGCTGAAGTTCACCGAATAACTGCCGCCACTCTCACTGATGCCCCCGGCGATGGTTAACACGCTGCCCGTCGTGGCACTGACACTCAGGTTGCTCGCCAGAATGATCGGCGCGCCGATCGTGTTGTTGCCGCCGCTGCTACTTATCGTCGCGCTGCTGGCGCCCGTGCCAACGAGCGTCAACGTGCTTCCGCCCAACGCGCTAATCAGGTAGCTGGCCCCGCCGGTCGTGCTGAAACCGAGGCTATTCAGGCTCCGGTTGCCGTCCAGGGTCACCGTCGCTGTGCCCTTGGCCAGGACGGGGCCGAAGAAGGCCGTATCGTAGGCGCTCTCGCCGGGCACTTCGCCGCCGGTCCAATTGCCCGACGTGCTCCATGTCCCGCCGCCGTTGATGCCCCATTGCCCATTGATCGCACCGCTAACGGTAATGCCGACCGGGGAATCCAACCGCGAGATCAGTGAGACGTTCACGGTTCCTCCCGACGTGGTATACTCCGCAATCGTGCAATAGCCTATGTCGCTGCCGTTCGTGACAAACAAGTTCGATCCGTACACCGCAATGCCCACTGGATTAAGCAACCCGAAGACCAGCGAGGGGTTCACCGTTCCTCCCGACGTAGTGTACTCCCCGATTGTACCGTTGTCGTAATTTGTGACAAAGAGGTCCGATCCAGACACCGCAATCCCCTGCGGAGAATTCAACCCCGAAACCAGCGAAGCATTCACAGTCCCGCCCGAAGTAGTGTATTCGCCAATCGTCCGCGAATTGTCATCAACGACAAACAGCTTCGATCCGTACACCGCAATGCCAAACGGATAATTCAATCCGGACCGCGTTCACCGTTCCTCCGGACGTGGTGTACTCCCCAATCGTGCCGATGCTGGGATTCGTGACAAACACGTCCGATCCGGACACCGCGATGCCAACCGGAGAACTCAACCCCGAGATCAGCGCCGCGTCTACCGTTTTTCCCGACGTAGTGTATTCGCCAACCGTGTCGCCGTAGCGATTCGTCACAAAAAGGTTCGATCCGGACACCGCGACACCCTGCGGATAATCCAACCCGGAGACCAACGAAGGGTTCACCGTTCCTCCCGAGATGGTGTATTCGCCAACCGTACTCGCGCCTTCATTCGTGACATAGATATCCTGCCCGCGTGCGGTCGTTGGCGAGAGCGCCGCTCCCGCTGAAAAGACCAGCACAATGATCGCAACGTTTCGTAGCAGAAATCGCCGACTTCCGGGCGGAAGAAACGCGAACATAGAGACTACCTTTCCGGCCGAGCCCGGCCAGAGGTAAACGCGAAAGGTAGAAGCGTTTCCCACGGCCGATTGATGCCCCAAGCGCCACTGGCGCCGCCGGGACACTCAGCAAGAGCTACTATAACCCGCTTCGCCGCCGGTTTCAACAAGGGTTGGGACTTCGGGCTGGCCAAGGCTGCCCGCGGCGGCTGTAGCGGTCTTCGCAAGCGGCAGGCGGCGCGCGAACTAATCACACGTTTTTCCCGCGCACGAACTGAACGGTGATTTCCGCCACGCGGCGGCCATACATCTCGGCGGTTTCGAGGTCGCCCTTGCCCGTGGCGCCGGGCGGTGCGACTTGAAAACTGGCGGACATCGGCCCGATGAACGAACCCGCGCGATTGTGGGCATCGGGCCCCGGCCCGGTAATCTGGTTCATGTCATCGGGCTTGTTGGCCGAGGGATTCATGCCCAGGCTGACGTAGATCATGCCGTGCTGCATGGCGTTGGCGACGAGGCCGACGAGCGTATTGAACTTGTCGCCGGAGAAGGAGGAGGAGTTCGTGAAGGCGCCCGCGATCTTGTCCTTCCAGGCGAGCGTGAACCACTTTTTGGCGGCCGCCTCGATGAAGGCCTTCATGCCCGACGACATGCTGCCCATGTAGGTCGGGCAGCCGAAGATGATTCCGTCGGCGGAGTCCAGCTCGTCCATTCGGGCGGTGGCCTCTTCGGCCGTGTAGAGCTGTGCCGTGACGGACGGCACGCCCTGTGCTCCGCGCAGGACGGCCTCGGCTTGCAGCTTCGTGTGGCCGTAGGTGGAATGATAGATAACAGCGATTTTGGTCATTGAATGCCTTTCTTACTTGGCAGTTATCAGCTCGTCCGACTTGGGATCGGTCTCAATGCGGACGTCTTTGACTTCGTCGAACAGGCCCTTGTTGTGGATTTGGAAGGCGATCGGCCCGGTTTGGCCGGCCGAAGAGTCGTCGTAGCTGACGACCTCCACGGCTTTCGTTCCCGGCGGCTGGGCGACCGCCATCCGCGCCTTTCCTTCCGCGGCATCGGCCAGCAACTCGACCTGGAACCACTCTTTGTTGTTGAACTTCGGATGCGGCGACGAGGTGAACCCCGTGCCGGCCTTATTGTGGCCCGGCCGATAGTCCCAATGACTGCCATTGGGAGGCTGGAACTGGATTCCGCCGAGCGCGTCCAGCGGCTTCTTTCCCTCCTCCGGCCGAGTGCAGAAGATGAGCACGCAGGGCTGGTGTTCGTCGCGTTTCGTCGCAGCGCGCACATGCCGCATGAGGAAGACGAAGCGGAACTTCGTGTAGTCGTCCTTGGTATAGATGACGCCGCGGCCGACACCGAGGCTGGCTATCGCGCCGTCTTTCACCTGCCACGATTTCGCGGGGATCTGTACCCAGCCTTCCAAGGAAGTGCCATTGAAGAGCGGTTTGGTCTGCTTCCGCACCGCGGCGGGCAGTCCGGCCGAAGCAGCATCCTTGGCCGCATCGGCCTTTTCGTCCGAGGCGCGAATGGAAAATGGTGACGCCATGCACGTCATGGCAACTACGGCCGCAAAGCAAGCGTAACGCATGGAAGACCTCGTAGATTTGAGCGTGAGCAATCGGGCTTAGGGCCACTTGTAGCTTCTCTGTTTGCGGAAGCCGGTAATGCGAATCACGTCGCCGGGCAGCAGGTCAAGCATGGCATAGGCGTTGTTTTTCGCTCCCGCGCCTTCCACGATGGCCTGCAGCGTGCAGCAGGGAACGCCGAGGACTTCGCCGTAGTTGCCGAAGTGGAAGTGCCCCTGCAAGACGCCCAGCACCTTGCCAGACTCTTTCAGGACTTTGCAGACCGCGGCCCCGTTGCGGACGCCGTAGGGAAAAAAGAGGTCGAGACACTGGTGGACACAGACGATCGTCTTCAGCGCGGTGCTTTGCAGGTCGGCCCGCAGCCATTCCAATTCGGCGGGCGGGATGTTGGCATCGCCGTCGCGGAAGTTCCGCCGGCCGTAAGGCTTGCCGTCGCGGGTGAAGCAGGCGTCGAGGATGACAAAATGATGCCCGCCCGCGTCGAACGAATAGTACGATTCCTTCTGGCCGACGATGCCCAGGTATTCGGGCTTCGTCAGGTTTTCGACGCAATGGTTGCCCAACACGAAGTGGTGTTTGCCGGGCAGCGGGGCAAACTCCTTGACGACTCGTTTGAGATAGCCCTTCTCCACGTCCAGCGAAGTAGCCGAGTCGATCAGGTCACCCAAGCAGATAATAAGGTCCGGCTTCTCCTCTTGGAACTTCTTGGCCGCTTCGGCAAACTTGGTGAGCGACTCGCGGTAGACCCGCGTTCCGCCCGGCGGCTTGTCGGCATAGTGCAAGTCGGTTGCCAGGCCGATCCGCAGGAGCGGCGTGGCGTCATCCTTGGCGGCGGCCAGCAGGCAGTCGGCGGCGGCGGCTGCGGAGCCAGCCAACAGAAGCGTTCCGCCCTTGAGGAACGCGCGGCGGCCGAGGGGATACAAGTTAAAGGCTTGGTCGTGTTCGGTCATGGTATTCGGCCGCACGGCTGGGATTCGATAAATGATAGTTGACGCCCGTCGGTACGGCAATTAGGCTGATTCCTGTCGCGGAGCTTGACCCACGCAACACCGGTAAAAAACGTGATCGGCCACCGCAAGACGCGACGGCCAGCGGAAACCATTATTGCGACCGGTCTCACCGACTCTTTCCGACACTGTTGCGGTTCCTCTAACCCGTTTTGTGAGGCTCGATGGCTATGTACAAGTCTAAGCTCAAGTTGCTCTTTCGGTTCTTGGTTTAATTTGTCGCAGCAGGCTTTGGGACCGCCGTCTGGTGGGTGGGGCTGCCGGCCAAGGAGAGTACGGCCGCGCCTACTACACAAGACTCTCTGCCTGCGATTGCCACTGCGACAAAGGTCTATACGGCCACGGCCACGCTCTTGGTGGCACAGGTTCAACCGCACGTGTTCAGCAGCGCGGCGGAAAAATTCGACCGCGACGAATTCGAGATTCACTGTAACACCCAAGCCGCTCTCGTACACGATCACTTCGTTCTCATTGCGGCGCTGCGGGACCGAAAAATGAATCGCTTGCAGAGCATTCGCCGCGAGGACGCGCGGCACCAGACAATCTCCTGGCTGACCTCGATCGTGCATGTCAACCTGGAGAAAAACTCCGGTATTATCACCGTATCGGTTACGTTGCCTGATGCGGAGGAGGCAGCGACAATCGTTAATGCAGTCGTGCAAGCCTACATGGACGAAGTAGTCAATGTCGATCGAAGCAGGCGCCGCGAGCAGTACGAGAGCCTGAACACGGTTGCCGGTCAGAAGGAGGAGGAGGTCCGCCGGCTCCGCGAAGAATTGAAACACGAAATGGAGAACTTGGGCACCGGCGACGAGCAGACGGCCTCCGTGCGGAGACAGATGGCGGTGCAAGTCTATGCCGAGTACCAGCGCGAATGGCAGGCAATGCGGCAGGAGCGAGCGAGGCTTCAGGCACGGCTGCAGGAAGCAACGGAGTCGCTAAAGGAGCTGAACGACGCGGAGATTTCCGACCTCGAAGTCTCTGGGCTGCTTTTCAGCATTCCTGTTTATCGCGAGTTATTTACGCGGTCGACAATGCATGAGTTGGAAGGGTCGTGCGGGGAGCCGGTCCGACCGATGCAAAGCCAGCGGCCGAAACGGGAAGCCGAAGCACGATTGCGGTTGGCGGAAACGATACTCCTTCCGAGAAGAAGCCGCCGGCCGCGGGCGGCAAGGACCAGGGCAGGCGCGAAGTGCAGGCACCCTCAGACGGCGAACACCGGGCAATGAGCAAGGAGGAGCTTGTCGCCACGCACAAGATGCTCGAGGAGTTGAAGACGCAATGCCGCGACATGCTCCGCCAGGCAAAACGCATCGACTTGGAGCGTGAGATTCGCGGCCTGAATACGCAAATCGGTATCTCTGCCGACCAAATAAATTTGGGAAGGAAGTCGAATCGAAGGCCCGCGAAGCCGATGCGGTCGGCCGCACGACCGTCGCGGCGCAAATGTTGAGGGCGAAACTCGAGAACGCCGAGCGAATTCTCCGCGAAGTGTCCGAGGAGATCTCGCGGCTCAAGGTCGAGCTCGATAATTACAGGCCCCGCGTGACCATCGCGGGCGACCCAAGTAAGCCCGCGGAAGTTCCCGAGAAGCCAGATTGAAGTCGCCGCACGTCCGCGCCTTCGGTCATCATCTGCCCAGGAGCACTCTGAGAATGCCGATGGCCAACAGGGCCAGAAACGGCAGCATAAAGATTCCTACCGCCTTAATGTCTTGCCAAAGAGTTCGATTGATTGGATCGGCTGCCGGACGGCTCCAGCGCCAGGGGACGAAATGGCCCAGCGCGGCCGCGGCCGGCCGGCCCGTTCCCCAGCGTCGCGTAAGTTGCGCGGCGTGCGCTGGCGACATGCGGCGGCCGAGCAGCATCGGCGTCGTGCTCCGCACCCGCCCGGCCTGCCGCCAGTGGGGCCGCGCCGGCAGCGGCAGGCCAAGCCGGGCGGCAAGCTCGGTCGAGCTGGGGCGGTCTTCGTCGCGCATGTCGAACACGGCCGCGGGGTCCAGGTGAGCCAGCGCCGACAAAAGTTCCCCATCGCCGCGAGCGCGCGCGCGGCCATGCGAAGATCGACGAGATCGCGGTCCCAAAGCGAAGGCGGATCGTCTGCCGACAATCCGCAGTCCATGAGGAGTAGCTCCAGCAACAGCATGTCCCGGCCATAGCGGTCGCTGCGAGGCGCGATTGAGCCGTCGCCCCCGGTAGCCGCGGCCGCAAGATCCGGCGGGCAATAACCGTCTGTGCCGTACGTGCCGCCCTCGGCCACCGTAACCGCCCGGTTCTGTCCGGCAGACTCGGCCACAAAAGCGTCGAAGTCGATCAGGTATAAGCTGGACCGCTCGCCGGACGGTTCCAGGTCGATCACGATGTTGTTCGGCGAGAGGTCGCCATGAACGACGCCCGCTTCTTCCAGCACCGCCAGCGAGACCAGCAAGTCGCGCACGCACCGCCGGCGTGCGTCGCCGGAGAGGCGGATCGAATCCTCGCTGACCGCCGTTTTCAGCTCCAGCCAGGTCTTGCCGGGCACCGCCCGCGCCAGATAGCCGGCAAAGTCGAAATCGGCATTTGTATCGCTTCGGGCGATTCGCGTGTCGCCCCAGGCAAGCGGCGCGGCCGCCAGGTTAGGCAGCCAGGCGTGCATCCGCTGCGCGATCAGCCACATCGTCCGGTCCAACCGCTTCGCCGTCGGGCGGGTGAAGAACTTCAGGTAAGCGACGACCGACTGGTCGAATCCCAGCAACGGAAACGCCTTGCCTTCCGCCCCGGAACGCCACGGCGGCTGGCCGGGGCGGTCGCGGTCGTAATCCTTGAAGCAGTAGCTCTCCGACCCGATCGTCAGCAACCGCCCCGCCAGTTCCTTGGCCTGCGTATTGGTCAGCGTGAGGATCGTGGTGGCAGGGTCGGAAGACATGCTAATTGGCTTCGTAGGATGGACCTCCTAGTCCGTCTCCGAGTTACCAGACGGACTTGGAAGTCCATCTTACTTTACGTGTTCGAGACGATTCTACGCGGCACCCTAACCGCGAATTACCGCCAGCGTCACGTTATCGTCAAAATCCTTGGGACGCTCGCGGATCGCTTGCTCGATGAACCGCCGGGCGGCGTTTTCTTCGTGCCCGGCGACAAGCGTCTCAAGTTCATCTAAGAGTGCAGGCGGTTTCGCGCCGATTCCTCGTCCGATGCCATCGGTAAACAGCGCAGAGGAACGGTCCCTCCAACGGTTCTTCGCCCAACAGTCCAGCTCGCGGACGTGACGATTGGCCGGGCCCAAGGCATGGACTTGCTGACTTTCGAGATTGCAGGCGGCCAGCACGCGGTCGCTTGGGTCTCCCGCACGGTGCGCATCGCCGCCCTCACCCCCTGCCCCTCTCCCAGAGGGAGAGGGGAGATAGCGCCACGGCGCCGCCGTCGCCGATCGCCGCCAGGTGAAAGCGCTCATCGACCAGGCCAACGTCAGCGTCGTCTAGAATAGCCCTCCTTTTTTCAAAATGTATTTCCACGTTGATACGAATTGTCCTTTCAAAAGAGCCTTCCGGATCGCGGACAGCTCATCGCCGAACGTGCCAAGCGCCTGGCCCGCTTCGTTGAAGGCGAACAACGCCGATCTTTCGGCGTGCCCGCCGGCGGCCTCGACCAGGTGCGTATCGATGTCCAACAGGCCAGCGCCGCGGCACATTCCGATCGATAGGAGTTTGTCAGGCCGTCGCTGAGGCGACGACGAGCCGCGGTTGCACCGTCGCAGTTTTTTTGCCGGCAGCCATGCCAGGGCGTAGTCCGGCTACGCTCTTGTCCTGTCCCGGCGGCCCGAAATCGCAATGGATGCGATCCGGCGACGTTTCCCGCCTTCATCCCCCCCGACCCGACGATCGTTTCGCCCTGCTCCGCCAGCCACGCCCGGCACTTGGTTCACCCCGCCGGTCGAACTGGGCCCCGAGCCTCGTGGGCGGCAATTCATTCTTCCAGACGCCGCGATCCATAATGGCAACCCTCTCCTCATGCCTATCCCTGGATCCGCTTGATGACCCGCGCCATGTCGGCGGCCCGCGAAGGCCCCGGAGCTTCCGACGGAGGCGATGAAGGCGGCCAACGCCGGCGCGTTGTCGATGTGGACGTAACATTCCGGCGAGGCGACTTGGCGAAGCGTTTTTTCATCCGGATGTTCGTTGCCGACCGAGACGCCGGCCACGGCGATGACCACCGCCTCGCCGTTGAGGTTCAGCCGCTTGATTTCCTCGGCGACGGGTTGGGGGCCGGAGGCGACGTTGTGTTCCCCGTTGGAAAACAAGAGCACCAGCGGCAGCGGATGCTCGGCCCGCTCGGGATGCTGTTGCAGCGCCTCCATGTAGGGCCGTAGCCGCATGTGGTCCAACTCCAGCGCGGTGGTGATGTCGGTCTGCCCGCCGCGGCCGTCGATGGAGATCCGGTCGGGATCGATGCGCCGGACCGGAGTCATGGGCACAGAGAACGTCGAGGGCGGCCACGTGGTCAAAGCGGATGAGGAGGAACTTGAAGTAGGAACTGTCTGGTCCCTCCGGTCCTCGCGACTGGCATTCCATGAGCATCTCACGAATGCCCCGTGTGGCCGCTTGGGCCTTTTCGCCCGCCATCGAGCCGCTGTTGTCCGCCAGCACGCAAACCAACTGCGGCCTCGACTGCCGGGCGATTCTGGGCATAGCTAAAGTCCTTTGAACATTTCAAAGTGTCCGCACGTCACGCTCGACAATCAAGATTTCCTCCTGCTCAAGCTCGATTTTCAACCGCTGCTTGAGTTTCGCCAAGAAATCGCGTGAGTTTTCCGTACGGGCGGGGAGCAATTACCCGATAAACTACGATTTCGTCACGATAGGTGATTCCCGCCATTCGCCAAAAGCCTTTGTTCGGTTGCGGAAGAAACGTCAGTCCACCGAATTGGCCTAAGAACACCTCTTGTAACTCTTGGAATTTCTCGGCCTCGATAGGCGTCCCGTCGTTGAAGTAGAGGGGTACGAAGATGTCATACTCTTTCACCGGATCCCACTCCCTCTAGGCTGGGTGCAGCCGATTCATGGCTGAGAGTGACGAAGCGGATTCCAGATTTCCGCAATTCGGCTACCGACTCCTCGTTCAGCACATAAGTTCGGTTCGGCAGGATGGTCCCAGCCGAGTGCCGAAGCAAAATGGGCAGCGCACGTGCTTCTTCGGGCTTCGTGAACTGGATTACGGCTTTCATGTGGCGGAACCTCAACGGCTGACATGACGGAGACACTACAATCCGATTCTACACTGCGGTGCCAGGTTCGCAAAGGGCGCTGGCTGGCGGCAGAAGTGGAAGCGCCGCCACGGGCGATAAATCATCCAGCGCGAAAACGCCAAAGCTTGACCTCGGCTCGGCCGCTGCATAACATTCCGGCATGTCGATTTCCGAACAAACCATCTTCGCGGAACCGGCCGTCACGGACTGGCGACGGCGGTTGGACCTGATCGTCGACGCCATGCGGGAGTTGAGCCTCCACACCGACCCACAAGAGATGGTCCGCGCCTACGGCGAAAAGATACGCCAACTCGTGCCGCGGCACACGTTGCGCCTTTCGCTCAGCCGCCGCGGACTTTCCTATCCAAACTACCGCATCACCCGCAGCACGACGTGGTCCGAGGAAATCAATCCCTGGAAGCAAAGGGACCGCTTGCCGCTGCTTTCCGGCGGCCTCTTGGCGCGACTGATCTATGACGGAATGCCGGAAGTGATCGACGACCTGGACGTTGACCCGGACGATCCGGCCGCCGAGTACCTTTCCCAGGGCCGCTCTCTGTTGGCCATCCCGTCCTACGACCTCGGCGAGGCGCTTAATATGGTCGTTATTCTCCGGGATCAGGCCTTCGCTTTCGACCACAGCGAACTGCC
Organism: uncultured Planctomycetia bacterium; assembly: GCA_963780045.1. GTDB lineage: Bacteria > Planctomycetota > Planctomycetia > Pirellulales > Thermoguttaceae > JANXQG01. Next base: position 34 of record CAVZZZ010000002.1, on the reverse strand, counting down.
CGACTTGGTTTGGCGGACGAACCTTTTCGGCCGC